>JBAYKX010000029.1:0-68253 GCA_041664345.1 Salinivirgaceae bacterium
CGCTAATGCGTATCTGATCGCTTCTGGTTCGACTATCCTTTTCCGAATTAATTACTAAAATACAAAATCAGTAGTAATCGGCTCTTTTTTCTCCACAAACATACGAGAACGCTTCGCTAAGTTTATTTGATTTTTGTGATTATTATGATTTAAATTTTCTATTAGTCAATCTTTTTAAGCAATTGTCCAATACTGTATTGGTTGGCTATGATGTGCTTTTTAATTGTTTTTTGCAATTTGAATTTCTATTTCAAGAAACCGTTTTCACGTAAATTTTTATAAATAGCAGCAATATCTTTAGGTGCATTGAATTGAATGAGCCAGTTAACATCTAAACCATTATAAATGGCTGTTTTCATTAAATTATGATTATTAGCTATTAATTGCCCAATTGCTTCAATATCGTCTCTAAATTCAATGCGCAGGTCTTCGTGTTGTTTTTGTGTGAGCATTAAAATTTTGAATACACGGGCTACTATGTAAACACATAAGGTATAGGCTTTGCCGAGTTCTTCGGTACCAATGCGTTGGTTATTCAATTCTAACAGTTGTCGCAACATAAGGCAATTTAAACTTATTTCACCTTGCTTATCTTTTGTAATGGAGACATGTTCGTTTATTTCGCCGCTTATTTCTCGAACATCCATTAATAAAATTCCCGGGGAATAATACCGTTTGGTAGCTTGTTGTATGCGTTTGATAATGCTATTTCTTACCTTTTCCCGCTTATCTTCAACCGAATCGGTATCAACCAATTCAAATCGCAGTACACTGGCTAACTGCAAATCGTGTTTAAGCAGCCTTAAAATGAGCTTGTCTTTTTCGTGGCTAGGCAGTAATTGCAAGGCTTTTTTAAATTCAGGGTCAAAAGTCATACTAAGGTTTATTAATATTCTACATTCTCCATTTCTATGCCAACCTTGCCCACAGGAATTCTTAACGCCTCCCTCAAAACCTGTTGCAATAATTTTTCGTTTTGTGAGGCACTTTCTTTAATAGTGGCTTCTAAGGCATAGCAAGTATGCATTAATTCATTTAATTTTTGAATGATGCGGTACTGTTCAGAAAGTGGTGGTAAGGGTATTAGTACCCTTTTCATATGTTTCCTTGTTATGTTTTTCATTGAAGGACTAGAACCTGTTCCCATTGATGCGTAATATATTCTTGCATTCATAAAGTTATTACAACGATTTATGTATTCTAATGAAACCTCCTCTAAAAACTGCGTAAGTTTATTCCACCCCGATTTTTCAACTGCTGGAGTTATGAATTTGGTGCAAATATCACGTTCAGAAAAGCTCTTTTTATCCATATTAGGGTTTAATGGCATTTGTGGTTTTATTCAAAGATATAAAACTAACCATTATGGGGTAAAAATAAAAAGATAATTCTTTGATACCAAATAAGGCCGAGTTAAAACAAAAAGCCCAATGTATCAGTACATTGGGCTTTTTTGCGGTAATTTGTTTTTCTGTCTGGTGGAGCTGCCGGGAGTCGAACCCGGGTCCAAACAAGGAGACCATACGCTTTCTACATGCTTAGTTCAGACTTGATTTTCGTGCGTAAGCTGGATCCAAACTACCGACTTATGCCTTATCTCCTTAATTTTGCCTGTACCGCGGAGCGAAGTACAAGCTAGTCCCGAATTTTCCACGCCTCCGGGTCGGTAAGCCTCAGAACAGCAGCCACCGGGAGACGTCTTGTTCCAGTTCCTAGAACCGGAATTCCGCCGAAGCGGATGCTTAATTTACTATGATTCGATTAAGCGGCAAGAGCGTAATTAGATTCGCCAGTTATAAAGTTTGTGCCCGGGATTTACGGGCCGGCTTCACAACGCCCGTCATGCTTACATACCACCTCATCTTGCTGTCAAAACCAGGTCAGCCCCAAAGAACTATTTCTGCAACTTTTATTTGTGATTTATTGCAAGAAAGGCTGCAAAGATACAAATTCTGTTGTTTATCACATCAGGTATTCCGTTTAAATTCTCGCCTTTTCTTAATTTCGTGCGCTGTATTTTATTTAATTATGAAGCATTCCATTAAATACCTTATTAAAATTAACTTACTGATATGATAAAAAATATCCGAATGGGGGTCATCCGCGAAACAAAAATTCCTCCTGATAAAAGGGTACCGGTTACTCCTGCCCAAGTGGCCGACATCCATAGAATGTTTCCAAATGTTACCGTTTGTGTTGAACCCTCGCCATTCCGCTGTTATGCCGATGATGAGTATATGTACCTTGATGTTGATATGGATTGTGAAATGAGTGCTTGCGATGTTTTGCTTGGGGTAAAAGAGGTGAAATTAGTTAACCTGATACCCGGAAAAACCTATATTTTCTTTGCCCATGTAGCAAAAAAGCAACCCCATAACCGGGAGCTATTGCGTGTCATTCTGGAAAAAAATATTACACTTATCGATTACGAGTACCTTACCAAACCCGATGGAAGCCGTATTGTTGCCTTTGGGCGGTGGGCCGGTATTGTGGGGGCATACAATGCGTTGAGGGCCCGTGGCAAGCGCACCAATAATTTCAGGCTCAAACCGGCTCATGAATGCCACGATATGGATGAGTTGTTTGCCGGTTTAAAAAGGATTGAGCTGAAACCCATCAAGATATTGATTACGGGTGGAGGAAGAGTAGCCAATGGGGCAATGGAGGTTATGAATGCATTGAATCTGAAAAAGGTTACCCCAAAGGAATTTTTAACCGAGATTTTTACTGAAGCTGTTTATTGCCAGATTGAACCCATGCATTATGTGAAGCGGAAAGATGGGCAATTGTTCGATATGCTCCATTTCATTCAGAATCCGACCGATTATGAATCTACGTTTAAACCCTATACCAAGGTAACCGATATTTTTATTGCCTGCCATTTTTGGGATAATAAATCACCTTATTTTATTGAAAAGAATGACTATTTGGATACAAATTTTAAAATTACGGTTATTGCCGACATTAGTTGCGATGTAAATGGACCCATACATTCTACTTTGAGGGCAACAACCATTGATAATCCGTTTTTTGGATACAATCCTCAGTTGGGAATTGAAGAAGTGGCATTTACCCGACCTACGAACGTTACCATTATGTCGGTTGATAACTTACCCGGCGAACTGCCCCGTGATGCCAGCCGCGATTTTGGCCACGATTTGTTTGAACGGGTGTTTCCGGCTCTTTTTGGAGATGATGAAAACGGAATCATCGATAGGGCAACCATTACTAAAAATGGAAAACTGACTCCAAAATTTGCTTATTTGCAAGACTATGTGGATGGAAAGGAATAGTAAATTTCTATTTGGAAAAAGCAGGAAAAATGGAAAGGTGGAAAAGTGAAATAAAAAACCAGGAATCTGTTATGGATTCAGGGTTTTTTATGCTTTAGATTAATACACCATGGCTACTATGCTCATCCCACCATTTTTCTTTCATGTTTAATAAGTAACTTGCTAATAGTATGTTTCTCAAAATTCAATACAATAGTTGAATTTACTATTCTATAACATGTAGCCAAAAATATATAACATACTCAAAGCCCTGATTAATATGTAAACGCTTTTCTAAATTTGCCGCAAAATAGCACCAATCATGATAAATCAGCAATTAATAAATCCCAAAAGTATAGCCGTAATAGGTGGTTCCGACGATATTCACAAACCCGGTGGAAAAGTATTGAAAAACCTTATCGACCATCATTTTAAAGGATCGTTGTATGTGGTAAACCCTAAAATGGATCAGGTACAGGGCTTGCCATCGTTCCGCGATGTAAAAGACTTACCTGAAACTGATTTGGCCATCCTTGCTATTGCAGCCACGTTTTGTCCGGCAACTGTTGAATTATTGATCAATCAAAAAAACACCCGTGCTTTCATCATTCTATCAGCCGGTTTTAGCGAAGAAAATGAAGAGGGTGCAAAACTGGAAAATCAAATTGTTGACACCATAAATAAGGTAAATGGAGTGTTAATCGGTCCAAATTGCATTGGCGTTTTAAATCAAAACTACAGCGGAGTATTTACCACCCCTATTCCAAAATTGGATTCAAAAGGGTGTGATTTTATTTCAGGTTCAGGTGCAACGGCAGTTTATATTATGGAAGCAGGAGTTCCAAATGGTCTTACTTTTTCCAGCGTTTATTCTGTGGGTAACAGCGCCCAAATGGGTGTTGAAGATATTCTTCAATATTTAGATGAAACTTTCGATCCCCGCACAAGTAGCCGGGTTAAACTCATATATATTGAGAGTGTAAACAAACCAGATATGCTTTTAAAACATGCAACTTCGTTAATACAAAAGGGTTGCTGCATTGCTGCCATTAAAGCTGGTGACTCAGAAGCGGGAAGCCGCGCAGCCTCGTCGCATACTGGAGCTTTGGCAAATAGCGATGTGGCTGTGGACGCGCTTTTTCGCAAAGCGGGTATTGTGCGTTGTTATAGCCGGAGCGAACTGGCTACCGTTGCCGCTGTATTTATGCATCCTGAACTTAAAGGAAAAAACATGGCCATTATTACTCATGCCGGAGGCCCTGCCGTGATGCTTACTGATGCTTTATCGAATGGAGGACTTCAAGTACCCCATTTGGAAGGACCCAAAGCTGCTGAATTACTTGAAAAACTCTTTTCCGGTTCATCGGTTGCTAACCCAATTGACTTTTTGGCCACAGGCACCGCAGAGCAATTAGGCCAGATTATTGATGCGTGCGAAAACGATTTTGAATCCATTGATGCCATGTGTGTTATCTTTGGCAGCCCCGGTTTATTTGAGGTATATGAAGTGTATGATTTGCTGCATCAAAAAATGAATACTTGCAAAAAACCCATATATCCCATACTTCCTTCCATAGTTAATGTAGCCGATGAAATTAAACACTTTATTGCAAAAGGGCGGATTAATTTTCCCGACGAGGTGATGCTAGGTAATGCGCTAACCAAGGTGTATAATACTCCAAAACCTCAACCTACAGACAATACTATGCCAACCGTTGATCATAAAAAAATCCGTATGATTATCGAATCAGCATCAAACGGATATTTAGAACCCGATCAAGTTCAAGAATTATTAGATGCAGCCGGAATACCCCGCGCAAATGAGGCCGTTGTTGATAACGTACCTGAAGCATTAAATAAAGCCAAACTGTTGGGTTTCCCATTGGTTATGAAAGTGGTTGGACCAATTCATAAATCGGATGTAGGAGGTGTGGTTTTAAATGTAAAAACTTTGGAACAGGTAACCATCGAATTCAATCGGATGATACAAATTAAGGATACTACCGCAATTCTGATACAGCCCATGCTATCGGGAACTGAGCTGTTTGTTGGAGCAAAAAAAGAAGGCAAATTTGGGTCGTTAGTTTTATGCGGATTGGGTGGAATTTTTATTGAAGTATTAAAAGATATTCAAGCCAACCTGGCACCCATTAATCATCAGGAAGCACTTTCAATGATTCAGAATTTACGGTCGTACAAAATAATTCAAGGCATCAGAGGGCAAGAACCCGTAAACGAACAATTATTTGCCGAAGTTATATCCCGGACTGCCGCACTTTGTATGGCTGCTCCTGAAATTGCAGAAATGGATATCAATCCGCTGTTAGGAAAAAAAGACCAAATTGTAGCAGTAGATGCACGGATACGAATTGAAAAATAATAAACAAGAACCGTTGCAATTTGTCATCATTATAAACCAAACCCATATTTGCTTGTTAATGGATTGGAAAAAGCATCGGCTGCTAATAAAAAGTTATATGCAACTGAAGAATTTATCGAAACAAGAAAAAGCAATGATAGCCTTTGTTTTAATTCTCATGTTGGCTATCGGATTGAGTTGGAGTAGAATTTCCAAAGGAATTAAAAAAGGTTTTGAACCATATTATAAAGATAAACCGGCAGTTATAAAATAGATGAAAAGAAAAGACATATTTTTATTAGGTATCGTAATATTAATTCTTTCTCCGCTATTATTCTGGGAATCTGGTCGTCAGGCTTACACTCTTTTCAACAAAGACCATGGTATGATTACCAGTTTTATAAAATTTGCCGTGTTAGCTACATTTGGCGAAATGTTGGGGTTACGGATACGCACTGAGAACTATTATCGCAAAACGTTTGGTGTGCTACCAAAAGCATTGATTTGGGGCCTTATCGGGTTGACAATTAAAATGGCTTTTGTAATTTTCGCCACTGGTATTCCAATCTTTCTTCAATATCTAGGAATTTCAGATGCGGTGCAATCCATGCAACAAACCTTATCCTATACAAAATTAGGTGTGGCACTTTCAATAAGTATTGCCATGAATATTATTTATGCACCGGTAATGATGACATTTCATAAAATTACCGACATGCACATTTCGTATTACAATGGAAAACTAAAAAGCTTAATTATACCCATCAATTTTGCTCAAATTTTTCAAACCATTGACTGGAAAGTGCAATGGCATTTTGTATTTAAAAAAACAATTCCAATTTTCTGGATTCCGGCGCATACCTTAACTTTTTTATTGCCTTCCGATTATCAAGTTTTGTTTGCTGCCGCATTAAGTGTGGTGCTTGGTCTCATTTTGGCTATAGCCAGTTTGAAAAGTAAAAATTAATTATAACTTTGTGATTACGTTAACCAAACGATTCCCTTTATGAAAAACAAGATTGCGGTGCTATACGGGCCTGTAGGTGGCAACACCGAACGAATTGCTAAATTAATTGCTAACAAAATTGGTATTGAAAAAATCGTGTTAATACCAGTTAAAGAGGCTAATAAAGATTCACTTTCTGAGTATAAGAGTCTTATAATAGGTGGCTCAACCATTGGTACCCATACTTGGTCGCATAAGAATACCAGCAGCGATTGGGATCAGTTTATGCCAACATTCAAAACCATTGATTTTACTGGTAAAAAAGTGGCTATCTTCGGTTTAGGCGATCAATTAGCCTATACCAATAATTTTGTTGACGACATGCGTACATTTTATAATGTGTTGGTCGAAAACGGTGCCACCGTAATTGGTCAATGGCCTACCGAAGGATATGAATTCAATGAATCGGCAGCCATTGTAGATGGTAAATTTGTTGGATTGCCCTTAAACGAAGACCATGAGGAAGAATTGAGTGATAGTAGAATTGAATCCTGGTTGAATACTTTTGTGAGTCAATTGTAATTTGTTAATGCTTAAACTGATAGGAAATTCCCATGAGACAACTTAAAATAACAAAGCAAGTAACCAATCGCGATACTCAGTCGCTGGATAAATACTTGCACGAAATTGGAAAAGAAGAATTGCTCTCAGCGGATGAAGAAGTGGATCTTGCCCGAAGAATAAAAAAAGGCGACAGTTCTGCCCTTGACCGATTAATAAAAGGTAATTTACGGTTTGTTGTTTCAGTATCAAAGCAATATCAAAATCAAGGACTCAGTTTGCCCGACTTAATTAATGAAGGGAATCTGGGTTTAATTAAGGCAGCTCAGCGGTTCGATGAGACCCGGGGATTTAAATTCATATCGTACGCCGTATGGTGGATTCGCCAATCTATTTTGCAGGCATTGGCTGAACAAGCCCGTATTGTTCGGTTGCCTCTAAATAAAATTGGTTCCATTAATAAAATAAATAAAACATTAGCCCGCTTGGAGCAGGAATTTGAGCGGGAACCAACCGCTGAAGAAATTGCTAAAATGCTTGATATTCATGCCGATGACGTTAAAAAGGCATTGGCATCGAGCAATAGGCATATTTCAATGGATGCCCCTTTACAACAAGGCGAAGATGGTAGCATGTATGAAGTAATACCCAATAAAGACGGGATTCTACCCGACAGAAACCTGATTAACGATTCCCTTCGAAAAGAAATTGAACGTACGTTAACTACCTTATCGCAGCGTGAAGCAGATATACTCCGGTATTATTTTGGATTAAACGGCACGCCGCCACATACCTTGGAAGAAATTGGTGAAAAGTTTGATTTAACCCGCGAAAGGGTTAGGCAGATTAAAGAAAAAGCCATTCGAAAGCTGAAACAAACCTCACGATGTAAAAATTTAAAAGCCTATTTAGGATAGCAAAAAACCGGAAATTTCTGGTTTTCTTTTAGTATTTTGCCGTTATTCCTTTGAAAGTTAGGCATTCTATAATTGAATTACCCACTTGTCCTTATTCATTGATTTAGTATTTTCTCACCTTTTCTCAATAGCACCTTTATAATTGAAATTAATATATATTACTGACTGTTAATCTATTTTGAATCCGTTTTCATAGTTATCAGGGCCTTGTCATGTAAAAACATTATTATTAAGTTATATTCAAATTCTTGAATTTCTCAAACATTTATCTATTTTTACAAAATATCACACAACCAAATTATCAAATAAAAAAAGTACACAATTTTAACTCTTATTTCATGATGAAATCAAAACCTTACTTAAGAAGGAGCATGATTCTTCTTATGGCACTAATAAGTTTATCAGTTTCGGGTCAACAAACATTAAGGATGAAGTTCAGCCCGGACGTTGAAAAGTCAATCCAGGCTTATGAAAAAACGTCCATAAAAAAGTCAGGAATCGGCAATATTCAAACCGGGATTGCTACAGTTGACAGGTTATTAACCAAATACCAAGGTATAGAAATGAAGCGGGTTTATAGGCCTGCCGGCAAATTTGAAGCCAGGCATATGCAGTACGGCCTTCATTTATGGTATGAAATTAAACTGGCTAATTCTAAAAATTCCGATTATCAAAAGTGTATCAGTGAATTTAAAGGGTTGACTGAAATAAATACAGTAGAAGCTAAACTCGACAAGCAGCTTTATGGTTCGGAAGATAAAATTACACCAGTATTAAATTGGATCCCTAACGATCCCAGATATAATGAACAATGGCATTATTGGAATACCGGACAAACCAATGGGACTCCAGGTGCTGATATACGGTTGCAGGATGCCTGGGGAATACAGAAGGGCTCAAACAACGTGGTTGTGGCAGTTATCGATCAAGGGGTAGATTATTCCCATGAGGATTTAGCGGGAGCCATGTGGGTTAATGAACTTGAGGCAACAGGCACCACAGGAGTTGATGACGATAATAACGGATATATTGACGATGTTCACGGATACGGTTTTGGAGACAACCAAGGTACTTACACCCCAGGTGAACATGGAACACATGTTGGTGGGACAATAGGTGCCGTAAACAATAATGGAATAGGTGTAAGTGGAATTGCCGGAGGATCAGGTTCCAACGGTGGTGTTCGGCTTATGTCGTGTGCTGTATTTGGATCGTCCAATTCCGATGGATTTGATGAGGCATTTATTTATGCGGCCGATAATGGTGCTGTAATTGCCCAAAATAGTTGGGGATATACTTCATCAGGACAATATGAACAATCGGTATTAGATGCCATTGATTATTTTATTGCTGTTGCCGGTAATGATACAAATGGGGTTCAAAATGGGCCTTTGTTTGGAGGAATGGTAATTTTTGCCGCAGGAAACGATAACTCATATATGGATTGGTACCCAGGATATTATGAACCCGTACTTTCTGTTGCATCCACAACACACAATGATACTAAAGCTTGGTATTCAAACTATGGCACTTGGGTTGATGTTGCAGCACCCGGCGGAGAAACAAATGTTACTGAACAGGGGGTTTTGAGCACTTTACCCGGCAACAGCTATGGTTTTTATCAAGGAACTTCCATGGCTTGTCCACATGTTTCGGGGATGGCCGCTTTATTGGTGTCGGAATATGGAGGCCCCGGTTTTTCCAGTGCGGCTTTACGGGATTTAATTATTACCACCACTGATAGTATTGATGAACTCAATACCAATTACTCCGGAATGTTAGGTAGTGGTAGGATTAATGCATTTACCGCTTTAAACTCAAACGACAGCATTCCGCCATCGCCAATTAATGACCTTTTGACAACTGATGTTACTGAAATTTCAATAAAACTAAACTGGACTTCAACCGGAAATGATAGCACTTTGGGTAAAGCTTCGGCTTATGATTTGCGGTATTCAACCAATCCAATCGATGCTGCAAACTTTGATGCAAGCCACCGTTACATGGCAACACCAAAACCAAAGGAAAGCGGAAATAATGAAACTTGTATATTGACAGGACTGACTCCTGGAACACAGTATTATTTTGCCATAAAGGCATTAGATATTAATGGGAATAAACCGGAAATATCAAATGTGGTAAGCGCAGAAACGCTTGATGCACCTATTGCTTTGATTAATCCTTCATCACTTTATGCAGTGCTTGATTCAGGAAATACAGAAACCGCATCGTTGTATTTGAAAAATATTGGAAAAGAGAGCCTTAGCTATTCCATCAAAAGTGAAGGAACCATTATTATTTCATCACTTGGTGAAAAGAATAATACTTCACAAATTTCATTTGATTATGAACCTAAAAAAGGAGAAACCGATACCCGGAAAGGGAATCCTGTAATTACGGGCGCCGGTGATGATGGAGTAGATGGCTTTGGCTACCGATGGATTGATAGCGATGAGTCGGGTGGCCCGAAATTCAACTGGCATGATATTTCGGCTACTGGAACTGAAGTATATTTGGGGGATGATAGTTATGTTGAAGCCAGTTTACCTTTCACCTTTAGTTTTTATGATATAGATTATTCTAATGTTTATATATCATCCAATGGTTTTATTAGTTTTAACAGTGATGGGGCTTATAGTTTATCAAATAATCAAATACCAAACACATATACGCCAAATGCATTGATAGCAGCTTTTTGGGATGATTTATACCCCAATAACGGAAGTTCAATTTATTATCAGGCATTGGACAATAATTTTATTGTCCAATATCAAAACATTAATGTTATAGGTAACAGTGGTATTAATACGTTTCAAATTATTCTGGCTAAAGATGGTTCTATAAAAATTCAATACCTTCAAATGAATGGGCCGTTAATTTACTCTACGGTTGGCATTGAAAACGAGGATGGAACCCAAGGATTGCAAGTAGCATTCAATACCGATTATATTCATGATAGTCTTGCCGTTTCTATATCTACTGCTCCTCAGGTCAATTTCATTAAGTCAATAGTTCCCAATTTGGGTAATGTGGCTATCAATGATAGTGTAGAAATACAACTGGAATTGTCGAGTGATTCGCTTATTCCAGGCAACTATATTGATCGTCTTATAATTTCTTCAAACGATCCGTTGCATCCTGAAATTGAATTTCCGGTTTATTTGCATGTCAATGGTTTTTCAAATGCTTTGGTTAGCTTAGATTCGCTAAACTATGGAAATGTATTTATAACAGATACTACTGATTTGTCGTTCCAAGTTAACAATACGGGTTCCGATAGTCTGGATATTTCAAATATTGTTTCCAGTAATGGGGCATTTATAGTGCACCCTTTTTCGGATAAACCTGTGTATAAGAATGGTAAAATTGACATTACCGTGAGTTTTGCCCCTGCAGTAGAATTGCATTACGTGGATACCTTGACAATTTACAGCAATGCCATGGATAATCCTGCAACGATTATTCTCACAGGTTTTGGAGAGTTACCACCGGTAATTTCCGTTACGCCCGATTCATTGGCAGCCGATTTGCATATCAACGAAACCGAAAAACAGACATTAACCATTGATAATACTGCCGGCGAAAGCGAATTGATTGTTTCAATAGATATTAAACCAATAAACCAAGTATCAACAACGATTATTAGCAATGAAAAATTGGAAATCCTTAAATCAAAAGTTTCCAGAAGTTACACATCGCTTATAAAACCGGAAAATAAAGCATTTAATACTGCCCCTTTATCAGCAAATTCAAAAGGAAGCTCTCGGTTATTTGCTACCGATTTGAATCTCAATCAAATTGTTGAATTGGACCCTATAACGGGTTCAGTATTCCATGTTATTTATACTTCTAACATTGATTTTTGGGGACCTGAAGGATTGGCATTTGATGGTACCAATATCTATTTTTCTGATGAAACTGGTACTATATATAAATTAAATGCCGATACCGGTGCAGAAGAGGGTACTATGATAATTGGTGGATATCTTGATGGGCTTGGATTTGATGGAACTTATTTACTAGCTACTGATAATCGTAAGGATCAGTTTTATAAAATTGATTTTGAAACCAAACAAATAGTTGATACACTGCTGTACGGATATCATTTTGGAGGAGGACTTACTAATGCCGGGAACCGGGGAACGGTGTTTGCTGCAATTGATTTTGCTACCATCATTGAATTTAATCTGGAAACTGAAGAGGTGGTAAATTATTTCGATTTAGACTATATTTTTTATGGATTGGCTTATTCCAATTCATTAAATCAATTGTTTGTAGCCGATTTAAATGGTCAAATAAGAGTATTGGACCCGGATAATGGAAACGAAATTTCTTCTTTTGTTGGCCAGGGTTCTGCTCTAGCGGCAGATGAAGGAAGTGGCAGTAAATGGTTATCTACTTCTGTTCAAAATGCCAATATATCGGCCGGAACCAGCCAAGAAATCGATTTTACCTTTGATGCTACTGACCTTTTTGGGGGTAATTATGATTCTTATATTATTATAAACAGCAACGATCCGGTTAATCCGAAAGTTAAAATTCCTGCCCATTTGCACGTTACCGGGGTTCCTGAGATTGAGGTTACCCCCGATTCACTTATTTTTGGACAATTATTTACCGGACAGACCGATTCATTAACAATAAAAGTAATTAATCCGGGGACTGACCTCTTGGTAATTGATTCAATTTATTCTAACGATGTTCACTTTACTCCTGAAATAAATTCAATTTCAATTGACCCCAAAAAAACGGCAACCTTGCAAGTATATTATTCGGGTAATGAAGTACAAACCGATACCGGAAGTTTATTCCTTCGGTCGAATGCACAAACAAATCCAATGGTCGGCATTGTTTTATCCGGCATATCGGTAATGCCTCCGATAATTTCCGTTACACCCGATTCATTGGCAGCCGATTTGCTTACCAACGAAATCGAAATACATATCTTAACCATCGATAATTCGGTCGGAGGAAGCAATCTGGATATAACCCTTTCAATTGCGGGAAGGAAAATTGAAACAAATCGAATTCCTATCGAGAGATCAGTTGATTCTCAAAATGCGAATATCAATTCTATGTACAACTCATTGCGGGATTACAAATTGGTGCCGGTAAACAAAATCTCTAAAAAAGTGAGTGGTGTTGGCAATGTACTAATATTATACGATGATGCCAGTGATGTAAGTGAAATAGCCGGTTTACTGAATACATATCCCGACTTGAACATAAGCACTCTTGATGCAGATACTTATCAGGTCACACTCGAAACATTATTAACATACAAAACAGTTATTGTAAGTAATAATGGGAGTTGGACGGATGCAACTGCATTAGGAAATGTTTTAGCCGACTTTGTAGATTACGGTGGTAATTTAATAATAACAGTACCTGTTTTCTACAATGGCAATTTTATGATTAGTGGTAGATTTTTATCTGAAGGATACATGCCAGTCAATTTAGCAAACTCCATTGGTTATAATGAATTGGGTTGGTATAATGCCGATCATAGCATTATGAAAGGCATTGAGTACATATATTCCGGAACCTCATTATCGGATGCTACCATAAGCGCAAATTCAGAAGATATTGCTGAGTTTACTAATCAAGGGATATTTGTTGGTACAAAGGGTAATGTGGTGGCCTTAAACCTATTTATAGCTTGGTCAGGTACCTGGATAGGCGATGTTCCGGCTTTATTTTATAACACCATTAATTACTTATCGGGGAGCAAATGGTTACAGCCTGATATTGAATTGGCAACCATTCCAGCCGGAACCAGTCTGGATATTAACATTACCTTTGATGCTACTGACCTTTTTGGTGGCAATTACGATTCCTATATTACAATTAAGAGTAATGACCCAATTAACCCGGTTATCGAGGTTCCTGCCCATTTGCATGTTACCGGAGTTCCCGAAATTGAGGTTTCACCGGCTTCACTTGATTTTGGACAATTATTTACCGGACGAACCGATTCGATATTAGTAACAATTGAAAACCCGGGGACAGACCTACTGGTAATAGATACCATTTACTCAACCGATACACACTTCGTACCGGAATTACATGCTGTTTCAATAGAACCAAAGGATTCAATGACCATTCAAGTTTACTATAATGCCAACGAAGTGCAGACCGATGCCGGAAGTTTATTCCTGCAGTCGAATGCTCATTCAAGTCCTACGGTTGAGATTATTTTAACCGGTAAATCGGTATTGCCTCCGGTAATTGAGGTAACACCCGACTCATTAGCCGCCGATTTGTTCACCAACGATAGCGTGGTACAGACAATAACCATTGATAATTCAACTGGTGGAAGTGATTTAATTTATGAACTATTAGTAGAGCGTATCAGTACCGATGAAGCGTTAAAATTAAAAGCAATTATAGATAGTCATTCAAAAACTGTTTCTACAAAAGGAAACTCGAATGTTCCCTTAAGTAACCTGCCTATTGTTTCCCCAAATTCCGCCGGTACTTTTGGAACCGATTCTGTATTGACATTTGATAATGGCTATGATGGTGTTTATACTAGCGGAAGCATGTATTGGAGCAATGACGGAGGTGGACATTTATTTTGTGGAGATTATTTAGTTGATAATTATATTTTCTTCCCATCTCCTGTTAATATCAGTTATTTTCAGATGAATAGCTCCCCGTATGCAAGTTATCAAGTTGGGAGTGGATATATCGATGTTAACGCGTATGATATAGATACTAATTTGATTTGGAGTACCACCATTGATTTAACTGGTACTGCCAATTGGAGCACTTGGGTTGATGTAACAGTTGAAACCAATAATATTTCTTACCTGGAATTAAAAGCTCCCGGTGGTTATCCATGGTATAATGGTTTTTGGCCTAGCATTGATAATATCCACATTGGTAGTTCTATTTCTTGGCTACAGGTTGAACCAATATCAGGAACTGTTCCTGCGGGTTCTAACAAAAATATAGCGGTTACCTTTGATGCTACCAAACTAATTGAAGGAGAATACGATTCTTATGTTGTAATTAACAGCAACGATCCGGTTAATCCAATAGTGAAAGTTCCTGCCCACCTGCATGTTACTGGAATTGCCGAAATTGAGGTTGTCCCTGCTCAACTTGATTTTGGACAGGTTTTTCAGGGTTCTGGTAATACCTTGAGTATATTGATTAAAAATATCGGGAATAAACCACTGGTAATCAATGAAATTTACTCAACCAATGAACACTTTGTTCCTGAATTCAGTGCTGTTTCATTAGAACCAACCGATACGATACAATTAATGGTGCACTATAATGCAAATGAATTACAAACCGATGCCGGAAGTTTATTCTTGAAGTCGAATGCTCATTCAAGTCCAACAGTTGAGATTGTTTTAGCCGGTAAATCGGTATTGCCTCCGGTAATTTCGTTATCATCCGATTCAATTTCATCTTATTTGGATGTGAATGAAACGGAAACTCAAACCATAACTATCAACAATACCAATGGGGGAAGCAATTTGAACTATGAAATATCTGTAAAACGTATCGATATGAATGTAATATCGAAACTAGAATCAACTTTTGATAATAATGGAATGAACGGTACTAACAACAAGAAAATGAAAGCATCAACACAAAGCCAAAGTGTTGCTGCCGCTATTTCAGTTGATACCTCTCAAACCAATTCTGTATTGACATTTGATACTGGAACTGATGGTGTTTACCTTAGCGGAAATATGGTATGGACAAATGATGGCGGGGGGCATTTATACTGTAGTTATCCATATGGCGATTCATATGTTTACTTTCAAAACCCTGTTTATATTAGCTATTTCCAGATGAATTGTTTTCCTTATGCAAGCTATCCAACCGAAAATGTTGGATTAATCAATGTTGAAGCTTTTGATATAAATTGGAATTTAATTTGGAGCAAAGAAGTTGATTTGACCGGTTCTACCGATTGGAGCAAATGGGTTAATGTAACGGTTGAAACAAGTGATGTATATGGTTTACGATTTATTGCTCCGGCAAATTATCCTTGGTACAATTACATTTATCCGAGCATCGATAACATTCACCTTGGTAATTCAGTATCTTGGCTAACATCTGAAACTTTATCAGGTAGCATCCCGGCAGGTTCATCCCAAAATGTAGCGGTTACCTTTATTACTGAAGGAATTGAGTATGGGACCTATGATGCACAAATTATTGTTTCAAGCAACGACCCTGTTAATAGCCAGAAAACCGTTGCAGCCCATTTATTGGTAACTAATAATACAGTACCGGAATATGTTAGTTCGGCGGAAAGCTTATACTTAAAAATGAGTGATAAACACTTAATTGTTAATCTGGATACCATGTTTTCCGATGCCGATTCTGATAAATTAACCTATACGGTAACAACTGCAAACAATACGGTTGCTTCTGCTCTGGTTGGAGGAAATTTAGTTATAGTTACGGCGGTTTCGGTGGGTACCATTGATTGCGAAATTGTTGCCAATGACGGTAGAGGCGGAGTTGCCACTAAAACAATGCCCATTATGGTAGAAATTGGTCAATCTTCACCTGATTTGACAATTTCAGGTGTTGAGGTATTTCCGAATCCATTTACCGATAAAGTATTTTTTACTTTTGAACTTCAGCATCCGGGGAACCTACAACTTAAACTGTACTCTGCCGATGGCAGGGCTGTTGGTATGAATGAAAAAGGTTATACCACAAGAGGCAAATATACTATTGAATTCAATTCCACTGGATTGGAGCAAGGAGTATATATTTACAACCTGGTATTGAATAATGAAGTAGTAAATATTGGAAGTCTTATAAAATAAGATTCAAACGGTTATTGAACAAAATAACATAACAGGTTGTAGAGTGTTGTGTACCGGATAATTTCGCAAAGGGCTGTCTAAAAGTGTTAGGCAGCCCTTTTGCATTTTAGCTGATTCAATATAATTGTGTTCTGGAATAAACCAAAAATATTTAGTTGGAATACCTACGACGTAATAAATAAAACTTTAATTTTGAAACGACATAAAGGTCAGCATTACATCAAAAACCATTTGAAACTTGACAATTAAAAACATGAAATCACCATTAGTTGCCCCTTCCTTACTTGCAGCCGATTTCGGAAACCTGGCCCGCGATGTTGAAATGCTCAACCATAGTCAAGCCGACTGGATACATATTGACGTGATGGATGGCATGTTTGTACCAAATATTTCATTTGGTTTTCCGGTGATTAAAGCCGTGCAAAAAATTGCTAAAAAGCCACTCGACGTGCATTTAATGATTGAACAACCAGACCGTTATCTGGAACAATTCAAACAAGTTGGGGCTGAAATTCTTACTGTTCATTATGAGGCCTGTCCTCATCTTCACCGAACACTGCAAGCCATTAAAGTATTAGGAATGAAAGCTGGGTTATCCCTGAATCCGCATACTCCCATAAACGTTTTGAACGACATTGTTCATGATGTTGATATGGTTCTAATTATGTCGGTAAATCCAGGATTTGGCGGACAACAGTTTATTGAACATAGCTATGCAAAAATCAGCAAACTGAAAGAGTTGATTACCAAAGCAGGTTCAAACACTTTAATAGAAGTGGATGGTGGTGTTACCCTCGAAAATTCACGAAAATTAGTCGATGCCGGTGTTGATGTACTGGTAGCCGGAAATACGGTCTTTGCTTCTGACAATCCTGCAAAAACTATTGAGATGCTAAAGTACCGATAACCGCTTTAAACAAAACCGAAAACTTAAATAGTTTAGAAACAAGAGCATAGCAAGACCTATACCACCAATACCTAATAAAGGTAATCCCAAGGCAAAGCTATCGGCAATTTTAAATACCCAGAATGCCGGTAAAAACCCAAGGCCATATTCCCAAAGCGATTGTATAAAAAAGGCTGCAACCGGAATAAAGAGGGTTATATTGGCCACTTTCAAAAAGGTCATTCCTTCTATTTTATTCTTTGCAACCGAGCTGATTAATAATATCAATATAGGGCCATTTAACGCGCTAAGCAAGGAAAGTAAAGTGGTGAAAAGCAGTGGAAAATGAACCAACCCATTGAAATACAAAAACATAAAACTGAACAAAAATCCCAAAATCACCACAAATACCACTCGTGTTGCCAAAAAGCCTGAAAGCGAAACAGGAGTTACTTTAATGATGGATAATAACTGACTGTCTTTCTCGTCGAGCAACATAAACGATAGAATAAACCCTGGAAAAATGGAAATAAGCAGCGCGAAAAAGGTGAGAATCTGTAAATAATAAGCTGCTATATCGGGCAACCACTGGTTTAATAAAGGCAATGCAAACCTAACTAATACTAAGAGCAGAAAAGGTACCAAAAGCATTAAAAGCAAAGTAGGATCGCGTTTTGTATTTTTTATATCAGCCAGCAGAATTGCAAAATATTTTTTCATTTCCGGTTTGTTTTTAAGATGCGTTTGTTATAACTGGAATAAGCCCACCGATAAGTCAGGTAGTTCAATGCCAACAAATAAACAACGGCATAAAACAATTGCCACCCGGCCACTTTACTTACCGAACCAGCAAACAAAATTAAGCAGGCTTGCGATGGAATGACATAATAAAGCCAGGAATCGGACAATCCAAAATAGTGAAGAAATGGTAGGCATATTGGTGCCAATACAATTGGGATGATGAGAATGAATTGGTTGAAATTTTGGACAAACGAAACACCCACAATCCCAATAAATATAAATAGTAACGATGAAAGACAGATGGCCAGAACAAACCAAAAAACATTAAAATAAGCCGGGTGTGCTGCTAACATGATAAGGAAACTGGTAATCAAAGCCAATAAAGTAAATGCCAATGCCTTCGACCAAATATATCCGCCTGTGCTAAGTGGTGTAACTGCCAATACTTGATGGGTTTGAGCTTCTTTCTCGAACAATATCATCACGGCTGTAAATAAAAAACCATACATTACCGGATCCGAAAAAATTAGTATCGCCACGAGTTTTTCCAACCCAGCGGTATCTAATGACAAAAGCAGCAAGCTATAAATGGCCGAAATGCCTAATGCCACTGCCACAATGCCATATTTATAAAGCAAAAAGACATCCCATTTTAGGGTTTTAAAAAGTAGTTGCATATTAAAATAGATCTGTTGCGGTTAACTTTTCGCCCGTTGTTTTTATAAAAACTTCATCCAGTGAGGCTTCTCTGGTATGAATACTCACAATGGATTGATTTTTCAGTAAATTAAAAAACTGCTCATTTTGCCCCAATTGAACCAGTTCAAACTCCTGCGAATGCAGTCCATGGTTTTCATATTCCACCCTCAATAAAGGTTTTCCGTATTGCAACTTTAATGCTTTTGGAGCCCCCTCTGCTTGAATTTTACCATTGGTAATAAAAGCCACCCGGTCGCAAAGCTCATCGGCATCGTGCATGTTATGGGTGGTTAAAAAGATGGTTTTTCCTTCCGATTTAAGATGGGTTATAATATTCCGGATAGTCCGTGCATTTATTGGATCGAGCCCTGAAGTGGGCTCATCAAAAAACAGGATTTCAGGATTGTGGATCAATGCCCGCACAAAATTTAGTCGCATCTTCATCCCTTTTGAATACTCTTCGGTTTTTTTATGGGCAGCATCTTGCAAACCAACCATTTCTAAAAGTTCTATTAAGTTTTTTCGGGGATTTTGGTAAAACGAAGCAAAAAGTTCTAAGTTCTCCAAGCCTGTTAACTTGGCATAATGGTTGGGCAGTTCAAAACCCACACCAATATGATTATAAAAACGGTTGTCCCATTGGGTTAAATCTTTCCCCAGCACCTGAATAGTTCCCTTATAACCTGTCAACAACCGGATAAGAATTTTCTGAGTAGTACTTTTTCCTGCTCCACTTGGACCAAGAAACCCGTATATTTCACCTTTTTCAATTGAAAAACTGATTCCTTTTATGGCATCTTCTTTTTGTTTGGGATAGCGAAATACAAGTTCACTTACTTTTATCATATATTGTTGGTTTTATATATGTTAATTGTTCTCCATCTTTCCTCTTACTCCGAAGCCTTAATCCCGTTCCTGAGCATATCTACCGACATCTCAATTATCTGCTCCAACTCCTTTAAGGGCAAGTCCAATACGGGTTTCCTGTTACGTATATTTTGCTCGTAGTCAATCCCAAATTTGTAGGCTACATAGTCGTATAGCCAAAGTTGGGTATTAAAAATCTGAAATGCAACCAATTCAGGATCAGTAACCGTAAGTTGTTTCTTAAACTTTTCGAGCATCAGAATCTGTTTAGTCTGTTCTATTAACCTTCCATAGAGATTTTTTATTAGGCCAGAAACCTCGCTGGTATCCTTTTCATGCATTATTTTATAGAGGAATCCACCAATCAAAGGGTTTTCGATATCGAATCGGACTTTTTCCAAAAAGTTTTGCTTCAGGAGTACAAAAAAATCTATGTCCGGATCGTTTAACAAGACCTCCAGATTGGATAAACGTCGCTTTGATGATTCTTCAATTAGATATGAATACAGTTCTTTTTTATTGGTAAAATACCTATAAAACGAACCTTTAGCCAAACCCAGTTTTTTAATAATCTCCGATAACGAGGCACTTTGATAGCCCTTTAAAGCAAACTCTTCGAATGATGCCATCAGGATTTCTTCCTGACGATCAGAACTGAGATTTTGAAATGTTTTTAAAGCCATAATGCAACTTTAGCGACTATATGGTCGCAAATATAAAAACTTTTAGCGACTTTGTAGTCGCTAAATGAAAATATTTTTACATTACAATCGGAAATTAGGAGTAGTTTGTTTAAAGTGAACGGGGCTGGCGGCGGCGGTTGTTGAATTTTCCCGATTTTTGTTGCGTATGCACCCGGTTTATTTTGCGCACGGCATGTGGGTTATATTCAGGGCCATCGCCAATTTCAGGCGGATTGGGTGCCTTAAAGATGGTATCCTTAATAAGCTTTTCAATCCGTACAAAACGGGGAATATCGGTTTCATTAATAAAAGTTAGCCCAACGCCTGTGGAACTTGCCCGGGTCGTGCGGCCAATGCGGTGCACATAATCTTCGGCATCGTGGGGAACGTCGTAGTTTATAACCAAACCAATGTTATCCACATCAATGCCGCGCGAAACATTGTCCAGTTGCCCACCAATTCAAATTTGTGTATATCGGGCGTGGGAGCAATGTTTTCAATTTCTGTCTAAAATTTGGTATGAGGTGGAATCAGAATTAAATGGTCGGGTTGCAGGTTTATTCTTTTATCATTATATACATAAACTCCCGCAGTTTTATTCCAATAAAACCGCCAATAGGGAAACGACATTTGATTGCATTTCCATTGGTGGAACCACCAGTAACAACCGCATAACACGTTCATATTTACCGGAACAAACTCTTGCCTGAGATTGAAGGGGTTGCCTGATTTTGGGTTTTGTTGAAAGCTAAGCATTCAGGGAATATGTTTCAATTATACACACATATAATGGGTTTAACTATTTCTATAAAGCATCTATACTATAAATTTTATAAAACATTGAAAGGGGTTTTTTATAATAGCGTTAATTCAGCAAGTTATTTAGGAAACAGTTGAAAGCCACGGGGTGATTAAACTTGACAAAGAAGGCAAAAGTATTTAAAAACCCACCTTGGCGGGTTTAATTTAAATAGCCCCGGGTTAAAAGCCAGGGTATATGAATTTGCGGTATAAAATCGGCGCAAGCTGTATAGATTTTTTGAAATGATGTATAATCTATGCACCGAAAATGGGAATTTCAAATTTCACTTCTTAAATGCGGTTGCCCTAACTCAATCACAAATAATAACCATTCAATAAATAATTTTTCACGTAATCATTCACCCCATCTTCTAAGGAATAGAAAGGTTTTGAATAACCAATTAATGCCAGCTTTTCCATGTTGGCTTCGGTAAAATATTGGTATTTGTCGCGGATATCTATTGGAGTATCAATAAACTCAATGTTTTCAGCAATGCCCATGGCTTTAAAAGTATTCCGGGTCAAATCGAGAAAAGTCCGACCTTTGCCAGTTCCTAAGTTGTATAACCCGGAATCTTTTCGATGATGCATCAGAAAAAGCATTACCTCCGATAAGTCTTTTACATAGACAAAATCACGGGTTTGTCCCCCATCGGGAAAGTCAGAGCGGTGCGATTTAAAAAGCTTCATCTTGCCAGTAGCATTAATTTGGTTAAATGCATGTAGAATTACCGAAGCCATCCGTCCTTTGTGATATTCATTGGGGCCATATACATTAAAAAATTTGAGTCCGGCCCAAAAGTAGGGCTGCTTTTCTTGTTTAAGAGCCCATTTATCGAAATCGTTTTTCGATTCGCCGTACAAATTGAGTGGTTGCAGCTTTTCAACAATTTCAGGGGAATCATCATAACCAAATTCGCCCATTCCATAAGTTGCTGCTGAGGAGGCATAGACTAAAGGAAGCCCATATTCAACACACTTATTCCAAACGGCTTTGCTGTATTCTAAATTCAAATGGTTGTAAACTTCTTTCGGAAAACCGGTAGTAGCAGAGCGTGCTCCCAAATGAAAAACGAATTGAATAAAGCGATGGTTGCTATCTATCCAGGTTATAAACCCTTCGCGATCCACTTTTTCAGAATAGGTTTTTCTTTCAAAATTTCTATTTTTTTGATCTGACGAAAAATCATCTACTAAAACAATATCTTTAAAACCTTCCTTATTCAGTTTGCTTACCAAACAACTTCCAATAAATCCGGCGGCTCCTGTTACTACAATCATTTTTTTAAAATTTTATGCAAAGATAATGTTTCATCCGTAAATAATCATTAGTTCATTGAATATCAATTATTGCATACGAATAGCCTGCCCCGATTTTTCGGGGGAACACCCCATGTAAATTTTCATTTGCATTTGTACAGTTTCCTGCATGGGGGTTTCATCTGCTTATTTTTTAATTTTTACAATTGGCTATTTCATAAATTATTGAAGTTAAACTTTTATTCTAACTTTATTCTATATTTGCATAAACAGTTTGAAAACAGAGTATGGTATATTTAATACGCCGCGAGCGATTCAACAGTGCGCACCGATTGTTTAACCCCATTTATTCCGATGAGGAAAATTATGCCATTTACGGGAAATGCGCCAACCCAAACTGGCATGGTCATAATTACGAACTTTTCGTTACCGTTAAAGGAGAGGTAGATCCTAAAACTGGGTTAGTAATTAATTTAAAAGACCTCAGCAAATTGATTAAATCAAAAATAATTGACAAAGTTGACCATCGCAATTTAAATCTTGAAGTTGATTTCTTGCAGAATACCATTATTAGCAATGAGAACATCATTATTGCCATTTGGAAAGAATTAGAAGTTGAATTAAATAAAACCAGCGCCAGACTTTATAAACTGAAATTGGTTGAAACCGAAAATAATTTTGCTGAGTATTACGGAGAATAAGTATTATGGAAACAATAAAAAATGGAAGTCATCAAGACGATGAATTTGGATATTTACGTATTGATCAATACAACGAAAAACGCACTCAGACCTTAACCACATTATATTCCCAAGTTTTAGATGCCTTAGGTGAGAGTATTGACAGAGAAGGTTTGGAAAAGACACCTTTACGTGTTGCCAAATCGCTACAATTTTTAACCCATGGTTATTCTTCAAACCCAGAGGAGATACTGAGATCAGCCATGTTTAAAGAAGATTACAGTCAAATGGTTTTAGTAAAGAATATTGAGGTTTATTCTATGTGTGAGCACCACATGTTACCTTTTTTTGGAAAAGCGCATATTGCATACATTCCCGATGGCTACATTACCGGCTTAAGCAAACTGGCACGGGTTGTGGAGGTTTTTGCCCGCAGGTTGCAGGTTCAAGAGCGTTTAACCAATCAAATAAAAGATTGCATACAAGATACTCTGAAACCCAAAGGAGTAGCCGTAGTTATTGAAGCTGCTCACATGTGCATGAAAATGCGAGGAATTGAAAAGCAGGAATCGGTAACAACTACTTCAGCTTTTACAGGAGTTTTTTTAAGTAACCCTTCAACCCGTGAGGAATTTATTCACATAATTGGCACAAAGTTGCATTAGTAGAATTGAATTCATTCGGTTGATATTTTTTTAACATAAGCTGAAAATAGAGTTGTTTCATTCCCCTAATGAAATAATTTCATTTTAGAATGACTAATTGCCTCATGCATAATGCTAAAATTTACTAATAACCAACTACTTATAAAGTATGAAAACACGATTTTCAATAGGAATTGCTTTAATTATTTTTTCAGCAATGGCTTGCAATCAAACTGGTTTTGATCCAAAAAATCCTTCTTCCTACCCATTATATGAGGGTAGCGATTTGGGGGCAACCTATACCCCCGAAAAAACGGTTTTCAAACTTTGGGCTCCAACAGCTAATCAAGTAATACTTCGTATATATACTGAAGGAATGGGTGGAGAAGCTCTTAAAATCATTCCATTAAAGAAAGCCAAGCAAGGAATTTGGCAAATGCACACTAATGATAATTTATTAAACCAATATTATACATTTCAAGTACAAGTTGATACAACCTGGCTTAATGAAGTTCCTGGTCCTTATGCCACTGCGGTTGGCGTAAATGGAAAAAGGGCTATGGTAGTCGATTTAAACGCAACCAATCCCAAAGGATGGGAAAACGACACAAAACCTGCTTTAATTTCGGCATCCGACATTATTATTTATGAGCTTCATGTGCGCGATTTTTCCATTCATAAGGAATCGGGAATGGTAAACAAAGGAAAATTTTTAGCTTTTACTGAATCCGGAACAAAAACCCTTAAAGGTTCGGCAACTGGTATTGACCATTTAAAGGAGATGGGAATTACCCATGTTCATTTATTGCCTTCGTTCGATTTCCGTTCAATTGACGAAACGCATTCCGATAATCCAAAATACAATTGGGGATACGACCCACAAAATTTCAATGCACCCGAAGGTTCGTACTCTACTGATCCAACGAATGGGAATGCACGTATCAATGAATTTAAACAAATGGTGCAAGCCTTGCATCAGGCCGGAATTAGGGTAATTCTTGACGTGGTTTATAACCATGTAGGAAACCTGAAGGAACAAAGTTTTGAGCAAACCGTTCCCGGATATTATTTTCGTTATAATGCTGATGGTACACTAAGTAATGCATCGGGTTGTGGAAATGAAACTGCTTCAGAAAGGGCCATGATGCGCAAATACATCATTGAATCAGTTAAGTACTGGGCAAATGAATATCACTTGGATGGATTTCGTTTCGATTTGATGTGGATACATGATATTGAAACCATGAATTTAATTGCGGAATCATTATATGTATTGGATTCATCAATATTCATCTACGGTGAAGGGTGGACTGCAGGTGATAGTCCACTGCCCATTGATAAAAGAGGTATAAAACAAAACATGCCAAAAATAGTTGGTGTTGCAGCTTTCAGCGATGAAATCCGTGACGGTATTAAAGGCCATTGGAACAATTTAAAGAATAAAGGTTTTGTGAGCGGAGCTCCCGATATGGAAGAATCGGTTAAATTTGGAATTGTAGCTGCAACCCAGCATCCACAGGTTGATTATTTAGCTGTAAATAATTCAAAAACTGCGTGGTCGAACAATCCAACCCAAACCATTAACTATGTTTCGTGCCACGATAACAATACCCTTTGGGATAAGCTGGCTCTTTCAACTCCAGAGAGCTCAGAAGCCGATCGCAAACGAATGGATAAACTGGCAAATACCATTGTTTTTACTTCGCAGGGTGTGCCTTTCCTTCATGCCGGGGAAGAATTTCTGCGCACAAAACGGTTGGTTGAAAATTCATTTGAATCACCCGATTCCATCAACTGGATTGATTGGGGATTAAAAGATGTAAACCGCGATATGGTAGAATTTTATAAAGGGTTGATACAATTGCGAAAAGAACATCCGGCATTTAAAATGCCCACAGCCGAAATGATAGTTTCTCATTTGGAATTTATGGATTTGGAACCCGGTTTAATAGGATATACTTTGACAGATAATGCCAATAGCGATTCGTGGAAAGAGATTGCTGTAATTTTTAATGCTAATAAAAAGGCAATCGACTTTGATTTAGGTCCGGAGGAGTGGATACTAGCATTTGATTTGGATAATGGATATCAACCGAATGGTAAAAAGGTGAAAGGGTCTGCAAAACTGGATCCCATTTCGGCGTATGTTTTTTATAAATAAAGAATTGTACACAAAAAACACTCTTGCATTATAAAGCTACCTGCCGCAAAAGGACTGGGCAATCTGTTGTATTCCATCACTGAAGCCACAAAGGGACGTGGAATTAAATCGCTTAAAATTTGACTGGATCAATTTCCTCATCAGTAATGACAATAATGCTGGCAGGTAATGAATCTTGTTGCAGAGAATCGGATTGAATGAGATAGTTTTTTGCTTCCCCTTTTAAAATAACGTTTGGTATAAGTCCAATGGTATCTTCAGGCAAAATAGAATTCCTGCTGAGCATGGTTTCCGATAAAAATCGGTAGTATTCAGAGTAATAATCCCGCAAGTTCCCTTCTTTATTAAAAGTAAACCGGAAATTCTTTGGCGAAGGAACAATTGAAGCCAAAAAAATACTTTCGTTCAAGGTTAATTGCGATGGCTTTTTATCAAAATAAAACTCCGAAGCTTCCTTAATTCCATAGATTCCTGGTCCCCACTCAATGATATTAAGGTAAACTTCAAACATCCGGTCTTTAGTGGTTAGGTTCAGATTTTCTATCATCCAAACTATCAATAGTTCCTCCAGTTTCCTGGATATGGTTTTGTTTTTGCTTAGGAACACATTTTTTACCAATTGCATGGTAATGGTGCTGCCACCCCTTGCAAAACGGCCTTCCTTTAGGTTATCGCTGATTGATTTTTTAATTGATTCCAAATCAAATCCCTTATGATAATAAAAGCCCCCATCCTCGGAAGTAATTACTGCAAATTTCAGGTAATTGGAAATTTCTTGAAGTGGAGTAAAGTTTGGGTTTTGAATTCCTATAAAAATGGAACGAACTTTTTCATCGGTTGATATAACCTCATAAGTAAAGGTATCGTTGAGCTGGGTTAAGTTGGTAGCGCCGAAATGTTCAACCCGAAAGCTATCATTAGTTAATTCCGATGAAAAAAACAGGCTATCAGGGTTATCTAAATTAACCCTAAAATTGAGGTCATAACTGACCTTACCCTTAGTTTTCATATTGCGGATATTAGTAAATAATCCTTCAGGAAATGATTGAAAAACCGAGGACGATTCAAACTCTTTTTGGATAATTTTAAGCGACAATTCCCGATGCGATTGTTTTTTGTAACAAATATAGGGTGAGAAGGATATTTGATTCAAAGTAATTACCGATGAACTATCGATTTCAATAATCTTTTTGCCTACCGAAGCATTAAAATGAATACTTCCTTGGTTTATAATTACCGGTTTAGGAGCAAGTTTTGAATGATTCATGCTCAACTGGTTTGTATTTATATACCCTGAGAATTTAAATAAATCGGATGTGGCACTCAATACGTTGAATCCAAATTGAAGTGTATCGAAACGAATCCCAAGACCCCATATTTGTTCAAAAACAGGAATGGTTACAACTTCCGACAAATAAGGTTCCAAATTCAATGTTACCGATTCCTGATCAGAGTCAAGATTGCCATTGACCCTACATTCTGAAAAATTTCCAAATCCATTAGTAAACTGCAAATGACCTTTAATTTGATTATTATTTATAGTAAAGGTTGGACAAAGTATTTCAAAATCACCTTTTGCACTTTGATAGGTAATTTTGGCACTATCGATTAAAACCTCGTTTGGAAACATCGAAAAAACAGTTTTAGCGATTCGTTCCATGGTAAGGGCATAATTTTGATAACCTTTAGTATATTTGGAAATAGGAAGTGGTTCCTTTGAATTAAATGCTGTTTCAATTTCTGATTGCTTTATAGTTCCTTCCAAACGATGTGCATATATTTTCTTGAATCGTATCTTTTGTTTCAAAAGTTGCAAAACCTTCAGTTGCAAATACAATGAATCGGTATAAAGAATTGTGTCTCCTTGGCTACCTTTTATAAGTATATTGTTAATGGCCAATTGATTCAACCCAATAAACTCCTTTTCTCCAATAGTAAACTGCAAATGATAGTTCGATTCGAGCTTGCTTTTTACCCGTTCTACTGAATGATTAAAAAACCAAGTCCGCAACCCAAAAAAAGCTAGTAAAACGAAGATTATTCCAATAATGCCAAATGCTAATTTTCTTTTTTGCCAAAACCATTTCATTGTTCAAAATTTGAGGCCGTAAAGGTAGAATTTTAATGAATAAAGCTGGAAATAAAAACCGATTGGCCTTAATAAACAAAGGTTGACCTTTTATTTGGCAATAGTTGATAATACTTCATTCACTGTTTTTACCGGCAGTTTGCAGGTGTTTTCAACACATATATAGAGGTTTGTTGCATTTTCAACCCAACGGTTTTTAAGTAACGGAATGTTGGAATCGTTGGTAATTGCTCCGCAAATAATTGCTTGAGGCAAATAATTGACGGTTAACTCACGGTTACGTTGCATAGCTTCCTTTCCACAGATAACCACTTCATAAAAAGGCTGGGTAACTTTTAACAGTAAGGTTCCCCAGTTACTATAATAGGTCAGTTTCGATTCCATTTCAGGCATTACATTATTGAGCATCTGTAGGGCATTTTGTTTCCAATCATTATTTGAAAAAAGCGTACCCAACATGAATAGATTGTTTGCCATAATTGAATTTGAGGCCGGGATTACGTTATCACTGATTTCCAATTTGCGCACTATCAAATCGTGGCTCAACTTGTTGGTAAAGAAGAAAAATCCGGAATTTTCATCGTAAAAGTTCTGTATAGTATATTCCGTTAAGGTTTGCGCTAATTGAATCCATGATTCATCAAATGTATTTTGGTATAAACGGATAAAAAGTTGAATAGTCAGAGCATAATCGTCTAAAAAGCCAGGTATTGTTGCACGTTCCGTTTTAAAATTTCTGAGCAAAGAACCATCTGGCTGGCAAAAATTAGTAACGATGAAATTTCCATTTTTTATGGCGCTTGCTTTGAATTCTACGCTTCCAAATGCTTCAAAGGCGGTTAAATAACCCAGCGACATTAAAGCATTCCACGAAACAAGTATTTTATCGTCCAAAGCAGGGCGAATGCGGTTTTTGCGGTATTCAAATAACTTATTGAGTGCTTCATCCAATTGGAATTCAGTAAATTCCGTAGGTTGATTTGCCTTCTCTCCAAAATATTTTTCAGAAGTTACCCATAAAATATTGGCACCTTCCCAGTTACCAGAATCGGTAACATTAAAATAGTCACAAAACCAACGGGCATCGGTACCTAAAAGCGCTTCAATTTCAGCTTTTTCCCATACATAAAATTTGCCCTCTACTCCTTCGCTGTCAGCATCGTACGACGAATAAAAGCCTCCTTCGGGGCTGGTCATTTCCCGTTTGATGAATTGTAACGTTTTAAACACAATCCTTTTGAACAAGTGATTTTTAGTTGCTTTGTATGCATTGGAATATAAGGAAATAAGTTGTCCGTTATCGTAAAGCATCTTTTCAAAATGAGGCACTTTCCATTGTGAATCAACACTATATCGGGCAAAACCGCCTCCAACCTGATCATATATTCCACCCAAAGCCATTTTAGTTAAAGTACGGTTTACATGGGTAAATAAGGCAGCATCTTCCACTTGAACGGCATAACTCAGCAAAAATTCGAGACCATTCGGCATCGGAAATTTCGGCGCTTGTTGGTTTCCACCCCAATCGGGGTCAAAATGTTGCTTCCAATTTGCAACCATTGATTCGAGCTGAGCTTTTGGGAATGGTATTTCTGGTTGCTTTTTACTTATAACCTCTTGACTATTTATTCCCAAAGTTATATCAGATGCAGCCTTATAAACTCTATCTGGTTCTTGTTGAAAAGTTTCGTTCAACCCTAACAATAGCTGCGACCATTGTTCAGGTCTAAAATAGGTTCCGCCATAAACCGGTCTTCCATCCGGTAAGGCAAAACAATTGAGAGGCCAACCACCGCTGCCGGTAATTAATTGCACCGCTTCCATATACACCTGATCCACATCAGGACGTTCTTCCCGATCCACTTTTATGCAAATGTAATGTTGGTTCATAATATCAGCAATGTCTTCGTTTTCAAACGATTCGTGAGCCATAACGTGACACCAATGACAGGATGAATAACCGATTGAAATTAAAACCAACTTTTTTCCCAACTTAGCTTTTTAAAACGCCTGATTGCCCCACGCATGCCAATTTACCGGATTATGCGCATGTTGTAAAAGGTAGGGACTGGTTTCATGAATAAGGGAGTTTGTATGTTTTGATGAGGGTTCTGTTTTCATGCTACTTATTTATTAAGATTCATAACATGGCAAACAAAATAAATAGGCAAAGGTTTTTTTAGGCATGAAAAAGCCCCGTCAATTGTTTGACAGGGCTTTCACTATAAATTGATTATCAATTACAATACTCCTTGGTCAAGCATTGCATTGGCTACTTTCATAAATCCAGCAATGTTAGCACCATTAACATAGTTGATGTAACCATCGGGTTCGGTACCGTGCTCAACACACGCTTTATGTATGTTTTCCATAATTTGATACAAACGAGTGTCAACTTCTTCTGATGTCCAGTTCAGTTTCATTGAGTTTTGACTCATTTCCAAGCCTGAAGTAGCAACACCACCAGCATTTACAGCTTTACCAGGAGCATAAAGAACTTTAGCTTTTATAAAAGCTTCGATAGCTTCAGGGGTACAACCCATGTTTGATATTTCACCTACGCAAATAACACCATTCTTGATAAGCAGAGCAGCATCGTCGCCATTAAGCTCGTTTTGGATAGCGCAAGGCAGTGCAATATCAACCTTTACTTCCCAAGGTTTTTTACCTGCAACGAATTGAGCACTTTTGAATTTAGTAGCGTAAGGAGCAACAATATCCTGGTTAGAGTTACGAAGTTCTAACATATATTCGATTTTTTCGCCGCTTATACCTGCCTCATCGTAGATATAGCCGTCAGGACCAGAGATAGCAACTACTTTAGCACCTAGTTCAGTAGCCTTAAGGGCAGCGCCCCAAGCAACGTTACCGAAACCTGATACAGAAACGGTTTTACCTTTGATGCTAATATTACGGGTTTTAAGCATGTGGTCAACAAAATAAATACCGCCGAAACCTGTAGCCTCAGGGCGGATTAATGAACCACCCCAGTTCATACCTTTACCGGTAAGAACGCCCGTATGTTCACCAGCAAGTTTCTTATACATACCGTATAGGAAGCCAATTTCGCGACCACCAACACCAATATCGCCGGCTGGTACGTCGGTTTCTGGTCCAATATGTTTCCAAAGTTCAAGCATGTAAGCTTGGCAAAAACGCATAATTTCAGCATCGCTGCGGCCTTTTGGATTGAAATCGGAACCACCTTTACCACCACCCATAGGAAGTGTAGTTAATGCATTTTTGAAGGTTTGCTCAAATCCTAAGAATTTAAGGGTAGAAAGCGTTACACTTGGGTGGAAACGAAGACCCCCTTTGTATGGTCCAATGGCACCGTTGAATTGAACACGGTAAGCAATGTTAATATTAACCTTACCTTCGTCATCAATCCAGGTAATTCTAAAAGTAAAGATTCGATCAGGTTCAACAATACGCTCAATTATTTTTGCAGCTTCAAACTTTGGGTTTTGATCATAAACCTCTTTTACCGATTCTAAAACTTCGTGCACAGCTTGAAGATACTCCTTTTCGCCTGGATGTTTCTTTTCAAGCTCGGCCATTATTTTTTCTATATTCATAAGGCTAGTTTTTTGAAAATATTAATTTAAATAAAATCGAAATTCACATTAATTGAAACTATTAAATTCAATTAGAGAATGCAAAGTTGACCCTTTGTTTTAAGGTGTGCAACATATTATTAAACATCTGGTTATTTGAAACAATATATGCCAAAAATCAGCTTTTAATTCAAAAACATAGTTAGTTTTCGCAAAAATACCTATCAATTTGCAACTAACTATAAACTACTGATTATCTTTATAAAAAGCATAATATTTTGAACAGTATGCAAGCCTTAGGTTACGGATTGACACAATTATTATATTCACCTCGTTTTTGATAAATAGACCACAAAAAAATTGTTATCCGGTTATGCTTTTGGGTTTTTTGATAAGCCCTATATTCTTCTTGCCATCTATCTTTATTTCCATGTAGTTATCGAACCGGATGTGTCGAATAAAATCATCTTCGTAAACAGCGGGCATTTGCTTTAAAAACTCAATATCGTAATACCCATCGTTTATAAAAGGATTGATGGTGAAATAACCGACCCGGAAGGATGTCAGGTTTTGAAAAAAATGGGTTCCTTGGCTGGGGTCAATGCGATAATTATCTAATCCAGCCTCAATTATAACGCGGGCTTGCGAAATCTGTGACCACTTAACAGGAATACCCAACCATGGATCGCTTGAACCCCAGCGTCCGGGTCCAATCAATATATAGTTAGCCTCCTTTTTAACAAATTCCAGATTTAATTTTTCAAGCACAGGTACCAATTTGGGATTATTTGCTGCATTAAAGGTATCTGGTTTTACATATACTATATCAAAGATGTTTTGAATAACGCCATTACCTAAGGCCGTTTCAGAATATATCAGCCAGTCTTCTTTCATTTCACTGGTAAAATCAATTTCAATTTCTTCTTTATTTTCTACAATGGGTCTAATTTGTAGGAAATTAAATATTCTGGGTTCACCCGGACTGACATTTAAATTAACCGCAAATTCTATCTCAACAGGATTGTTCATCTCTGTAGCGCCAATACGCAATAGGGTGTTAATAATTTCAGCTAATGGAAACGAATCGTACTTAAGCACGTTAGCAAAAGTTATTAGTTTTTTTCCGGTATAATTTACCCCATCACGTAATTGATTGTCTTGGTAATCATAGGTGGAAGCAATGTGCTTTATGGAATTATCCTTTTCAGCATCATTGGTGCTTAGTTTTAACAAGTTAACACCGTCGTCGGTTGAAAGCTTGAATGTTTCAGCATCTAAATCAAGGGAATAAAAAAACTTTTGAGTATCGCGTATGGCTACATCCGGGTCGGAAAGCTGGAGTACTTTTTTTGGATATTTTGGACTAAAACGAAGCGATTTTCCGCCTTCCACAATTTGTTTTCCTAAACCTAGTGCAATATTAACAATACCATCTTCCGGTTTTTCAGGAGCAATGGGGTAAAAATTAATAGAACGGGCAACCCCCGAGATAGTGGGATAAAATCGGCTTCCATAAGGGCTTCCACATACTTCTTGAATAATAATGCCCATTTTCTCTTCATCAATCACATTTTTAGTAGCCTTCATGTATGCCTTACTGCTGTTATAATAAGTAGAGGCATAAACACTTTTAATAGCCTGACAAAGCATCGAAATCATCTGTTCGCGATAGTCGCTATAGGGTACCATATAAGTAGAATAAATACCGGCAAAAGGCTGATAATGTGAATCTTCAAGTACGCTTGACGATCGGATAGCAAGAGGAGTAGTATTCACATCTAAAAACGTGTGAAGCACCGATATCACTTGATCCGGCAAATTAGCCCGGTTAAATGCCTCCAAAATTTCCTGATCATCAACATGCGAAAGAGCTATACTGTAGAGGTTATTTTTTTCCATAAACTCATCAAACACACTGGTTGAAAGCACTATAGTCCGTGGAATGGTAATAACTACATTTTCGAATTGGTAAAGTATCTGATGTTTTTTTATCAGTGAATCAATAAAAGCCAAACCACGGGCTTTACCTCCCAATGAACCCTCTCCTACCCGACTAAATATGCAATACCGGTCAAAACTTTTATCCAGAAAACTGGTAATAATTCCACGACCTCGGTTCAGCCGGTATTTTGAGATTTCGCTAAACATATATTGCCGAACTTCATCGGTACTTTTAAAGTCGGCCACATCGGCGGTCCGGAAAATGGCCCCCAACGAAAAAAGTGCCCTGGCATTGAGCCACCGCGAAAAATCATTTTTTTCAGAATGGTATTTTAACGATTCATCGGGAACCGTTAAAATTAAGTGCTGCAATTGTTTAAGGTTCGATGCCTTACCAACAATGCTTCGGTCGTAGAGCCGGAAAACAAAATCGCCAAAAGCAAAATAACGGTTTATATATTGCGATAACTCCATATTAAGTTTGCTGGAGTCTTTACTTAAAAAAGAAGCTCCCATTTCCTCGGCTCTTTTTTTGTTTTCAATTTCCAATGATTGCATCAATACCGGCAAATGCTCATTATCTGCTTTTATATGTTTATAAAGTGTAAAGCCTGCATCTGGGTCATCAATTCCATCACGTTTATAGCGAATATCGGTTATTACGCCTAAAATATTTTGTTTAAATTTTTCGTAATAGGCAATGGCATCGTTATAATTTGTAGCTAATATAATTTTTGGTCTTCCCCTTTTGCGCAACATTTGCTGATACTCATTAGCACCTTCATGCTTAAAATCTTGCGATTGTTGCAAAATTATTTTATACATGGTTGGTAAATAGCTGCTATAAAACCGAATGTTATCTTCAACCAGCAGAATAGCCTGTACACCCACAATTTCAATATCGTTGCGGGCATTCATTTTGTCTTCAATTAATTTAATAATAGCTAATAAAATCTCAGCCTCTCCCAACCATGAAAAAACATAATCAATGGCACTTAAATCCTCTTTAGCCATTCGCAACCGTATCTCGCGCGAGAAGTGAGTAAGAACAACAAAGGGAGTTCGCGGATGCTCTTGTTTTACTTTTTTAGCCAAAGCAAAGGCATCGGTATCATCAATACTTAACATGGAAATCACTAGGTCAATATCTCCCTTTTTTAATATACGAAACACTTTTTCGGAAGTGGAAGCATGAATAAATATAGGTGGATAGCGAAGGTTCAAAGATACGTATTCATCAAAAATCTGCTCATCAATACGCCCATCTTCTTCCAGCATATAAAAATCGTAATTACTACAAACAATCAGTATTTTATAGATGCGCTTTTGCATCAACATTTTAAATGCAGTTTCGTTGATGTAATACTTCTTGGTCTCTAAATAATCTTTGTAGATTGACATATACGTAAGATGTTTTTGATTTATGGCAATATAAATAAAAAAAAGGCATGACCGATTAGACGTGATAAATATTTTGAATACTCAAAATAATAATACCATTAGATGAAGAACTGAATGTACAGCATAGAAATTCTTTCAGATATTTTGGTGTTTTATTATAAAATATTTTGCAATTAGTAATTAATTAACTATAATTGCAACGTTTTTCAAGGAGGTATTATTTTCAACCTCAAAGTCATTCGTCTCATAAGTCGTGAGTACTTTCAAAACAAACTTGTAACAAATCGAATTTTTTTTCGAAAAACAATAAAATCAAATATTATTATGTATGACATTCTCGAGCTGAACAAGATGCTTGTTCCTGAGTTAAAAGAAATTGCCAAAAACTTGAATGTTAAGCGCATTGAAACCCTACGCAAACAAGATTTAGTTTACAAAATTTTGGATCAGCAGGCAATTGATGCTTCTAAAAACAAAAAAGTTATTCAAAAAACCTCGGAGCAGGAAGAAAAAACAGAAATTGATTCAACAGATCCTCAAAAGAAAAGGGCAAGAACCCGCACTTTTAAAAAAGATGTGAAGATTGAAAAAGTGATGAGCGTAAATCCACAAAATAAAGTTGAACGTTCTGAACCTGTTACTGAAATACCTGTTGTTCCCGTAGTTGCTGCGGAGGAAAAAATTCCTGAAAGAAAGAAAGTTGAATTACCAACCCGAAATAAAGTTATTAATGTTCCTTCGTACCGCGATCGCTCAATAATAGATCATGAAGCAGAACCCACTGAAATTGATGAAGTAGTAACTCCTGAGCCTGCTGAAACTGTTCAACCAAGTAACTTAACTACTAATGAAAATGCTGAGCGTACTGTTCGTCCTGAAAAAACGCAACGGTTCGAACGCAACGAGAGAACTCCTGATAATTCCCAAGATAGACCCGTCCGTGTTGAACGGGTAAATAGGCCCGAATTGGATTCAAGAAGAAAACCTGAAAGAAATAAAGAAGAAAAAGCCAAATATGAGTTTGATAGCTTAATTTCCACCTCCGGTGTTTTAGAGCTAATGGCGGATGGCTATGGATTCTTGCGTTCCTCCGATTATAATTACCTGAATTCACCTGATGATATATACGTTAGTCAATCGCAAATTAAACTATTTGGTTTAAAAACCGGTGATACCGTTGCAGGGGCAATTAGGCCGCCAAAAGAAGGTGAAAAATACTTTCCTCTTATTAAAGTGGAGAAAATTAATGGCCGTGAACCAGAAAGTGTGCGCGACCGGATTCCATTTGACTTTTTAACCCCGCTATTCCCTGATGAGAAATTTGACCTGACCAGTCATGCACAAAATTCTCCTTCAACCCGCATAATTGACATGTTTACTCCAATTGGTAAAGGGCAGCGGGGATTAATTGTGGCACAGCCAAAAACTGGTAAAACCGTTTTATTGAAAGATATCGCCAATGCCATTGCAGCCAACCATCCTGAAGTTTATTTGATTGTTTTACTAATTGATGAGCGTCCTGAGGAAGTAACTGATATGGCACGAAGCGTAAATGGCGAAGTGGTGGCATCTACCTTTGACGAACCAGCAGAGAAACATGTTAAAGTAGCCTCTATTGTTTTAGAAAAAGCCAAACGGTTGGTGGAATGTGGACACGATGTAGTTATTTTACTTGACTCCATTACCCGTTTAGCTCGGGCTTACAATACAGTTTCACCGGCATCAGGTAAAGTTTTATCGGGTGGTGTTGATGCCAATGCCTTGCACAAACCCAAACGGTTCTTTGGTGCTGCCCGTAATATTGAAAATGGCGGTTCGTTAACTATTTTAGCTACAGCACTTACTGAGACTGGTTCAAAAATGGACGAAGTAATATTTGAAGAGTTCAAAGGAACCGGTAATATGGAACTTCAGTTGGATCGTAAATTATCGAACAAACGGATTTACCCAGCTGTGGATCTTAATCTTTCAAGTACCCGCCGCGAGGACTTATTAATTGACAAAGATAGCCTGAGCTGGTTGTGGGTATTGCGTAATTACTTATCGGATATGAATAGTGTAGAAGCTATGAATTTTTTACGCGACCGGTTGCTTAAAACACGCAACAACGAGGAATTCCTTATTTCAATGAATGATAAATAAGTTTTAATTTACATAAAAACAACCCCAAATAATTTTCATTGTTTGGGGTTGTTTTTTTATTTGCAGTTAAAATACTTTTTCTTTCATCTTATCTAAAATGATTATAAATTACAGGTTGAGCCTTATTTTGTAATGTGAAAATTACAACATCAACTATCTTTTTGCTAAGTTTGCATGGCAATTTAAACTATGCAGCGATTTTATCAAACACATTACGAATTACTTGCTTCAGTCAAATCTCCGATTATAAGAACCCTTAAGAATGAGATTGATTGGCGCCAACGGTTAATTGGGATTAAAGGCACCCGAGGAATCGGTAAAACTATCTTTTTGCTCGATTACATTAAATCGGAATACGGTAATAGCAAAACTTGCCTCTATATAAACCTCAATAATTTTTATTTTTCAGGCCATTCCTTAGTTGATTTTGCCAGTGAATTCCGCAAAACAGGTGGCAAAACCCTAGTTCTCGACCATGTTTTTAAGTATCCCGATTGGTCGAATGCCTTGGGCGAAATTTACACCAAATTTCCCGACCTACAGATTATATTTACCGGTAGCCCAGTTATGTGCCTAACCGACGAAAACCCCGATTTAAAAGGTAAAGTTACCTCATACCATTTACGCGGTCTTTCATTCAGGGAATACCTGAATTTTGTGTCCGGCAATTCATTTTCAAAATATAGCCTTGATGATTTATTGAAATACCATGTGGAAATTGCCAAAGACATCCTTTTTAAAGTCAAACCATTAGCTTATTTTAACGATTATTTGACTCACGGCTACTACCCTTTTTTTACTGAAAATATCAACTTTAATGAGAATGTAATTAAAATTGTTAACCTAACCCTTGAAGTTGACATACCATCGTTGCAACAGATGGAACTTAAATATCTTCCTAAACTAAAGAAGCTTATTTTTCACCTTTCTGAAGATATGCCTCATACACCCAATATAAGTCAATTGAGCAGCAACATTGATACTTCACGGGCAACGGTAATGAATTATTTAAAATATTTACGTAATGCCCGCTTGATTAATTTGATTTATCAAGGTGAAGTTGATGATGCAAAAAAACCGGAAAGGGTGTATTTGCAAAACCCGAACTTATTGCATGCAATTTCAATGAACCATCCCTCGAAAGAAGGATTGTATGAAACTTTTTTTATCAATCAAATTCAAAAAGGTCATGAAATATCAGGTTTTGGAAAAGAAAGTGAATTTATTGTAGATAAAGATCTTACATTCAAAATAGGCAATCATAAAAGGATTGAGGTCGATCAAAATAAATCGTATGTTTTGATTAATATGGAAGAAGTAGGCATTGATAACCGGATACCATTGTGGTTATTCGGGTTTTTGTATTAGAAATTAGAGATTAGAGATTAGAGATTAGAGATTAGAAATTAGAGATTAGAAACTAGTGTTGTGTTAATCAAGTAATGACGGAATTTCAGAAATTTTATCCCCCCTTCGCCTATCGGCACTTCCCCAAGGGGAAGACTAGCCCGCTCAATCGGAGCAAGTTCTCCCTTGGGGGAGAAACCCGAAGGGAGAGGGGGAAAATGTAATATTTATTCGCCAATATAAACATAACACAACATTAGCAACCAGAAACAAGCAACCAGAAACCAGTAACCAGAAACGAGAAACCAGTAACCAGTAATATAAATTTTAATAAAATAGAATAAAAATGGCAAAAGTAAAAAAGTTCGTTACATGTGATGGCAATTATGCTGCAGCTCACATCGCTTATATGTTTAGCGAAGTAGCAGCCATATTTCCAATCACCCCATCGTCGAACATGGCAGAAAATGTTGATGAGTGGGCGGCAATTGGCCGTAAAAACATGTTTGGTGAAACCGTAAAAGTAGTTGAAATGCAAAGTGAAGGCGGTGCCGCGGGTGCTGTACATGGATCGTTGCAAGCAGGTGCTTTAACCACCACCTATACTGCATCGCAGGGGTTGTTGCTGATGATTCCTAACATGTATAAAATTGCAGGTGAATTGCTCCCTTGCGTATTCCATGTTTCAGCACGTAGTTTAGCAGCACAGGCTCTATCTATCTTTGGCGACCATTCCGATGTAATGAGTGCCCGTCAAACCGGATTTGCAATGTTAGCAACCAGCAGTGTGCAGGAAGTGATGGATTTAGCAGGAGTAGCTCACTTAACGGCTATCAAATCACGGATACCTTTTATGCACTTTTTCGATGGATTCCGCACTTCGCACGAAATTCAAAAAATTGAAATGCTGGAAACCGAAGAATTAAAAGCGCTGGTTGATATGGAAGCGTTAACCCGTTTCCGTGAAGGTGCTTTGAGCCCCGAACATCCTGTAACAAGGGGTACTGCTCAAAATCCTGATATCTACTTCCAATCACGTGAAGCTGCCAACCGTTTTTATGATGCAGTTCCCGACATGGTTGAAGAGTATATGAAGGAAATGACTAAACTTACGGGTCGCGAATACCATCCGTTCATGTATTACGGCGCCAAAGATGCTGAAAACATTATTATTGCCATTGGTTCCATTACCGAAACCATTCGCGAAGTAGTGGCACACTTGAATGCCAAAGGCGAAAAAGTTGGGGTATTGGTGGTGCACTTGTACCGACCATTTTCCGCAAAATATTTTATGAAAGCAATTCCTGCATCCGTAAAACGTATTGCTATTTTAGACCGTACTAAAGAACCGGGAGCAAACGGTGAACCCCTTTATTTAGATGTGAAGGACTTGTTTTATGGTAAAGCAAATGCTCCGTTAATTGTTGGAGGCAGGTATGGATTATCGTCGAAAGATACTACCCCTGCTATGATAATGAGTGTTTTCAATAACCTGAAATTACCCGAGCCTAAAAACCATTTCACTTTAGGTATTGTTGATGACGTTACTTTTACCTCATTGCCTTTATTACCAGAAGTTAGCTTGGCTACCGATGGCCGTTTTGAAGCTAAGTTTTATGGTTTGGGTTCCGATGGTACTGTAGGTGCCAATAAAAACTCCATCAAAATTATTGGCGACTCTACCGATAAATATTGCCAAGCTTATTTTGCGTACGATTCAAAAAAATCGGGTGGTTTTACCGCCTCGCACCTTCGTTTTGGCTATGGTTTGATTCAAAGCCCTTATTTGGTAAATACCCCTGACTTTGTAGCTTGTCACGTTCCCGCTTACTTGGAAAAATACGACATGTTAAAAGGGTTGAAAAAAGGGGGAACTTTCCTTTTGAACTCTATCTGGGATGTAGAAGAAACCAAAGAACGCCTTCCTGCCAAAGTGAAAAAATACATGGCTGAAAACAATATCAATTTTTATATCATAAATGCTACCGTTTTAGCTGAGGAGATTGGTTTGGGCAACCGCACCAACACCATCATGCAGGCGGCTTTCTTTAAAATTGCCAACGTAATTCCTTACGCAAAGGCGGTGGAACAAATGAAGAAAATGGCTCAAAAAACTTTTGGCAACAAAGGCGAAGAGATTGTAAAGATGAACTATTCAGCCATTGAGGCCGGTGATGCCGTTATTAAAATTGAAATCCCTGCGGCTTGGGCTAAAATTGAAGCCAAAGACGTACTGGTAGAAAGCAAAAACCCGGAATTCATCCGTAAATTTGTGGAACCTATCAACAACTTGGCCGGTGACGATCTTCCGGTATCAGCGTTCTTGGGAATGGAAGACGGAACGTTACCATCGGGAACTGCCCGTTACGAGAAACGCGGTATTGCCGTAAACGTGCCGGAGTGGGTTTCCGAAAATTGCATCCAGTGTAACCAGTGTGCTTATGTTTGCCCTCACGCTGCCATCCGTCCTTTTTTATTAGATGAGAAAGAATTGGCTGCTGCCCCTGCAAACACCAAAACATTGAAAGCCAATGGTAAAGGATACGAAGGATTGGGATTCCGCATTCAGGTTTCTACCTTGGATTGCACCGGTTGCGGTAACTGCGCCGATGTTTGTCCAGCAAAAACCAAAGCATTAGAGATGAAACCACTGGCTACTCAAGAAATTGAAATACCCCGTTGGGAATACATGGCCGAAAAAGTTTCTATTAAAGAAATAACCCCACGCTCGTTGAATGTGAAATCATCGCAGTTTGTTCAACCGTTATTTGAGTTTTCAGGTGCATGTGCTGGTTGCGGCGAACCCCCTTACATTAAATTGATTACTCAATTGTATGGCGACCGCATGACCGTAGCCAATGCTACCGGTTGTTCGTCAATTTATGGTGGTTCGGCACCATCAACCCCTTATTGCAAAAACAAACAAGGACATGGACCGGCTTGGGCAAACTCGTTGTTCGAAGACAATGCAGAATTTGGATTGGGTATGAACATGGCTACCACCAAATTGCAACAACGTTGCGTTCGTTTAATGAACGAAAACATGAATTCGGTTTCGGTTGAAACCAAAGCCGCATTTGAGGCTTACCTTGCTTCGTACAAAGACGGAGATAAAACCCGTCAAGTATCAGAAGCCGTTATTGCAGCATTAGGAAAAGAAAAGAACCCGGTTGCTAAAGACATCTTAGCGGTTAAAGATCATTTGATGACCCGTTCTACCTGGATTTTTGGTGGCGACGGCTGGGCTTATGATATCGGTTACGGTGGTTTGGACCATGTATTGGCATCGGGCGAAAACGTGAACGTATTGGTTGTGGATACCGAAGTTTACTCAAACACCGGTGGACAGAGCAGCAAGGCAACTCCGGTGGGAGCGGTAGCTAAATTTGCTGCCAGTGGAAAACGCATCCGCAAAAAAGATTTGGGAATGATGGCCATGAGTTATGGTTATGTGTATGTAGCCCAGGTTTCGATGGGAGCCAGCCAGGCACAATACTTGAAAACACTGAAAGAGGCTGAGGCATATCCTGGTCCATCGTTGATTATTGCGTATGCTCCTTGCATTAACCACGGGTTGCGTGCCGGTATGGGAAAATCGCAAGAGGAAGCTAAATTGGCTGTTGAAGCCGGTTACTGGCACTTGTACCGCTTCAACCCCATGCTGGAAGCCGAAGGAAAGAACCCATTTACCTTGGACTCGAAAGAGCCTGTTTGGGAAAACTTCCAGAAGTTCCTTATGAGCGAAGTACGCTACACCTCGTTAATGAAGAGCTTCCCCGAAGAAGCCAAAGAGCTGTTTGTGGTAGCCGAAAACAATGCCAAATGGCGGTATAAATCATATCAGCGCATGGCTGCTATGGATTTTACTCCATCTGAAAAATAAATTTGAGAACCCAAACCTCGCCCTACAACTGAGGTTTGGCTTTAAACATTTAAAACCCCGTCCCGGTTATCCGGGATGGGGTTTTTGGTTATTAACTCACAATCTTTTTTTAGCGTCCTAAACTTTTTATTTCACTGAGGTTTATTGAGTTAAAATGAGAACCACTGAGTTTTATACCTAAGTTGAGCGGTTGGAGTTTAGCGAACAAGCGCTTTACTTATCCGCCATGGCGTGACCGACCTAGAAATTGTTGTAACTCACCATATAAATGAACAGTAAAAAGTGAGTTACTTACAATTTCTTAGTCGATTGAGTGATTTGCCTTTTCAAATCGCTCAATTTGGGTTATAAACAATTATCCTCAGTGGTTCTCAATATTTTTCTCATTTTTACTCAGAGTCATTCTTATTGTAACAATTTAGCTAAATTTGACTGTAAATTAATGTATCCAAAATAAAGTTTAACCGTTTCAAATAGTATTGATGAAAAAGCGCTTATTAGGTAAAACAGGATTTGAGATTTCTGAAATTGGAACAGGTACATGGCAGGTGGGTGGTAAATGGGGCAGTGTTTTTAGTCAAAACAATGCCGATGCCATATTAAACGCTGCGATAGATAATGGAGTCAATTTTATTGATACCGCCGATGTATATAGCGATGGCGAAAGTGAAAAAGCGGTGGGTCGCCTGGTTGGTTCCCGCTCCGAAAGAATTTATGTGGCTACCAAATGCGGGCGGAGGTTTTCGCCACATACCGATGCGGCGTATCAGCCCAATGCGTTGAGGAAGTTTGTGGAAGATAGCTTAACAAATATGGGGTTGGAAACCATAGACCTCATTCAATTGCATTGTCCACCTACCGAAACCTACTATCGTCCCGAAATATTTGAACTATTCAACACGTTAAAAAAGGAAGGAAAAATACTCCATTTAGGCGTTAGTGTTGAAAAAATTGATGAAGCATTAAAGGCCCTTGAATATGAAAATGTGACTACTGTACAGATTATTTTCAATATGCTGCGGCAGCGTCCTTGTGAATATTTTTTTGCTGAAGCTGCGAAGAAAAACGTAGGTATCATAGCACGGGTACCTTTGGCCAGTGGACTTTTAACCGGGAAATTCTCCCCCACAACCACCTTTAGCAAAGACGATCACCGGACGTTTAACCGTAATGGCGAAGCATTCGATAAAGGCGAAACCTTTTCCGGAATTGATTACCAAAAGGGTTTGTTAGCTGTTGAGGAAATTAAGAAGCTTTTTCCACAGAATACCGATTTATCCGCCGTAGCCCTAAAATGGATTCTGATGTTTCCGGAAGTAAGCTGTGTCATTCCCGGTGCATCGAGCCCAGACCAAATTTATTCAAACATCCGTGCTTCCGAATGGCCCGATTTGAAATTAGAGCAAATGGAGAAAATTAACCAGATTTATAAACAAACTATTTGGCCAGATTTAGCTAAGGAAAAGTGGTGATTTAAAAACAGGGCCCTTTGAATTACCGAAATAAGTGAATTAACAGGAAAATAGAAAAGCACCTTTCTGGTAGGCTAGTTAAAATGATTACCTAATTAATAATAAACCCAACAGGTGGTATTTAGACAACGAATTGTTAGGCATCAGCAAAAAATTGCGGTTTTCGATGTTATGTAGTACCTTCGTAAAAAGATAAAGATTTATGACAGCAACAATGTTATATACAAAAATCAATACTTTACCTCCTTCAATGATTAAGGAGGTTGATACTTTTGTTGAATTTCTAAAAACTAAACAAAAGGAAAAAAGCAAGATCAAAGAACGAAAATTTGGATGTGCAAAAGGATTAATGGTCATGCACGATGATTTTGATGCTCCATCAGATGATTTTAAAGAATATATGTAATGAATTTAATACTTGATACTCACGCTTTAATTTGGTTTATTAACGGTGATTCTCAATAACTGACAAGCCAGTTAAATTAATCAAGGATTTAAATACTAAATGATATGTCAGTATTGCATCGATTTGGGAAATTGCGATTAAAATATCGTTGGGTAAGTTAGATTTAAACGGCGGTTTTGATGATATTTCAAGATTAATGAAAATGTATGATATTGATTTGATGCCATTGACTTTTGAGCATATACAACAGCTCTTGAAATTAGATTGTCATCACAAAGACCCATTTGATAGGATTATTATATCTCAAGGCATTGTTGAAAAACTTCCCCATTGTGACAAAAGATGAGAATTTTTCAAAATACAAAGTAAAAATAATCTGGAATAAATAATTACCAAACGCCTAACCCATGGTATAAGGCATGGTAGGCTTACAGCGATTCGAAAAGTCGAATCATTTTTGTATCTTTCGTGTCGGTCGGACAGATTTGCGTTGTAAAACCGCCACTCCTCATTAGTCATACATTATTCGCAACCAAAACATGCAAATCGAAATATTTTTGAATTATGATAATATTACCCATAAATAGGTACCATCTTTTAGAGGAAAAGATTAAAGAAGTGCAAATTAACAATCTGTTTGCGCGCTCCGTGATTGAAAAGCATGTAACAGGCAAGATTTATGTGGATGATATTTTGGAACCAAGAACGGTTTATGTTATTCATCCTTACGGAATATCGCTCCTTTTTGGCGATTATAAAAATAGTGAATTCAATAGCCGATTCAAATCTTACACACTAAATATTGATAAAAGCCGGAATAATCACGAGTGGATGCAGACATACCCTAGGGAGTGGGATAAGGTTTTACAGGATTTGTTTGCCGATTCGATAATTACATGTTTGGAGAATACCGACCATAAAACTACTGGAGTTATTGAAGTGCATACCCGAGTGAATTTCAGTTTCAATAAGGATAAGTATTTGCAGATTAACAAGGCAACTCTTTCAAATAACGATACGATTGTGGAGACCGGAACGCAACATTTTGAACAAATCAAAGGAAGTGTGATTCCGCTTAAATTTTGGGATACCGCTAAGGATTTTGAGCAAAAAGGAAAAGGATTTACATTACTGCATGATGGTGAGATAGCTTCAACCGCTTATTCTGCCTTTGTTCACGACGATAAGCTTGAAATTGGAATTGAAACCGTGGAACAATATCGAGGTTTTGGTTTTGCGGAGTTGACTTGCTGTAAGTTAATTGATTATTGTATGGAAAAGGAATTGATTCCCGTTTGGTCGTGTCGTTTTGAAAATAAGGCGTCCTATAACCTAGCACTGAAATTGGGATTTGAGCCAATAGTAAAGATTCCGTTTTATCGATTGAGTAATTAGTCAAACGTGAAAAACAATTTACAAGCATGTAATATATTGAATATCTTGCATATGAATATTTGCAGGCATGCTTTTTATATGGTTAAATCTACCAGGTTTTTACACCTTAAATGAATTTTCTGGTAGAATTTGCCTAAGTTTTATTCTCTGTTAAACTGGGAAAAACATAAAAAGTTGTAATACATATGTACTGTTAACTGATTTTAATGCTTAAGTACCTTGTTAAACTATACCGGTGCGGTGGGCAGGCGAAATTTGGCGTGGAATTTAGATAATTCCTGAATAGTAGCCATATCAATTGGAAAACAGCAGATGCTCTTTATCGCAGAAGGTGATTCGGAAAAATTATAGAATTATCTAAATTCGGAAATTTCGCTTGACTTTTGGTCCTTTTGGTCAAGCAAAAGGACAAAGAAGGAAAAATTTGTAGGGTTTTTCACGTTCGCCTAATTAATAATTAAAAATACCGACTCAATAAGTTGCAGGCAAAATATGGGATCTTGCAGAACTTATTTTTAAAGCAATTTAATTACCATGACTTTTGACCCATGTGTAACTAAAAATTAAAAATTATGAAAAGGTCAGTATTAGTCATGTTTCACCTTTTGTTTTGGGTGATTTCGGTTTCGTTGGTAAAAATTATTTTAGATCTTCTTTTTGGTCTAATCTTTATGGCTTCAATGGCTGGAGGGAAAATTGGGGCACAGGGCAATGTGCAGCTATACTCCTTCTTGGTTATCAATATGGTTGGAGTGGTTTTGTTTTATGCATCCTATTTTTCGCTCAAATTTTTTATAAAACAACCCATCCGATTTCTATGGCTTTCCATGGTGTATGTTGCCTATGCTTTTGGATATATATTATTTGAATGGCATGATTCAAAACCATTTGATTTAACCGATGCTCTTTTTTTATGTGTCCCGGTACTTTATTTTATGGGGTTTGGGTTTTTGTTCCGGATTTTTGTTGAATGGATAAATGACCGAAAAATTAAGGCGGAATTAGAAAAAGACAAAATCGCAAGTCAGCTCGAATTGCTTAAATCGAAGATTAATCCGCACTTTTTATTCAATACGTTAAACAATATCGACGTTCTCATTGAAGATGAACCTAAAAAGGCATCGGAATTTTTAAAAAAGCTTTCTGAGATATTGAGATTCATGCTATATGAGTCAAGTGAGGATAAGATTTTGCTGACAAAGGAGATAGAATATATTCGGAAGTACATTGATTTGCAGAAAATTAGAACATCGAATATTGATTTTGTGAAATTTGATATTTCAGGCGATATTAGTGGTAAATATATTTCGCCAATGATTTTTATCCATTTCATTGAAAATGCGTTTAAATATGCCACCAATAAGAAAATTGAAAATGCCGTTACCATTGGGTTCGAGATTAAAGAGATGCAACTTTTATTCCATTGCAAAAATCATATGAATGAAACCAATGAGAAAGTAAAAGAGAAAAAAGGATTAGGATTTGCCTTAATTAAACAACGGCTCCATTTGATATATAAAAACGCTTACGCCTTGAATGTAAAGGAAGAAGATAATTGGTACACCGTGAATCTTGAAATTCAATTAAATGAATATTAATTGCATAATAGTTGAAGATGAGCCTCTTGCTTTAAAACGCACCAAGGAGTATGTACACAAAATATCCTATCTCAATTTGTTGCAAACTTTCGACAATGGTTTTGAAGCAATTGGTTTTCTTAAAAAACAAACCGTCGATTTGATATTTTTAGATATAAAAATGGATGAATTGACCGGCATTCAGTTGCTTGAATCGCTTGAGGTGAAGCCATTGGTGATTATAACTACAGCATATAGCGAATATGCCTTAAAGGGCTACGAGCTTAATGTAACCGACTATTTGTTGAAGCCATTCACCATTGAACGATTCATTCAGTCCGTTGAAAAAGTGTTCATCCAATTAGATAAATCAACGAATGATAATCGGGACTTTTTCTTTGTTAAAACGGATTATAAAATTGAAAAGATTTTCTTTAACGATATCCTTTTTATCGAAGGAATGAGAGATTACCGCTGCATTCATACAAACACAAAGAAAATTTTAACCTTACAAACGTTCACTGATTTGGAGCATGATTTGCCAAAGTCTAAGTTCTGTAGGGTTCATAAATCATTTATGGTTACTTTGAATAAAATTGATTTAATTGAACGGAACCGTATAAAAATAAAAGATGCCTACATTCCAATAAGTGAGACTTACAAGGAGGATTTTTATAAGTTAATTGGTTTTAAACCGGATGGAAAAAAATAGCCTAGGCGCAAGGGCTCATATGCTACTGGAGTTAATTAGTTTTGCAAGCATACAGCTCGATGGAAGCATCTTATCGGCGGTTAATTTTGCTTCCTTGGGTTCCCCAGTTTAGGATACTGCCAAACATTTATACACTTTTATTAAAAAAATAGAAAAACTTAGCCATGAAACAAATTATAACCATTGTAATTTTAGCATTCATTTCTTTAGTGAATACCATCGCACAAGACTTTAAAAGAATTGATTACCTGTTTGATTTTGGTACTACCCTATCAATCCCTTATAAGAAAACGATTGAGATTTGGCCAGATTTTGATGGCCATCCACAAACTGATTATAGTACTAATTTTGGTTATTTTCTGGAGTTCATGGTTTCCTATAATCTAAATACCAACTATGCCATTGGAACCGGATTGAATTATAATTACGGTTCACTTAAAGTTGACAATAAAATTACATTATTTGAAAATAAAGGAAATTTGACCAATTCATATCTTACGTTACCCTTATTAATTAAATACCGATTAACGGATAAAATTCCAATTTCACTTTCCGTTGGAACCTATCTTAGTGTTTTGATGGGAGCCCATGAAAAAGGAACTACGTATATTGATACCGCTGGAATCAAATTCAGTGACCCAAATGACCCGGTGCTTATGGAAATTGAACCGGAACAAAAATATAATACGGATATAAAACAGGATTATTCCTCCATGGATTATGGACTTTTAATTCAGTTGGAATATGAATTTGAGCTAAAAAAAGGATTAAAAGGAATCATTCTTTCTCGCTTTAATTATGGTTTGAAAAATGTAATTACCAATGACATGTTGAATTACAGTATTGCAACCGAATGGAAAAACTATAACATGTTAATTGGATTTGGAGTAAGGCTATAATAATACGGTTGCGAATATATTGATGTTTACGCAACACCCAGTTCCCGGTGCACACCCCCCTGCTTGAATGAAAGTACCCAATTGAAAACCAATAAATAAAATTTGTATTTAAAGTTAAATTGATTTACATTTGAATTGACCATAACAGCGCCAAAAGAATTACCGAAAAAACAGATCAATTTGATAGGAAAAGGTTTCAATCCCCAATGCTCAAGATAAAATATTGATATTCTGGAGTTATACGACATTTTAAAGACACACTAACTTAACCATTTTTAATATGAAAGCACCCTTATTTTTACTAGTACTCATTGCTTTGACCATTTCATGCAATGTCGATAAGTCAAATGAACGGCAATTTGAGATAAATCAAACATTAGAATCGGGGAAGCATTTTTTTGTTCAGGATTCATCACAGTATGCTCCTGAATTTATTAGTCAACTGAGAACATTTGATGGTACATATAGTTCCATACAATTGATTGGAAAATATATAATCATGAATGAAACCGACACTTGCTCAATTCCAACTGAGCTTCCGATTAATGAAACCGTTTATTATCATGCAACAAAGGGTGATACCGCTTATAACCTTACACTAAAAAGGATTAATTACACCAACATTGATTACGATTTTAGGGTAAATGATAAATTGGTTAAAAACGGCCAAGTATTGTTACCTGCCGATTTATGCCTTGCACGTGAGTCAACAGCTGATAATGGAGAGTTTTTTCTAATGACTCAATATTTTGATACAAAAGAAATTTGGGCTTGTATAAAGATTGAAATTGAAAATGCAAACCGGGCTAGTTTTTATATACTAAGCGATAATGATTCGACCATGAACTTTAAGAATGTACCTCTTTTAAAGAAAAAATAAAACCACCCATTCCCATATAGTTGGCTTTTTTTCAATGGATACAGCTAGGTGGGTTGTTTACGAATGTGCAACTGATACAGGTTGATTGCATTCAATTTGGGTTGGTACTTTTAGTTAGTGGTTTTAAAACAGACAAGCAGGCATCATAATTTATTCATCTATAATTTAATAAATGTTTTACTAAAAGTTTAAAAAATGAAAGAAATGATTAAAATTCAGCACCTGATTGCATATTTATGCATGTCATGTTTATTACTATTTACCGTAGGGTGTAAAAAAGATGAAACGAAATATTCATTGAAATTAAATATTGTTCCTGTAGGTACCGGAACCGTTGATTTATCTCCAAGCGGAGGTACATATGCAGAAGGTACAGTTGTTAATTTAACTGCTAATTCAAATTTGGGCTATTTTTTCTCTGAATGGAGTGGTGATGCATCAGGAACATTAAATTCAAATACCATAACAATGAATTCTGACAAGATAATAAATGTAAGCTTTGAGGAAGGTGTATTTGAAGATTTTAACGATGGAGATGCAGATTATTTTATAAACGATGGTACAAGTAGATGGAATGTTACAAACAACGCTCTTATAATGACTGGAACTAATTCAACAACAGCTGCATATAGCTATTATCCATATAACTTTGATGATTTTGTCCTATCTGTTGATATGAAAATAAACAAAAGCGGTACTGAAAGTCATGCATTTGGTATTTATTTTAAATCACAAAGTGCCGATGTGAAAATGAATTCATACAGACTTTCAATAATGGGAGATGGGCGTTGGTATTTTGGAATAGCTGAAAATGGCACTTTTTCATTCATAACTGATAATTGGATTCAAAGTAGTAGTTTAAATACGGGTTTAAATGCTACAAATAATATTAAAATACTATTTGTAGGAACACAAACCGAAATATATTTTAACGATGTTTATCAAGGATATATTTATAATTTATCAACATTTTTGAGCGGTTATGTTGGTGTTTGGGGATATGATTCAGATGCTTACGATAACGAATTTTCATTTGATAATTTTGAAATTGCTACATCTGAAATTAATAATTTAAAATTAACAACACCACACAATACGATTGATTATGATTTAACAAAAATTAAAGGAATTAAAAGAGATCCGGATGGTAATAAATATTAATAAACGATTGTCTTTGTTGACTCATTATCTATATTAACAACAGGTCAATAACCACTAAATTTTTGTAAATTTATTGATAATTAATGAATTACAACTGCTAACAAAAAGGAGTTTTGGCAATATGCATTGCTTAGTGCGATGCATTTGCCATTGCTAAAGTTGAACCAATAATAGTGGGGCAATCTGCTGACGGAGTAGACTTTAAAATCCGTGTAGTTTAGAGTGGTATTTGTATGCCATTTATTAAGTAACAAAAACATTAAATTATAAAAATACAACTATGAATCTGTTTAAAAAAGCCGAACCGGAAACCGTGGAAGTAATGGGAGAGCAATTGAAATGCCCCGTTTGTGGCAATATGTTTTTTTGGACCCGCCGGGCACAGCTAAATACATCAGTAGCTACCTTTTTTAACTTAGATTGGGCTAACCGCTCGGCCACCTGTTTTGTTTGCTCTAGATGCACCCATATTAGCTGGTTTTTAGGGGAACAATAGTGCAATTAGCAATTGACAATTAGCAATTTAAGACCAGCAACTAGTAACCAGAAACCAATAACCAGTAACCAGTATTAACAGAACTCTAAATCGTACTTACATGAAAAAAACAGTAGTAACACGTTGGCTTTTTAGGCTTCCGGTTTTATTCATTGCAACGACCTTATATTCTTGTGGCGGCGGAAGCCCGGAAAAAGAATATCAATCATCAAAACCTATGGAAGAAGGAACTGTTATAAGTTTTGGAATATCAGATGATGATTCAATCCAACAGGCGGAGCCCCCTGTTAAATTGGATGATTACAAAGTGGTATTGGCTGTTGACGAGAACCTTGCTTTGAACCAAAAGGGTGAGATGCGGGTATGGATTGGCGCAAACGAAATTGAGCCAAGCTTTTCGCAAGGAATGGCGAAAGATGCAACCACCATCCCTTCCGGTATTGGCCAATACGCCAAAATTACCCCCTATGCCCCCGATTTTGAAGTATCACCTGCTGAAATGAAATGCATCCGCATTGATCCCAGCGGTTCCGATGTCCGCTTTTCGATAAAACCCACTAAGAAGGGCTCCTTAAAAGTAAGTGCCAACATAGAATTGTATTCCACTGCCGATTGCTCGGGGCCCATGGTTCCCAAAACGGCGGCAACCTTATCGGTGAACGTTAACGTGGACGTGTGGCAGGTTATTGCCGATAAATTAAAGGAGATGGGAACTGTTTTTTGGGACAAATTCATAAGTTTCTGGGGCGCCCTTATTGCCCTAATATTTGCGGTATTCCTTTTTATCATCCGGCGCAAACTGAAAAAAAAGACCGGATTTGATGATGCCAATGGATGATGGTATTTTTTATATTTGAAAATGATAATTAAAATTGCTTATGACCAAGGATAACGCCATTAGATTGTTTCAAGATAAAAAAGTTAGAGTACAATGTGATTATGAAAAAGAAAAATGGTTCTTTTCAATTGTTGATATTATTGGGATATTAACTGAAAGCCCTAACCCGAGAAAATATTGGAGTGTACTTAAAACAAGATTAAAAAATGAAGGAAGTGAGTTGACTACAAAATGTAGTCAACTGTTCAAACAATGAATTAAGCGATAAAGAAGAATAAATAACGAAATGCCAACATGGTATAGTATATACGGGTATACTCCTTTTAGTGGTGAGAATAGTTCATTGGTACTCAAAAGTTTGCAGAAGGGTATATTACAGAGTTCCGATACCCAAAAAAAATAAAATTTGCATTTATTCTCAAATTGGTTTACATTTGAATTGACCAAAACAGCGCCATTATTTTTTACCCGAATAACAGAAGTAACCAATTAACCCAAACAACACCGTTTCAGGCATTTAATACAAAGATTAACCCAATATAAATAAGCACCACCGGGGTGTTAACCAATTTTTAAATTAACCGAAAAAGCGCATCATTTATGAGAAATATTATTTTACTATTTTTTGTTTTATTGCTAGTGAACCCAGGTTATTCGCAGGAAGCAAAATCAAAGCCCGATGAATATTATTACAATATGTTTAGTTGCAAGGATTGCTATAAAAAATTCTTTGCATCCACAAATTCAGGTATATACAACACCCCTCTTGGAGTTAGAGTAGGTTTTTTTTGCCAAACTGGAGCTTATATTGGCGCAAGATTCGGTCATGGGGTGATGTATGATTTTGACCCCTATAACAGCGAAAAAACAAAAGAAACAAATTTAATTTCAGTAACCACAGGACTAATAAAACCCATTTATATAAAAAATACGTTTAGCCTACATGCCTTTATAGGGGCAGGTTATGGTAACTGGTGGCCCGAAATTAGGGAAGGTTGGACAACGGATGGGTATGAAATTGAAGGTGGATTTATGACCTCGTACCAAAGGTTTTTATTAAACATAAGTGCTAACGTATTGAATGGGTATAAAACGTACGCCACTTGGGATTTTACAGCAGGTTTGGGATATAGATTTTAATTAATAAAAGCGGCTGACACAAATATTGAGCGATTTTAACGGCACAATTGACACAAGAAAACAACATCGTTTTCGGCATTTAATACAAAGAACAACTCAATATAACTAAACGCCATGCGGTGTTTAGACGCTGATTTAACAGACCAACAAAATTGCGGAATTATGAATGAACGGTTTCAGGAAGTAATTGGCAAGCAGGTGTATTACCTCCGTAAAACAAAGGGCATTACCCAGGACGATTTGGCCGTAAGGCTCAACAGCCACCGCGAGAACATTAGCAAAATTGAGCGCGGCCAAGTGGACGTGAAGGTAAGTACCCTAAAAAAGATAGCCGATGCCTTGGAAGTGGATTTGAATGAATTGGTAAATCGGAGGAAGGAGTGATTTTAAGCAATAACTATTGATTAAAAAACACCACTAATGGTGTTATCCATTCTTTGTATGCAAGGCTAAAAAAGACAACTGAACACTTATAGACGGATTTGAAAAATTGAAAAAACGAATTGACAAAATACACTTATTGATTAAAGCTTGGCGCAGGAAAAAATTAGTTTTTGCCTACCAACTTCTGCCCTTCACGACAGTTTGGGGAAGCTCACGCACATTGCACACATTTGCAAAACGCACAAGTTAACCCAAAATTCAAAATTTGTAAAAGAATTAATTTTTGCTAACACATAAACGTACATTCTATGATTATCGTACCATTAGAAAACCGAAATAAAACTCAAAGCGACTGGATAGAAAGTAATTGTTGACCTTCCAACTTTTACAGTATAGAAATAAGTTTTTTATGATGCTACTAATAAGATTGATAGATGAAAACATACTATTTTTAATCTGAATTTAATTTATGATTTTTTCAGATATTGTTATACTTTTATTTTTTTACTAAAAACAATATGACAAAACCCGTTAATAAACTGAAAGTAGTTGATTTTTTCTGCTCTATAGGTGGTGTGAGTTTGGGCTTTCAACAGGCTGGTATTGAAGTTTTGGGGGGAATTGATATTGACGAATCATGCAAAGAAACATACGAAAAAAATATTCTGGCCAAGTTTTTAAAAGCAGATGTTTCCAATTTGAATAAAATAGAAATTGGGAAATTCTTTAAAATACATCGAAATCAAAGAAATTTAATTTTTGTTGGATGCAGTACTTGCCAGTATTATTCCAATATTAAAACAGATAAAACAAAGTCGAGTAAAACTCGGTTATTACTGGAAGATTTTCAAGAGTTTGTGGATTATTACCGACCTGGATATGTGTTTATAGAAAATGTGCCCGGACTTGATAAGAAGTCTGAAAGTCCTTTAGGAAGATTTAAGTGTTTTTTGAATGATAATGGATATGTATTTGATGAAAAAGTACTGAATGCAAAATATTTCGGTGTTCCTCAAAACCGACGAAGATATGTTTTGATCGCCACTAGGATTAAAGAGACAATAAAATTACCCCAAGAAAATAGAAGCAACATAAAAACTGTAAAACAGGCCATTGGAAACATAGAAAAATTTCCTCCCGTTGAACACGGAAAAATCGACAAATCTCAGTTTTTGCATGCAACTGCTAAGCTTTCTCCAATTAATTTAAAAAGGATTAAATGCACACCCAAAAACGGTGGAGGACGTTTGGATTGGAAGGATAAAAGTTTACAGCCAGTTTGTTACAAAAATCATGACGGACACACTGATGTTTATGGTAGAATGTATTGGAACAAACCTTCCCCAGCTATTACCACACGTTTTGTAAGTTATTCAAATGGCCGATACGGACATCCAGAGCAGGATCGAGCTATTTCTTTACGCGAAGGCGCCACATTACAAAGTTTTCCTGAAAATTTTGTTTTTCATTCCAATAATCAGGGAACTATTGCTAAAATGATTGGGAATGCAGTTCCTCCGCTTCTTGCCAAAGCTATTGGTGAAGTAATAATTAAAGAAACACACCTATAAATATGGCCGGTTTTAAAGCAAGAGCAAGGGCTCTGGACATGTTGGGAAGACAACAGATTGCTGGAATACCCACTGCGATTAGTGAGCTCTTTAAAAATGCACATGATGCTTATGCTGAAAATGTTATTGTTGATTATTTCCGCTCCGATAAACTTTTTGTTCTCCGGGATGATGGTTATGGAATGACTAAAAAAGATTTTGAAGAAAAATGGTTAACGCTTGGGACTGAAAGTAAACTCGGAGGGAAACTCGATGAAACATTACTTCCAATACCTGAGGGTAAAGTACGCCCGATTATGGGTGAAAAAGGAATTGGTAGGTTAGCAATTGCTTCAATTGGAGACCATGTATTGGTTTTGACACGTGCTAAACGAAAAGATGGTTTGCATGATTTGGTTATGGCATTTGTATATTGGCGGATGTATGAAATACCTGGAATTAATCTTGAACATATCATTGTGCCAATTAAAACCATCCATGGGGGGCGACTTCCTAACGCCAATGATTTTGAGGAACTTAACTCTGAAGTGATCGCAAATATTGTTTCACTTCAGAAACAAGGTTATTTGAATGATGCTGAGGGATTAGAATTGCTAACTCCACTTGAAAACTTATCGCTTGTTTCTGAAAAGATTGATAAATACCTAATTGGCCCTTCATTAAAAGGAGATGGATTTGGCACACATTTTATTATTTGTCCTGTAAATGAAATGCTTGAATCATCTATTGATGGTGATTCATTTGGGAAGTTAAGCCAAAGAGAACCTCCATTAAGAAAAACACTTTTAGGCTTCACAAATACTATGTTTCCTGATTCCCCTAAACCAGTAATCAAAACGAGTTTTAGAGATCATAAAACTGATGAGTATTTTGACGACATCATTGAAACAACTGAATTTTGGAATCCAGATGAATATACAAAGGCAGATCACCACATTTCTGGTGAATTTGATGAATATGGTCAATTTAGAGGCTCAATTAAGGTCTATGGAAAAGAATTCCCTGACCATATTGTTAATTGGAAAGGAAATAACGGCGTGAAAACGCAATGTGGTCAATTTAAAATTAATCTAGCATATTTTCCTGGCAACGCTCGAGAATCTGTTATTCCATCAGATGAACATGCTTTAATTATTTCAAAACTTAACAAAATATCTGGATTATACTTATATCGAGATATGATACGAATATTACCGTATGGTAACAATGAGTATGATTTTTTAGATTTGGAAGTTGATAGAAATAAAAGTAATGCATTTTATTTCTTCTCATATAGGAGAATGTTTGGTGCTATTGATATTTCAAAAAATACCAATCCGAATCTATCAGAAAAAGCTGGACGAGAAGGATTAATAGAAAACAAAGCTTATCGCCAACTAATTAGCATATTAAAAAATTTATTCCTTCAATTAGCAGCTGATTTTTTCAGAGATTCAGAAAAGTGGGGTAATCAAACTGGTCCCGGGACTGAATATTATACCAAATTCAAAAAAGAATTAAATCGACAATATTTAGCAAAACAAGAATTTGAAAAAAAATCAAAAGAAAAAAAATCAAAATTCCAGAAAGAACTTGATGATCTTTTTGAAAAACTAAATAAAGAAATATATAAAGTGGAATTTGACAATTTAAATTCCGAACTTATTAATAATTTAGAATACTGTATTTCTATAAAAGATAAGGACAAGGCAATTAGTACATTTCTTGATATTGAAAAAACAGTACGTAAAGATTACAATAACCTCATTGAATACTTTAAAATACAGAAACCAAGGGGTGTTGCTTTGCCTAAATCTACTTTTCAAGATTATAAAACTTATTTAATAGAAATTGAAAAACTGATGACAACAGTTTTTAAACCTGAATATGATCAAATAGAAATTATTTTAAATGATTATCAATCCAAGTTAAAGGTTGAGATAAATAGAAGAAAACGATTAGAGATTGCGATTGAATCAACAATAGAAAAATATAAGAAAACAACTAAAACAGAGGTCTCAGGTGTTCAAGAAATCGCAAAAAAAGTAAGCTATGATGTAATTACACTTTCTAAAGAATTAGTAAGCGATTTTGATAAAAAAGTAAGGGAAATACAAACAGAACTTGCTCATATAGAACCATACCAATTGGATGATAATAAACTGGTTTCAGAAAGGAATCGGATGGAATCAGTTTTAATCAAAGAAGCAGAAGAAATAAAAGAAACCATGAATAACATTAGAAACCAACTTGAAAATATCATATTGTCAAAAGAGGTTTCTAATATTGATATGGCGGAAGCTTATGCAGAAGAGGTTGAAAGTTTAAAGGATAAGTTGGATACAGACTTAGAATTAAGTCAACTTGGATTGGCTGTAAGCGCCATACAGCACGAATTTCAACATACAACTAAAACAATTAGAGAACAAATTCGTAGGTTAAAGGCATGGGCTGATTTGAATGAAGGAATTGATGACATTTATAAGCATTTCAGCATCAATTTTGAACACTTGGATAACTATTTGACATTATTTACCCCTTTAAACAGAAGGCTTTATAGGAAAGAAGTCAATATTTATGGGAATGAAATCTTTGAATTTGTTAAAAGCGTATTCTATGCCCGGATGTCAGACGAACGGCATCAAATTACGTTTGAGTGTTCACAAACGTTTTCTAAAAATATCATTGTCGGATTCCCATCAACATTTTATCCGGTATATACTAACATTATTGATAATGCCATTTTTTGGCTAAGAGATCAACCTCTACCACGTAAAATATTTTTAGATGCCGATAATAGCGGAATTTATATTTCAAATAATGGTCCTTCTATTGACATTCGAGATCAACAACGAATTTTTGAATTAGGATTTACCCGGAAACCTTTAGGAAGAGGAATGGGTCTATATATTTCCAAACAGGTATTAAACAAAGTAGGTTATGATATTACAATAGATAAGCCAAGATTAGAAAAAGGCGTCTCCTTTAAAATTGGAAAAATTACCCCAAACCAATAGATATGACCTTTCATCAACATTCAAAACAAATCGCAGAAGATTATTTAGGTACTGTAGCCTATGTAGATGATCTAATATTTTCCAACAATAAGGAAAAAGAAGCAACCAAACTTAGTGGAATAGAAATAAGAGAGGTTAGGACAGTTAAAATTACAGATAAAATTGAAGGTAATCACGAAGAAAAATCCGTAAGACAATTACACCCAAACATTAATCCACTTGAATTAAGTAATAGTTTTCTAAAAAAAGGAATTCATTGCGCATTATTGGAGATTACCAAAGAGGATGATTCTCTTGAACCAATTAAAAGAATCTTAAATAAAACCGATATTGCAATTCTTGATTGGCAAATGCATGGTGATTCAGGAAATAAAGCTATTGAATTATTGTTGTCAATATTAGATAATTCTCAAAAGGCTGAATTACGTTTAATTATCATTTATACAGAAGAACAAACTTATGCTTCAATTTTGCCTGATATAATACTACCAAGGCTTTTAGATATTGATATTAAGAATGGCATATTAGATAAGTCAAATTGTAAATATTTAAATGGACACACTAAAATTGTTGTGCTAAAAAAGGAGAATGGAATAAAAACTGACTTTTCAGTTTCTGATGAAGAACTTCCAGAAAGGATTATAGAGGAGTTTACTGATATTACAGAAGGGTTGGTTTCAAATACCGCATTAAAAGCAGTTTCTACTGTTAGAAGAAATACACATAATCTATTAGCAATTTTTAATAAAGATTTAGATGCAGCTTTTTTTAATCATAGAGCATTTCTTGAAACGCCTTCTGATTCTCAGTTACATGTAGTAAATTGGATTGCTGATGAAATTAAAGATACCCTTTATTTTAACAATGTTTCAAAAGAAATGGGGCTTGATAATATTAAATTGTCATTGAATTCAACAGAAATTGACGAATATCCAATCTTTGATAAGCATGGAATTGAAAAGAAAAAGCTAGCAAAGAATTTGATGATAAGTCTTTTAGAGAAAGGATGCATTCAGCATAACATAGAAAATGATAAGAATGGAAATAATATTCCACAATCATGGATTAATCATTTCTACAAATCCTTTGTATTAGTCGACACTAACATAAATGAGAAATTTGCGGCATTATCTTCTTTGAGTTCATCTTCTTTTACGCACGATGCTCACCAATTTCTAACCTTAGGTGTGATTCTAAAAAGAGAGGATGATATTTTATTATGCATTCAACCTAGTTGTGACTCATTTAGACTCAAAAAGATGACCAGATTCATATTTCTTAAAGTCGAAAAGAATTCCGAGAATTTTGACCTTGTTGTTCCAGAAGGAAAAAACTATCAAAAACTGGCTATTATAAACAAAACTGATAATATTGAATTAATATCTTTCGATCCTTCTAATGGGATTGTTATCAGCGGTACTGATAACAATGACGAAGTATTTGAAGATATTAGTGGAACGAAATATAAATGGATAGCAAATTTGAAATATCCTTTTGCACAGCGAATTGCAAATGCCTTTGCATATGAAATATCAAGAGTTGGTTTGGATGAATCTGAATGGTTAAGAAAAAGGTCAGGAAATTAAGCTTTTAATAGTTTTAAATGCTTGTTCAAGTATAGTATTATAGACAGCCAAGCACATTTGCAATTTGCACAAACCAAAACACTATCAAAAATTGCAATAGAGCTTGTCGGTTTACCATAGCCTTTTTTACACCTCTAAAAACTAATTTTTTCAGAAATGATAGTGCTTCGATTGAGAGATTTATGACTATAATGAAGATAAAATGAATGAATATCAGTCGATAAAACACTATACTCAACAAAAGAGTTTATTCAATTGATACGCATAATTTAAAGTGACATTGAAATGAAGTATCTTAACTATACAATTCTATTTGACATACAATACTAATGATAACAAGAATCTACAATCTTAAGAACAATGCTATAACAATAAAAGAATTAAACTATTCTTTTATTTTACCTATACCATTTGTAAAAAAATTTCACAATCTTTTAAGATTGCTTTTAAAGGACAATTCCGTAATAATTATTTCAAAAGATGATTTTAAGAAAAATTCAGCACATTTATTACTTTTACTTAGTTCAAAAAAATCTGGTTTAAAAGGATTAATTTTGCTTTTAAAATTCTATGAAAATAACTGCAAGCAATTGGGTTTTGAAAACATAGAAGCTACCGTTGTTAACAATAGAATTTCAAGTAAAATAATGATCAAAAACAATTGGACTTTTGTGTCAAACCATTGGTATTTTGGTAAAAATTACTTAAAAACAATAAATTATGTCAATTAAAAGATACTATTTCGGGAACAATAAAAAAGATAAATCAACAATTTCGGAACTAATTGAGAATATTGAATTGGATGATTATCAAAGGAAGTATTTGACTATACGAATTCCAGAAATTCTTGACGTTGATTTTGATAGGATTGCGATACAAAGCAAGTTTTTTTTTCAATTGTTTAAAATCCTTACCATTATAAGTGGAATACTTGTTCCAATTGTTGCAAACTTTAATCCAGAATTTAAATTATTTAACATGGAAAGAGATTTAATTATAACAATATTAGGTATAATCTCAGCTCTTTCATTTTCATTTCTTCAAACTTTTAAGTATGAAAGGATTGGGCTGCAACATAGGATTATGTATGAAAATTTAAGAACTGAGACATTTAAGTTTATAACTAAATCGGAAAATTATAGTGGCTATACAACTCATCGAGAAGCATTCTTTTTATTTGCAGAAAAAATAGAGACTATGATTAAGAATGATATTTATCAGTATGCATCAAATGTTGAAAAAAGCAAGGATGAATAAAAACTTTGCAATGAATAGGATATAAAGTAACATAGGTTGTCAAGTGCGAAACCTCAATTGAAATGAAATAAGGATGGCAATCAAAGGACCTAGTATTATAACATTATCCACTTTGTTTTCATCGGCGGTATCCACGTTCCAGAAAAGCAAATTACAATTAGTAATTGGCAATTAGCAATTAACAATTTTCAATCTCTAAACTCTAACCTCTACTCTCCAATCTTCTATCTCAAGTCTCATATCTCATATCTAAATTCATAAAACGGAGCCTGTAAGCTCCTTTTTATGAAAAAGGTATGGTTTACCTTTGGGTAGCCATGTAATAACCCACATGAATTTGCTAACCTAAAATTACACACAATGAGTACTACTGATGCATTGGCAACAGCAAAAAAGGAAAAGGGCACAATTCAAGGTATAGTGCAAGAGAGTTTCTAAGGATTCTGAGGTTTTCGAGAGTTTGTGGCTCTTAAAAAAAGTCATTGTAAATTGATAAAATTTCGCCTTGAAATCCCGCAAAATAACATACCATCAAACATTGGTTTCAAAACAAATACAAATGGCTATTTTAACTTGATTTATAACAACTAATACACATGAATATGAAAAATGTAGTAAATAAAATTGATTTTACATTAGAAATTCTTCCTAAAGAATACTCACTTACAATTACATTTGGGGAAGGGCAACCTGGAAATAGTGCCTTAAAAAACTTTGATGGTAAGTATCAAACAGGTAGTATCAATAATTTATTATTGGGGAAAGGCAAAAGTATAAAAGGTAAAAAATTATTGATTAGTTCCATCGTGACAGATGCAAATGAAAATACAAATCATACAAGTGTTACATACACTATCAACGGAAATGAAATCAAAACTTTTGAAGATGACGTTGATACTGATAATAGTTCAATATATTATACTACAACCATTAACTTTATTTGATATGAAAAGAGGATTATTTCAAATCATGATTTTATTCAGTTATTTTGGCATCTGTCAAGCTCAAAATAAAGGAGAAACTACTTTAGCAGATTTGCAGTCACCTAGCTCCCCTGCCTTTACTATTCTCGGTGTTCAACCAAATGAAATTTCAAAGCCATATTCTTTGAATGCTTTGGTTACAACTATGTATTCATCATTTGTTGATAATAATAATTTAGTTATTCCCAAAAATTTTGCGATGGAATTCTCTCCATATTGGATTAATTCTCATCATAAATTATTTTTTGATGAATACATAAATCCAAGTTGTTGGCAATCAATAAAACAAAACTCTTCAATTTCTTTAGCAACCACTCAAATTGTCAATAAAATTGATACATCAAATATAAATTCAAAAATGGGTATAGGCTTTCGTACAATGATATTTAATGGAAAAATTGAGGACAATAATAATATTTATTCCATTTTTAATCAGGAATCCAATTTACTAATTGTTCTACAAAAAAATGCCACTTTATTTAAAATCTTAATCACGCCTATTGGTGCAGATAATATCGATACCTTAATTGCTATATATGACAGAGAATTTAAAAGTGCTATTAAAGATTTAAGTGATGAAGATGAAAAAGAAAGCATTATCCATTTTAACGAAGCATTAGTTTTACCATTTCTGAAAAAGAATAAAGCACAATCAAAATCGCAGGTTGAATTGGTTAAAAATAATTTAATTCAAATAATTGATGATGAACTTGAGAATAAATTAAAAGAGAAGGCTAAAAATATTCAAAAATATTCCGCTAGTACAAAAAGAACAGGTTTTTTTCTTGAGTTTGCATATTCGTTACTTTTAGATTTTCCAACCAATAATATTGATTATTCCAAGGTTACTAAGTGGGGTGTTTGGCTTACTCCTTCTTATCGCTGGTATTATAAAAATCAGTATATTGATATTTTGGGTATAACACGCTATATTAGAAATTCTAGTACATTGATAATAGACAGCATATTTACTGATAATTTTGATTATGGAATTGGAATTAAATTTGAGGATGGTAAATATTCGATAAATGGAGAAATAATTGGAAGATATCAAAGTAGAACTATTTCAAAAGAACAAATAGATGATGTAACTATAACTAAATCGAAAAAGTATTCTGACATACATTATTCAATAAATCTAAATTATAAAATATCTGAAAACATAATTATGTCATACAGTTTTGGAAGTAATTTTCAAAAAAACACAGAATATAATTCCAGTTTAATTTCTATGTTAAGTTTAAGTTATGGATTTGGTGGAATTACCAATAAGAGTATCAAAGGAATGTAAAAAGAATAATGGTTAGTGTAGAATAAATAGGGGTTTAAGTAGAATACAGTACCCAGCGTGAACCCCTATTTAAATTAGGCCCATTTTCATACGCCCAATCAATAAATACAAAGCATTACCATGACATTAAGCTGGAACGAAAACAAAGACCGGGCATTGAATTTCGCAAAAGAGAGGGACGATTCCCTTTAGTAGTGCTTTATTGCTGGCAATATTGAAAATTGCAGATAAGTTTCCTTTTGTGAAACACTATTCTTACCTTTGACTGGTGAAATGAAAATACATTTGATTAAAAAGCAGACCATTGAAGATTATATAAAGAATAATGCGCAGAGCAAAGCATCATTTGAAATCTGGTTGTCAGTATTGAAACGGGCAGATTGGAACGAACCCAACGAAATTGTATCCACTTTTAATAGTGCCGATATATTAGGAAAAAGTTCTGAACGGGTGGTTTTTAATATTGGTGGCAACCATTATCGAATAATCTGTCGCTACCATTTTGGGATTAATGCAGTTCATTTGTTTATAAAGTGGATTGGCACTCATGCTGAATATACTAAGCTTTGTAAGGAACAAAAACAATATGAAGTAACTTCATTTTAATATCAAAATGACAAGGAAATGGAACCGTTAAAATATACCATAGTAAAGAATAAGGAACAATATAATCGGTATTGCGAAATCCTAGAAGAATTAGTTTGTATAGAAAATCAGGACTCAAAAGATGAAGTGGAATTGTTAACCCTACTGATTGGGAAATGGGATGCAGAACATAATTCATTAAAAGACTTAGATCCTATTGAATTATTAAAGTCGGTAATGGCAGAAAATAATTTGAAATCAAAAGATTTGGTTGACATACTTGGATTATCAAAAGGAACCGTTTCTAAAATATTGAGTTATAACAAAGGTTTGTCTAAAGAAACCATTAGAAGATTGGCTGATTACTTCAAATTATCACAAGAAGCATTCAACAGACCCTATCGACTTATTAATGAAGTAAATCGGCATTTCAAGAATGCCAGTTTAATGAATACAACTAAAAACATGGAAAACTCCATGGCTGTGTAATAGAAACGAACTAGAATTTTCAATTTCAGTTCACTAATTCCAAACCCATTTTCACCCTCCGATTGATATATTCCTGAAATAGATTAAATTTATATCCGTAAAAAGGACTGTTTTTTGCGGCCCATTAGCAATACAAAACATTACCATGGCATTAAGCTGGAACGAAATAAAAGACCGGGCATTGAATTTTGCAAAAGAGTGGGCCGGCACTTCAAACGAAGAAGCCAATGCCAAACCCTTTTTAGTGGAATTTTTTAACGTTTTTGGTATCAGCAGCAAAAGAGTGGGCACCTTTGAGCATCGGGTTAAAAAACTCGACGATAAAGAGGGCTACATTGACTTGCTTTGGAAAGGCACCATACTTATTGAAATGAAAAGCCGGGGCAAAAACCTCGAAAAAGCCTGCCATCAGGCTATTGATTATACCCACGGATTAAAACAGCACGAGCTGCCGAAATACATTCTGGTTTCCGACTTCGAGAACTTCCGGCTTTACGACTTGGAAGACGACAAACACCTAGAATTTAAACTGAACAATCTGGTAAATAATGTACAGCATTTTGGGTACATGCTGGGCTATCAAAAAAAGGTTTACAAAGAACAGGACCCGGCCAATATTAAAGCGGCTGAGTTAATGGGCAAGCTCCACGACCGGTTGGAAGAAATTGGATACACCGGTCATCCGTTGGAAGTTTATTTGGTGCGTATTTTATTTCTTTTGTTTGCCGAAGACACCACCATTTTCAACAAACAACAATTTCAGGACTATATTGAACAACGCACCAACGAAGATGGCAGCGACCTAGCCGCCAAACTGCAGGAGCTTTTTCAGGTGTTGAATACCCCAAAAGCAAACCGTTTCAAGAATCAGGACGAACAACTGTCCGACTTTCCGTATGTAAACGGAAAACTGTTTGAAGAAATATTGCCCACGGCCAGTTTCGACCGTAAAATGCGCGAAGCCCTGCTCAATTGCTGTTACATTGACTGGAGCAAGATTTCGCCGGCTATTTTCGGTTCCATGTTTCAAAGCGTGATGAACCCCACCGAACGCCGAAATTTAGGGGCACATTATACCAGCGAAACCAATATTTTAAAGCTCATAAAACCGCTTTTCCTCGATGAACTTTGGAATGAGTTCGAGAGTATTAAAAGCAACACATCCACCGGCTCAGCGCAAGAAAAGAATAAATTAACCGGATTCCATAAAAAACTAAGTACCCTTAAATTCCTTGATCCGGCTTGCGGTTGCGGAAATTTTTTGGTTATTACTTACCGCGAATTACGGTTGCTGGAGTTGGAAATCCTGCGGGCATTAAATACTTCCGGACAACGGGTAATGGATGTGAGCAGTATTATTTGGCTCGATGTGGATATGATGTACGGAATTGAATACCAAGAATTTCCGGCGCGTATTGCCGAGGTAGCCATGTGGCTGATTGACCACCAAATGAATATGCTTATAAGCAATGAATTTGGACAGTACTTTGCCCGTTTGCCCCTTAAAAAAGCGGCTAAAATTATTAACGGCAATGCCTTGCAGATGGATTGGAAAACCCTGATAATAAATCAAAACATTGAACTTACGGCCAATAATACCACCGTAACACTAAACGAAGCAGAGGCTTTATATACTACCGTTAATATCCGGACAAATAACCTTACCATCATTGATGAAAGGCCCACAACAGAAGAAAAAATAGAAACCAAGAATGCATTTGATTATATTCTAGGCAATCCGCCTTTTGTGGGTAAATCGAACCAGGATGCTGCACAAAAAGGGGATATGGATAGAGTATTTGCAGGTTATAAAGGAACCGGTGTATTGGATTATGTAACGGCATGGTATCTGAAAGCGGCGCAATTGATACAAAACACCACCACAAAAGTTGCTTTTGTTTCAACCAATTCAATTTCGCAGGGCGAACAGGTTGGAATTCTTTGGAACATCCTTTTCCATCAATATAAAATAAAGATACATTTTGCTCATCAAACATTTAGCTGGAGTAATGAAGCCAAGGGAAATGCAGCGGTTCATGTTATTATTATTGGTTTTGCCAATTTCGACACAAACAACAAAAGTATTTTTGAATATGAGAATATCAAAGGCGAACCCCATGAAATAAAAGTAAAAAACATAAACCCTTATTTAATAGAAAGCAAGGATGAAATTCTGTTTAAAAGAACAAATCCAATATGTAAATCGCCTTTCATGAATTACGGAAGTATGCCAAATGAAGGGGGCTTTTTACTCTTAAATGAAAATGAAAAGAATGATTTAATAGCATTAGAACCGTCAGCAAATAAATTTATTCGCAAGTTTGTAATGGGTGAAGAATTGATTAATTCAATTTCAAGATATTGTTTGTGGTTAGTGGATATTAAACCTGAAGAACTAAAAGGATTAAAGGAAGTAACAAAAAGAGTTAAATCGGTTTTTGATATTAGGCATTCAAGCAATAGAGAGGCTACAAAAAAACTAGCCCTTTATCCTACTCGATTTGGTGAGATACGACAGCCACATAGTGACTATATTGCTTTACCAAGAGTATCTTCGGGGAATAGAAGATTTATTCCGATTACCATTTTAGATAAAGATATAATAGCAGGAGATAAAGTTTATACCGTTTCAAGCGACAGTAAATATGATTTTGGAATACTAATTTCAACCATGCATATGTGTTGGATGAGAGTTACCTGTGGAAGATTAAAAAGCGATTATAGTTATTCAAATCAATTGACATATAATAATTTTCCATGGCCCGAAAACCCAACAGATAAGCAAAAAGAAGCCATCGAAAAAGCGGCACAAAAAGTATTGGATGTAAGATTGCAGTTTCCAAAAAGTTCACTTGCCGATTTATATGACACCTTAAAAATGCCCCCCGAATTAGTAAAAGCCCATATTGAACTGGATAAAGCAGTAGATTTAGTCTACCGCCAACAACCGTTTACCAGTGAAGCCAATCGAATGGTTTTTCTGTTTGAATTGTACGAAAAATATACAGCAGGGCTTTTTGCAAAAGAGAAACCGAAAAAGACAGGAAAAAATAAAGACAATAATGAATAAAAAATACAACTATGAATGATAAAGAAGCATTGGAAAAAGCCAATCAGGCCATTGAAAGCATGGATGTAAAACAGGTGGTAACACCCAACCTGTCGGTGGCTATCGGCACTCCTTAAAAAGGAGGATTATTATTAGTGAATCCTCCCCAATCCTCCTTAAAAAGGAGAGAGTAGGTCAGCACAATTATTAAAAAGCAGAATGAACCAGCTAACTATGGAAAACAAATGATGAAAACCCCTCTGCACAGTCCCTCCCTTTAAAAAAGGGAGGTTAGGAGGGATTAGCTAACTTAACTCCTCTTCCGATAGCTATCGGCAAGGAGGGATTAGTTAATGGACAATGCGATTGGGACACTTTAAAAAGGAGGATAGATTGGAAGGTTTTTAGTGAATCCTCCCCAACCCTCCTTAAAAAGGAGGGAGTA
>JBAYKX010000030.1:0-64331 GCA_041664345.1 Salinivirgaceae bacterium
ATAGCCAGTACAGGTGGCATAATGCATTTTCAATATTTAAACTTCCGCAAAATGAAAATCAAGTTCACTCAAAAAAACCCGCTATTTCAATAAAAGGAGAAGCAATTTGGATGTTTGGCAATTGCAATAACTTTAATGCAAAGTCACTTTCCCCCGAAAGGCTTAACCTCAGTCTTATTTTTTACTATCATCCAACATTTCTTGAAGACATTGGATTGTTTGTACAATATTATCATGGCTCCGACTACTATAATATATACTTCGACCACCGTATGGATATACTCCGATTTGGGTTTATGACAGAAACATTAAGATTTTAACCCAAATTGAGCGATTTGCTATCGCAAATCTGCTCAAACGACTAAGAAATTGTAAGCAATTCACTTTTATACTATTCATCTGTTTTGTGAATTGCAACAATTTCTAGGTCAGCCTGTCCCGATTTCTCGGGAGGGTTATACCTAAGTAAAGCGCTTTTTCCCCCGAGGACTCGGGGTCAAATCGCTCAACTTAGGTTTAAGAAACTGAATGCAATACATTTTAAATTTCAAAAATTATAATGAATACTACGACAAATGATTTACAAAGCACTGAGGATAAAATACTTAAGGCTGCACAAAATATTTTTATTTTATATGGGTATCATGGAACTAAGCTTCATCAAATTGCTGATTTAGCTGAAATTAATAAATCAGCGGTTCATTATTATTTTCGGTCGAAAGACAAACTATATGGCAAAGTTGTTAGTCGTGTAATTGAGAATATTTTAAAAGAAAACAATAATTTGCCAACAAATCAGAACCCGATTGAAAAGCAACGATGGTTTCTGTTTACCGAATTGTATAACAACCAAAACCGATTTGAGCAAGCACTAAAAGAATTGTACCTGAATGATTGGGATAAAAAACTAAATGATGTAAAGGAGTTGCTTGAGAAATGAATAACCCCGAAGCAAACTCCAGGGTATCCAATTCAACGCGTAAATATCTATTGCATCCGTTACTTGTGTCGTTATTTTGAACGAATCATTCAACTAATTACCTTCTGGCCATCATCATTTGCATGATGCCGCCCCCATTTCTTACATTTTTATACCCGTTCTGCATTAAAAAGCGCTGGGCATACGACGAACGGGCTCCCGATGCACAATACACGGTTATTTCCCGGTTCAAGTCGCCCAATTGGTGAATCTGTTCTGGTAATTCATCCAACTCAATGTTTATGGCTCCCGGATAAGCTCCCCCACGAAACTCCTGTGGGGTTCTAACATCAATTACCAGAGGTTCGTTTGAAACCGAAGCACTCGGTTTACTTGCCCTTCGCGACATCATGGATGACAAACCTCCGCCATTTTTCACATGAGTATAACCCATTTGTTCCAGAAAATTTTCCGCATAAGCCGAGCGGGCTCCTGTGGCACAATAAACCGTAATGTCTCTCGAAAGGTTGTTGCCTAATTCGCGGTAACGTTTTGCAATTTCATCCAAAGGTATGTTTATGGCTTCGGGCACGGCACCTGAATTGAATTCGCCCACGGTACGCACATCAACAATAATGGGTGTGTTTTGGTCTATTTCCTTTACTTCGGCAATTTCCGATTCTTCGTTTTCTTCAGCTTTAACTGTTTTTAATTCAACTGGCAATAACTCAATTTTAATATTTTTAAAACCCATGGTTTGCGCCTGCCTTTCAAGCGAAATAAATCCCCCTGAAATGTTGATTATCTGATTAAAACCAGCCCCTTTTAAACTGCGTAGTGCCTGATGTCCTTTCTTTCCGGTTTCATCATAAACCAATATCAATCTGCCGGAAGGCAAGGTTGCACTTTGTTCCGAAAGTAATTCCAAAGGTATATGAACGGCACCCTGAATATGGTTTTTCTCAAATGCAAAATAATCTCTCACATCAATAATCACCGGATTTTTTCCCTCAATAAATGCATCAAGTTCTGAAACAGTAAGAGATTCACTAAAACCCGACATTTTATTTTCGGCGGTGTAAGCGGCCATATTCAGCGCATCGTTGGCGGTACCAATGGGCGGCGAATACGCAAAATCAATATCGGCCAAATCACTAACAGTTAGTTTTGAGGCGGCTGCCGTGGCAATCACATCCAATCGCTTATCGGCACCTTTGTAACCTGCTGTTTGTCCTCCTAAAATTATGCCGGTGTTGCGGTCGTAAACCAACATTACCGTTACCAATTCCGCATTGGGGTAGTATGAAGTGTGATGTTCCTTATGCACCACAACCGAATCGGCATCAATTCCGGCAGCCTTAGCTTGCTTAAAAGATAGACCCGTGGTTCCAGCCACCGCTTCAAAAACACGTACCACCGATGTTCCCAGAGCTCCTTTATAAGCATGGTTACCGCCCAATACATTCTCAGCGGCAATACGGCCTTGGCGGTTTGCGGGCCCTGCAAGGGGTATTCGCACTTTATTTCCATTGATGCGATGCTCAATTTCAATCATATCGCCAGCAGCGTAAATATCTGGGTCGCTGGTTTGCAACTGTGGAGTTACCAATAAACCACCGGCCTCACCCAGTTCCAACCCAGTTTCCTTTGCAAGTTGCAAGGTTGGACGCACTCCAATGGATAGTAATACCATGTCGGCATCCAACAAGCTACCGTTATTGAGTTTAACTTTTGAGTTGGTAATTTCTGTCACCCCAACATTGGTATGGATTTCTACTCCGTACGAAAGCATTTCCTTTTCGATAAAACCTGCAGTTTCCGCTTCCATTAAACTCATCACGTGGGGCATCATTTCAACTACATGTACTTTTAGTCCACGTTTAACTAATGCTTCAACCATTTCAAGACCAATAAATCCACCTCCTACCACAACTGCAGTTTGCGGATTCTTTTCTTCCAAGTGCCGCGATATTTTATCCATATCTTCCAAGGTCCACAACGTAAAAACATGGTCGAAATCCGCTCCTGGAAGCGTTGGTGTAACCGGTCGGCCACCTTGTGCAAGTATTAATTTTGTGTACTCAACTATTTTCTTTTCGCCGCTTCGAGTATCAATAGTTGATATGATATGGGCCTTTTTATCAATGGCCTCAACAAGGGTATGAGTGTAAACATCAACATCATATTGTTCCTTAAAACTTTCGGGGCTCTGTAAAATTAATTTGGAGCGACTTTTAATATCGCCACCTATATAATAGGGTAACCCGCAATTGGCAAATGAAATATCGGGGCCGGCTTCTATCATCGTAATTTTTGCCGTACTTGAAATTCTACGAGCTTTTGCCGCTGCGGTTGCCCCTGCGGCAACTCCACCAATTATAACTATTTTTTCCATTATCGTACTTTTAATATTACAATTTTTTTGTTATATCCTTTTTGCTTAAAATTATTTCGCTGCAAAGATAATTGAAATAAAATAATAAAGCACTATAATAACACTTAAATCTCTTTAGTATCACTATTTTTTTTATAAAGAAGTTTACAGAGGAATTTGAACTTTCTATTTATAAATGAAACAGGGAAAACACCGGTATAGAAAAATACCATGAAAGTGAGCTATATGAAACTTGAAAGGGATGATTTTCTTAATCGAATCCGCAACGATATAATTTTCTTTCAGATTTAGGATTACGGTGAATTGCTACGAAAGCCTCCCTTTAAAATCCTGATAACTAAATTCCCTTACAATTTTGAGTTCATTGTTTTCCTTCAAAATGGCAATGGAAGGGTGCTGTACCCCATTGAACATGGTGGTTTTTACCATGGTGTAATGAATCATATCTTCAAAAACAATTGTGTCGCCCACTTTTAATTCCTTGCCAAAGTCATATACTTCCATGTAATCGCCAGCCAAGCAACTTACACCACCCAACCGGTAGCAATACTGGCTATTTTGGTCGGGATCCTTGGCTCCGATAATCCGGGGACGGTATGGCATTTCCAACGTATCGGTCATGTGGGCGGTAAATGAAACATCCAAAATAGCGGTTTTTACACCACGGCTTTCCACAATATCCTGAACCGTGGAAACCAAAACTCCGGTTTCCCACGCAAAGGCACTTCCCGGCTCCAAAATTATCTTAATTCCATGCGTTTCCCGGAACGATTTCAAAACCTGAATCAAGTGTTCCACATCATAGCCCTTGCGGGTCATCAGGTGACCTCCGCCCATGTTCACCCATTTAACTTTTTTCAGATAGCTGCCAAAATGTTCTTCCAATGCTTTTAAAGCATTTTCCAAGGCAAAGGATGTTGATTCACAAAGCACATGAAAATGCAATCCTTCAACCCCTTGGGGCAATTCCGCAGGAAGAAATTCTTTCAGTACTCCCAGCCTCGATTTGGGCGAGCTTGGATTATACAAATCGGTATGCACATCGCTGTATTCTGGGTTAACTCTTATCCCACATGAAATGGGATGATCCGCTTTCAATGTTTCCGGGTAGAACCGATAAAACTGGTCCAATGAATTAAATACCAAATGGTTACTGTATTGCATCAGTTCAGTAAATTCTTTTGGGAAATAGGCTGGCGAAAAAACATGGGCTTTGGTTTTCATTTCCTCAAAACACAACCGGGCTTCATAAAGTGAACTGGCTGTGGCTCCTTTAACATATTCCAAAACCATGGGGAATGCACTCCACATGGCAAATCCTTTGAATGCCAGAATTATTTCAACTCCTGCCTGCTTCTGCACATAATCAATGAGTTCCAAGTTTTTTCGAAGTTTCTTTTCGTCGAGCACAAAACAAGGAGAAGGGATTTTGGTAAAGTTCATTTTAAAAAGTATTTAAAGTTTGGAGTACTTAAAGTATTTAAAGTTGAGTGTACTCCGAAAAGTAGAAAAACTAATTAGTCATCCAATGAATTCATAATTAGCTGGTTAACTGACCATATTTATTTGCAATTTTAGCAAAAACATTCATCGGATGACTTTTCGGTGTAGATTCAAAGTTGTAAAAAGAAACCGCAGTAAGCTATTGACTTCTGCGGTTTTAAAGCTTTGAACCTATTTATTATCTTATGATTAAGTAAATTCTCTAATGTCTTATTTCTATTATCTAAACTCTAATTTCTATTTAGAGTTCCAAATTACCATTTATCTCTTCTTCCCATGGAAGGCCGTATTTGCCTATCAATTCCATAAATGGATCAGGGTTGAATTCTTCCACGTTGAAAACACCGGGTTTTTTCCATTTTCCGGTTAAGAACATTAGGGCTCCTAACATAGCCGGAACACCCGTTGTATAGGAAACTCCCTGCATCCCGGTTTCATTATAGGCATCTTGGTGTTTGCAGTTGTTCCAAACGTAATAGGTTTTTTCTTTACCGTCTTTAATGCCTTTAATGCGGCAACCAATGGAAGTTTCGCCGGTATAGTTTTCGCCCAAATCGCCCGGGTTTGGCAATGTTTCCTTCAAGAATTGAAGTGGAACTATCTCTACTCCTTTGTATATAATGGGCTCAATGCTGGCCATTCCAATATTTTGGATAACCCGCAAGTGCGTCAAATATTCATCGCCAAAGGTCATCCAGAAACGGGCTCGTTTCAGGGTTGGAAAGTTTTTAACCAACGATTCCAGTTCTTCGTGATAAATTACATAAGAATTCTTTGGCCCAATGTTGGGATAATTCAAGGCCAGCTTTATTTCATGGGGTTTGGTTTCAACCCATTTGCCGTTTTCCCAGTATTTTCCTTTTTGGGTCACTTCGCGGATGTTTATTTCCGGGTTAAAGTTGGTGGCAAAAGCCTTACCGTGATCGCCGGCGTTGCAATCCACAATATCCAGATAATGCATCTCATCGAAATGGTGTTTGGCAGCATAAGCTGTGTAAATGCTGGTAACTCCGGGGTCAAATCCACAACCCAATATGGCTATCAATCCTTTAGCCTTAAACTTTTCCTGATAGGCCCATTGCCAACTGTATTCAAAGTGGGCTTCATCTTTTGGCTCATAGTTGGCGGTATCCAAATAATTCACATTGGTTTCCAAACAGGCATCCATAATGGTTAAATCCTGATAGGGTAACGCCACGTTAATTACCAGTTCCGGCTTAAATGAGTTAATGAGCTTTACCAGCTCCGGCACATTGTCGGCATCTACCTGAGCAGTTTTAATGCGGTTACCTCCTACCCGCTTGGCAATGGCATCACACTTCGATTTGGTGCGGCTTGCCAGCATTATTTCACTAAAAACTTCGGGTACCGAGGCGCACTTTTGTACCACCACGCTTCCCACACCTCCTGCTCCAATAATCAATACTTTAGACATTTTTTTTCTGATTTTAATTATTCAATTTAACTCCCGCCTATCATGGGATTTAAGTTGTTCAAAAAAATGGATAAGCGCCCCAAAAATAAATATTTATGTCGTAATTTCAGTAAACCCGGCAATTTTTTAAATCAACGGTCAATATTAAAACTAAACTGACTTATAAATATCATTGTAACTACTCAGGTTCAAATGACGGATGTTAGAAAGAGAAAAAATGAACAATGTCAAATGCCCAATATACAATGAACAAGTAAAAAAAAGCCTGCCTACCGCAGGCAGGGAAAAATGGCTAAAAAAAAGAATATCGATACCGAAAGAAACAGGATAAACAAGCATTTTGCAAATTCGATTATTTGAAAATTGAGAGTTGTTTGTTTGGTATTGAACATTTTTTATTTTTGGGAGGTATATCATTTATTGGCCTTGAAAGAAACATCATCCTCATTCCCAATTCACTTGAAGCTCAGTAACAGCATCTTTTCTGGCCAACGATTTGGTTATTTGTACAGATACTTTTTTACAACCCGAAATTTCCAATGCCCTCTCAATCCAACCACCTATATTATATTCAATGGCTTCATCGGGCTCATCAAACTTAGTTATGTGAACCGTTAAATGGTTCTTGGTAAATGCCACCACTTTTATTTCCGAATTGCTGAAATAGGCCAACATTACCCTACTGGCCCTGTCAATTATGTGTTTGGTGGAACCCAATTGCACATACAATTTATAAATCCCGGTTAATGCTTCGTTGGCACTGAACCGGCCCATGGTCCATACGGCTTTTTTCCAATCGTCGTTAAAAAGTACTTTACCCACCGTTCTAAAAGGAATGGTTAATCCATAATTGATGGGATACCATTCATTTACTTTAATAAAACCCCTGAAAATCTGCTGCGATTGCTCCGGTAAAGCATTCAGCCATTCCATATATTGACTGGGGTAGTTTTTTTGTACAAATTCCGGGATTGATTTAACCGACAAACCTTTTATTTCCATATCAAGAAATTTAAATTTATAAGAGTGAAAAAATTGACTCATATTTCACAATTTGAAAATACACTTTTTTTATCTTAGAACTCAATAATATTTTTTTTATTCAATTCAGATATCAATTTTAGTTGAGATGCATTTATTGTTAGTTTTTCGAGCTATTTTCGTAGGATAATTTAATTGCATTAAAATGGATTTAGCAAACTTTAACACCAATGGCATTGGACTCGATAACGGAAATTTCATTGGGCTACCGTTTACCGAAGAACAAGCAAAAATTGTAATAATTTCCGTTCCATGGGATGTTACCGTTTCCTATTCCGATGGTACATCAACCGGTCCCGACAATATATTGCAGGCATCGTTACAGCTCGATTTATTTGATCCTGAAATTGAAGATGCATGGAAATTAGGTATTTACTTGCGCCCCTCGAACCCTGAATGGAAATCGTTAAACGAACAATTGCGACCTTTATCGAAAAAATATATTGCTTTTTTGGAAGAAGGAGGTACTGTACATCAAAATGCTGAGATTGCTCAACTGTTAAAAACAATTAACAAAAAACACGAACAATTGAATTGGGAAGTTTTCCAAGCAGCCAAAGATATATTAGACCAAGGAAAAATTGCAGCCATAGTGGGTGGCGAGCACAGTGTTCCGCTAGGACTATTGAGAGCCTTAAAAGACACTTTCAATTCTTTTGGAGTGCTCCACATAGATGCTCACATGGATTTGCGCCATCAATACGAAGATTTTAGCTTTTCCCACGCGTCCATTTTCAATAATGCCATCCATCTAAATTACATTGATAAATTAGTTCAGGTCGGTATTCGTGATTTTTGCGATCAGGAAGTGGAATTTGCTATGCAAAACCATGTGAAAGTTTTTTATGATCATGAGCTAAAGGCTAATCAATACCAAGGGAAAACCTGGCACCAGCAATGTATGGAGATAATTGATGCCCTTCCTCAAAATGTTTACATCAGTTTCGATATCGATGGATTGAACCCGCAACTTTGCCCCAATACTGGAACCCCGGTGCCGGGTGGATTGGAATTCAATGAATCCTTGTATTTAATCCGTTTATTGGTAGAAAGCGGACGCAAAATCATTGGGTTCGATTTATGTGAAGTTGGAGGCCTTAGCAATGAATGGGATGGCAATGTAGGTGCACGCATTTTGTACAAACTCTGCAACTGGACTGGAAAATCGAATGGTTTGATTTAAAAGCTTTACCCCATACTATCAAAAATACAAGTACCTTTTAATCTTTTTGGTAGCAGTTTTTTGAAACGGAACCGGATGCACAATTAGCATTTGAATTTTTGAGTATTTATTGACTCTTGAATTTACATATTGGTGCAGTTCTGCTGAGAGTTCCTCAATGGCAACATCAACCTTTTGGGAAAATTCCTCCAGCTTTTCATCCATTCTATGGGCAAAGTCGGAAGTGGCATTTTTGAACTTATGCTCCAGCTCTTCACGGTTAAAATGTACCATGGCAACCAGTTTTCCTTTTTGCTCCACTACCACCGATTCAATCACATAAGGGAAATTGTTTATCACCGATTCAATCTCTTCGGGGTAAATATTCTCGCCGTTTGCACCCACTATCATGTTTTTTAACCGGCCTTTGTGGCTCAGCCAACCTTGCTTGTCATATACTCCCAAATCACCGGTCTTGAACCAACCATCATCGGTCATAACCTCACGGGTTTTGGCTTCGTTCTTATAATAGCCCAACATTACATTGGCCCCTTTTGCCCAAATTTCACCTTCGCCTGTATGAGGATCCGGATTATGAATGATCAATTCACAATCCGTAACTTTAGGTCCAATTGCCTGAAACTTGGTTTCCGTAGGATTGGAGCCAGCAAGCAAAGGTGCTGTTTCCGTAAGTCCATAACCAATGGCATAGGGGAATTTTGCATCACGTAGAAATTGCTCTACCGTTCCATCTAATTTGGCACCACCGATACCGAAAAATTTCAAGTTACCACCAAAAGTCTGGTACAATTTTTTCCCGGCAAGGAAATAAATAAGCTTGCGGGTTGGTCTGTATTGATGCAGAAAGTTGGTTATCTTTTTTGCCTGTATTTTCGGCAGAATACTATTCCGGTAAACCTTTTCAATTATCATGGGAACCGTTAACATAAACGTGGGTTTCAACTTCTGCATGGCTGGAACCAATACACTGGCTGTTGGCGGCTTCCGTAGATAGGTTATGCTTGCACCGTGCAAAATGGGAAGAATCAGTCCAATGGTATTTTCGTAAGTATGCGATAAAGGCAAAACGGATAGGAATTTATCTTTTTCGGTAACGGTTTGTACATTACCGGATTGAATGGCATTAAAAATCACATTTTTCTGCGAAAGCATTACCCCTTTTGAATCGCCTGTTGTACCCGATGTGTAAAGCAGAATGGACAACTCATTTTCATTGGGGCTGTATGTTCTTTGTGGTTGCAGGTTTTCATCAAAAACAACATCCTGTAATTTTCCATTAAGGATGTTGAAATTATCAAGGCGCACTATAATTTCAAGAAAATCGCTTTTTACATCCGCCAATTTATACTCAAGACTTTCGGAAACAAACATGCATTTTGCTTCAGAATGCAGCAAAACATTTTGCAGTTCATGTGCATTAAAATCGGGCAAAACGGGAACAGTCACCACCCCCATCCGTTGTAGGGCAAAATAAACAATTACCCAATTTGGCATATTCTGGCTGAAAATAACCACCCTATCCCCCGGATTTATGTCCATTGCTTCGAGCATTGCCATAGCAGCATCAATTTGCTTTCCCATCTGGGTATATGTTATCGAAGGCTCATCAATAAATCCTACGGCGTTGTTTGCTGCATATTTGGAAACAACCACTGGGATAATTTCTGAAAAACTAAAGGTTTTGTATGGTTCCATAATCCAAAATTAGTGGGTCAAAGGTAATTGAATAATCATATTAATATGAAAAATAACCGTTTTAACCGACAAATTATCAAACAAACCATTAATAAACAGATGAATAGGTGAAATTGTTTTCTGAATACCAATGGCATTCAAATATTTTATTCGCAAAAAATTTGCATAATCAAAAATTACCTCTACTTTTGTACTGTAATAAATATAATTACAGTATGAGCCACGGACGATTCGCCATAAACATTCACATTTTAACCATACTTTCGAATATAGGAAAAGACGTGATGGCTGATATGGTATGGGTTCCGTCGGAATTTATTGCTGGAAGTATTGACATAAACCCTGTTTTGGTTCGTAAGGAAATCTCGCATTTGCGCAAAGCAGGCCTGGTACAAAGCAAAGAGGGAAAAAACGGGGGAAGTGCTTTGGCAAAATCGGCTTCGAAGATTTTTTTATCGGATGTTTACAAATCGGTATATGAAAAACCGGTTTTGGGAAATGTGAAAAACCATTCAAATGCACAATGCCCAATTGCTCAGCAAATTAACGAACATTTGGAGGTGTTGTATCAGAGTGCAGAGGATGCCATTTTAGAAAAGCTGGGGTGTACTACCCTACAGCAATTCAGCGATAAATTCCATTGATTTTTTTTAACCTAAACTGTAACTATTATTATTACATTATATAAGCATCAATTGACTTGGAACGAATAGATTTTATAAAAATACTCAGCAGTTTAACATTTATGACCATGGTTAATCCATTATCATCGTTAGCTAAAGGCTTACATGACACCCAAAATAAAATGCCGGCACTTTTTATCGGTCATGGTTCACCCATGAATGGAATTGAAGTGAATACATTTAGCCAACAATGGATAGAATTAGGTAAGGAATATCCAGCTCCTGCAGCAGTATTAGTGATATCGGCTCATTGGCTTACCAATGGAACAAAAGTAACGGCCATGCAACTTCCTAAAACTATTCATGATTTTGGTGGGTTCCCTGAGGAATTGTTTCAAGTTCAATATCCTGCACCCGGAAGTCCAGTGTTTGCTAAAACAACCAAACAAGCAATTGAATCAACAGATGTAATGCTAGACTACGATTGGGGTTTGGATCATGGTAGCTGGACTATCCTAAAACACATGTATCCCAATGCATATATCCCGGTAATTCAATTAAGCATTGACTTCAGGCAACCGGCGAGTTATCATTACAACTTAGCTAAAGAACTTCGGAATCTCCGTAATAAAGGGGTATTAATAATAGGTAGCGGAAATATGGTTCATAATCTGGGTAAAATAGCTTGGGATAAAATGGATGAACCCAATTACGGCTTCGATTGGGCCAGTGAGATGAATGAAACATTTAAAAAGCACATATCTTCCAGAAACCATCCGGCACTAATCGATTATCAAAGGCTGGGAACAGCGGCTCAATTGGCTATTCCCACTCCTGATCACTATTACCCTTTGCTTTACATTTTAGCATTGGAGGATAAAAACGACAACATATCATTTTTTAACGATGCCTGCGTAGCGGGTTCACTAAGCATGACATCGGTAAAAATCAGCAGTTGATTTTTTTAAAAATTATATATAAGATATAAACATCTTTAATTCACAATAAAATAAATGTTAAACAAATAAAAAAGTAGTAAAATGAGAAAAGTAAATTTAGTAGCTGCCTTTGTGGCACTGGTTTTCACAGTTTCAGCCCAAAACTGGACATTAGATAAATCGCATGCGAAACTGGGGTTTGGTATTACCCACATGATGATATCGGAAGTAGAAGGACAGTTTAAGAATTTTGACATTAAACTAAGTGCTACAAAACCCGATTTCACCGATGCTGTTATTGAGTTATCGGCTGATGTAAGCAGCATAAACACCGACAATGAGCAACGAGATACCCACTTGAAAGGTGCTGACTTTTTTGATGCCGAGAAATTCAAAACCTTAAATTTTAAAAGTACCTCATTGGCAAAAACCGGTGAAAAAACCTATCAATTGACAGGCGATTTAACCATGCACGGAATCACAAAACCTGTTGTACTTGAAGTTACCTTTAACGGAACCATTGAACACCCTTACACCAGGAAAACAGTTGCTGGATTTAAAGTAAAAGGTAAAATAAACCGCTCCGATTTTGCTGTCGGAACCTCGTTTGCAGCTGGGATGTTAAGCGAAGAAGTAACCATTACAGCCAATGCGGAATTTTCAAAAGATTGATAATTAAGAATGAAACATTGCATAAAAGTGGTTCACTGAATACAAAACCAATGCTTTTATGCAATGTTTAATCTGTTTATAAAGTACTTAAATTCTAATTCCCAAAACAAGGATATCATCAACTTGAGCCATTTCACCTCTCCAATCATCAATGGCTTTATCCAAAATCATTTCTTGTTCTAACATAGAACGATCCTGAATAGCCAGGAGCAATTCCTTAAACTGTTTCGATTTGAACTTTCGGCCATCGGAACCTCCAAATTGATCGACAAATCCATCCGAAAAGATATATAACGTATCCCCTTTTTGGATTTCGATCAGATTATTGGTAAATGAATCCATTTCTTTAATGAAAATTCCTATTGGGTTCCGATCTGCTTTAAACTCAATAAGTTCATTTTGACGTATCAAATATAAGGGATTGTAGGCTCCTGCAAATTGAATGCGTTGGTTTTCAATATCTAAAACAATAAGAGCCAAGTCCATGCCATCTTTGGCTTCTCCCTCTTTACCTGTTTGTTTTAAAGTAGATTTAACATGATGGCGGAGATCATCCAGAATCACATTGGCTGTTGTAATCTCATTTTTATTCACTATCTCGTTTAAAAAAGAAACCCCCAGCATACTCATAAAAGCCCCAGGCACGCCATGTCCGGTACAATCAGCGGCAACAATTACCACCAATCCATTTTTTTGAGTCATCCACCAAAAATCACCGCTTACTATATCCCGGGGCCGCCAGAGAACGAAATGTTCCGGTAAAATTTCTGAAGCTTTTTGGTAGGTAGGTACAATTGCCTTTTGAATCCGTTCCGCATATGTTATACTGGAGGTAATTTCTTCGTTAATCTTTTCAATCTCATCTTTTTGATGCCGTATTTCAGCCGTTTTTTCCCGAATAACCCCTCTCAAATACCGTGTATATTGCTTTACAAACAAATAAATCAATGCAAAAGCTGTTAATAAAAATCCAAAATATGCTACCCAAGTACGGTACCAAGGAGGAAGAATTTCAAATTCGTAGTTTCCTTCTTGACTTTCGTGGTTATAAATATTTTTTGCCTTTGCCCTGAATATATACCTTCCTTCAGGTAGGTTGGTATATTCCTTTTCCGTTTTTGTAATCCATTCACTCCATTTTTTATCATATCCTTCCAAAAAATAGCTGTATTGCGTGGGATGATCCACATCAATATTCATGGCAGAATAATTAAAAACAATAGAGTTATAAGCATATTGGAGAACGGGTTTTAATATTTTGGGCTGTTCAAGTGAAACATGTCCCAAATCATCATAATAAGTTCCATAAAAAAGGGTGGAATCCTCCCCTAACTTAACATTACGGATTAAACAGTTAAAATCCTGTGCATAATCCTTACTTACCTTTGAGTCGTAACGAAAAAGTCCTTCACTACCACCCAGCCATGTTACTCCATCAATATCATGGTAAATGGCATTTATTTGACCCTTAATATTTCCTAAAAAAGGGGTTGGATTCCAGAAAAGATTTGAATCGGAATCATAATCAAAAAAACCTATTTCTTCCCGTTCCTCTTCTTCAATATATGTAACCAACCAAAGTTTTCCTGATGGATCAACTGACATTCTATGGATATATCTTAAGTTGTTACCCATTAAATAATTTAAAAGAGGCTCAAGAAGAATCTTATTTTGGTCAGTTTGATAATAATAAATACCTTTTGCTGCTCCAATTAATAAGCTATCATGGAACATAGTGAAAATATAAGGACTTTCGGGAAATCCAACAGAATCAATAAAAAACTGCACTTTTGAATTTTCATTAATCTCTTTTGAATCGGCACTTATTTTATAAATGCCATCAGTTTCGCCTCCAAGCCATATATTCCCGCTATTATCTTCTTTGATTTCAGTTATCCGCTGTTCAATCCCTTTAATCCGGAATTTTGTATTCCAATTTAATGATTCATTCTTTTGAACAAGAATAGCTCCATCTTCCAAACCAAAAAGGAATTCCCCTTTTTTAGTTTTTAATTGGCAAATTGTCCAGGGAATTCCATGATATATTATTTCAGGTTCGGGACTTTTATCGCTTATCTCAATGATATCATTATTTTTCACAACAAGCAATATATCGTCACCATACACGTGAAAAACAGTAGTTACCCATGTTTCAGAACTACTAATACCATCAGTTATGATAAATTTTGACAGATTTTTATTTTTTGATGGTAATAATTCATACACCCCTAATGAAGTTGCAATACGCAACCTATTCTTATAGCGGGTTATTGACTCTACATTTCCTTTCAATAAATGCTTTTCATTAAAAAAAGTAATTGGACTACTTATTTGTATCTGACATACACCATTTTGTAGGCCTAACCATAAATTATTAACTCTATCGAGTGTTTGGCATTTTATATTTTCATCTATAATTCCAATTTGCTTATTAATCCAATATTGAAAATAACCATCTTTATTAATAACACCGGCACCATTAAAAGTACCAATAGAATATAAGTTGTCCGGTAATAGTATTCCACAATAAATTTGATTCTTAGTTAGAAAATCATCAATTTCAGTGGGTTTATGAATTATTTCTATTAAGTTTTTATCTTCAAAATAGGTAAAAAAGAACATTCCATCTTTATTTATTGCACCAAACATTATATTTTGATCATAGGATAGCAAAGCATATAAACGTTTATCTATCAACATATTACTTCCATCAATAAATAAAAGTGAATCGTTATGGATCCGAAAAAGTCCGTTTTTAAAATCTTCAAGAAAAAGGGTATTATTGACTAAAAATGAATTACTATACGAATCAACTGATTTAATAACTTTTATGGTATCGTTTTCATAAATAAAAAGCTTGTTTTCTGCTTGAAAATAAACTTTCCTTAATAAACTGTGCGTCTTCCAAATATCACCAAAATCGTTGTTTCCTTTTGGAATACTGTCGGAAATTGGATAATATATTAAAGAACCGCCCTTGTCCGGTTTTAATAATCCAAATTCATTAACCGCGCCAACAAATATTGTTCCTTCCTTATCAATTGATAAAGATCGAACTTCTGACTCAAGAGATGTATTTATCTTATTCCAATTAGTACCATCAAATTCTAATATTCCATCTTTGTTGCCAACATATATATTCCCTCTAAAATCTTGCACTATAGCCCAATTTTGAGGAAGCGCCTCATAATCTTTTGGCGAATAATTATGAATGGGGAAAAAACCTATTTCGCGATTTTTCTCATTTTGACCAAATAAATTTAGTCCATTACAAACACTATGTGCACAAATAGATAAAATAATAATATAGCGTGACAATAAGGACATATCTTTTTTTCAAAATATATAATAACAAATTTATAAAAAACCCTGTAAGAAATTTACTTACAGGGTTTAAGATTATAGCTTTCTTTTATTCAATGGTATTATTTAACGATTATGCGATAATAATAAACAGTTTGATTCATTTCAATTTTCAAAATATAAAATCCCTTTTGAATATTACCCAGTTCAATACTTTCAGTAATATTGCCAATAGTATTTAGTGAATTCTGAAAATGTACTAAAGTTCCTAACGAATTGTAAACTTTATAAGCTATCACATTATTATCGTCAAGTTTAATATTTACAAAGAAATGACCTGTATTTGGGTTGGGGTAAACTTTAATCATACTTCTCCTCATTTCTGAAACCCCAACCGGTGTAAGCTCCACATTTACTGTAATATCTGAATCAACTATGGTAAATGACTCAATATAATTCTGAAATCCTTCTTTAGTTACTGAATACATTGTTCCAGAACCTACAGTTTGTTCTGTAAATGTTGTTTCGCCATTTACATCAGTAATTTGTGTATTTTCTGCTACAGTAACTTCTGCACCTGAAATGGGATTACCTTCGGAATTAACTTTAAATAGAACTGAATAATAGGTTATTCCACCTTCACTCATAATTGAACCAACATTGGAGCGGGAAGTATTTCTGTTCCCAGCCTTGGTAATACTGCAACCATCCACATTAACAATTTCAATAAAATAATGCAGTTGCTCCGTTGGTGCATCAAAATCGGTAAACGAAGTTAAGTTACTTGAAATTGAATCGTATTTTACCCAACCCAATTCCGAGGTAAACCGATAAATATAATAGGTACTGATAGCAAAACCTTCATAATGATCCCAAATAAGGTTAATATTTCCGTTTAACCCTAAATTTATGGTCAGGTGCATGGTTTTATGATGGCTGCTCAATTCCGATTCAACCCCGCACGTATTGACCGCCGAGATTTTATATCGGTACGAGCGCTGTTGTGCATTGGAATTCTCATCCACAAACAAGCTCTCATTTTCATAATTCCTTGTTCCGATCAGCTGATAAACGCCACTCTGGGTACTTTCACGATAGATATTATAGTAATCGATATCGGTGGTGATTGGCTTTTCCCAAATAATTTCGTTGTTATTGGTAGCTGTATCAACTGTAACCATGCAAATTTGAGGTGTTTCCGGTTTTTCAGCCACTATTTCAGTTACAGTAGCTCCCGTACACCCAACGGTATCAGTAACCTTAACTGAATATTCACCCGAATTGACTCCAATTAAATCCTCCTGTGTTGAGCCGGTATTCCACAAATAGGTATAAAGTGAACCTGTACCGCCATAAGCTGTAATATAAATAGCCCCATCCTGATTGCCGCAAGTTCCTTCCGCAATGGAATCAACATAAACTACCGGTGCATCTAATTCACTTACAGCAAAGGATTTTTCTGTTTCACAGGAATTGGCATCGGTTACAGTAACAGCATAAATACCTAGCCCTAATCCTGTTATTCCTGTTTCACTGGTACCGGTGCTCCAATTATAAGTATAAGGCGAAACACCCCCGGTAACATTGGTGACTGCACTCCCATTCGATTGGCCACACTGTGCATCGAACACTCCCAACCCAGTCTGAATTGGGTCGGGCTGGCTTACAGGAATACTCCTGACAGCTTTACATCCGTCGGCATCGGTTACTGCAATTTCATAGGGTCCGGCAACTAAACCATTGATATCTTCCGTTGTAGCTCCGTTGCTCCATTTGATATTATATGGGGTAACCCCTCCCGAAATGCTTATTGCAATGGATCCATCGTTTCCACCATAACATTTTACATTGTTTATGGCATCTAAAGTAATGAGCGAACCTCCTAAATCGTTCACCGTAGCTATGGCTGATTTAGAACATCCATTTTGATCAGTTACAGTTGCAACATATATTCCTGAGTACAAACTGTCAACAATTGAATTGGTATCACCCGTTGTCCAAAAATATTCAAAAGGTGGATTCCCCCCTTCAGCAAAGATGGTAGCTTTTCCATTATTTTCACCGCAATCAGCGTCATTCACAATCATAGTTAATACGATTTCTTCTGGTGCTGTAATATCAAAACTATCGGTTGATGAACACCCTATAATATCCTCTACTGTAACAAAATACTCGCCGGGAAGTAACTTTGTAATATCCTCAGTGGTTGATTCATTGGACCATCGGTAGAAGAATGGCTCGTTATCTCCCGATACTGTCAAGTTAATGAAACCATAAGTATTCCCTTGACAGTCAATATTTACGACTGTGGCTTCAATAATTGGTGCTGCATGAATGATGAATGTGACAATGGTAGGCTCGCTTTCATCGTCGCCAATGGTTTGTGTTACATAATAGGTATAAGTTCCAGATTCAGTCACAGAAGGTAAAAATTCACTGGCTGTCCATATCAAATCAGTAAGTTCAGGATCGGAATACCATTTAATGTTGATACCCAATGCAATTAGTGTTGGAATTTCATCTCCTTCACAAATCTCCTTGCTTTCCACCAATGGCGGACGTGCGTATATTTCATCGGCACCAATATCGGGGTTAACCAGGTCGCGCAGTTCCCCATCAATATCTGTGGTAATTTCACTTAACACGGCTGCCTGTTCCATCAAATCAAAGCTCAACAGATGCAAATCGGTTTCCGACATAAACTCTGGCTGAACTTCAAAAGAATGGGCATCTTTACCGCTTTTGGTCTGCCAGTCGGCCAAATCGGTTGCAGTTGCATTATAGTAAGCATACCGCGTGCCATCGGTATTTATGTTGTTATAATCGGACTCCAGAATGTTGGTGGTGCTGTTAGTATAATAGGCATATCCATTGCTAGTAGCATTCAAAATATTGTTTACTATTTTGATGTTGGAACCATAATTAGCCGTAAGAGCAGCCCCACTGTTATTTCCTGTATGATTAATTGAATTGTGATAAATATTGTGATAATCGCTGGAATACATATACAAACCATTTAAACCTGCACACTGTATAAAATTATTTGCAATCATTCCGGGAGTTACCCCTGTCCCATCAGAATAATTTAAGATTATCCCATTAACATTGGTATAACTTGTTGATATCCGGTTTCTTATTGCTTTTATTCCTTCGGTACAGTAATCGAACATAATCCCATTGCCCTGACATTGTATCATGGTATTAGAAACTACTGCCGGATTATTGATCCGGTACATATATACCTGGGTATGTTGGTTGTTAAAATAATTCCCTTCAATAAGGATGTTTTGGTTTTTATAGGTGGTATATCCATTTAATAAAACCCCATATCCATTATAATTGAATGCATTATTTTTAATATTTAGATGATCAATGATGTGATCGGAATAGGAGTATATGGATGCCTGTTCCACATTATATGTTGTAACATTAACACCGTTGAACCGGTTATTGAACAAATTCAAATGATTGCTATTTCCATCCATTACTATAAAACGGGTATATCCGGTACCCGACGTTGAAAAAGTAACGTGTTTAAATGTTAGGTAATCGGTACCGTTGAGATAAAAAACATAATTATTTCCTTGTGTTTGCGCAAAAGCCAAGGATACCTTTGTTGAATCGGTTGCTGCTGATTGAATAATCACGCTATCACTAGGTCCGGTTCCGGGAATATCGCGCAATAGAAAATGGGTGTTTTCATAAACCCCATCGGCAAGATTAAATGTTACACTTTCATTAATACCCAACAATAGTAAAGACTGAACCATGGAATCTATGGTGGGAATACTGCCGCCGATTCCTACGGTATAATTGCCAGACAACGGGGCCGAAGATATTTCAATTTCATAAGCCCCTATATCCGGTGTTGAAGTGTTTCGTACCACTCCTAAAATGTCATCGGTTACCACGGAAAATACTTGTGCTTTGGAATTCAAAAAGTATGATTTTGTTTCCAAATTATTAAACGCTGGATATGAAGGAAAAACCGAAATAGAATTTGCAAACTGGCTACTTGCTGTTTTTAGGTCAGTAATTGAAGCACAATCGGTAGTATTCCACCGGGCTATATAACGGCCTGGTGAATATAAATTATTATAATCGGCTACTACACTTACACCTCCATTAATATGCAATGCATAACCCTGTCCGGTTTCGTTATTTCCCAATTCACCTCGTATAGCCAATGAGTTATTGTATATGTTAATGTAATCACAATCATCAACATACAATGCTTTATCGGTAAAACTATTTCCTGTAAGGTTAATGCTGTTAAAATAGAAATTGGTATAATCGGCCCGATAATGATAAATTCCATTACTGTTATAAAGACCGGAATTACTTCCTTGAACAACATTATTTGCCACTAGTGCGGGTTGCGAACCAATTCCACCTGAGTTAATCAGTGCTATGCTCCCTTCCGTTGTCCTATAATTTGAATAAACTTGATTCTTCGTCAAGAGTAATGCTTTTGTTGCCGTACTAAGACAATTGTTAAGTTTTATGCCATACCCAAGCTCCATATTGTAAATAATGTGGTTCGAGACAATCTCAGGTGCTTTGATATCGCTTAAATAAATTCCTTTGTAATTTGAATTAATATGGTTATATCTAATCCTGATGTTCTCCATTTGAGTCGAAGGTCCGTTGAAATCCATTGCCCAGCTTCCGTTCAAAAAGGTACAGCTGTCAATGGTTACCTGGTTTAGATAGGGTTCATTTTCATAAGCGGCAATAATGACGCTATTGCTAGAGGTTGATGCACTGGTTCTGCCTTGAAACGAACAGTTCAGGAAATTAATACGTTCGATATTTCCAATGATGGAAATACATTGGGAATATTCTGAATTTGCAGCAGCGAAGGAAAGGTTTTTAAAAGTAAGGCAATCGGCACCTTCTAATTTCACGATATAGTTATTTGCTGTTGAAGTGCCTTCGAACGTAATAACTACATCGGATGCAATTCCTGTTTTTGATTTGAATACAATGGAATCTGCCTCATCAACAATAAATACCTGAGGAATAACAAATTGTTCGATATAAGTTCCCGTCAGGATTTCAAATACCACATTGTCGGAAATACCATTTTGGCTCAACTCAAACACAGCTTCTGTAATACTTGCAAAATCACCACCAGCCCCAATTTCATAGGTTCCGGCCAATGGAACCAACGTAGATGTATATTCATCAGCACCCATACAAGGTGGATTGTTGCGCACATTGCCATCAATATCATCGGTAACTGCCGAAACCTGCATACCTTGTCCATCGAGCCAAAAGGAATTGGTGTGCAAATCGGTTGTTGAAGCAAAACTTGGATTGACATTGAGACTGTTTGCATCATTACTTGTAGCTAAGGTATAATCATTGAGTTTGGAATAAATTACACTTTCCCATTTGATGAGATTCGCACCCGTTGAATAAAAATCGTTATAATTACAATCAAGATTGGTCAACGAACCTAATTTATTGAGTGCATACCCATTCCCATTAACGGCCAGAATATTATTTTTTATGGTAAGATTGGAACCTGCTCCTAAATAGATGGCGCTGTTATCAACATGGGTACCAACTACATTGATGGAATTGAATAAAACTTCAATAAATTGGCTATTATTTAACCAAATCCCTAACAATGAATACGATGAACTATAATTTATTGTAATAAAATTATTGACAATTTTTGCCCCTTCAGCCCCTGTACAATTTTCTATCCGTATGGATTGGTCGTCGCTTGAGGTTGATTTTATCTTATTTTTCTCAATAACAAAGGGGTTTTCGCAGTAATAAAGATAAATAGCCCCTGTTAAAAAATCATTAAATTGGTTTTGAGATATATTTAGATCCTTTCCAAAATCAACTGCAACATTGTAATCGGCTTTGTTAAAGGTGTTATTAGAAATAGTTAACCCTTTCACTGGAATATCTGGTGAGCCATCAATTCCAGCAATTACAACATGACGGCTTCCATTGGTAAACACATTTTGCTGGACGGTTAAATTATCAGCTTGCTGCCCGCTTGAATAAATTACCGTGCGGTCATTGGAAGCATATTCGCTACCTGCACCAATAAAAATGTTATTTTCAAAAGTTACATCATGCGAATGACCAACCAGATTAATAACCCGTCCATAATTACCTGTGCTGGAATTCGCCAGTTTAAGTTTGCTGAATGTAATGTAATCGGCCCCGGCAAAATTAACTACATAATTATCTGATGTGGAAGTAGAATTGGCTGCCAAAGTTACTTTGGTGGAATCGGAACTAACCGATTGAAACGTAATCCTGTTTGTGGCACTGGCACCCGGAATTTCATACATAATCAACTGTTCCGGGTAAGTTCCATCATCCACTAAAATGGTTACCGGACCAGTTACACCTAGTTTTTTCAATGAATCAACAGCTTCGGTAAATGAATTAAAATCGCCAGATGTACCTATGGTTACTGTTCCAGTATAAGAATCCATATTCGCGGGTGTAATTCAAAGGCTCCCACATCGGGAGTACTTGCATTCCGGGCAATTCCATTCAAATCGTCAGCAACCAAACCAATGGTGGTATTGGTGGCTGTCCCATTAATCCATTTTGTTAACGGGTGCAAATCGGTATTCGATACAAAACTTGGATAATATGAAGTAGAATTAGCATCTTTTCCAATCGCTTTAAGCTCTGTTAAGTCATGACTGTTCTGTCCCCAATAAGCTAAAAAATTACCTCCCGAATATAAATTATTGTAATCCGATGATGAAACAATGGCGTCAGTGGCTGCATAAAGAGCAAATCCAAAAGCTGAATTAGCAAAATTGTTATTTGCAACTTCGATATTTGAACCACCCGTTACATACATTGATGAACCTGATACATTGGATGAAACCAGATGGATGCTATTGTGATAAATTCTTTGATAGTCGGAACCTGTTAAATACATCCCATAGTTACTATATCCAGTGGAACCAATATCAACTATAGAATTATTTGAAACCAAACCTTTATCTACAATATTGCCATCGCATGCATTCATATAAATACCATTTGCACCTACTGTTGATTCAACTTTAATAGTGTTTTTTGAAACCACAATATTATAATGACACTCACGTAACTCAATACCATAGATGTAAGTAGCATTAATGGTATTCGATTCAATCTGACATCTATTCTGGTTTTTTAAATACATCCCATTTTTCGATGCAATGGTATTCCCTTTCACTTTAACATTAGACGAATCAGTGCCAATCCCTTCCAGATACAAACCGTAACCGCCACTTTGAATAAAACAGTTTTCAATCGTCAGGTTGTCAATCACATCGCCATAAGCATAAATAAGTGCTTGATTTGACGATGCTGTGGCACCTGAATAACCAATGATTTCACAATTCAAAAACTGATTGTTTGTTGAAGTTCCATTCAATTCAATTACACGATTGTACGATGTGGTGGCGTAATTATATATACGCACCTGTTTAAACGTCACATAATCGCATCCATTCAGTTGAAATACATAATTATTTGACGATCCGGTAGTAGCGTGCATTATGGCGACTTTTGTGGAATCTTCTGAAGCAGAGCTAAACGTAACGGTATTTACTGAAGATGAATTTAAAATTGCATTTATTGCAAATTGTCCATCATAATTACCATCGGCAATGGAGAATATTACGGGGCCATCTCCAGCAATACCATTGGTGTTCAACTCATTAACTGCAGCAACAACTGTTGCATAGTCGGGACTTGTTCCTCCGATGGTATAAGTTCCGGTAGTTAATTGAGCATTTAGGTTGTTTATACTCAAAAAAATGATTCCAATAATCATTTGGTTTTTTAAGGAAAGTAGTAGCTTCTTCATAATAATTAAGGTTAAGTTCATTAAATTGTGCTATTAAAATCTGCCTTACTATTAAAAAAAACAAAGGTTAACTAAACTATAAATTTATTCAAAAATGTAGTAACAAGCCTTGGTAACATTTTTTTTCATTTTCACAATATCCATAACAAACAAATTATCAGTTTGTTAAATTAACATAATCTGAAATATTATAAAATAAAATATATTTATTACTACATTTATAGTTATATAATTATTTTTATAGTTATATTTGCTTTATGAAAGAATTGACAAAAGCAGAAGAACAAGTAATGCAATACCTTTGGAAACTCGAAAAAGGGTTCCTAAAAGATATTGTAGATGAATTTCCAGAGCCAAAACCGGCATATACAACTGTATCAACAGTAATTCGGGTATTGGTAAAAAAGGGGGTTATTGGTTTTACTACCCATGGAAAAATACATGAATATTTTCCCGAAATCTCAAAAGCTGACTATTTTGGAACCCATTTTAAAGGATTGGTCACTAATTTTTTTAATGGATCGAACACCTTGTTTGCCTCTCATTTTACTAATGGCAAGGAATTGAATTTAAACGAGCTTGAAGAGATTAAACAAATGGTAGAACAAAAAATTAACGAACTAAAAGGTAAAAGCAATCATGAATAATTTCTGGGAATATCTATTTTTAGTAAGCATTGGCTTTACTTTCTTGTATGTGTTTTTCTGGTTGTTTTACCGTAAAAAAACCTTCCATAGGGTCAATCGGTTGGTTTTGCTTTTCATTTTAATTTCATCGTTACTTATTCCAAATTTGGAATTGCCTCAAAACAGCCTGTTGGCTTTAAACCCATCTGTTGCTTTTGAATGGAAAAACATAGAGCTATGGGCCGATTCTTTTTCAACAGAACCTGTTGCACCAAATCAAAACCCGGTGTGTTGGCTTCTTGTTTTAAAAATGCTTTATTTAATTGGTGTAAGTATCTTTAGTTTACGATTCTTGAATCAGCTAATCCGATTGATACGATTGCGATTGAGGTCATCCACAAAAAAATCGGCATCACAGGTTTTAGTTTACACAAAGAATAAGATAACACCCTTCTCCTTCTTTTATTGGATTTTTCTTCCGGAAGATGAATTTGCTCACATCGATAAGCATCCAATAATTGAACACGAGCGCACGCATGCCCAACAATGGCATTCTATTGATTTACTGTTTACCGAAATTTTCAGTATTTTTCTTTGGTTCGTACCTTTTGTCTATTCTTTCAAAAACTCGATAAAAAGTGTACATGAATATTTGGCCGATAGTCGTACCATTCAATATCATTCAAACCTGATTGATTATTTGAAATTATTGGCTTCGGACACCGAAAAATACAACTTAACCGGGTTATCGAATAATTTTTATTGTAAAACTTTAAAAAACAGGATAACTATGATAACGAAAAGTAAATCGACTCCAATAAGTAAAATTCAGTATTTACTTATTCTTCCCGCATTGGCAGTAATGACAATTGCCTGTTCTAATTTTGATAAAAATATTGAGCCAAAAAAGAACAAAATAGATTCGTTGGAAGATAGTAGTATAACCGATGTATATCATCGAAAATTCGTGTTACCTATTGAAGGGTCCAAGTGTTCCCTATCATCGGGTTTTGGCATGAGGTATCATCCTATTAAAAAAATGGAAATGATGCACAATGGTATCGATTTTAAATCTGAAACCAGAACACCCGTTGTAGCTGTTGCTGATGGGGTTGTGATTAAAAAAGAATTCCAGAAAGATACCTATGGCAACGTGGTTGTTATTGAACACGCCAACGGATTGGTAACTCTGTATGCCCAGCTTTCGGAATTTAAGACAGAACTCGGGCAATCCGTTTATCAAGGCCAGGAGATTGGATTAGTAGGAAGTTCAGGTATGTCAACCGGCCCGCATCTTCATTTTGAAGTGCGTAAAGAGGGTGAATTTGTAAACCCCGCTGATTATCTGCCAATTGTTGTATCTCCCATTTTTTAGTTTTTTGTTAAAAAAGGGCTTTTACAAATGATGAAAGCCCTTTTTTATATTTCAATTCATTAGTGTCCGGTTAAATATTTGAGATTTCTCCCTTTGGTCGAAATGACGGTGTTTTCAGGGCTTTTTGTTTTGGGAGGGGTAGGTTGGCGGCTTCGCCGCCAACCTACCCCTCCCAAAATATATAACTAACCGATTGTCATCTCGAACGAAGTGAGAGATCTAAAATTTCTTTGTTTTAAAAATGTTTACCGGACAACAATGATTTCAATTACAAGGGCTTGCTATTCTGCCCGTATTATTATTGATGTTGCAAAATATCATTATTCTGTTTGCCAAAATCTGGTTTTGCTTGTTACTTATGAAAACTAAACAAGCAATTTATGACCAGAGAACAACTATTTACCCGCTTATGGGAAAAATACACCCAGCAAAACCCATCGGTTTTAAAAATTTATGCTTCATTTACATCGTTGGGTGAGTTTATTAATAACGATCATATTGCCTTCCGAACCTTCAACGATTCGCGATTGGATATTACGGTTCTTGAAAAACCGTTTCTTGATGCAGGATACGAAGCCATTGGTACTTATTTTTTTGAAGAAAAAAGGCTACAAGCCACGCATTACGAGGTTCCTGAACATCCAGAAGAACCCAAAGTTTTCATAAGCCAATTAATGGTTGAAGATTTTAGCAAGGAACTTCAAACCACTGTTGCGGCCTTAATAAACAAAAAAGACGACCGGTTTTATAACGACAAAGAACTCATTTTTAAAGGAAACCCGTGGGGTTTGCCCTCCTTTGAAACCTACAATCAATTGCGAAAAGAATCGGAATATGCCGCATGGCTCTATGTTTATGGGTTCTGTGCCAACCACTTTACCGTTAGCATCAATTCGCTTAAAAAGTTGAATACCATTGAAAAGGTAAACCAACATCTTAAAAACCATGGTTTTAAACTGAATGATGCCGGGGGTGAAATTAAGGGTACCCGCGAGGAACTGCTCCAACAATCGAGTACCTTGGCTGAAATGATTCCGGTTAAATTTATGGAAGGAACCTTTGAAATACCTGGTTGTTATTACGAATTTGCTATCCGTTACCCCGATGTACATGGAAACATTTACAACGGATTCATTGCCAAAAGCGCCGATAAAATTTTTGAAAGCACCAATTTTTATAACAAGTAGGATAGGAAAGCGAACAGCCTCGTTCGCTTTTATTTCTCGCAGGAGCCTGCCCCGATAGCTCGTGGGGCGCTGCAAGTTCCTTTCTCTCTGAGCAGGCGCTCCGAGTTCCCTTTTCCAGTTGCTTTTCCTATTTTTGATGCAAATAATTTGAGTTCCATGAATTTGAAAGAACATCTAACTGAATTGTCAAAGTTATTGGAAGGAGAAATCTTACAGGATTTGTCCTCCCAAATCCGCTATGCTACGGATGCATCGGTGTATTTTGAAAAACCTGAAGCCATTATTATTCCTAAAAACCCAAAGGATGTTGAAACCATTGTCAGGTACGCATCAAAACACCGAATTCCTTTAATACCAAGAGCCGGTGGAACATCACTTGCTGGTCAAGTAGTTGGAAATGGCATTGTGGTTGATATTTCGAAGCATTTAATCCAAATTATAGAATTCAATCCAAACGAAAAATGGATAAAAGTTCAACCCGGAATAATTCTGGATGAATTGAACCGATTTTTGGAACCTCACGAATTGTTTTTCGGACCGGAAACATCTACCGCCAACCGATGTACCATTGGTGGTATGGTGGGTAACAATGCCTGTGGTTTACATGCTGTGGTTTATGGTACAACCCGCGACCATTTACTGGAAGTATCTGGCTATTTAAGTGATGGCTCGTGGGTCAACCTGAAACCACTAACCGGGGAGGAATTTATGCAGAAATGCAAACAACCGGATTTAGAAGGAAAAATCTATAATCAGCTTTCAACCATCCTTGCAAACAATGAGAATCAAAAAGCAATTGATGCTAATTATCCGGATCCGAAAATTGTCCGTAGGAACAATGGTTATGCGCTTGATCAGGTATTAAATTCTCATCCTTTTAAGCAAAATGAAGTAGCTCTCAATCTCTCAAAATTAATAGCAGGTTCGGAAGGTACTCTTTTGTTTATGAGCGAAATAAAGCTCCAGTTGGTGCCACTTCCCCCGAAAGAAAAGGCACTGGTTGCGTCCCATTTTCATTCAATAAACGATGCACTAAAAGCCAACATTATTGCACTAAAACATGGAGTGACTGCGGTTGAGCTGATGGACGATATTATTCTTAATGCCTCGAAGGATAATTTAGAGCAACTGAAAAACCGTTTTTTTGTACAAGGAAACCCCAAAGCTCTTTTACTTATTGAATTTGCCAAAGAGGATGCTTCGGAATTAACATTGCCTATACAAACTATGATTGCTGATTTGAAACAAAACCAGTTGGGGTATCATTTCCCGGTTTTGAAAGGTGCCGATATCAAAAAAGCCTGGGAGTTGCGCAAAGCTGGGTTGGGTATTATGGCCAATATTTCAGGCGATGTAAAATCCGTCACGGTTATTGAAGATACAGCGGTAAGCACCGATGTGTTGCCCGAATACATTGCAGAATTTACCCAAATTATGAAAAGTTATGGCGAAGACTGTGTTTACCATGCCCACGCTGGAACGGGCGAAATTCATTTGAGGCCGAGGTTGGACCTGAAAAAGAAAGAAGATATTGACAAATTTGAAAAACTGGGCTGGGAAATAGCCCGGCTGGTAAAAAAGTACCACGGTTCTTTGAGTGGTGAACACGGCGATGGCAGGTTGCGCGGTCAGTTTATTCCATTTATGCTGGGCGAAAAGGTTTATGGATTATTGACCGAATTAAAAGACACCTGGGATCCCAATCATATTTTCAATCCCGGCAAAATCATCAACACTCCTTCCATGCGTGAGAATTTGCGTTATAAGGAGGGCAAAACACGTGATATAATAACCTATTTCGATTTCTCGGAAAAACAAGGATTGGTAAGAGCGGCTGAAAACTGCAACGGTTCGGGTGATTGCCGGAAACTGCACACAGCTGGTGGCACCATGTGTCCCAGCTACATGGTTACCCGCAATGAAACCCATGTAACCCGTGGCCGCGCTAACATATTGCGCGAATTTCTGGTCAATTCACCTAAAAAAAACCCATTCAATCACCAAGAAATTTACGATGCCTTGGATTTATGCCTTTCGTGCAAAGCATGTAAATCGGAATGCCCCAGCAGTGTTGATGTTGCCAAAATGAAGGCTGAATTTTTGCAACACTGGTACCATGCACATGGAATTCCAATGAGGACCAGAGTTATAGCTAACATCAGCAAGATTAACCAGTTGGGATCCTTTTTACCATCAATTACCAATTTCCTATTATCGAATAAATCTACTTCCCATTTAATGAAATTGATTCTTGGAGTGGCTCAAGAACGCTCTTTACCGCTAATATCAAAGCAAAGCTTAAAAAAATGGGTGCAAAACAATGAATCAGTCATGCAAACAAAGCAAAATAAAGGTTCTTTGGTTTTGTTTATCGATGAGTTTACCAATTTCAACGACACCCACATTGGCATAACAACCATCCGGTTGCTCACCAAACTAGGATATCAGGTTGAGATTGTTCCTCATTTGGAGAGCGGTAGAGCCTACCTTTCGAAAGGAATGTTGGTAAAAGCAAAAAAAATTGCTATCCGTAATGTCCTTTTGCTAAATGAAATAGTCACCGCGGAAAAACCATTGGTAGGAATTGAACCTTCTGCCATCCTTTCGTTCCGCGATGAGTATCCCGATTTGGTTGGACCGGAACTAAAAGCTAAAGCCAAAGCATTGGCAATAAACACGTTTACTATTGAAGAGTTTTTATCCAAAGAGATGGAAAAGGGAGCTATTGACAAAAATCTCTTTACGGATGAACCCAAACAGATAAAACTCCATGGGCATTGCCAGCAAAAAGCCATTGCTTCTACCCTACCCACTAAAACCATTCTTTCATTTCCGGCTAATTATAGCGTTAAGGAGATACCAAGTGGTTGTTGCGGCATGGCCGGGAGTTTTGGATATGAAAAGGAACATTATGCGGTATCCATGCAAATTGGTGAATTGGTATTATTTCCCGAAATACGGAAAACTGCTTCAGATATTACAATTTCAGCTCCAGGAACCAGTTGCAGGCATCAAATTTCCGATGGCACAGGACGAAAGGTGTTACATCCGATTGAAGTATTGTTTGAAGCGCTAAATAAACTACCACACAGCAGATCTGACGAGGTATTACCTGAAAACATTTTTACTTTGTAGAAGAGCTACGAGGAACCGAGTTTACGAACTCGGTAAAGCCAATATTACCCTGAGATCCCTCGACTTCGCTCGGGATCAGTTCGACTAAATAATCCCGAGTGCTCGGGATTAAAGTCTCACTGATTTGATTATTTCCGATATAATCAGAAAAGCCGTTCCGGAAATCCGAAACGGCTTTTTAATATCCGATTTTAAATCTAGTTTACCACAACTTTACTGTGTAACATTCTATTACCAACTGTAACTTGCAATTGGTATATTCCAGCTGCTAATGAGGCAATATTTACCGGAATTGATAAGCTAGTTGATGTTTTTTCAAATTGTTGCTGCATCACTATTTTACCTTCAATATTTACTACCTCAAGCTTAATGGTTCCAATATAAGCTTTCGATTCAAAATAGATGTTAAATTTTCCATTGTTTGGATTGGGATATACCGAAACCACTTCATTAGCTAATAAATCATCTATATCTACCCCAACCACAATCACTTTCATGCTTATAGAATCAGTTCCACAATCGTTGGTTACCTCTTGCAATGGCTGATAAGTACCAATTTGGTAGAGGTGTTTTGGAGCAATTTGGGTTGAAGTAGTACCATCGCCAAAGTCCCATAAATAAGTTTTTGCATTGCTCGATGTGTCAATAAATGTTACCATTGTTGTATCAACTGAAACCTCGAATCCAGCAACTGGAAGTGGATCGACGGTTAAATAAGCACTGGTAGATGAAACACTACCGCAAACATTGGTTGCAATACATTTAAAATAACCTTGAAAATCCTTTTGAACAGAATCAATATATAATGAATTAGAACCCGTTTCAAAATCCTCATCATTGAGTTGCCATTTGTAGGTCAATCCAAAACCTTTGGCTTGCACTAAAAAATTTACGCTTTGCCCTTCACAAACCCTCTTATTCTCCGACTGCACGGTGTAGGTTGGCATTTCGGAAACTAAAACGGTTATTTCTTTTGAAGTGGTGCAAGCATCACCGGTTAATGAAACATAATAAGTAGTTGATTGAGTGGGTGATACCGTAACTTGGGAATTACTACCTAAATTGCCCGACCAGTTGAAAGTTCCGTTACCTGTGGCGGTTAAATCAACCTCGCTTCCTTTACAGATTTCAGCTTGGCTCGCGGTTACCGATAATTCAGGCAATGTGTTAAGTGTTACTTCAACAGAATCGGTAGTTACCGTAAAAACACTATTTGATATCTTGCAATAATAGGTTCCAACATTTGGTTCTTGAACATTTTCAATTTTCAAATCCTTATTCTTTTGGTTCGTCAATGCTACATTATTAAAATACCAAGTATAGGTCAATCCATATCCATCGGCATCTGTTGATAATTTTAAAACGTCAGCTGGACACAATTTAACTGATTCAGGTTGTAAAAGAATCACCGGTTCATCATAAACATTAATGTATCCAATATTTGTTTTTACTACAGGATTTCCATTGTATTTTACCATCAATGAAACATTTTTCAGTCCACCAGTAGTATAAGAAACTTCTGGTGCATCAAAGCCTTCTGAATTTGCAGGAACTGCTCCATCGCCAAAAAACCAATTGTATGAATATCCATTATCAACTGTTTTGTTTTCAAATGTAATAGCCTGATTAACGCTTATTGATGTTTTTGAAGCTTTAAAATCGGGATTAGGAAAAGTATCCACACAAAATGAAATGGTATCGGCAATGGTAAATTCAGCCCCACTCCCCAGTAAAACATCCGTAGTATTATTCCTTACCTCATAGCTTCCATTGCCTTTACTGCAACAGATACCATTAACATCGGTAATTACAAATTTATAACAACCGGTTTGAAACGCCAGATTTTTCTCAACAACATACACACTATCATTTATATAGATGGAAGAATTAATCACCAAATTGCCCAAAGAATCAATTACTTTCCAGGTTGTTTCGCTAGCCAAACTATCGGTTACTAATTTAATTTGAATCCAGTTGTTTTTTTCAACCGAGTAATTTGATGAAATAGTTCCGACAAGGTTAGTTTGATTCGCTGCAATGAGTCGCGCAGTAAAAACATGATTCCCCGGTTCTGAAATAAAGTTAGGAAACAAAATTTCTGCTGTTTTAGTAGTTTCTAAGGCAATTAAAGCAAAAAGAGTATCTTTTTTATTGTTATCAATCTGATATTCAATAGCTATTGTGTCAATTTTATTAATGCCAATATTCTTAATTGTTACCGATGCCTGAATGGAATCAGTTGCATTGTATAGATCTTTAGGAGAGGTAATTCCTATAAAACGGGCATTGTATGCTTGGGTAATATCTTCAGAGTATAAAGGCGAAGCCCACAAACCCCTGCCATAAGTTGAAGCCCTAATGGTATTATTTGCTGGGGTTTGAGCATCGTAATATATTTCCAACTCCGAAACTTCTGCTGATGCCGGTAATCCATTACTAAAGTAAATCCATTCGGGCATGGTAGCATCTTTATAAAACACACCTATGTCAGTACCAACATACAATCCTTCGTTGCTTGTTACATCGTAAACTAACGTTGAATAATTGACCTTTGGCAGATTTAAAGTTATCTTGCTCCATGTATTACCTTGATCTTTTGATTTATAAACTTGATAATTTGAGGCTGTTACATATACAATATTTTCATCGGTAGGGTGAGCCTCAATATCCGTAATAGTTACTGAAGGTAAGTTTGATAATCTAGTCCAAGTTGGTGTAGCCGAATTTGCATTAATGGCTCTGAAAACCATTTTATTTTCTCTAGCGGCATAAAGAATGTCTGAATTTGCAGGTGAATTCTCCAATACGCTGAAATTACTGGTATTGGCAATACTTGTCGAAATTTTTGTCCAGGCAACAGTACCGCTCTGTACATTGGTAGTCCTCCAAATATTCTTCATTCCTACATACATTATTTTAGGATCTTCCTCATTTAAAATATAAGGAGTAACCCATGCTCCCTCTTCACTAATATTATCTGTAATTCTGCCAAAACCGCCTGCATTAACACTTCGATAGATGGTACCATAATACAAGGAACCAAATTTGTATTTTTCAGTAGTATGATCAAATAGGCATTCCATACCGTCACCACCAAGTATTACACTCCAAATATTGTCTTTAAAATAGCTGGTTCCATTATCTTGATTTCCGCAAAGCACCCAATCGCGCTTGGTGGCACTTTGTCCTATTTTGTAAATTTGTGAAATAGAAATTCCTGAGGAATTATTAGTCCAAGCAGTTCCTCCATTGTCGGTGTAATACAAACCGCCATCATTGGCTGTATAGAGTCTGTTATTTAACAAATTAAAAGCCAAAGCATGATGGTCGGCATGAACTGGAGGAGCTCCAGAGCCAAGCCAATGAGCATTAATTTTCCAGGTTTTACCTGAATCTTTCGATTTCCAAATATTTACGCCTCCGGTATATACTATTTTGGGATCAACTTGATCGACAGCAATACATAAGTCATACCAAGCTTGACCTCCATCATCACTACCATTCGATTCCCATCCCATTAAATTAGGAGTTGTACTTTGTGAGGAAAAACTTACTCCACTGTTTTCTGAAAAATATAATGCTTTGAATGATTGAGCATTGGAGGCTAATATGTACACGAATTCAGGATTTCCAGGTGTCACAGCAATAACACCTCTCGACCATGACGTTAAACCACTGCTTACTTTTGTCCACGATTCACCGGTATCAACTGAGCGATAAAAGGAATTTGATTTTGTGGCATATATAAAATCAGGATTTGAAGGTTTAAATGTCAACGATTTTGAGGTACCACTAGTTTTTAAATTCCATGTTTCGCCTCCATCAATGGTTTTATAAATACCATTTTCAGTTGCTGCAAAAACAACTTCTGGATAATTTGGATGAATAAGCATCATATTTACAGTTATTTCACCCATACCATTTGATTTTGGCTCCCAGGTAGTTCCTCCATCAAAGCTTTTATATACTCCCATTCCTGGTGCATCGCCAGCATCACGATCACCGGTTCCTATGTAAATAATATTTGGATTCAAAGGGTCAACCACAATGGCCGATACCCCTAAAGTAGGCATCCTATCGGTAGTAGTTTCCCAACTGGCTCCATTATTTGTTGTGCGCCAAAAGCCGCCCGAAGGAGCTCCAATGTAAATGGTATTTTGGCTTTGTGGATGAAAGGCAATAACATTTATCCGGCCTAATCCGTTGGGTTGTCCCGATTCAGGATTAGGCAAATTAACCGGACCTAAAATATTCCAATTACCAGTTCCATTTTTATTTTGTGGGGCTTTCATTAACTCCTGATAAGCATTATAAACGGCATCCGATTTAGGTCTGTTTCCTGCTTCGTCAACCCTGACTTTCATAAATTGTTCCCATCTTTTAAAGGGCTTCCAACCTGAACCTCTGGTTACAATCCTATTCTCCCAATACAAATTAAATGCACGTTGGGTGGCATAAAAATTTGCATTCTTATCCTGCATCATGTCAATCCAATAGGGAAAATTGGCAGAATCATTCAACACGGTTTCTTTATCATTTTGAGCCGAAACCAGATTTACTAAAGCCAATAAAAAGGCGAGTGTTAAAATTTTTGTCATTATTTTAATTTTTGATTTATGTTTTCGTTAGCTTTTAAAAAGTGCACGATATTACTAAAATAAATATATAAACTAATGCATTCATGCATCAGTTTGGGTAACTGTATATATAAAGTAGTTTGTAAACTAAGTAGATACAAGTTTCAAATTGTTCAAGAACATACGATACGGAAATTCAAAAAACCTTACCCATTTCACATGGTAACCCATGTTTTAAAAACAAAAATGATGCACTAATTAATATTTGTGAAAAATATTTTACCCTCTAGGTAGGGTAAATGGATATTTGGCTGTTTTAATAGTTGTATAAAATATAAAAGAGTTAATTAGTACCTCGATAATAAAACATAACATGGAAAAAGATATCAAACTTGGAGTTTATAAGATTTTAAGAAAACTCGGCGTAAACCGTGATGAAATCTATCCTGAAGCAAAATTTAAAACCGATTATTTTTTCGATGATGTAGATTGGAATTGTTTTTTATTTTTTGTTGAAAGTAAATTCAATATTTCAATTACTGATGATGATCAGAAAGAAATGGTAACTTTAGCAAACACCATTGATGTGGTTGATAGACATATACATTCAATACATCCAAACTAAATACTACTACTTACTTTACTTAAAAATCCCCAAAATAGGGGATTTTTTTTATACTGAAAAAACCTTCCTTCTTTTATTCCTGCGAAGTATCTAGTGCTTCGAAAATCTTTTTAAGTAAAAAATATCCCATTCTTCCAATACTTATAAAAAAACAGTTATTTTTGTCTGATTTGAAAAAAAGTAACCATTTTTAGGTCTAAAAAATTGAAAATTAAAGAAATATAATCTTATTAGTATGAGTTTTATAAATGAGCTATTAACAAAGTTGTTTGGCAATAAATCGGATAGAGATAATAAAGAAATTATGCCTTTTGTTGAAAAGACCAAAGAAGAATTTCTAAAATTATCTTCCTTTAGTAATGACCAATTGAGGAATAAAACCAATGAGCTCCAGAATAGGATCGCCGATTTTATAAGTCCTGAGAATCAAGAAATTGCAGGTTTAAAAGAAAAACTTGATTCCGATATCTTAGAAATAGAGCAGCGCGAAGATATTTATCAGCAAATTGATCTGATTGAAAAACAAATCGACGATAAAATTGACCAAATATTAGACCAGTTGCTTCCTGAAGCTTTTGCAATTGTTAAAGAAACAGCTCGAAGGTTTAAAGAAAATGAGTTTCTTGAAGTAACAGCCAATCAATTCGACAGAAATATTGCCGCTCGCCGTGACAGTGTTGAAATTAAAGGAGATAATGCTATTTGGCACAACAAATGGATTGCTGGTGGTAACGAAATTACGTGGGACATGGTTCACTACGATGTTCAATTAATTGGTGGTGTAGCCTTGCATAAAGGAAAAATTGCTGAAATGGGAACTGGTGAAGGTAAAACATTGGTTGCAACCCTTCCGGTTTTCTTAAACGCCATTACACGGCGGGGTGTTCACATGGTAACTGTTAACGATTATTTGGCAAAAAGGGATGCCGAGTGGATGGGAACTCTTTATGAATTTCATGGATTATCGGTTGACTGTATTGATAAACATCAGCCCAACTCTGATGATCGTAGAAAAGCTTATCAAGCCGATGTTACCTTTGGAACAAACAACGAATTTGGATTTGATTACTTGCGCGATAACATGGCTATAAGTCCCGATGATTTAGTTCAACGCCGACACAATTATGCCATTGTTGATGAGGTGGATTCGGTTTTAATTGACGATGCCCGGACACCACTTATCATTTCAGGTCCTGTTGCCAAGGGCGAAAATCAATTGTTTGATGAATTAAAACCAAAAGTACTAAAACTGCATACTGCACAAAGAAATTTAGTTACCCAAATTCTCTCCGATGCAAAAAAACTAATTGCTGAAGGAAAAGAAGAAGAGGGTGGCTTGCTGCTTTTAAGAGCCCATAAAGGGTTACCTAAAAACAAAGCACTCATAAAATATTTAAACGAATCGGGGATGAAAGTTCTCATGCTTAAAACCGAGAACACCTATATGCAGGATAACAATAAAAACATGCATAAAGTAACCGATGAACTTTTTTTTGTTATTGATGAAAAACAAAATGCCATTGAATTGACAGAAAAAGGTATTGATTTGATTTCAACCGATTCTGAAGACCATACGTTTTTTGTTTTACCCGATGTAGGAGCCGAAATTGCTGATTTGGAAAAAAGGGATATAAAAAGTGAGGAGCGACTTCAGTTAAAGGATAAGCTTTTGCAAGATTATTCAATAAAATCGGAGCGGGTTCACACTATTAACCAACTTTTAAAAGCCTACGCCATGTTTGAAAATGACGTAGAATATGTAGTTGTCGACAATAAGGTTAAAATAGTTGATGAGCAAACCGGTCGTATAATGGAAGGGCGTCGCTATTCCGATGGGTTGCATCAAGCTATTGAAGCTAAAGAAAATGTAAAGGTGGAAGCTGCTACACAAACTTTTGCCACTATTACCCTTCAAAACTACTTTAGGATGTACCACAAACTTTCAGGTATGACCGGTACTGCTGAAACTGAAGCCGGTGAGTTATGGGACATCTATAAGTTAGATGTGGTTGTTATTCCAACCAACCGACCGGTAGTAAGAAAAGATCATGAAGATTTAGTTTATAAAACAACCCGTTAAAAATACAATGCTGTAATTGATGAAGTTGCTTCATTGGTTGAGAAAAACCGTCCGGTTTTAGTGGGTACCACTTCCGTTGAAGTGTCTGAATTATTGAGCCGTATGTTAAAAATGCGAGGCATTAAACACAATGTACTGAATGCAAAACTACATCAACGTGAAGCAGATATTGTTTCTGAAGCCGGGAAACCACGTACGGTTACTATTGCAACCAATATGGCTGGTAGGGGAACCGATATTAAACTTACTGAAGAAGTAAAGCAAGCCGGAGGATTAGCCATTTTAGGTACTGAAAGGCATGAATCGCGAAGGGTTGACCGTCAGTTGCGAGGCCGTGCAGGACGCCAAGGTGACCCAGGCTCCTCTCAGTTTTTTGTTGCATTGGACGATAATTTAATGCGCTTATTTGGCTCCGATAGAATTGCCAGTTTAATGGATAGGTTGGGATTGAAAGAAGGTGAGGTAATTCAGCATTCCATGATTTCAAAATCAATTGAAAGAGCCCAAAAGAAAGTTGAAGAAAATAACTTTGGCATCCGTAAACGTTTGTTGGAGTACGATGATGTGATGAATAATCAACGGGAAGTTATTTATAAGAAAAGAAAACATGCTTTATTTGGCGATAGGTTGAAAGTGGACATTGTTAATAACATTTACGATGTTTGTGAAAACCTAATTAATGAACATCAGGAAACTCATGATTATGAAGGATTAACCTTAACAGCCTATAGGGTGCTTTCCATTGAACCACCTTTCAGTGAAGCAGAATTAAAGACAGAAGATAAAAACATTTTAACCGATAAATTATATTATTCTGCTTTGGATTCCTATAAACGGAAATCAAAGTCAATTCAAGAAAGAGTATATCCGGTTGTTAAAGGTGTTTATGAGCGTCAGAGTCAGGTTTACGACAATATTGTAATTCCAATTTCTGATGGAATTAAAGTTTACAATATTGTAACCAATCTGAAAAAAGCGTATGAATCGGAAGGTAAAGATTTAGTTAAATCGATAGAAAAGTCAATCAGCTTGATGACCATTGATGAGGCTTGGAAAGAACATCTACGGGAAATGGATGATCTAAAACAATCAGTTCAAAATGCTACTTATGAGCAAAAAGATCCCTTATTGATTTATAAATTCGAATCGTACGAGCTTTTTAAAACGATGATTGACAAAGTGAGCCACGATGTGGTTTCCATTTTAATGAAAGGAAATATTCCCATTCAAGATCCAGAACAGGTAAAACAAGCCGAGCAACGCCGTAAACTTGATATGAGTAAATTTAATACTTCAAGGAACGAGCAAGGAGACTCAGTGGATCAAAAGAAAATAGTTCAACCCATACGGGTGGAAAAAAAGGTGGGACGAAATGAACCATGCCCTTGTGGAAGTGGAAAAAAATACAAACAATGCCACGGTATTAATGCAGAATAAGTGGAATGATAGTACAAAAAAAATATAATCCAATAAAACTAAAGCTAAGTAAGCTTTTTGGTGGTTCAGGTGCTGAAAATTTTAAACGAAAAGTTAAAGCATGTTCCATTGAAAAAGCAGCAACTGTTGGTGTATCCTTTGTTGTTACAAGCCCAAATGAACTTGAGGAAATCAAAAAAATTCTAAAACAGCTCCATAGTTTGGGTATTAAAACTTTTGCTTTAGGTTATATACCTGAAAAAAAACCTCATGATTTTTATCTGAGCGAGAAGTCGTGCAATTTTTTTTGCGATAAAGAGCTTGATTGGTTTTTACGTCCGAATAATGTGGCCGCTGCTGAATTTCAAAATTCCACGTTTGATATTTTAATTGACCTTGGAAGCTATTCCTACTATCCGATGCAACATTTATTAAATAATTCAAAGGCAACATTTAAAGTGGGTTGGTACACTGATAATGGTCCTTTTGATTTGATGATGAATATTGATCCGAAAAAAGGACTTGATTTTTATTTTACTCAAGTTTTGCATTATCTATCAATTTTAAAATAAAGAAAACTAATTAATCATGAATATTAGTCGATTTAAAGGTACAGGTGTTGCACTTATTACGCCATTCAGAAGTGATGGAAGTATTGATTTTAGTGCATTAAAGCGAATAGTAAATTTTCAGATTGAAAATGGCACTGATTATTTGGTGGCTTTAGGAACAACCAGTGAAGCTCCTACATTAACATTCGATGAACGTCAGGCCGTTTTAGATTATATTATTGAAGTAAATAATAAACGATTGCCCTTGGTGGTGGGATGTGGCAGCAATAATACCAGAGAACTGGTTGAAATGGCAAGAAACTTTGATAAACCTGGAGTTGATGCTTTGCTTTCAGTAGCCCCTTACTACAACAAACCCAATCAAGAAGGTCTTTTTTTACACTTTAAAGCATTAGCCAACACAACGCATTTACCCATTATTTTGTATAACGTTCCGGGACGAACCGCCTCAAATATTGATGCCCAAACAACCATTAAACTGGCTAAAGAATTTAAGAACATCATTGGAATTAAAGAAGCTTCCGGCAATATAGCGCAAGCTATGCAACTTGTTAAATACAAACCAAAAAACTTTTTAGTTTTATCGGGTGACGACGGCACCGCATTGCCTTTAATTGCTTTGGGCTTTGATGGAGTAATATCAGTAGTTGCCAATGCTTTTCCGGCACTTTTTTCTGAATTGATTCGTATTTCATTAAAAGGAGATTTTGAAAAGGCACGGGAATTACAGTATCGGTTAATTGATATTATAAATTCTCTTTTTGAAGAAGGAAATCCAGCAGGAGTTAAAGCATATCTATCATGCAATGGTTTGATTGAAAATAGCTTGAGATTACCTTTAGTTCCTGTTAGTAAATCGCTGATGGCAAAAATAAAAGACTACAACTCAAAATTATAAGCATTCTTGACTTCTTTTAATTTAACCTCATATCCGCAATTCGATACTTATAACATTCCTCTATGATAGGTTTAATCTAGATGAGCAATTATCGTTACACGAAACAAAACTTAGGTCAAAAATTTGAATTTACCCTAATCAAACAAGTTCATTTAGCGGTTAATAATGAGGAATTTTATATCATTGAAGATGATCAAAATTCGAAATTCCTGCTTTTAAAAAAACAGTATCTCCCCTATCATTTTAAAATTGGACAAAAAATAACTTGTAATTTAGATAAAATAAATTGTAGTGGTCAACTCTTTTTTGAACCAGAAAATCCATATTATAAAGTAAATCAATGTTATTCATTCAATTTAATTGAAATTAAAACTATTGAGAACTATCTGGGTTTTCAGGAGAAAGTTGCCTTAGTTACCGATGCAGAGGGGAATGAACAGTGGATTCGCAATGCAAATGGAATTAATTCACTGGAATTTAAGGTTGATGCGTTTGTATTATATATCAAAAAAGGGAAACTCTTTTTAATTGGGAAAGAATGTTATGAAAAAGGCTTGAGAATTAATGCCATAGCTGATTTTAAAGTTGTTGATGAAATTGTAACTACGCGTTTCAATCCTGCTTATATATTGGAAGATTTATGGGGAAATAAACACGCAATACCCAAAGCCCTTTATTCAAATTATAACCTGAAAATAGGACAGTGGATTAAAGCCACTATTCAAAAAGCCAGTTCAAAAGGTTTTTTTTATATTGAACCGTTGCATCCTCATTCTGAAAATGATTGGTAGTTATGATTCTATCATTTTAATAAAATCTTGCTCTGTTATAATTGGAATACCCAATTCAACTGCTTTTGAAAGCTTATTGGGACCAATATTTTCGCCTGCTAATAAATAACTGGTTTGCTTTGAAATAGAAGATACCGCTTTGCCGCCATGCGACTCAATGATTGTTTTAATCTCTTCGCGGCTAAAATGTTCCAATTTACCACTAGCAATAATAGACAATCCTTTTAGGTTTAACGATTTAAGCTCTGATTTTTCTGATTCAAACTGAAGCCCAGACAGTTTAAGCTTTTCAATCAAATTATTGTTTTCTGCATCCGAAAAATAATCCAATATACTTAAGGCTATTTTCTCTCCAATTTCTTCTGTGGCTATTAATGATTCATAAGAAGCACGACTCAATTCTTCCATTGAACCAAATGCTTTAGCCAGATTTTTGGCTACAGTAGCACCAACATGCCGAATGCCTAATCCAAACAATAGGCGCTCAAAAGGAACTGTTTTTGATTGTTGAATGCTATTAATAATATTACCGGCCGATTTTTCAGCCATTCGTTCTAAAGGCAATAATTGCTCTTTTGTAAGCGTATAAAGGTCGGAAATATTAGCAATGAGCTTATTAGAATATAGTAATTCAATAGTTTCTTCGCCTAAACTATCCATATTCATAGCCTTACGGCTAATAAAATGTATAATTTTTCCTTTTATTTGAGGTGGGCACCCTTTTTCATTTGGGCAATAATAAGCTGCTTCGCCTTCAGCTCTAATTAACTTTGTATTGCATTCGGGGCAATTATCAATGAAAATTACTTTTTTAGCATCAGATTCTCTTTTATCGGTATTTACACCTACAATTTTTGGTATAATTTCACCCCCTTTTTCCACTAAAACGGTATCGTTTAAATGCAAATCATGCAAAGCAATTATATCTTCATTATGCAGCGATGCCCTTTTAACAGTGGTTCCTGCTAAAAATACCGGTTCCAAATTAGCTACCGGTGTAATGGCCCCGGTTCTACCAACCTGAAAATCGACCGACAACAACTTAGTAGCAGCTTGTTCTGCTTTAAATTTATAGGAAATCGCCCAACGTGGTGATTTTGCTGTGAAACCAAGTTGTTCCTGTTGTTCAATTGAATCTACTTTAATTACGATTCCATCAATATCGTACGGAAGCTGCCTCCTGTTTATGCCCCAAAACTCAATAAATTGTAATACTTCTTCAATGGAATTACACCGTTTATTTTCTGTTGGAATCTTAAAACCCCATTCGCGGCATCGTTGCAAGTTTTCGAAATGAGAATCGGTAGGTAACTTACTACCTAATAAATAATAGAGAAAACAGTCGAGAGGTCTTTTCGCAACCAGGGAAGAGTTTTGGATTTTTAATGAACCCGAAGCTGCATTTCTGGGGTTTGCAAAAACATTCTCGCCTAATTCTTCGCGTTCTTTGTTGAGTTTTTCAAATCCTTTGTGAGGCAAAAAAACTTCGCCTCTAATTTCAAATAGTTCCGGATAATTAGTTCCTTTTAAAGTTAACGGGATTGAACCTATAGTGCGCACATTATTGGTAACATCATCGCCCTTTTCGCCATCCCCTCTGGTAACGGCATATTTTAATTTTCCTTTTTCATAGGTTAAACTAATTGAAGCTCCATCGTATTTAAGTTCGCATACATAACTATACGAAGTATTCAGTGTTTTAGCAACACGCAAATCAAAATCCCTTATTTCGGTTTCGTTATAAGTGTTACCTAACGAAAGCATGGCATATTTGTGCTTCACCTGTTTAAATTCATGATTTAAATCGCTTCCTACCCTTTGTGTTGGAGAATTTGCATCGGAATATTCGGGGTATTTACTTTCAAGCTGAACCAATTCATGCATCAACTGATCATATTCATAATCAGATATTTCAGGTGCTGAGAGTACATAGTACTTATAATTATGATTGTCAAGTAACTGCCTAAGTTCCACAATTCTTACGGTATCTTTTTCCTTCATAGCAAAATTGATTGAATGGCCTAAAATTAGATAAATCATTTGTTTTAACTGAAAGTACCTTATGCTTTTTATAAACAAATAATAAAAACACAGTTCAAAAATATATTTTTATTACAAACACAAATTTATTGTTGATTAATTAAAATGGACTACTTTTGGCTTGCAATGGTTTCCAAAAAGGTTTTTACCTGATGGATTAAAAGGGAATGCCGCGTAAATCGGCAACAGTACCCGCTGCTGTAAGCTCCTTAACTTTTACCAAAACACCTTTGCCACTGTCCCGATGCCTCGGGATGGGAAGGCTTGGTAAAAGGGAGTAAGTCAGAAGACCTGCCTAAGCAAACAATACCTTAGCTTTCGGGAAAAAAAGCCATTGGTGTAGCTGCATTTATTGTTGCCCCATCAATTTAATCCGTTAGTAAAGGTTGATTTTATTTATTCATTTATTAATCAACTTTTTATGAAAAAAAATTATGCTTTAGTTGTGTTTGCCTTATTTAGTTTAGGTATGTTGCAAACAAGTGCTCAACAAGTTGCCTCTATGGATGACTTAACCCTTGAAACTGAAAGTTACTGGAATGGTAGCGATAGTAGTGGAAGTTTTTCAAGTGGTCCAATGGTTTTTAAAAACCAGTATAGTGCTAGTTGGAGTGGATTTGCCTATTCCAACATTACTAACAACACTACCCCAGGATACACCAACCAATACAGCGCATTTGCTGGAATAGGTGCTTTAGGTTCGGCAAAGTATGCCATAGGTTACAATTTTGGAGCCGATACCATTATTATGAATAAACCTTCGGATATGCTAGGGTTGTACGTTACTAATTCCACTTATGCTGCTTTATCAATGAGGGATGGCGATGAATATTCAAAAAAATTTGGAGGAGAAACCGGAAACGATGAGGACTGGTTTAAACTGAAAATTATCGGTTGGAATGAGTCTCAAATTGAGGTTGGTATTATTGAGTTTTATTTAGCCGATTATCGGTTTGCGGATAATGTAAAAGACTATATTATTAAAGACTGGCAATGGGTTGATTTAAGTTCATTAACCAATACATCGTACCTGACTTTTGAACTTTCATCGACCGATAATGGAGATTGGGGAATGAATACCCCCGCTTATTTTTGTTTGGATGAGATAACCATTAAAAACTTTACCGACATTAGTTTTGATACTGAAAATGACGCAACGAAATCGGAATATGAATTTCAAATTTATCCTAATCCAGCTCAAAATTACCTGAATGTAACAGGCAATAACCCAATTAATCAACTAAGCATCGTTAATTTAGCGGGTCAATTAGTTTTACAATACGAAGGAAATCAATCATTTAATCAAACCATATCTATTGAAAACCTGAATGCGGGAATATATTTTATTCAAGTGATTTCAAATAATAAAACAGAACTATATAAAATAAGTAAGCAATAGCTTTAACTAAATGACTTCAAAAAAAAAGGGTGCTTCTATCATGGAGTGCCCTTTTTCATTTACCGCGGGTGTAGGGATTCTTAAATATATTGCTAAACTGATTTACTTTTAAATGATTTGTTACATAGAAAGAATAATTCTCCCGGATCAATGGGTTTAGCCAAAACCCCTTTTATTCCCAGACTAACATATAAATCCTTATCTTCAGGCATGGCGTAAGCGGTTTGGGCAATAATAATTACTGAACGGTTTAAACTCATAATTATTTTTGATGCTTCAATTCCATTCATAACGGGCATTCTGATATCCATTAAAATAAGATCAATTTCAGGATGCTCTTTATACAGTGTTACTGCCTCTTCTCCATTTTCAGCTCTTAAAATTACTGCATGGGTTTTTGAAAGAATACTTTGAAGCAAAATATAATTAGTTATTTCATCTTCTGCTATTAGAATCGTTTTACCAGTCCAATCCGGGGTATCATAAATTGAATCTGCAGGAGTCAGGTATGCTTTAGAAACCACTCTTTTAAATGGTATATTAAAATAATAATCGGGTTTACCATGAACGGATTCCTCTGACCAAAGTTTTCCGCCAAGCATTTCAATTATATTCTTTGCTATAATTAATCCAATTCCCGCCGATTCTTCAATTTCGGAAAAATTTATTTGTAAAATCGAATCATCTGTCATCAGCTTTCTTATTAAGCTTTCTGACAAGATATTATTGTCGTTTTTAAGATAAAAAAATAAATTGTCTTCGCGTATTAAATAACCAATGTATAAACTCTCAGCAGTAGAAAACCGGATGGAACTATTTATTAAATTCTTAATAACCTGTTTTAATCTATATGGATCGGAATGAATAATAAATTCATCTTCGATAGAGCCAATAGTATAGGAAATATTCAATTGGTCTTTACCCAATTGATTCTTTTTGGCATTAGCAAACAAAAATGAATCTTTAATAATACCATTCAAATTGAAATCGGTATATTTTAAATGGATTTGACCTAATTCAATCCGCGAAAAATCAATAATATCATCAATAATATCAATTAAAATATGCCCATTTGACTGGATCATATCAATTATTTCCACTCTTTGGTCGATGGTAAGATCAGTGTCAACCAATAAATCGCTAAAACCAATGATGGAATTCAAAGGAGTTCTAATTTCATGGCTCATATTAGCCAAAAAGGATGATTTAATCCGATCCGATTCTTCTGCTTTTTCTTTTGATTTTTGCAGCTCTAATTCATACAAATAATGATTCGTAATATTATATGAAATTCCTACTAAGCCAAAAATTTTGTTTTTATGATCATATAAGGGTATTTTAATATGTTTGAAACGAATGTTTTCCCCTGTAATTGATTCATCCCATTCCCTATCTTCCCAGCGCATACCTCCATTGAATACTATTTGATCGGATGCCAAAAAATTATCCGCTTTTTCCTTATCAAATAATTCATGATCGGTTTTTCCAATCATTTCCGATTCTGTTTTACCATTAAAGTCAAGCAATGCTTTGTTAGCGCCCAGATATTGGCTTTTTGTATTTTTAAAGAATATTAAATCAGGAAGAGCATCCACTAAGGATCGAAAGAGGAACTCAGGAGCCATTGATTTAATATGCATTTCACCTTCAATGGTCGGATTTAATAAAAACGATAGGACAAGGGTCTCATTATGACCTACAATTTTCATGGGATATTTTATCATCCACTTTTTGTACAAAATTGATTTAATGGAAAATGAAACTTCTTCAAAAAACAATTGAGTGGATTGGTTCAACAGCTTTTCGTCCAATGCAGTTAGTTTTTCAACAAAAACAGGTTCAAAAATTGAATTCAAAAATAAACTGTCAGGCGTAACATCCTCTTTAATAGCAAACTCCAAAAATTCATCGCTCACTAATTCTATTTTACCTTTTCCGTTATTAACAAATAACCAAACCGGAATTTGTTCTAATACTTTTTTAATTAAAGGATTATTAAAATCAATAATTAAAGGTGAGAAATTCTGATTGTTAATTTCATTGATATATTCTTTGGTTGAAAGTTCCATTTCTTTTAACAAAAATCGATTCCAAATCCATAAAATAATAATGATAAGAACCAAAATTCCAATTACAAATGCATAAAACGCAGAATGCGCCCAATTACCCGATTTTCGAAAAGGTTGGTCAATAAAATACTTTTTTTCAAGATTTTTAAAGCTATTGTTTTCAACTAATAATTTAATACGCTCTTCGGCCATCTTGATTAAGGCAACCTCCTGATTGCTTATTGCCAGACCAAATTTTACTGATAGAAAAGGGGTATCAATAAAATCAATATTTTTTATTTTATTTTGTCGGATATATTCATTTCCAATAAAATAGGGAATAATGGCGCAATCATTTATTCCAGATGATAAAAGCTCCAGTGCTTTTGTGTAGGTTGGTACTGTAAAAATATTTGCGGCTTTACTTCGGTATAACGATTGATAAACGATATCATCTTTTAGAACAATTATTTTACTCGAATACAAATCGGCTAATGAATTTAATTGGGTATTTGTACGCTTGAACACCATATAATCGATATCGTGCGGCAGGGGAATAAAACGATAACCAGCAGGCATTGCCGATTCAGGTATAAAAACCAAAACAGAATTCATTTTTTTTATTTCCAACGTATCGGAATAAAGTTCAATGGCTACCGTATCCTGAAAAAGTTCATTTAAAAAGTCGGTTACAAATCCTTCATAAATGGTATAATTGTTTTTATATAGATACGGAACTGCCGATTTAGGAACATAAGCTGTAATTTTGGATTGCGCAAAGATTAAATTTGATGATACCAGTAAATTGATAAGCAGTAAACCTAAGTATTTAGTCATGTCCCTAATATGAATTGTAAAAAAACTTTTGTAGTAGTATCAACAATAACAAATTTAAGAAATAATGCCTAGTATCAAAATAACGGGCTGCTTTAAAATTTTAGTTGTTTTTAATCCTTTCTGATTATGCAAAAAAATCATCGAATGACTTCAATTCTAAGGTTTTCCATTGAAACCTTGCATTAATTGACAAATTTTAAAGCTAACTGAGAATATTTTCTCAATTTTGTAGAAGTATTAATATGTTAGCATTATGAAGATTATTGCCGTTTTATTCCTTTTGATAGTAACCCATTCGTTGGATATTTTTGGCCAAGTTAGTGACGGTGGATTGCCCTATTTTTGGACAGATCCGATGGAAGTTGAATTACTTGAAGCTTATGTTTTACCAGGGGTTGATGCAATAGTTGCACCCAGTAAAAAAAACAGTTATACCAAAGGTGTTGCACTCACCTTTGCTGAATTATTTGACGTTTATCTAACCAGCGATAAATCCGGCAAATGGACTCAACTTTCAAACGGCGATAAAATATGGGAAGTAAAAATTATATCGGAGGGAGCTTACAGTTTGAATGTACAATTCAGTAATTACCTGCTACCGGAAGGTGCCCGGCTATTTATATACAACTCAAACCACACACAAGTGATTGGCGCATTTACCCATAAAAACAATAAAACTTGGCGTGGACTTGCAACCATGCCAGTAGCTGGTGATCAACTGATTATTGAATATTACGAACCAGCCGAAGCTGATTTTCCAGGTGAATTAACCATAGGTACCATTGGGCATGATTTTTTAGGAATTTTTGGCAAAAAAGATGGCCAGTTTGGAGTTTCAGATACTTGCAATATTGATATAAATTGTTCGGAAGGTGACGATTGGCAAATTCAAAAAAGGGCTGTTTGCCGAATGATTACCGGAGGTAGCCAATTGTGTTCTGGCTCATTAATCAATAATGCTTTAAATGACCAGACGCCTTATTTATTAACAGCCAATCATTGCATCGACAATGAATATTTAGCACAAAATACGGTATTTGTTTTTAATTACGAAAGTCCCGAATGCAATGGTACCGATGGTTCCGTGTCACAATCAGTTTCGGGTGCCGAATTAATTGCAACCAAAAATCAGGATAAAGGTTATTTAGATTTTTCACTGCTCCGTTTAAGTGAAAAAATACCGTTAACCTATAAACCCTATTTTGCTGGATGGGATAGCCGCAGTATCATTCCTGATAAAGCCACTGGCATTCATCATCCATGGGGTGATGTAAAGAAAATATCAGTTGATAATATCCCCTTGGAAAAGGCTACTTATTTTGGTTATGGTTACGATCCACTAGCCCATTGGAAGGTGTTGAAATGGGATGCCGGAACTACTCAAGGCGGATCATCAGGAAGCCCCCTTTTTAATGCCAACAAAAACATTGTGGGTTGTTTATCGGGTGGCGATGCCGATTGCATTAGCTCAGTCAATGACTATTATCAAATGGTTTCGGCAGCATACAATAAATATCCAACCGATAGTACATCGCTTAAACCTTGGCTCGACCCTTCAAATTCCGGAATTCAAGTATTAGATGGTTACGATCCGTTAAAAATAGGCGGCGATGTTACTGATTTGATTTCAGTTGCTCATTGGAAAGAAGGACAAAAATTAGCATTTTATGAAGCCAATGAAGGGGGCTATATGGCCGGGAATAATATTTATGAAGACAAAGCTAAAGCTGAGTTCTTTAACAAAACAGAATTTTTACCACTCAATGTAATAACAGGTGCTTATGTTGCTTTTGGGTTTGCATCAGGTCGCGATAATGAACTCATTGAGATGCAAGTACTAAAAGATAATTTTGGAATGCCATCAACGGTTTTGGGTTCAGCTTCAGTTACCCTTGGTAAAATAAAAGAAAATGCTGATAAAGATTATGTCTATTTTAGTTTCGAACCACCGATTGAAGTTAATAGTTCCATTTATCTATCAATAGTGCTACCACAATATTCTGGTGATACCGTTGCATTAATGACCGTTGAAGAATCAGAAGTAAATACAGCCTGGGAATTAAATTATTCCAATCAGTGGTATCCTTATTCCGATCCAGATAATTCCTGGAATATTAATCTTTCGCATTTAATTGCCATGGAAATTGGACGTTTTGTTTCTATTGATTCAAAAAACAAAATTAGTGATGAAATATTACTTTATCCGAATCCAGCTATTGATAACATTACATTGGATGGGAAAAATACATCCATATCAAAAATAACTGTGTTTGATACTTTTGGAAAAATGATTGAAGAAATGCAGTTTCCAGCTAACAATAAATTGGTTAATTTGAATGTTTCTCATTTCAAACCGGGTTTGTATATCATTCAAATAACTACGCAGAAAGGCTTGATTACTAAAAAATTGATAAAGAAATAATCCATAATCCTTAGGCAAAAGTATATAAGTAATTGGCAAAGAAATTCCAAACGGTGGTCACTCCAATGGCTCCCAACTTAGCCACATAAAAGTTGATTTTAAATTTATCGGTGAGTATCCATAAAACAAAACTATTAATTCCTAAACCCACCATTGAAATCAATAAAAAACGGGTGTACTCATTTAACATCTCCGGGTTTTGGCTATGAAAAGTCCAAATACGGTTAAAAACCCAATTGGTGCTAGCTGCCAAGGTAAAGCCAATGGCATTGGCTACATATTTTTGAATCTTAAACTTTTCTTTAAATAGCCAGGTAAAAAAGAAATCGACTAAAACGCCCGATCCACCTACCAATCCAAACTTTAAAAACTTGATAATAAATGTTTTATCTACAATAATGCTTAAAATCATGATACCCTATTTATCAACAAAAATAAATGAATTAATCTTTAACGCAACTATTTCGTAAACTGAGATTATCTTTTTCTTTATTTTTAGTTCCTTTACAAAAAAATAGCATTATGGGACGATTGATTAGTATATTGATTTTGCGGTTGTATGGCTGGAAGTATGATGTTGGGGTTCCTGTCGATAAAAAATTTATAGCCATTTCGGCTCCTCATACTAGTGGATGGGATTTTACATGGGGTAAATTGTATTTTGCCAGTAAAAGAATCCAACCCATTTTTTTTATTAAAAGAGAAGCTTTTTATTTCCCCATGGGGTTTATTCTCCGGTATTTTGGTGCTAGACCTATCGATAGAGGTAAATTTGCGAAAGGTATGGTGGAACAAGTAATTCAATATTTTGATGATAACGAAACTTTTGCTGTTGCTATAACTCCAGAGGGAACCCGTGAAAAAACCACAAAATGGAAAAGAGGATTTTATTTAATTGCCCAAAAAGCCAATGTACCCATCTATTTGGGATATCTTGATTACGGAAATAAAAAAATGAGCCACGGGGAACGTTTTGTACCAACCGGCGATATTGAAAAAGATATGCTTTATATCAAAGAATACTATAAAAAAATTAACCCTATTTCAAAATACCCTGAAAAATTCAGCTTCGATTTTTCATAATTTTAGTTACAAGTCGAATTAAATCACAATTTACAAGGTTCAATTCCTATCAAACAATTACTAATTATATGGATAAACTCAAAGTAGCCATTATTCAATCAAACTTGATTTGGGAGAATTCTACCGGTAATATTGACTTGTTCAACATTCACCTAAAAAAAATAAATCAGGCTGATATAGTAGTATTGCCTGAAATGTTTAATACCGGATTTACCCAAAACGTAACTGAAATGGCTCAACCCATGAATGGATCGGTTGTAAGTTGGATGAAAAAAAGAGCCTTGGAAAACAACTTTGCCCTATTGGGAAGTACTATTATAAAGGAAGAAGAAAAATACTTCAACCGTTTTATTATGGCCTATCCCTGTTCCGATATAAAATGGTACGATAAAAGGCATCTATTTAGGATGGGTGGTGAGCATGAAAATTTTACATCCGGTACTAAACAACAAATATTCAGCTATTTAGGATGGAGAATTAAGCCCCTAATTTGTTATGACTTGCGATTTCCTGTTTGGAGCCGAAATAATAATAACTACGATTTGCTTGTTTATGTTTCGAATTGGCCTAAGCCAAGACGCGAGGTTTGGATAACTTTGCTAAAAGCAAGGGCTATTGAGAATCAATGTTATGTTATTGGTGTAAACCGGTTTGGTACCGACGGTATGGGAATTGAATATTCAGGCGATTCCATGGTAATTGGACCAAAAGGTGAAGTTCTGAATGAACTTCCAATAGAACAGGAAGGCATTGGAGAGGTAACTATTTCACTCAGCGAATTGGAAGCATTCCGCAATAAGTTTCCCGTTTATGCTGATGCCGATTCTTTTACCATAAATGGGGCTCAGGAATAAAATTAGAAACAAGATTTCCAACTTCTAGCTGCTGGTTGCTGGTTAGCTTCTAATTTCCTACTTCTGTCTTCAAGCTTCCAACTCCTGTCTTAATTGATAATACGGGATTGTGGTTTTCCATTACGGAAAGTTTCAACCAAAATTGACTGTAAATAGGAATCATCGTACGAAAGTACCCAGTCATTACCATCATAAATTGTTTTATAGGCCAATGATCCAATATATTTGCTCCGTGACAGGTTTATTTGCACCCCATGTCCACTCCAGCGATAAAACTCATATTCATAGTCTGAACCACTAACCCACTGTCGCATAGGTCTATATTCGGGTTTTAAGCCCAGTTTACTGGTCACCACATTTACAATTTCTTGCACCAGGTAGTTTTCAATACGTTTCCTTTCAATGGAATAAATACTGTTATAACCAATTATTTTAAAGGTAATATCTTTATTTTCAATAAATTCACAATCTTCAATGGTATAATTCGGGTAATTATAAATACCACGCGTTTTCAATAAAGACCTATCAATCTGATCGCCAATTGAATAATCAGCAATTAGAAATTTAATGGATTCAAAATTTTTGGTTTCATTAAAACTGAGAGGCTTATTTGTGCTGAGAATTAATGGAAATGGATCGAGATATAAAATTAACTTTGGTTGCTTATTAATGTATTTAAAATCATAGCGAACCGTATCAATTAATTCCTCCATACGGGTAATTTGAAACTCCCTATTTTGATTATAATAACCTCTTTCCTGAAATCGATGAAAAACTAAGGTAGAATCGGTTAATTTTATGGGATTTAATACCTGATTGGTAAATTTATTGGCAACCGTATCATACCCAGAATAGGAAATAGCGGAATCGTTTTGAAAAACTATTTTATTACCAAAAAACCAAGTATTTTCTTCGAATAGCACACTGTGAGACGATTGCTTTTTCATAGTACAACCTACCATCAGGGACAAAAAGGATATCAATACTATCAATTTTGAAGAAAATTTCAATAAATCCATGGTCACTATTTTTTGAATAAATACTATAAAGTCTAATTATTTGTTTTGCAAGTTAATTAAAAGTTATGAAATAGGAATGCAATTTCGTTGTAACGTATCCACCTATTCTCAACAATAATTTGTTTTTTGCTACCATCAAATTAACACCTATTTATTTCACCGTTAATTGCTACACTTCTTCGCCAGCAACCTGTGGCCGCTAAGTATTAGGCTAATTATTTTTCAAAAATTCAAAATCATTCTTGGTTTCTGAAATTTTTGTCTATATTTGCACCCGCAAAAGGCTCCGTAGCATAATTGAATAGTGCATCTGACTACGGATCAGAAGGTTCGGGGTTTGAATCCCTGCGGAGTCACTTGGTAACAAAGGCCCTTACAGTTTTTCTGTGAGGGCCTTTTTATTTTGTTTGCACATGATTTGCACATAATTTAGTTGTAATTATTCATTGCTGACGAAAAAAAAAATTGGCATTGGTCGATTCTTTTTTTTTCGCCAGCAAAAAGAGTTTTTCATTTGCAAACCAATAAGAATTTTAATTATTGTACCAAGTACTTTTTTATCATAATTAAAATTTCGACTCGTACTTTATACTATTAATTATGATTCTTAAACTTCTTGTCTATATAAGAACTAAACGGAAATATTTTAAGTAACCTTTGGAAAAATGATGCCCGGTTTTTTGAAGAAAAACGGAATGATCAATTTTTGGGGGAGTTTAAAAACCAACAAAATAATATTAGCATTAAAAAAGATGGTAAGGAAATCAAAATTATTGAACCTAAGAGCAATCCTGAGAATGTCTCGGAACACATGAACAAACTAATAGATTCAATAAATTCTAGCAGCGAACCTGTAATTAGTAAATCGGTAAGGTTGGCACAGGAGATCTGGACTCATCAACCTTTTATAGATGGAAATAAGAGATTAGGGAGGTTATTGATAAGCTTTCTTACCATGAAAGAAGGATACCCGTTATCTCCATTTATCGACCAAGAAAGTAAAACATATAATATTGGACTTATTGTTGAATATTTGCAAGCCAGCCAGGCTTACAACTAAAATTTGTGACCGAACAATTGAATACTCAAATGAGCAATGTCATTGAAATGACGTCAAAAATTGAAAAACCTAAACAAAATAAAGATTTTGGAATGGGATTGATGTTTTAGATTTACCCCGATTATTCTTGAATAATCCTGATCCCGAGGCATCGGGACAAGCTGATAACGCTATTACTATGAGGGACTGAGCCGCCACTTTTGCCAAACTACTGTTGTATGCTCGCCCTTATTTTGCTTATGTATTTTTGTTGCTCATTTAAGAATTATATAATAGGGTAAGATACCCATACATCACTATTTGTTTTTACTTCATTCATTTGAGCCATATAGATATCATTGCCGTTGCATCTTAAATTAATCATACCATAGAGAATCTCCTGATTTTTAATATTGGTAGAACGGGCAAGCTCTGTAGAATATACCAACGGACGGTGACTTTTTGAATATTTACCAGCACAGCCAATTGCATCAGGTCTTGGATGTGAATGCTTTTCATTGTCACCTGAAGAAATAACTGTGGCGTATGGATTAACTAAAGCCATGAATTCTTCTGTAAAATCGTGAGACCCATGATGACAAGATTTTGCAACATCCACCTCAAACGTTTTATGACCCTCATACTTAGCCATTAGATAATTTTCGGAAAAAGTATTCAAATCACCACCAAGTAGAATTGTCCTAGTACCAAACGTAATTTTTAGAACTAAACTGTGTCCGTTTATTGTTATACCATCATCTTTCCAGTAAACAAAACATGTTTTGCCATCTATTATTTCATTAAAAGGAGCTAATACATCAATTCTAAAATCCTGACTATCTATATTATCAGTTATGATAGTATCACCTGCCTTAAATCTTTTCGCACTGCTGACCCTGTTTTGTTTATTAGCAGTTGTTATTGCTTGCATAAATGCTGTTACATCCCTATTAAAAGGCACAGGTTCATTAACAGTTAAAAGGTCATTAAATATAGTAGTCAGGTATTTATTATTTCCTTTTTCTATGGTTTCGCCAAGACCTGTAGGATATGGATTTTCCGCTTTATTTGTTGAAAATTTTAATATACCTGTATGCACTACAGTGCCGAATGTAAATCTTGTGTCGTTAATAATTTCTATGGCACCTTTATAATGGTCAATATCAAAATGGCTGATGATTAGAAAATCGATATGTACTTTTTTATCTGTATCAAGCTGATACTTGTATTGCCATTTTGTTAAATACCGATACATACTATCGTTAGGACCTGCATCAATTAATATTTTGTAATTGCCTATTTCAACTAAAATGCCATCCCCTTGGCCAACATCCAAAAAGAAAACTTTCAATCCCATTTTTTCGCTTAAATCGTTTTTGTGCATCCAGCCATCAGGACCAGCTGTAATTACTTTGTACCAGTCACTTTCTTCTTCAACAATTTTAACATAAGTGCCCATGAGAATTCTATTAATAATCTCTTTCCCTTTGTTATCGACAACGCTTTGGTAAATTTTCGCTTCGTTTGTAGAAGCATACATGTGGTTATTCATGGTGTATAGTTTTTATGGTTTTATTTGACAAAATGAAGTTAGTTAGAATTTAAGCAGGATGCCGTTTAGGGTGACATTTCGGATATGAAGCGCTTGCACTTGCTTGCACATCAGCTTGCTTACGCAATATAGTTAATTTCTTATTCATAGTTTCAAGTTTGCACTTATTGCCTTACTGCTAACGGTTTGGCGCTTGGTGTATTGGCTAACCTAGAAGTACAAACTTTTCAGCCTTCACAAATGCTCAATAGAAGCACTTAACTTGACTTAATCATGTCCCCCGACATTGAGCCAAACGTCTATTAGTTGTTTTAATTGAATCCTTGACTATTAAAGACAGTTTTTATCCTGCCAGAATTTAAGTTGTTCGTGTTATTCCTGATTCTTATTTCTAATGTATTTTGTCTACTTGCAGGGTTTGAAATAGTACTTCTATAAAACAAAAAGTAGATACTATTTGAGGTTTTTTTAATATTACTCTGTACTTCCTGAAATGTGTTCCTTAATTGATCGATGTTATTAGCTAAAAAATACTTTTGATTTGCAATTTCTTTAAGAGGGTCTTCTCTTAAATCAGGACTTTGTAAAGCTGCTACATAAATTTTTTTGTTTATCGTAAATTGTAATACATTTTGCAAGGTAATTGATGGATCTGCATTATGTCTACCGTCTGTGAATAAGATTAAATTAATAGCTAAAATATTTGTTGTACTGAACTCTTCATTCCAACTAACTAACGAATTGTTTGTTAATTTTATAAGTGCTCCATAAAGATTCGTACTATTCTCTAATTCAGAACTCGGAATTGAATTGATTTTTTGTTTAAGTAAATTAGTATCTGTTGTAAAATCTTGAAGTTTATATAAATCCTTATCAAAGGTAAATATTGCAAATTCTTGATTAGGTAATTTACTGTCAATTAGAGCAATACTGGCATCTTTTATTTGTTGCACTTGCCTAGAGATACTACTTGAAATATCGATTAGAAATATAGTTTTAATTTTGCTAGGAATATGGCCTGGGTCTATCCTTAATCCTGTTTCTGTATCAATAAATTCATTGTTTTCAAGAACATCTAAATCAACTTTTACTATATCATCAACACCAATTTTGTTTTCGTCTAAAACTTGAAATAGAATGTTTACCTCTCTTTTTGAAGGTTCTGTTGAAATATCCAATAGATTCATTTCAAAAAAACCCTTTTTTCCCATTGGCTCTGGATCGCATTTTTTCCAGAAAATCTCGTCACAATCATTACAGCCAAATAGTGATAACGTTAATAATGTGATGCTCAGGATGGATTTAGTTCTATTCTTCATGGCAGTTAAATATTTTATATAACAAATTTAGTTTTCGACACTTTCTTAATTAACTTTTAACTTGCTTATACCAGCCATAGAATGTCTCAAATTCACTCAATTTTGGTTGGTTTTTACATGGGGCCAGTATTTCTTTAGCTAATATATGTAAAAAAAATCATATCAATAAGTACATGACAAAAATTTACAACAATTAATAAATTCATTGATATCATTTGAAAACAGGACATTAGACAGATATATTAAGCCATTTTTAAAACAACTTTTAGCTTTTCTTCTATGTTTTTTATTTTAATTGGGCAAAGTTCATTAGTGAATAGGACTGCTTTATAAGCACAAACAAAAGAAACCAACACCAAAAAGTATGCTGGGTTATATTCATTATTAGTTAATTATCAACATTTTACAGTCATTAATCCGTTCAATCGAAGCATTGCTGTTCCCGAAAAAATTAGTTTTTAAGGTCGGCAAAAAAGCGATGGCAGACAGACAAGCTCTATTGCAATTTTTGGTATCAGGACAAGTCACCTTGACTCGTCGCGAAGGGCAGAAGCGGGTGGGCAAAAACTAATTTTTTCTTGCACCAACTTTCAATCAATGATCGTATTTTATCAGTGCGTTTTTTCAATTTTTCAAATCTGTCTGCAAGTGTTCAGTTGCTTTTTTTAGCCTTTAATTGATATTTCGGGTGCAATAAGAGCTATGTTGGAGTAATAACATGACAAAATTTCAAAATTACTATTCAAATAAAATCCGACCTGTAATTTTGCTTACCCATTAATAGATTCTATCTTGTAAATAGATTTTTAAAAATCCCCTATATGAGAATGAAGTTCTTAATTTACCTTATAATTCCCTTATTATTAATAATATGCCTACATATTATTAATAATTATATTTTCCTTTTCCCCAGTATTAAGGAAACCATTGTTGATGAAAAGAAAATAATGATTAAGGAACTTACGCAAATAGCCATTAACACTATTGATATTTATAATAGTACTTATAAGGACAGTTTAACCCAAGCGGAAATCCAAAAGTTATCTCTAGAACATATTCGAGGGCTCAGTTATGGTGATGATAAGAAAAGTTATTTCTGGATAACTGACTTAACACCCATTATGATAATGCATCCTTATAGAAAGGAATTAGAAGGCACTGACTTATCGCATTATGAAGATATCAATGGAACGGCATTGTTTAACCATGCAGTTGATTTGGTAAAAAATAATAGGGAGGGTTATTTGGAATATAACTGGCAATGGCAAGACGATTCCACCAAAAACCTTCCAAAAATTAGTTATGTAAAGCTTTATAAAGAATGGGGTTGGATTATAGGAACCGGAATATATATTGATGATATTGATATTGAGCTTAGTAAATTTCGAAAAAACGAATTACGGCGTACCCTATTTATTACAATTCTGCTACTTATTTTAATAATTAGCATCATTCAATATGGTCTAAAGATTGAAAAACTAAGTAAAAAGTCAATAGAAAAACTTCAATTAAGCGAAGAAAAATTCAGAAATCTTTTTCAGGATAATAACGACATTATTTTAATGAGCACTTTAGAGGGTGTAATTCTTGATATTAATAAGAAAGCCTTAACAACTTATGGGTTCAAATACGAAGATGTAGTCGGAAAAAAATCCGTTGAATTGATACCTGAAAAATATCAGGATAGAATTTTAAAACGGATTCAGTCAATTGGTACAGAAGATGTTGAGCCAATAGAAATAGAACTGGAGGTTAATGATGGAAAAACAATTTTCGTCGAAATCAATAGTAGTATATCCACTTATGATGATCAGAAAGTCATACTATCAACTTTAAGAAATATTACGTTGCGTAAAAAACATGAAAAAGACCTGACTGAAAGTCGTTTACACTACAAAATTGTGGCCGATTATACATCAAATTGGGAATATTGGTTGGGCACTGACAACAAATTTAAATATATATCACCTTCGTGTAAAAGAATTTCAGGGTATGACGTTGAGGAATTTAAAGCAAATCCAAAACTATTCACCGATATAATTATACCGGAAGATCAAGAAAAATGGGGTACCCATCATAAAAATGCATTTGCGTTTCATTTGGGAAATGATGTTATTGAATTCCGAATCATAAATAAAATGGGTGAACTCATTTGGATTGAACATTCGTGTCAACCCGTTTATGATAACAACAATAACTATATAGGTGTGCGTGGAACAAACCGTAATATTAGCATCCGGAAAAATGCTGAAAATGAAGTAAAAAAACTTTCAAAAGCTGTTGAACAGAGTGCAAATATGGTCATTATAACGGATATAAAAGGCATAATAGAATATGCCAATGAAAAACTCTATATAACAACGGGATTTGCAAAAGAAGAGGTTATCGGTAAGACTCCTCGTATTTTGAAATCGGGAAAACATGGCAAGACTTTTTATAAAGAACTTTGGGAAACAATAATGGCAGGTAATGTATGGAGTGGCGAAATCTGCAACAAGAAAAAAAATGGAGATTTGTTTTGGGAATCAATATTAATAACACCTGTTATTGATGACAACAACAGAATTACCAATTTTATGTCAGTAAAAGAAGATATAACGGAAAAAAAACTTGCTGATAAAAAGTTATTCAATGCCATACTTGAAACGGAAGAAAAGGAACGGAAAAAGTTTGCCGAAGACTTGCATGATGAGCTTGGCCCTCACCTTTCGGGGATTAGGCTTTACATAAATGAACTGGAAGATGAAAAAATTAAGCCAGAACGAAGAAATGATATTGTCGTTATGTTGGACACAATGATAAAAGAAGCCATTGATAAAACAAGAACTATTTCGAATCAATTAATGCCTAGCGTATTAACGGATTATGGTTTAATTAAAGCCTTAAATTCATTTTGTTCAAGAATAAATAATACAAACACCATACATATAGCTCTTAACTATTTCAACCAAGAATTGAGTATTGATAAAAACTCTGAAATTGTTATTTACCACGTATTAATTGAATTAATAAACAATACTATTAAGCATGCAAAGGCCAAGAATATTAATATTGATTTTAATAAAATTGGTAAATATATTGATTTAGTATATAAAGACGATGGATTGGGATTTGACTTAAAACAAACAATACAAGATAAGAAGGGTCTTGGTTTAAGTAATGTTTTAAATAGAATGAAAACTATAGAAAGTACGTATCACTTTGAAAGTTATCCCCAAAAAGGTATTATCTTTAGCTTTAGAATTTTAACTAATTGAGTTTAATTAAATGAATTCCAAATTTAAAATTATTATTGTTGACGATCATGAACTATTTAGGCAAGGAGTTATCATGACAATATCGAAATTGGATTTTGTTGAAATTATAGGTGAAGCATCAAATGGGAAAGAACTTCTTCAATTATTAAAACATCAAATGCCTGATGCTATATTGTTAGATATAAAAATGCCCGAAATGGACGGAATTGAAACAACTAAACTGGTACTTAAGGAGTATCCTAGTATTAAAATAGTTGCACTATCCATGTTTGGTGATGAAATTTATCTGGAAAACATGATTGCAGCAGGGGCTCAAGGGTTTATCTTAAAAAACACCAATGCCACCGATTTAAAGCGAGCCATTGAAACCATAGCAAAGGGTCAACAATACTATTCGGAAGAGTTTATTCCTTATTTTACAAAAAAATATATTTCAAGCAAATCTCAAAACGAACAAAACTCCCTTTCAAAAAGAGAGCTTGAAGTCTTAAGCCTGATAGGTAAAGGTTTTACAAATCAGTAAATTGCTGACGAACTGTTCATTAGTATAAAAACGGTTGCCAATCACAGAGCCAGTTTAATCTCCAAAACAGGTTCTAAAAATACAATCACTTTATTATCCTATGGCATTCGAAACAAATTGATTGAAATATAATGTTTTTTGAATGATTAAGATTTATTCAAAAAAAATTGCCATAATCGTATTTTCTTCACTTTTAAGCAACCAAAAAATATCCCAACCAACTCATATATTTAACAAATTCATTGTTTAGTACAGAAGACCGGATGAAAAAATCATATTCTTATTATTCAGCAGTTTACATCGGCTTAACTTCAATAAATTTAAACAATACACTGGATTTCCCAAATCTTAAATAGGTGCTTTTACCTAATTTATCTACTTGTTCTAACTAATTAGGGTTATTCCTTTACCCAAAAAAAAACAGTTCTATTCACTCTATTTTATTCTCATTATCGGAGGCAAATTTGAAATGTAAATAATTGCATTATGGATCATTCAAAACCTAAAATATTCATTGTTGACGATAATACCACCTTTAGATGGGTTTTGGCAAATTTTATTCGGAATTCCGGTGAGTTTGAATTGGTAGGGGAAGCTTCAAATGGCATTGAATGCCTTTCCAAAATTGAAAATCTAGAGATTGATGTGATCTTAATGGATATTAATATGCCTGAATTAAATGGCATCCAAACGTCAAAAATTATTAATCAACAGTCTCGCAGTTATCCTCGCATAATAGCACTTACCCAATATGATGAATTTGAATATGTAAAAAGCATGATTAAAGCAGGCGCCAAAGGGTATATACATAAATCGGACGTGGGTAAACAATTAAAAGATGCAATTAAAAAAGTAATAAACGGTGATTTTTACATTCCCTTGCAATTAATCTAAAACTGAGAAAATGGAACATCAAGATGGACAAAAATCGTATTTGGCATTCAAGCTAGGAAAAGAAACTTTCGCCTCAAATGTAAACAAAGTATTGAGTATTGTTGAAGTGCCAAAAATAACTAAAATGCCGCAAACACCTGATTACATGGTAGGAGTTATGAATTTACGGGGCGAAGTAATACCTGTAATTGATAGTAGAATAAAATTTGGCATGGAACCTGCCGAAATTACGACAAACACCTGTGTTCTTATTTTAGAGATTGAATTGGAAAACCGCCAAACTAAAATTGGTGCCCTGGTAGACAGTGTGGAAGAGGTTCTTGAAATTGACGAGGACTCAATAAAACCCTCTCCACTGATTGGAACAAAATATAGTACTGTATTTATTACGGGAATGGTTCAAAAAAATGAAGGCTTCATCATGATTCTTAATGTGGACAACGTATTTACAGACAATGAAATTATTTCGCTTCAACACCATTTGGAACTTGTTGAAGAATGCTAAGAGAAAACATTAATAAGTAAAACTTTAAAACAAAAAAAAATGAAAAAAATTTGTATTATTTTTTCAATTCTGTTTTTCTCGGGACTTATAAAGGCTCAGGAAGAAGCAATAGAAGTCAAAAAACCTTTATTTGTCTTTTCTGGTTACATTATTTATGAAGCATATTATGATTCATACAAATCGGTTACGGCAAGAGAGGGTAATTTTTATTTGTTCCCATTGCCTGAAGAATTAGACAACAACGGAAACGATATTAACAAACAAGGCCAATTAAATATGCTTTCAGCTCAATCGCGTTTCCGTGCCAAGATTAATGGACCTGAGGCTTTTGGTGCTAAAGTAAATGGGTTGGTTGAAATTGATTTTTTGGGAACTACACTTACTTCGATACAAACCCCTCGCATTCGCCACATGTTTGTGAATTTGACTTGGGAGAGAGCCCAACTGTTACTTGGGCAATCGTGGCATCCCCTGTTTGTTACCGAGTGTTTTCCCCAGGTGTTGGGCATGGGCGCAGCCATTCCATTCAATCCACTTAATAGGGCACCCCAGGTTAAATATTCATATAATGTAAATGATGAGATTGAAGTTTCTGGTGCAGCCATTTCCTATATAGACCAAAACAGTACCGGACCTGCCAACGCGCAAAAAAATGCCATTTTGCCGGACATCCATGCAACAGTTAAATACAAAACGGGAGACTTTATTACAGGGATTGTTTCAGGTTTTAAAACATTTAAACCGAGGCTTGTAACGGAAACTGGGGACATTACCAATCAGAAAACTGGTAGTTTTGATGTTGCAGCATTTGCCAAATACAAGGCAGGCGAACTTACCTTAAAAGCTTATACCATTTATGGTCAAAACCTAACTCCATACTCAATGATTGGTGGATATGGTGCTGCGAATGAGGTTGATGACTATTCATACTCGAATATTAACACAATGGCTTTCTGGGGTGAAGGAATGTATGATATTCATGCATTTGGATTGGGAATGTTTGTAGGTTATACTGCAAACCTAAGTTCAAGCGATAGTAACTATTACGAACTTACGGGCTATACACGGGGGGGGGATATTGATAATTTGTTACGCATTTCACCTAGAATTACTTATACATCGGGTAAAGTAGAGTTTGGATTCGAATATATGATGACAAGGGCTACTTATATGACTCTAGATGCTGCAAACGGCAAATACGAAGCAATTACAACTGCTGATGCTGTAAGCAACAATAGATTGTATTTTTCGGCAAAATATTCTTTTTAATGATTAAGATCAGAATAACAAGAGAGTTAGCTTTAATAGTAATCCTTTAAAACATTACAACTATGAACTTTATAAACAATATGAAAATCGGTCTTCGCCTTAATTTGATTTTAAGCATAACCATGATCGTTATCTTAACTTCAGTTGGCTTCTATTTAGTAAACAAACAGCGTGCGAAAATTATTGCAGATACAGATATCCGGATGTATGAACAGGTTAATGATTTGGCTACATTAATAACCCAGCAGATGGATTTCTATCAAAACTCTTCTCATAGTTCATTTGAAGATACTGACCTAAAAAAATTAAGAGCAATATTTAAAAGCAAATCGTACTTCGAAACGGGATATCCTTTTTTAGTTAATAAAAATGGCAAATTCATTATTCATCCAACAAAAGAAGGTGAGAATCATGCAAATGCTGAATTTTTTCAGCAATTAATAAACTCAAAATCAATTGAAGGTAAAAGCTTTTATATGTGGGAGGGAAAACAAAAGTACCAGTACTTTAAATACATTGAAAGTATTGATGCTTTTGTTTCAGTTTCCATTTATGAGCATGAATTAATGGGTATAATCAAGCAGGTTAGAATAGCTCTTTTGTTAGCTGTACTTTTAGGAGTTGCTTTATTTGTATTAATAAATTCGCTCATAAGTAACAATATATCTAAATCTTTAAAAAAGGCTGTTCGTTTGGCAGAAGAAATTGCTAATGGAAATTTAAATGTTTCGCTTGATATAAATCAGAAAGATGAGGTTGGGCAGCTTTCAGATGCTTTGAACCGAATGACCGCTAAATTGCAAGAGATAGTATCAAATGTAATTGAAGGCACAAACAATATTGCCTCTGCAAGTGAACAAATGAGTTCCACTTCTCAGCAATTAAGCCAAGGAGCAAATGAACAAGCTTCATCCATTGAAGAAGTATCATCAACAATGGAGGAAATAACGAGTAATATTCAGCAAAATACTGACAACTCGCAAGAAACCAAAAAAATTTCTGCCGGTGCTTTAAGGGATATAATATTAGTAACCGAGAAATCAAAAATAGCTGTTGAAGCAAATAAAGTAATAGGCACCAAAATCCAGATTATTAACGATATTTCATTTCAAACCAACATTTTAGAACTTAATGCTGCCGTTGAAGCAGCAAGAGCAGGTGAGCATGGCCGAGGATTTGCTGTGGTAGCAGCTGAAGTTCGTAAATTGGCTGAGCGAAGTAAAATTGCGGCTGAAGAGATTGTTAGTATAGTTTCAAATAGTATTAAAGCCAATGAAGAAGCAAGCACACTTTTATTAAACACGTTACCCAATATTGAAAAAACGGCCCAATTAATCCAGGAAATAACAGCTGCCAGCGTAGAACAAAGCAATGGAGCCGAGCAGGTAAATGTAGCTATTCAGCAAGTAAATAGTGTTACCCAGCAAAATGCAGCA
>JBAYKX010000031.1:0-62105 GCA_041664345.1 Salinivirgaceae bacterium
GGCCCACATGGCAGCGCCGTCATGGGTAATGTATTTGCCCACTTTTGCCGAGCTGTTTACCCCTGTTGGATCGGGATTGTTTTCGATGGTAAATGAATTAACATCATTATTGGCAGAGGTATTGTCAAAAGCCACCCAATTATAGCCGTTGCCTTCCGGCTCAAAAGTAATTGGCCTTAATGGGTTTGCAACCTGTGGGTTGTCCCTGTGCCATTTAATATTATCAAGATAAACTACAGAAGAATCGGTCCTGGGATCCACTTCTGTTAAATCAGGCTGTATACTCAAACGATAAAAGGTATGGCCAATAACTGATGAAAAATCAAACACAAGGGTTTCCCATTCATCAGTTTTTGTATTAAAAGGATAAGAATCAAATCTTTGAACTGTTCCACTAGCTTGTTCTAAAATCATGACAGTCTTACTTAACCCAGTTTTTAATACATCCATAGTAAAAAATTGATTATCTTCAGATATTGTTATCTCAACCGAATCATGAATATTCATACCGGCCCAACTATTTGCCCCTTCATGGCAAATATATTGTCCGACTTTATCTGATTGATTTACTCCTGTTTTATCAGGATTATCAATTACAGTAAAAGGATCAACATCACCAATATTCCCCCAGGAATCCCAAACATAGGCAATGGTGCCATCTTCAAAGGTAATGCCTTCAAGAGGCGAGACCTTTTGGGCAAACGTTTGCCCAAAATTCATAATTACTAATGCAATCATGATAATTAAACTTTGTAAATTCTTTTTCATAATATTAGATTTTTTAGTTTTAATAATTTAATAACGAGTTCAGGTATTTTTCATTCAATAAAAAAAAACAAAATAATTTTAATCATTCCCAAATCCAATGTAAAATTAGGGTGGTTGGAATTCTAATATTTATACTATCGGGTTAAATAGTGGTACTTTAATGAATTCATAAGGCATTAACTATGTGTTTATTAATCATTTTTATTTACCTTTCACAAAATATTTAGGGAAATGAAGCATATTCGAAGAGAAATAACTCCGATAAGTGAACAGGATTTTTATGTGTTGCAGAATCATTTCAATGCACAATTTGACTATCCTATTCATTATCATCCAGAATATGAGCTAAATTTAGTTTTTAATACCAAGGGCAAGAGAATAATTGGAGATTCTATTAAAAACTATGAAGATTTTGATCTTGTACTGGTTGGGTCGAATATTATGCATGCTTGGACAAGCGATTTTTTAAATAATGATGCACGAGTGGTTACAATTCAATTCGCTAAAGACTTTCTGAGTAAACAAACACTTTCCCGGAATGTAATGAGTTCAATAAAAACACTGTTGGCAAAATCACAGCAGGGTGTTGTATTTAATGACCCTGATAAATCACTTTTTAAAAATAAAATATTAAAATTAGCTGATATTGAAGGGTTTAATGGAGTACTCGAATTTCTTTCATTATTGAATGATATGTCAATAGCCACCTATTCGTTAATACTTCCACATACATCGACGTTAAATGACAGCGAAACTATATATAATAATAGAATTTTAGAGGTTTGTTATTTTATTCAAAAAAATTTCAAAAATAAAATTGTTGTAAATGATGTTGCTGAATTGATCAATATGACGCCATCGGCATTTAGTCATTTTTTTAAAAAAAGAACTTACCGATCATTTACTGATTATGTAATTGATTTAAGAATTAGCAATGCCTGTCATATGCTTATTGAAACAGATGAATCAATTGCCAATATTTCAGACAACAATGGGTTCAATAACCTATCTAATTTCAATAAGCTTTTTAAAAGCAGGAAAAATATGACACCTAAAGATTTCCGTAAAATTATTCATCAAGTGGAGATGAACAAAATTTAAAAGGTTGCGATTTTTTGTTTTTTTACCAATTGGGCATTTTTTAAATCTTTTATATGTTTTCTTGCATTTTAAAAGAAACTTGGTTTCCTGAATAATTTTTAAAACGCCTGAATTTTCTATTTTCTGTATTGTCGCTGAGAATGGTTGATGTCCGTACTCAATAATTAATATCCTATCTTGTTTTAGCAGTACACATAATTCTATTGACTGTTTTATCATTAGAACCAATGAGTTTCATTCCTACTGACACCGTTGATTATATAGATATTGACGATTTTGATTTCCTATATGCAATTGAACAAGTTCCCGAAGATGAATATCAAAATTGGTATGATGCTAATTAAAAACAACCATCAATTTATCATAAAAAATTATTTTAAGATAATAACTTTAATAATGGTAGGTTAAATATACACTCAAGAGGTTCTCCCAAGAATGAAATCATATCTTTAATTATTACTATTTTTTCATCAAATGTTTTATCAATAATGATAGGCAATACCATTAAAAGTACTCCTATGAAAATTACAAGTTTTAGCAGGTAAAAAAATAAACGCCGATAATTAGAAACCCAGAAATCTCGAATATTTTTTGCACAAAATAGCGTTAATTGCTTTATTTTAAGTTCCATAACCTCGCTTTTTATTTACTTCCCATACCCCACAACTCTCTCTGCTGCTATATCAATTTCGTTTTTAAGTAGTTTTTTGGTGCTTTTAGTTAGGCCTGCTTTGGCTTTTTGTATTTCTTTTAGCAACTCCTCTGCACTGCCATCACTCTCCAATTGTTCCACCAATTCACCTTTAAAGGCTTTGGCCAGAAGTGCTTGGGGCAAACTGTCAATTTTTTGTTTTAGGGTTTGATATTGTTTCTCAATGGCATCAGCTTTGGCAAATAGGCTTTCTACCCGACGAACCATTTCTTTTTGTTCTTCAAGTGTAGGCAATGGAATATCAATATCTTTAAATGAGTTTTGAGAAATATTTCTCATTGAAAGCTGGTTTCCAACGGCTCTTGATTCTATTTCACTTCTTCCTTTACTGGATTTTAAAAATGAATCAATAAAGAACGGGATGATTGATTTTTCGAACCGAACTCTCCAAATTTTATCCGATAACATAATATCGTTTTCAATTTTATCAACGATTAAACTCGCTCCAACTAGCTCAAGTGTATTGGCACGAGATATAAGGAAATCTCCAGCTTTTATAAAAAGTCTCGCATCAATTCTTGTTTCATCTTCAACGGTTTTAGTTTCTTCTTCATTGAATTTTCCCCATGTAACAGCACTAATTTTAACCAATCCTACTTTCCCTTTAACTACAGGCATTTCGGGACAATTAAAGTTCTTTCCTGCTTTTATTTCAAGAATATAATTACCAAGCTTAACTTCCTTCCACTCCTCCAACTCCTTCCCTTCTCTCCATTCCTCAGTCAATTTGCCGGTTACGGCTTGGGTAAGCACCGCCTGCCTAAAGTTTTTAAGCAGTTGGGGTATTTTCTCTAACCGGGATTTGGTGTTTTCTATTCTGGCAAAAAGGGTATCTAACTTGGCTACAATTCGCTGTTGTTCAGGCAATGGGGCAAGTGGAAATTGGAGGTCTTTTAATAATTGGACTGTTATTTGTGGTTGAGCTGTTCCTGTGATAACTGACTCCTTATCTAATATACTCATTGCATATTTTGCAAAATCAAGATTTAAATAATTAGCACTATATTCATCTAAAACAATAGAATTACTTGTTACAAATGAAAAGGGTTTGGTTTTATGAATAGCCCCACTTGCAGCTCCTCGGCACGAAATTAAAACTTTTGAATCTTTGTAATTATATTCAGTGTATTTCCCGATTATGCCATTTGCCCCATAAACATCATAGCCATCATCAGTAAATTCATCAACCTTTAATCCTTTGCCATAAATTAGATTAAATAATTCATCAAGATTTACAAATATCCAACCATTAGGTAAACTTCCCATTAGCTTAACTCCTTTATTATCGCGTTTAACTCAAGAGTGATGGCATTCAATTCATTCAATGCCTGTTTGGCAATGTCAATAGGTTCACCCAAGTTATCGCCGTTGCTTAGGTTTTCGTCGGCAATTAGGCCCAAGTCTAAGCTGTAGTTCTTTTTGGCAATTTGATCCAGGGTAATGCAATTCCAGCGTTCATCTTTTATGGCTTCGCGTTTGGTGTGGTTAATTTCGCCTGTGTAACTTGTCTTTACGGCATCCATGGCAATACCACCGGTATAAGCCTTTACAAAATCGGCAAAGGCCGCACGGGTAAAGGGGGTGCGTTTGCCAAAACTGGGGGCATTAGTACGCATGTCGTAAAACCATACGTTGCGGGTATTTCCGGTTTCGGTTTTGCCACGGGTAAAAAACAGTACGTTGGTTTTTACGCCTGCGGCATAAAAAATGCCTGTGGGTAAACGCAATATGGTGTGCAGATTGCATTTATCCATCAAGTCGCGGCGTATGCGCTGTCCATCGCCATCTTCGAACAATACGTTATCGGGCAATATTACAGCGGCACGGGCATTCCCATCCTTTTTAAGGGAACGGTAAATGTGCTGTAAAAAGTTTAGCTGTTTGTTGGAAGTTAAAAAAGTTAAATCGTCACGGCTGGGGCGTTCACCTCCTTTTTTTGTTCCAAACGGAGGATTGGCCAACACCCCATCATACCCTTTAAAGCTTTTGCCTTGTTCACTCAAGGTATCACCCATAACAATGGTACTTTCCATGCCATGCAGCTTGGCGTTCATTAAAGCCAGCCGGTGGGCATCCTGAACCAGCTCGCATCCGCTAAAGGCTTCGGTTTCCTGAAAGTCGCGCTGTTTTTTATCCAGTGTAAAATAGTTGTCGGTTTTTTCTTTCAAATAGGCATCAGCCGATATCATAAAACCAAAAGTCCCGGCAGCAGGGTCATTCCATTTCTCACCAACTTTGGGTACAATTAAATCAACCATCACGTTAATTAAGGGGCGAGGGGTAAAATACTGTCCGGCACCGCTTTTCTTTTCACCGGCATTTTTTTCCAACAGCTCTTCGTAAATGGTGGCAATTTTGTCTTGTTCCACCTCTTCGTACCAATCAATGGCATCCAAACTGGTAATTAACGAGCGTAAGTTAACCGGTTTGCGTAGGGTGGTACTGGCATTGGTGTATATCTCTTTAATGTTGATGTTGTCACTCTTGGTGCTGATAACTGCCAACAGTTCGCGGTATTTTTCAAACAATTCCTGATTATCCTTAATGCCTTTTAGCGAACTCCACCGAAATTCGGCAGGTATCTCGTTTTCAAATTTCTTAACCTCGGCCAACCGCAAAAAAAGCAGGTAAGTTAATTCGTTCAGGTATTGGTGATAGGTTACTCCATCGTCGCGCAATACGTTGCAAAGGTTCCAGAGTTTATTGGCAATTTCTTCGGCACTCATCGTTTTGTTTTATATACTTATTTTGTTCGCAATGTATGAATCTATTCCACCCGAATGTCAAATTTTAGCAACATTCTTGGTAAATAATCGTCCAAAAGTTTACTGTGTTTGCTTTCAAGTTCAATTAAATTGAAGGAGTAATTGGCATATTCTAATACCTGCATAAAGACACAGTGCGCTTATTTAATAAGATATAATTTATCAAAAGCCTGTGATTTTTCCTTTCCAAATAATTTGCAGAAAAACATTCCTTTTAAGTTTTCAGGAAGTTGAATATTGAGGTCAGCCTTATCGGCGTAAATACTTTTTGAAAATACCATTCTGCCATTAATATCCCATAACTCAAAATTTACCTGTTCGTTGATAAATTGCAAGTTGATTAACGTAATATTAGAGGTTGAAGAAGGGTTAGGGTATATGCCGGCCATTTCTTTTTTAGGATTTATCGCCTGTTTATTACTTAGGGTTGCAATTGGCATAAACATTCTTGCATCTTCACCTACTACTATCCTATTTGTTTCTGAAATGGCCATATTTGAGAGAAATATATCTCTCCTTCTATATTCTTCAATTGACCAGGAGATGCCGCCATCAGTAGTTTTTAAAATATTATCGTAATCAGTAAACACGTATCCTATCGATTCTGTTAGAAATTCAAAAGCAATACATTCTTCACTAATTTCACTTGGAACTCTTTCCTGAAATTCAATCTCATACCATGATTTACCGCCATCAACAGTCTTAAATAAAAAGGTGCCGGCAATATACCCGATTTGATCATTTAAAAAGAATAGTTTTTCTCCGGCGTAATTGCAAGGTTCACAATCTGGATAAACCCAGTATGACCAACTTTCTCCTTTATCATCAGTTCTGAAAAGATCTGAATCAAAAGCATCTAAAAAATAACCCACAGAATCGGAAATGAATTTAATATCGGATGGTTTAATTTCTTGTTTATTCCAAGTTAAGCCACCATTGGTGGTTTTAAAACTATTTCGCCCAAAAACAAACCCAAATTGATCGTTGTAGAAGTAAATATTCGAAATATAAGAATCCTGAAAAGGGAGACTATCCCATTTGGTACCACCATTTATGGTTTTATAAATACATCCTTCACTGGTTAAAAGATAAGCAACATTGGAATTAATAAATTGTATGTCGATTAAATCGATATCGGGTTTAAACCTTTGGGTTGATATGGTTGCACCTCCATTTTCGGTAAAAGCCATAAAACCCTTTGTTCCAATTGCAATAACTTTATCATCGGTTATAAATTCTGCTTTACCTAAAATAACATCAACGGGAGGTGATTGACTAAGAATTTCCCATGAATGAGAACCGTTTGCGTTTCTTAAAATGGTGGCATTTTCACCAACACCAATGGCATTCATGCCTTGAGCATCAGCGGCAATAGCATAAATACTATAACTTATGTTTGAATTTTGAAATATCCAGCTAACTCCTCCATCGGTAGTTTTTAGAACGTGCCCGAAAAGTCCAATTATATAGCCGATTTTCTCATTAACAAAATATACTTTTGATAAATAATCGCTTATCCCCAAGTCAATCCGGGTCCAGTTATCACCTCCATCAAGGGTTTTGTAAAGATTGCTTTTCCCGCTTATTACAAATCCTAATTTATCATTTACAAAGTGTATATACCGGCAATCATCCACGGGTAAATAATTCCACGATTTTACTCCATCTTTAGTACACCAGATACTACCTGAAAAATCATAGCCCGTAAAACACATAAACCCCTTGTTCTCATTTATGAAATAGATTTGGTTCACATAGCCCATATTATCTCTAATATAAAAATCATGATGTAGATTTTCCCAATTCTTTCCCCCATCAACCGTTTTATAAAATAAACCTCGGTTATTAACCAGATAACCTATATCTTCATTCACGAAACTCACTCCTTCCCATTGAGTCCAGTCATAAACATCGAATTCCTCATCATAAACCTGACTCCATGTTTCACCACCATCAGTTGTTTTTATAAGTCCGTATTCTCCTGATACATAGCCCAGATTTTCATTTGCAAAATCAATGGTATATAAATCCATTATGAATTTACTATCAATTATCCTCCAGGTTAAGCCTTTATCGGTACTTTTTCGAATTGTGCCTCCAAAGCCTACAGCAATTATCGAATTTGAATTAATATAAACCACATCATTAATTACACCTGAAACCTCATACCACTGTGCTTTAATATTTAAGGATAATAATAAGAAACCAACTCCAATGAGGAGAAAAAAATGTTTTGTATTGGACATAATTAAAGTTTTAGTAATGCAATTTTCTGATTATTATATACGCTTATAAGCAATGCCCCTGAAAAATTTCCCGAGATTTCTGTTCCATTGTGAAGCATTATCTTATAATCAAAGAAATAGTTGTTGTTAGCAATATCTACTTTTAGTGTACCTGAATCTATTTTTTCTTCTTCTTGCCGATCTCTATAAACTAATAATAACCTTCCAGACATTACATCTAGGCTGGTACCTGTTTCAATATTGTCAAGTGTAGGTTCTAAATTCGCATTCAAAAACAAAGAGCCATTCAAAGTTAAGCCCATAATTTGTCCTTCTTGTCCATAAAATGTTGTGTCGATATAAGAATAACTAATATCCTGTGAGTAAAAGTAAATAGTGTATTGATGATTCTCACCGTATTTTTCATCCATATATAAGCCATTGGGAGTTTTATAACTCTTCCCATTATACGAAAACTGGCTGTCAGGAACGCTGTTATCACTATCCTTTTTACAGGAATACAGTATTACGAATGCAAAAAATAATAATATAGTTCTATTCATAACAAAAGCTTTATTAGGCGTAATTTTTATTAGTATTGAAAATTAATTCTATTATAATATACCTCATTTTTATGTTAGTGGGTTCACATTAATTAACCTTCTATTTTTTTTTTTTTTACTTGTTTCAATCTATGCAGTTTCAACATATAAGTTCTCATTCAACATATTAATGATGTTATTCAATTGATTGTCGAATATTTTATTGAGTCGGTCATACCCCCCAGAATCACTGAATGGATCGGAATTTAAATCCTCTTTTTGCAATATGGTTTCGGCTAATAATTGATTTTCAAAACGGTCGAGCCATTTTTTTTGGGTGGCATTCCATTCGTGCAGGTTACGAACCTTTTCCATGGCTCTGCCTATGCGTTCGCGGTGGCTTAACAGGGAACTGCCTAAGGCCATGGTGCGGATGTAGGTAATGATATCGGCAGCAATGTCCTGATTCTTTGCCGCCTTCCAGGCATGGCGCAGTGTAAGTATATCAAAGCCTTTTGAATCGAGAACCAACAACAACTCCTTCAACGATTTCCGGGTAAGGTCTTTGGGCCGGTTTACTACTGTATTTAGTGCAGCAATTTCATTCAGGTTTTCTTTAATAAACTGAGTAAAATTCAATAAATAATCCTCAGGCTTTTGGGCATTGCCATAACCGCGTGCCACATCTCTTAATTCGTCGGTATGTTCCGATACCAATTGGTAATTGGGCGTGGGTTTGAATTCATCCAAATAGTTCCATAGGTCGTTATCGGCCTTTACCTGCTCAATTTTGGTGGGAGTATCGGAATTGTTCAGGTCATTGATATAATCATCGGGCTTTAACCCATGGGCATTAAAAGCAAATTTTTCCAAATCATCCTTCGTAAAAAGTTTCTTCTTCCGTTGCAGTTTTGCAATCAGTTGATCAATCTGCTTTTTCGCTTTATCCAGGTTATCAATTTCATCGAGTTCCAATACCAATTCCTTAAAACTGATTTTTGGATTGGCAACCACCGGATTCATTTGGGTAAAATCCTGCAAAGCCTCGTAAATCCGAACGGCATCATAAATCCGGAAAACCTCCTTATTAATATCATCGCAGCGGCGAGTGGCTCTTCCCAGCATCTGTTCATACAAAATGCGGGAACGCACCCTTCGCAAGAACACCAGGTTGCAAATGGCGGGTACATCAACCCCGGTTGTCAACAAATCGACCGTTACTGCAATATTGGGAAACTTCTCGTTTTTGTATTTTTTTACCTGTTCCACCGGATCGTACGATTTACCGGTGATTTTTTGGATGGCATCGTCCGGCAGGTCAACACCAATGGCTTTAAACTCTTCTTTCATTAAATGAACCACCAAGTCGGCATGTTCATCGGTAGCACAAAACACCAAGGTTTTTTCATCCCCTTCCGGATCAAGGGCTTTAACCAGTTCCTTAATAACCGTCCGGTTAAAAGATTCGGTAATCACCATTTTATTAAAACCGGAAATCTCAATTGCCAGTTCATCTTCCAGCGTATCGAGTTCTATGATGGTATTGTGTTCCTTATCAAAAGCCTTCGGTTTTTCACCGGCTTCCCAAACAATGCCTTCTTCACTTAATTTAGTCTTTATTAAATACGGTGGTTCGTGATCGCTTAAATAGCCATCAACCACCGCCTCACGATATGAATAAGTAAATACGGGATGTCCGAAGATTTCGGTGGTATGCAATGCGGGTGTTGCGGTGAGAGCTACGGCAAACGCATCAAAATAGTCGAGTACCATGCGGTACTTGCTTACATAGTCGCGTTGGTCTTTAAAATTGAGCTCATCCTCATCCAATTCGCGGTCTTTCAAATAACCCCGGTGGGCTTCATCAATTATGATGCAGTCGTATTGGTCGATCGGTGGGGTTCCCTCACCATTTTCGTTAAAAAACAGCCGTTTCACCATTCCTTGCACCGTCGCAAAATGAACACGGGTGTCCATTTCCGGCACCAAAACTTTCAATCCTTTTACCTCATATATTTCGGCAAACGTATTCACCCCAACAATTTTATTATCCTTAAAGGTATCCGATGCCTGTGTGCCCAATAATGTGCGATCCACCAGAAACAGGATGCGTTTAAACCGGTTGGTTTGAATCAACCGGTAACACAATCCAAGTATGGTGCGGGCTTTTCCGGTGCCGGTAGCCATGGCCAATAATGCCCAGTTTATCTCCGGTTCCTGAATCAGTCGGTTCTCAACCGCTTTAATGGCTTTTATTTGGTAGTCGCGCAATCCCAATCCAGCTTTACTTTGAAGCAATTCGTAACCACCTGCTATTAATTTATCAGTGGCAACCTGAATTTCCTGTTCGTATAATTGAATTAATCCGGTAGGGGAGTACCAACCTTGTAAAGGCTTCGAAGCATTCCGCTCCAATCGGGTATCCAGAAACCAGATTCCACTTTTGGTTTTAATCTGTTCCAGATAGGGTCGTCCGTTGGTAGAAAAGAGAAAGGGTGCTTTTAGTCCGCACCATTCCCCTAAAAGGATGGCATCGTATTTTGCTTCCGCTAATTCAGCATATATTTTCGATTGACGTAAATCGGTGGAGATATCAGCAGCGTATTTCTTTGCTTCAACAATTCCGTACAGTTTTTTGTCGATAAAAAGGGCATAATCGGCCCATTTGCTGCCCACCGGCCATTCTGCAATGGCCATGTATTTTCCCTTTTTGGGAAGTGTTTTATTTATTTTATAGTTTAACTCCTTTGTATTGACCTCCCAACCGGCCATGCGCAAATAACCATCAATAAGTTCCCTGGTTTCCTGCTCACTCATGTCAATTTTACGGGCTGCCTTTTCTGATTTTTCGCGGATTAGCGATTCTTTCTCCTTGGTGATTCCTTCCGGTTTTCGCTCCAACTGTAAGGCCAGGAATTTTTCATTCAGCTCGGCAAAACTAGTCTCCAATAACTTCAATGCATAGCGGGTGTCCAGGTTCTTTGGATCGGAAAATTTGATGTGACTTAAGTCTGTTGACTTTACGGAGTAAGTTTCGCAAAACCATTTTGCCACTTTAAATGCTGAGAATAATACCAACTTTGCATCATCCACTGTTCCTTTTGAAGCATGAACCGCAATGTTTCCTTTGTTTTTGATAGTAAACAGCAAATCCTTAACCCGTTCAGGCAGTACCTTTTCAAACTCCAAGGCTTTAAGTCGATTGTGGAAATTGTTCTCAAAGGGCAACTCCATTCCATGTTCATCGAACAACAATTCGGTAATATGCTCTCCAAATTGACGCAGCTTAAACAATGCAGTCACCGGGTCAGCAAAACAATTGTATTCCGCCGATGCAGCAATATTGGCAAGAATGGGATATTCCTGCTCTAAAAACTGAAAATTGCTGCTAAAAGAATGTTCAATCATTGCTTTTGGATGACGGTTTATGATAGGTAAATTTAACAAGAAAAATGAGAATTGAAAGGGCATGAATAGAAAAAAGAAATTTCTTTTCTCACTTGGTTAGAAATACAAACTGAATCTTTTGCATTTATTCTGTCAATTTTATTTAATACCAATTTTGTTTTCTTGGTTCCTGTTGAAGGTCTTTCTACATTCCAATTTGCAATGCGATACATTGACATAATTTACCACTCGATGAAAACTATTGACCATGCGTCTCTAATATCCTAAAAAAAAAATTCGATTTTAAAACAAATTAGGATTGCGCATATTCCGGCCACTCAACAAAGGGTTTTTGTTTTATGGAAAACAATTATTCCACCCAACGTAATATACGATTTTCTATCTTGTTGTAAACTTTAATTTATCTTCGGTAGGTTCTGAAAATGCATTGCTATGACTCAAAATTTCCTGCATTTCATCCATACTGTCGCTGTATATGGTTGAACTAAACTCATGGGCTTTCTGCAACATTCGAATATAGGTATCTGCATCGTTTTGTTTGGTTAGTTTTTTCAAGGCTCCCATATAATCGTCCCTAAAAACTGTAGGAATAATAATTTTTGATTGCTCGCCTTTTACCAATTCAGCATTCATCATTACCCGGGCTACTCTTCCATTACCATCTAAAAAAGGATGAGTTTCACTTATCACAAACATCATAAAACAGGCCTTTGAAAATGGGTGATTCAATGCAGCATAAAAATCGAAACTTCGCACTAAAGTGCCCTTTACCAAATTAAAATCGACAAATGAAGCGCTTCCAGCAAAGTTGTTTTTATCTTTAAACAACCCCGGTTTTTTGTCTTCTCTGGCATTGAGTAATATTTTATGCCGGAATAAAAGTACCTGCAATAAATCATCAGGTGTTTGCGGAGTAGCCATCATTTCATGCCTATTTGAAACCAATTGATAAGTACCTAACACAACGTGGCTGTCATCATTTCTTGCATCCAAAGGTTTATTTGTTTCTATAATTTGTTTTGCCTCATCTATTTCAAAAACAGTCCCTTCTATGTAGTTGGAAAAGTAACTTTCAAAAAATGCAAAATTCCGGAAAGAATTAGCTGATGTGTTTTTTTCAGGGCGGTTTACAAATTCACTTTTTTGCAATTCCCGAAAAAGTTCTTCAAACAATTTCATTCGAGCAGGGTCGTAAGGAAAACCAAATGCTCGTGCAATTGCAATTGGCGAAGAAAGTATTTTCGATGAATGGGTTGTTAATAAAGCGCTTATAATTTTGTTAAGCCGTTCAAACTCCTTTAGCAAATTTAGTTCTGTGGCAATTTTTTTGGCTTTATCTCTCACTCTGTTTATTTCGTCTTCACCATAAATCCGAATAATCTGTTCCAACTTTTCTTCGATTTCGGGTAAGGTCAAACATTTTGATGTGGAACCAATATTATTTGCAGCTTGCAAATTTTCTAAAAATGCTCTTGGTTTTTGAGAAACATACAATTTACCAGATATTTTGAAGAATAAATACGAGGAGCAATTTTTCTTATTTTGCCTTGCTTATGCAGCATTGATAGTTGTTTTGAAATTTTTGGCTCCGAAGACCCAAAAATTACTTCCTGAATATGAATGGGTAAAATATTTTCCATAAAAAACGTCTTTGGAAAAGCAAAATTTTTCCACAAATAGTCAAAATTGAAATCAAAACGATAAATATTTTCCACAGATTGAATGTATTTTGGAAAATATTTTCCAAAAGTAGTTAACAAAGCATCTTATTGGTTGCCATTGCGTTTACTACCCTGCGGAGTCACTTGGTAACAAAGGCCCTCACCGAAAAACTGTGAGGGTTTTTTATTTTAGTCCTGATTGATGTTTTTATTAAGTTCTGACTGGCAATTAATGCAGAATTTATTTTCCTTTTGATCAATATCCTCAACGTAAGTGCTGGAGCGCATGATACAAACTGGATTTTGACAGTGGATTAGCCCAAACAGGTGCCCCAATTCATGAATCACTACTTTACTGAATCGCTCAACCATCAAGGCATTATTCTTTTCAAGCCCATAAAGCTCATTTTTAAGGCGATAACTTGACACAATACCAGCATTACCATTCAAATGAGCTTGTCCAAAAATATAAGTAAGAATGGGAATAAATATGTCAACATTTACCAGCCCTAATGTTTTAAAGGCATTTTCCGATGAACGTTCTTTTACAAAATGCAAAATCTGGTTGGCATCGTACTGGCGCCGACTGGGGTTATAAAAATTACTCAATTCCTGATTGCATTCATTTATAATCACGGGATATCCAAATTCACGCTTAATATCATCAAGAATAGGGTCAGTAATACTTCGTTCAAAACGACCGCAAGTAATGAGTATTATAGCTGGCTTATCCAATCAAGTAACGGTTTTATAGGGTTCAAAAATATTTTGGATAGTTCCCCACTCAATTCTAAAAATAGGGTTCAAACTCTGTTAGGTTTGCGTTATTCCGTATTTTTTAATTTTATTATATAGGGTTGCCCGGTCAATATTCAATGCTTTTGATGTCCGTGAAATATTCCAACTATATTTTGACAGAATCATTGCAATGTGTTTGCGTTCCAAATCATCAAGGCTCTCAATGGAACTATTTAGTATTTCTTTACCCATCGGAAGGTCTTTCAACCGTATTTCCTTGCCATTGCCAATTACAATAGCCCGTTCAATCATGTTCTCTAACTCACGCACGTTGCCCGGAAACTCAAGCGTTTCAAGGTGTTTTAAGGCTGCTGGTTCAATTGAAATAATGTCGCGGCTCATGGCAGTACAATATTTCTTTATAAAATGGTATGTAAGCAATGGAATGTCTTCAATCCGCTCGCGTAAGGGTGGAATTACAATATTAACTACATTCAACCGATAAAAAAGATCTTCGCGGAAGGTACCGCTGTTAACCATACTTTTTAAATCGCGGTTGGTGGCACAAATTACCCTGAAATCGGACGATATTTCTTTGTTGCCTCCAACCCTTACAAAGGTTTTCGATTCTAAGATGCGGAGTAATTCAATTTGCATTTTTGGTGATATGGTAGCAATCTCGTCCAGGAAAATGGTTCCACCGTCGGCCATTTCAAACCTGCCTTTCCGGTTAAAGGTGGCGCCTGTAAAAGCCCCTTTTTCGTGTCCAAAAAGCTCACTTTCAAGCAAACTTTCCGTTAAAGCACCGCAATGTACACTTACCAATGGAAAATACTTTCGGGGCGAATTGGCATGAATGGCCCTAGCTATCAACTCTTTGCCCGTTCCACTTTCACCGGTAATTATTACCGATGAGTTCGATTGCGCTACACTTTCTACCTCTTTGAGTACTTTTTTCAAGGCCTCACTCCCACCTATCAAATCATCGACATCAACCAATGAGGTAATTTTGTTTTTCAAATTGGTATTTTCAGCTTTCAAAGCAATTTGGGCGCTGGCATTGCGGATTAGATGCGATAGATCATCGGGATCAAAAGGCTTTGTAATATAATCAAAAGCTCCATCTTTAAGGGCTTGCACGGCGGTATCAACTGCTGCAAAAGCTGTCATTATAATTACAATGGAATCTTTATTCAGGGCTTTTATCCTTCGATGCATTTCCATTCCGTCCATTCCCGGCATTTTTATATCTGCCAGTATTATATCAAAATCTTTGGCCTCAACTAATGACAATGCTTTTTTTGCATTCTCAGCACATTCAACACTGTAACCATCATCAATAAACCAATTATACAGGGAATCTCTCACCGACTCCTCATCGTCAACAATTAAAATGGATACTTTTTTTGTCATATTCTTAGTTTGTTGCATTTTAAAAACTACAAAAACAAAAATTACAAATAACAAAACTCAGTTTGAATAATCATACCTTTTAACAATAGTTCGGTATATTTTTAATACCCAATTACATATATTTGATTTAGTACCAAATTACACCCAAAAGTTCACTAAGCTATTGTTTATAATAATTAGTATTTTAACATTATTCGGAATTTGAACATTATTTCATTTTTGATTTTTGAAATTTGATTTTTGAAATTTGATTTTTGAAATTTTCTAAATGACCTAATTTATTGCTTTTTAATTGGAAAAGTTATCGTCATGTTAGTTCCTTTGCCAAGTTCAGAGAATACTTCTATCTTTCCTTTATGACTCTCCACAATACCATGAACAATAGATAAACCCAAACCTATTCCGCTTGCATCTCGTTTGGTAGAGAAAAATGGCTCAAAAATATGTTGAATATCATCGAGCGAAATTCCAAAACCATTATCAATAATTTCAACCTGAATGGACTTTTCATCTGGATTGGAAGTCCGGATAATTATTTCGCCATTTTCCTTAATGGCTTCCGTAGCGTTTACTAACAAGGCAATGCCTGCTTGTTTTATCTGGTTTGGGCTACAAAATATTTCATCGTTTTTAGCTCTAAAATCTGTGATGAAATTAATATCTGCAATTTTTATGGAGTGGGTCATTAAAGCATAGGTTGCTTTTAAAAGTTGATGCAAATTAGCCACTTCAAAATCATCTTGATCTTTTCTTGAAAAATCGAGCAAACCCTTCACTATATCACCACAGCGCTTGGTTTCATTCTCAATCAACTTCAAATGTTTAAGAATGGATTCCTTTTTTGAATGATGAAAATCAGGTCCGTTAAGTTGTTTATAAATCAATTTGGTGTATATCAGTATTCCCGATAACGGATTATTGATTTCATGCGCTACGGAAGATGATAACTTTCCTAAGGATGCAATCCGCTCAACATGAATCAACTCGTTTTGTGCTTCCGATAACTCTTCGGACTTTTTCTGTACCTTATATTCCAGTTGCTGCGACCAGTTTTGCAGTTCATTGGTAACGGTATCAATATTATCGAGCATGTTGTTAAATGCTACCGATACTTTCCTCATATCGTACAAAAGATCGGGTTTAATTTCCAATCGAAAACTGTTATCTCCATTCGATACTGCTTCACTAGCATTTATTATAGAATACAAGGGATCTTTTATCTTTTTCCGGGTAAAAATTATCAGAAAAGTTACCAATAGAATGGTTATTATTGATGCCAACAGCAAAAAATCGGTGGAAGATTCATCCATAAAAGTATCAATATCCTCCAAAGGCAGTTTTATTATTAAAGAACCCAATACTTCATCACCTTCATTATGAACATGACAAGCTGCAGTATTGCATGATTTTTCATTGAGTATTGGTTTCCTAATTAGTAAATACCTTTTGCCATTTTCATAAATTCCGCAATCTGGATTCTCACCTACTACCCTATAAACTCTTTCTTTTTTAGGAAACATTGCGGCCATATTAGTATGACAGTCTTTACAATTAGGATTGCCTCTAATTTCGAGTTCGGTAGATACTGACGTAAATGCAAGACTGTCCTTATCGTTGTACATATTCACTTCGTCGATACCGGACATGGTGCTTATTATGTCGAGTGTCCGCTGAAGCATAGCCTTATCGTTTTCAAGCATGGAATAGTATAACGATCCTTCAACAATTGAGCTTACATTGTTTCCGCTTTGCTTTATTGAGTTGTTAAAAAAATCGGTGTAAACCGTTCTGAAAACAATATTGAAAAGTATAAATAGAATGACAAAAGAACTGGTAATTATAAAAACAACTCTACCATAAATAGAAGATCGGAACCGGATGTATTTATTAAACAGTTCATTGTTTGCTATTTTTTTTAAGATACTGTTATTCAATGTTATCATTTTTCAAATTCCATTAATAATGGTATAACATGTTGTGTTTTAATAATTAAAGTTAAACTATATTTCGCTAATACAGAAAATACTCAAATAAATATTTCATTCAAGGCTGTTTATTTAAAGCTGAAAGCCTTATAGCAATTTCACAGGGCAACGCCCTAAATGTGTAAGTTTAAGGAAATGAATGATATAATACGATTTAAAATACTCACCCCTCTTTCCCCTCTCTTGAAAGAGAGGGGAGGGTTTTCCAATTAAGCATTACTGCTAATTCAGAGCGCACCCCTCCATTTCAAGGGAGGGGCAGGGGTGGGTAGGTTTCTAATAGCTTATTTAATTGTGTACCTTCAGTGAGATCATTTCACTAAGTTCAGGGCAAAAATACTTAACTAAACAACATCATTTCATACACCCTTACTTTCTGCATCAATATTGATCCAGAAATTGAGATTGAAAATCCTTCCATACTTCATCGGGCATGTTCGAAAGAGGATTATCCATCAATTCTCCTCCTTCCTGCAAAATAACATTGGATGTGTTGGGTGAAACTTTATTCATTGAAGTTGCAATAAAATCTTTGAATCGGGTGAGTTCACTTGCCATCCATTGAGTAGCGCTGTTTGCCATGAGATACGAATTGGTTTCAGCCACCCAATTGTCGGGTTTAATTTTATAAATCCAACCTTTTCCGTAAGGATCGTTATTAATTACCTGTGGATTCTCGAAAAGTGAAGCATTCACACTTTGTATTTCGCCGGTTATGGGCGATGTTATCTGAAGTTGTTTGCCATCATGTGTTATCAATACCAACACGTTCCCTTTGGTAATCTTTTGTCCGGGATTTTTCAGCCCGCTTAATTCAACAGAACCGGTAATATGAAGCAGTAAATCGTTTACTCCTACTTTAGCAGCTCCTTCGGGTTCCAAATGGGTCCAAGTATGGTTTTTACTGTAAAAAAGTCCTTGTGGAATTTTCAGCACTTTTACCGATAAAATTCCCAGCGTTTTTAATGCAAAATCATAGATACTTCTTGGTTTGTTTAAAACTAACCAAAATGGGATAATCAGCAAAAGAAAGGCAATTATTATAATATACTCAATACCCTTGGTTTCGAATATATTGGTGTAGGTAAATCCATCCATATTATTTAGTTTTAATGTTCATTATTATTCTGCGCCCATGTGGGAGATTCCCTAAGCACTGGTAAGCGGTTTACAATCCATCGGAATATCCAAATCTCAATAAAAAGTACCGTTAGAGTTACTACTATTTCCATCCACGAAGGAAAATAATGCGAGGTGGCGTTCCATTTAAAACCTATAACCGTTACATTAAGCCGATTAATTATAATGCCAATCATAGTAATAAGAGCAGCTAGTTTAATCACAAAGACTTTTTGTTTTCGGTAACTGTAGAAAAAAAGAATCATGGGAACTAGCACAAAACCAATCATTTCAGTTAAGTACCAATATCCCATTGGGGTATTAATCAAATTCCAGTGTTTGCCGTGAACAAATATAAGCGTATGCAAAAAGAAGTAAGCAAACATAGCTACAGCACATACCTTTGATAAACCATGAATTATTCCATTATGCGCCTGATGGTTCTTTTCACTTATTTGATCGAAAAAAACCTTATGACTGATTGAGCCCTCAAAAATAACCATGGAAAGTCCTGCAAATATGCTGGATACAAAGAACAGGATGGGAATAAATTCATTATACCACAACGGATGGATTTTATCAATAGCCATCAGATATAATGCTCCCAATCCTGACTGATGAAGGGTTGACAAGGTGATTCCGAAAATAACGGCAGCCAAAGTCATGCTTGATAATATCTTTCGTGCCTTTTTTTTGCCTAACCATTCGGCAATAGCCGGGGAAAATTCAATCAGTTGGGCAATCATGTATAAGAGAAAATGCCAGGCAACCAGAAAAAGTACCGAACTTACTCCAAAATTATTCCCAATAATTGGGTTTATCACTTTCCATGGTCTTCCTAGGTCAAGTAATAATGCTCCAGCATAAAACAAATAGGCAAGAAAGCCATTCAATACCGTTACCCTGACAATGGAATGGTATTTTTTCATGTTCATGATATAAACCATGAATGTTATTACATAAGCTCCACCGGCAAATGCAACCCCGGTAACTACATCAAAACCAATCCATAATCCCCATGGGACTTCCTGAGTAAGGTTTGTAACTGAACCCAATCCTTTTGCAAAACGAATTACAATCAACACCAATCCAAGCAATATAATTGGTATTGATATAATATTAAACGGGGTTAACCACTTACCTCTTGGCTTTAGCGACTCCATAAGGAATTTCACGATGGGCATTCCTTCATTATCTTTTGCAACTATATATTCTGTATTATTCATGGTCCAATTCATTTTGGTTATTATTCGAAGTAGCATTATGTAATCCTAGCAATAGCGCTGGCCATAATACAAAAATTGAAGGTACACTGTAAAGAAACCCTTTGGTTAGCTCGGGGTAGGACGATTTTTTAACGGTAGTATTCATCCCCAGCTCTTCGAAGGGAACTGATGACAGATAAAGAAACCCAGTCCCTCCGGCTTCGTGTTCTCCATATATCTGATCGTAATAAAGCTCTGGATTATCATTTATTCTCTTGCGCGCTTCTGCTATTAATTCACGACGGGTACCAAATTTTAGTGCTTCTGCCGGACAGTTTTCAGCACATGCCGGAAGTTTACCTTCTGCTTGTCTGTTAAAGCACAAATCGCATTTTACAATTTTAGGGTTCGCACTGTTGTACTCAAACTTTGGAACATCAAACGGACACGAGACCATGCAATAGCGACATCCCATGCATTTATCCATGCGCCAAATTACAGGCCCTTGCTTGGTTTTATGCATGGCTTGAGTTAAGCAAGCAGCCCCACAAGCCGGTTGATTGCAATGAAAACACTGACTCTTTAAATAAAGCTCTCCTTTCGATGTATTGAATGCATTAACAACAGTCCGGCGAAATTCACTGGTTTTTCGAACCACCCCAGCTACTGGTGTATCATTCTCATCGGGTTCAGGCAAATCATGACTCTTTGCGCAAACCCTTTCACATTCCTGACAACCCACACAGCGGGTTGAATCGTAAAGGATACCGGAAAACTCAATTTCGCTTTCTGTTGTTTCACGGGCACTTAAACTTTTCCCCACACTCAACGTAACTCCTACTATGCCCATTGTCTTAAAAAAATTTCTTCTATCAATTCCCATAGTTGTAAATTTATTTGGTTTAGAATGAAGTTGGATTATTCAAAATGATTGATGAACCTTATTTGGAACTCTTCCCAAACTTCTGGTCCAAAGCTTTCCAAAATATTATCTTTTAATTCGCCACCATCTTGCATCACCAATTGATTTTGCATTCCCAGCTTATTATTAACTGTGATAGAAAAAAAGGTTTTCAGTCGGTCAAATTCAAAATTGAGCCAAATTTTATAAGCATCACCCATTAAAAAGGAGCGAATCTCTTTTAGCCAATTCTCCGATTCTATAATGTAAACCCATCCTTGATTGTATGGAGAAGAATTAATCAAGGAGGCTTGAGTCGTTAGGTTTTCATTATTCTCCTTTATAATACCGGATGCTGGTGCATTAATTTCCAATTGTTTCCCTTGTTGAATCAATGTGAGAAATGGTTCTCCTTTTTTAATATATTCCCCTGGCTTTTTCATTCTTATTTTGGTAATGGAACCCGTTACGTGTTGCAGAAAATCATCAATACCAATTCTGATTCCACCATTTTTCTCCATATAAGCCCAAGTATGTGTTTTATCGAAAAACAAACCATTTAAAGTTTCCACAGTGTGTTCACCAAATGCTGTTGGAATAGTATTATAGCTGGGTTCAACCCTGTTTTGACGATAATTACGATAAGTAACAAATGAATAAACAATAATAAATGCAGTTAAACATATAGCCAATACTATCAGAAAAACTATAGCCGTTGAATTTTGCGGTTTGGTTTCAATATTAAGATTTTGAGTAGCATATAAGCTTTGATTCCTTCGCTGTTGTTCCACCAAAGTTATTTCAGTCAATCCATTATCAGCCAGATATTGTTGCCCTTCGTAAAGTACCCAATCTAAAAAAGCTAATTCATGCTGTAATGTTGGTGCAGCTGAAGTGACAGTATAAATTCGACTATACAATTCTTTTGGGTATTTACCAATCCAAAGTCCCCGAGTCAAGTCAGAGTAATTGTCATATATATTTTCATAATAATCTAATTTTTGGTTCCCATTAATGTCAATTGGAATCAGTGCAATACCTTTTTCCAATTCTTTATCCTCGGAATCAAGTATTGCCGATAGCTTGCAGAAGCCAATAGCGTAGGTATCTGATTTTATTTTATTCACCAATTCATTCACATCAACCACCTTATTTCCTGTAATCTTTTGAATATCCGTTTTAAAGAAATCAGTTAGAAAAGGCTGAGTTGATTCATCGTTTAATAAGTAGCAATTTACTGCGATTGATTCCTGATTATTCAATAACATTCCCCAATGTTGCAATTCAGTATTAGTAAAAACTTTGGCAAAATCTTCAGGTGAAATCCCTTGCATTTTTATCTGATCCAGAAATGGATTCTTACGATTCATAATGGGTACAATTACATCGCGCCCAACAATCATACTCCAATTCTGTTGTGCATCTAAAGCCGGATAATACTCTTTAGTTACCAAGGCTATATTTCCAGGATTTTGTAACGCTAAGTACATTCTTTCAGAACTAGCAGTCACCATATCAATTTTAGCTTCCGGAACAACCTTTTTGTAAGCTTCAATCCAAGTTGTTGCAATTGCATCCAAATTGGGACTGCACCAAATATGGATGGAATCATTTGTTTTAGTACTTTGTGCCTGACCATCTCCTTTTACGCCTATTGATATAAACGTTAGGAGTGCCATGCTGCTGATTAATACTGCTAAATTTTTCATATTGCTTTGTTTAAATTGTTTTCAATAAATAGGTGTAATTTCTACTCATTTGGTACAATTCAAACATAGTGCCAAGGCAAATATTTAAACGTAACACGCTGTGTTTCTATATTTTACGAAGTTTACAAAACACTATTGGAATGTTTGAAGTGTTGTATTATTAAACACTTTAATTATTACAAAAAGCAAACAGTTTATGTCACAGGTACTTGCATGGTGTGTTGTATTTTTCACCATGTGCGGTATTTTACAACAGTTAACATTAATTTTGACTCCTCACGTGCAACAAGTCAATAAAAACATAAAAAATTCTTTTCGTACTTAACTCAACAATAATGTATATTGAGTTACAACCCGTGCTAAAACAATTACCTAAATATTGTTGGTATCCAAATAATTAGGTGTACCTTACCCATGTTAGTGTTTTGGCGTTAAACCTAACAAAAAGTTCTTTTGCTTACTAATACCCAAATTGAGCGATTTGCTACCGCAAATCTGCTCAATCGACTGAACAATTGTAAGTTTTCACAAATTGAGTGAAGCGAAAATTTGTGAAAAACAACAATTGCTAGGTCGGGGTTTTACCTAAGTAAAGCGCTTTTTCCCCCGAGGACTCGGGGCCAAATTGCTCAACTTAGGTAATAGAAGGGGAAATAATATGTGTTTTTCACCAGAAGCCAGTTTTGTAGGAGGTATTATTATTTCTTCAATTGGAATTGCAACCATTAAAAAAGTTCACAAACCATCGCAATTGATATTTGCGAGTATCCCTTTGTTTTTCGGCATACAACAGATAGCCGAAGGCTGTTTGTGGTTAACACTTCCCTACCAGGAATATGCCACGATTCAAAAGATTAGCACATATACATTTTTAATAATGGCCGAGGTTCTTTGGCCTATAATGATTCCGCTTTCAGTCCTATTCATGGAAGAAAACCCCAAAAGAAAACAATCGTTATGGATACTGTTGGGGCTGGGCATTTTGTTGTCGTTGTATTATGTTTTTTGTTTAGTGGCTTTCAGCGTAACCCCAATAATTTCGGGTTATCATATCCTGTACAAAACCGATTTTCCACAATCTATATCCATGTTGGCCTTTACTGTGTATTTAGTTGTCACCATTACTCCCCTTTTTGTTTCAAGCATAAAAAGAACCTACCTTTTAGGCATATTTATGTTTTTATCGTGCTTAGTTACTGCCATATTTTTTACCCAATACCTTACCTCGGTTTGGTGCTTTTTTGCAGCATTAATTAGTGGGGTTATTTTCTGGATACTAAGGGATTCAAAAATCAAATTCAATATTGATAAGTTGCTTTTGTTGAAAAGCCAGATTATATCTGTAACTCACAAATAAAAGGTATGGTTTGTTTTGGTATCCTTTATTGTATTACGAAGCTAATAACACTAATGTTATTGCGATAATTGCAGGCAAAGCCTGAATGATGAATATTTTTCGTGATGCAGTTATTGCTCCATAGGTTCCGGCAACTATTATACAAATAAGAAAGAACAAACGGATGTTTATTGTCCAATTTGTATCTGAAATAAAAAACGACCAAATCAAGCCTGCTGATAAAAAGCCATTATAAAGTCCCTGATTGGCAGCTAATCCTTTCGTTGGTTTGAACAATTCTTCAGGAATGGTTTTAAATGTTTTTTTACCTGCTGTTTCCCATGCAAACATTTCAATCCATAAAATATATAAATGCTCCAGTGCTACTAAAGCTGTCAGTATATGTGCAATTGCTACTATCATTATTTTTTTTAAGAGTTAATATTTCGTTCGTTTACAATTCAAATTCTTTTGGGTTGCAGCTTTTAGTTCACCCCATGCATCATACTAAAACCGCTGGGTAACATTCACATAAATACTTTCAAAGTTGGCTCCTTTTTCAAAAGTCCCTTCACAATTCAGGGAACAGGAAAGCTTTTTTAGGATGCGCCAGGTAAGGTTCATTTCAGCCATATTTTGAACCAGTGGCGTTTCATTACTCACAAAATTATAGTCGATATAGCGGTAACTCAATCCACCGTACAGTTTTCCGGGAACTAAATCACGGGTAAGTCCCAAACTATAAATTTTCCCATTTAAGTAGCTGGTTTGCATTAAGGTGGCTGAAATAGTGGCTGAGGCGTTTAACCAGGGTACATTATTATAGGTAAGGTAGCTGTATAAATTTTTCGATGGTTTAGGATCCTTTTTACTGAAACGATAGCCTGCATTTGCTCCAAGTGAAATAGTATGGGTTGGTGCATAATTTACTTGAAAAGTATAGCCTTGCATTTTAGTAACATCAAGTAACTGTTCAATAATACTCTTATAAGTTTCATAATAAACTATATTTTCACGCGTGCTATACGATGCCGACAAGGAAAGTTGCTTTACAACCCTATATCGAACGGAAAAATAAAGGTTTGATAAATTGGGATTATTATCCTGCACAAGTGAACTATCCTGCGTATTTAAAACTTTATTATACAAATCAAACTCAACAGAACCAAAAAAATACAAATTTGAAAGCAATGCATTGGAATGTTGGAAATAGGCAAATCGGCGATCAGTATTTCCACTATTCATCTGTTCAACTAAAGCTACGGAACTTTGCATTGTACCTTTTTTTGTTGAATAATTATGACCTATATAACCACCAAATTGCAACAAACTGGCATTAAAGCTATAATCAATATAATCAGGACGGCTTCCGGCAAAAACCCCTGCATTAAATCTTTTAAAATTGGTTTCATATTGCATTCCATCAATGGCACCCACGTTTGAAATGGAAGGATTAATTTTACGGCCAACCCACAGCGAGTTGTCTTTATTAATTGCATAATTGATAGCTAAACTGTAAATCTTCAATCCATTATAAATATTATTTTGGATATCGCTCCATTCATCTAGTTTGTGTGCAAAAGAAATATAGGTGTCGGTGGAAAATTTTGAATTATTAATATTTTGGACGTTCAGCGATAAGTTGTATCTGAATCGATAGGTATTATCTGACTTGTTTGAAATATTTGAATAGGCTGAAATTGAAAAACGCCCCCCAATGCGCTGTTTCAAAGGTTTTTCATTAGTTTTATTAGCTAAAACAGAGTCTGCATTTGGAATGGTATCTATTGGAGTTGGCAAAATATCATCAACCTTGTTATTCGGTGTTTGAAAATTCTTTTGAGTAGTATAAATCTTATCTCCAACCAATAATTGAACAGAACCAATAGGGGTACAAACACAGGAAATGGAAGAAAGCATCGTTACTTTCAGGATCGGAATCATCGTTGAATCCTGACTTATATACAGGGTATCGCCCACCTCAATTGATTGGGTGGATTGAAATTTAACATAGATGCTTTGAGACGTTAAAAAGGAAATTGAACCTTCATTTGAGTCAATAATAGTCTGTCCTTTAAGGGTAACACCTATTAAAATTAAAATAGAAAAAAGAAATGTTAAATATCTCATTGTTCTTTAAAATATCTTTCTCTATTTAATCCTCCATCAATTCTCTTATCTTCAGTACCTTTTGGATGACACTCAAAACAGGCAGTACTCGCATAAGTGTAACCATTTACACCCTGATGATCCTTATTAGTCTCCGATTGCGTATGACACGAAGTAGTACATGTGAAAATGGCATAATCAGAATTATTGGTGTGGCAATCGGCACAATTATCCCATTCACCCTTATGTTCTCCCGAATAAATTGGAAAATATTGCCCATCGTGGTTAAATGTAGCTGGTGCCCATGCGCTTTGTTTATGACACTCTTCGCAGCTTGTTGGAAATTTAGCGGCTAAATGAGGTGGATTCTTTGATTGATCAAAATCTTGTTTATGACAACCGTAGCAGGTATTTGGAGAATTAATATAATTCCCATTGTGACACGCAGCACAATCATTGGTAATTGAAATATGAGCACCAGCTATAACATAATAGTTATTGTGTGTAGGAAAAGTTGCCGGTTTCCAATCCGGATTTGCTGTATGACAAGCAGCACAATCATTGGAGATATTTGTTGCAAGGTGATTCGGGTTCGTTGTTTGGTCATAATTTGGGGTATGACAACTGGCACAAACATTTGATGTACCCGCATATCCATTGGTGTGGCAACTGGAGCAATCGGTGGTTGTATGTGCTCCTGTTAACGGAAAAGCAGATTTATTGTGATCAAATCCACCTTCACCAGAACCAGTTGGATGACAGGCAAAACAAGCTGGACTGTTGTATTCATAACCACTTATCCCACCATGTTCATCATCCATTTCTCCTTTTTCATGCTCATGACAATTTGTACAGGTAAACTCTGCATAATTATTGGAATTGGTATGGCAGTCGGAACAATTATTCCATTCACCCCTATGCTCGCCCGAATATATTGGGAACGAAAGTGCATCGTGATTCTTGTATTCGGCAGGTTTCCATCCTGGATTTAACGTATGACATTCGTTACAGGTTGTTGAAAAATTAAGCGCTGTATGATTCGGATTTGTACTTTCATTGTAATTGGTTTGATGGCACGAAACACATTCCTTAGGAATTTTTGAATAATTTCCAGAAGTATGACAGGCTTTACAATCATTTATATCGTGTCCCTGGGTTAAAGGAAAAAAATTATGGTTAATTCCAGCACCAGCCCATGCAAAAGCATTTATATTATGACAATCGGTGCAATTAGTAGAATAATTGCTTTGAACATGGTTAGGCGCAGTAGCCGCTAAATAATTAACCTTATGACAATCGTAACACTCAATTCCCAATTGGTCAAATCGCAGAAGTGAAGACGAAGGAGTAGATGTGGCTAAATTGGTATGGCACTCTTTACAATTTGCTGTAGTATGAGGTCCAATAAGGGGAAACCGGCTTTGTTGATGTAACTGAGTAATATTTGGTACAAGCCATGAGTTTGGGGTATGGCATCTACCACAATCGTTGCCCAAGGTTTGTTGATGCATATCGGTATGACATGAATTACAATCAGTTTCGGTTTTCGAAAATTCAAGTGAGGTATGACAAGCCTTACAGGAAACGTCCTTATGTTGACCAACCAATGGAAATTTTGTACTTCCATGATTGAACGTGATTGATCCCAAATCAACGCTCCACCCACTGGTTTTATGGCAATCGGTACAATTTGAAACCAATGCATCTCCGTGTGGAGATGTTTGGGCATAGAGACTGATTGCAATAATCAGCGCTACTATCGAAGATGACAATTTTCGCATTTGAATTCCTTTATTTTATATAATACAAACGATTCACCTTGTTCATTTACCAATTTATGGCATTTATTACAGGCTACATTTACATGTTTCCCATCGAGCACAAATTGTGTTTTGTTATGATCGAATTTTGGAGCCGGTTTGAACGATTCCGAATTATGGCAACGCTTACAATCGGTAATAGCATTAATTTCGAATTGTTTTTGATGCACATCCTTATGGCAATTGGTGCATGCCGTATTTAATCCTTCAAACTTTTGATTATCATGTCCGGTTTTTTCTTTGTTAAAATGACAAGCCCGACAGTTCTGTTTTGTATGAGCTCCTTCCAATTCAAACAAAGTTTTTTTATGGTCAAAAATAACCTGATTCCAACTATTTGAACTGTGACATATTTCACAATTTACTTCAGGATAGTATTTTTCTTTTATTTTATTTTTATGAATATCTATGTGACAATCAACACATTTTTTACCAATTTCCTTAAATTCCCATTTCTCCTGTTTTTTATGACAACTAAAACAAGGGGTTGCTAAATGGGCTCCTTTTAATGGAAAAATGCTTGTACTTGCATTGTGCTGCTCAATGGTAAATGAAAATTCGGTAAATCCTTGCACTGTGTGGCATTCAGCACAGTCGGGTGATACGCCGCTTTTTGCAAATTGGTTGCGATGGTAATCCTTGTGGCAATCAGTACAACGGCTAAATTTTAATGGTTGCGTAAGCTTTCCAATATGACAGGCTTTACAGGTAACTTGCTGATGTTTTCCTTCCAACTTAAAATCAGCTTTGTTATGGTCGAAACCATTCGTTGAATTGGTTACTTTAAACGATTCGTTATTGTGACAATCGGCACATTTTTGACCAAATTTATTGTTATGCACATCCTTGTGACAGTTGGTACAATTGGTAGCTAGAACCCCTTTGAATTGCTGAAATTTTTTGTCGTTTTTTGTTGAAATTTTGTGGCATTTGGCACAATCCAGCTGCTTATGCTTACCAAGTAATTGAAAAGTTGCTTTCTGGTGATCAAATTTTGAGGCCGGTTTAAATTTCTCCGAATCATGACATTCGGTAAAATTGGCTCCCAACGATTTCTGATGATAATCAGTATGACAAGTTAAGCATTCGGTTTTCAATCCCAGGTATGAAAAACTCTTTGCCTTAATTTTTTCATCGGTAATAAACTCAGCTTTATGGCAATCGGCACAATTCTTTTTATTATGTGCACCCGTTAATTCAAAACCAGTAAGTTGGTGTTTAAATGTTGTTGTATCGAATCTAACAATCTTAAAGTTTATTCCGTGATGATCGTTGTGACAAACCACACATTCTTTGCCTTTTACTTCAATAGATGAATGAAATCCTTTTTCTTGATCAACTCTGGTTTTCAGTTCCGTGTGACAGGCTAAGCATTTCTCATTCGAAACTTTTTGGCCTAAAATATAACATTGGGTGCAATTCGATATTCCTTCTAAATGAGAATGCACTTTTGATAATTCACCGGGCGATATTTGACCCTGAACAGGTATGCCAGCCAGAAAATCTAACATAAACCAACAAACCCATATTCCTGTTTTTATCTTCATAAAATTCTCACTTAAAGCTTAATTGTCGTGTTTTAAAATAGCTTCACCAAATTTTTTGGTAATTTGAATTCCTGCCTTCTGCAAAAATTGGGTTGGAAGTTCACCTCCTGCAAAAATATAAACCAAATCGTTTACCACCCTTATTTCTTCGCCCTCAACATCAGTTGAAAGCATAATTGAATCTTTTAAAATTGAAACCGGGTTTGTTTTGAAAAGGACTTTAATACTGCCGGAAGCAATGGCATCTTTAATTTTTTCGTTGTTTTTTTGTTTTAACCGGTTGAAAACATCATTTCTATAGGAAAGGGTAACCCGATTCTGATTTGCCAGTAAAAGAGCCGATTCAACGGCAGAATCACCACCTCCCACTATCATAATATCTTTTCCACTAATATCTTCCGGTTCCAGTAGCCTATATGCCACTTTTTCCTGCATTTCGCCAGGAACGCCTAATTTTCGTGGGGTCCCTCTCCTACCAATTGAAAGCAATACTGTTTTTGAAGTAATATGCTCACCAGCAAGTGTTTCAATATTGAAATGCCCATTTTCCGGAATAATGGATTCAACTTTAGTATTTTCCTGTATGGTTATGTTATTCTTTTGTAGTACCACATTCCATAAATCAAGTAGTTCCGATTTACTGGTTTCACGCAACTTTACTTTACCGTATAATGGAATATCCATGGGTGAAGTCATTACTATTTTTTGCCTCGGAAAAGTATAAACAGTACCTCCTAAGGTATCCTGTTCAAGAGTAAGAAAATTAAGTTGATGTTTTTTTGCTGTTAAGGTAGCTGCTATGCCAGCAGGACCAGCTCCAATAATAACCAAATCGTAGGTAGCTGAATGGTTCTTTTTAATTGATTTGGCAATATTTTCAGCTGCTTGTTTGCCTTGTTCAACGGCATTTTTTATAAGTCCCATACCACCCAACTCACCGGCAATAAACATTCCGGGTACATTGGTTTCGAAATTTTGGTTAATATGAGGTAATTCAACTCCACGTTTTTCGGTGCCAATACACAAGGTTATGGCTTGTGTGGGACAGGCATGAAAGCAAGCACCATGGCCTATACATACCGATGCATTAATAGTGGTTGCTTTTCCATCTTTAATTCCCAGTATATCTTTTTCAGGACAAGCCGCAATGCAGGCTCCAGTGCGAATACAACTATTTGTGTCGATAACCGGATGCAGTGATACCGGCTCATACATGCCGTCCAATTTGGCCTGAGCGATTTTCTTCTCAACTTTTTTAGATTCCTTTTTTTGATTACGCAAATAAAAGAATACAATTGTTAGGCAAAATAAAAATACCAAGAAATAGGTGACGATTTTTTCTATAATTATTTCCATAGTTAAAATATCCAACGATAACCAAAAACAAGCGTAACACCTACATGAATTATCATTATTATAAGCATTACCAAAGCAAAAGGTAAATGTGCTACATGCCAGTATTTGAATAAGTTTTGCATAACTACCAAGCGGTCAATCCTCCGGTTAAGTGAAATATCATTCTTTACTAACGCTAATATTTGCTTTTGTTGTTCTTTTGAAACACTATTTTTTTTCAAAACCGTTTTTACACGGCGAATTGTTTCTGAATCATCGGAGTATTTTCGGTACATGCGCACCAAAAAATTTTTGTGATAAAGTTCTACCTTCTTTTTTACTGAGTCAACAATTACTTTGTAGCTTTCCTCATCCAATTGAAGTGATTCATTTAAAACGGCTCCAAGGTCAGTTTTCATATCCTTTATTTCACTCAAGGTTAATTCCCGGCCTTCAATGGAACGCGGTATCTGAATGTATATAAACCGACCAATAATCCCGCTTAGGAAAACGGCAACCATACTCCAAAAGCTTATAGCTACTATTCCTCCAAATTTAAATGCTGTATGAAAAAGTACCATAATTGGACCAAGGGTGCAAAGGAAAATGTGAAACTCAAGCCAATGCTTTAAAATACCAATTCCGTAGAAAATACGATACCTTTTTCGCACCATATATAAAGTAACTCCAAGAATCATGAATAATGAACCGGCTATTCCTAAGCCATGTCCAATGTTTCCGCTTGGCTTAAGCAAGGTATTATCGGGATGAAAATATCGGTCTTCGATACTGATATTATAGTATGAATATCCCTGAAAAATTAAATATATCAACGCTGAAATAACAAGAAGCGATAAAATAAATATATAAATTCTATGAGCATTTTTTGACATAAACTTAGTTGCTTTTTAGCTGAGTTAATAAATTAAAACGTTACTAAACAATTAATTACAAGTATTTTTACATTGACTATCGAAGGTAGAATTATGGGTAATAAATTCTGTGACAATATTAATATTAAATTTTAGTATTAATGCTGCAAACCAATATTTCTATACCTTGAAACATTTCTTTTGTCAAAAGAAGTACTTATCTTTTATTCGGTACGTTTTTAATTTTCACATAAATATGTTTAATATTCGATTTCTCTGTTTCCCTTTCATCAATTTCGAAATGTTTGCTTAACGATTTTATTAAAGGGGTTAGTTTTAAGAATCCATAATTCCGTGGATCAAAGTCAGGTTTCTTTTTGATAATGAATGCTCCTACCTCAGCAAGAAAAGCCCAACCGTCATCATCGGCCAAATCTTCAACCGATGTTTTTAAGAATTGAATAAACTTAGTATCAATGGTATCAATTTTGGTTGTTTCAGTAGATTTAGGCGCAGTAACAGTGGTAGTTTTGGGTATTTCTTTAGTACTAATAATTTCAATGTAAATAAACTTATCGCAAGCAACTATAAAAGGGTTCGGGGTTTTCTTTTCACCAATGCCAATTACCAGCATCCCCGACTCACGCAACCTGATTGCTAACCGGGTAAAATCGCTGTCACTCGACACCAAACAAAAGCCATCCACTTTCTCACTATGAAGAATATCCATGGCATCAATAATCATGGCTGAATCGGTAGCATTTTTACCGGTTGTGTAACTATATTGCTGAATAGGAGTTATGGCATGTTCCAGCAATGCCGGCTTCCAACCCGATACTGTTGGTTTGGTCCAATCGCCATAAATTCTTTTAATGGTTGGTACCCCATGTTTTGCAATCTCATCTAGCATTCCTTTAATGTTTGAATAGGGAATGTTATCGGCATCAATAAGTACGGCTAATTTTAAATCGTTTCTTTCTCTCATGGTGGTATTTATTATAGGAAAACTAAAAATATGTTTATCGATGTAAATAATTTATTATCAAAGTTATACATCTTTAATGGATTATAAAAGTAATTAACCAACGAGCCATAAAATGAAAAATCCTTGCATCGGTATTCAATGCAAGGATTTTTCCATTCATTAAAATCTAGTTTTTGTCATATCTGAATCGTTTGATGCTCTGTTTAGGAGTCTTTTCAAATTCTTCGTCTTGAAGTTTTATTTTTGATATCTGCATGTATTTTGGCAATTGGGCATTCAATAATTTTTTATTTTCTTCCATAATTTGTGCTAACTGTTCGTCATTAATTTGCTCCTGTTCCATTTTAACTTTATCAGGAAAAACCAAGGCTACCAATCTATTGTTTTCATTAATAACCAGTTGCTCTTGCACGTAAGGGAAATTATTTAGTTTCGATTCTATTTCTTCAGGATAAATATTTTCACCTGAAGGCCCGAGAATCATGCTTTTGCTTCGACCACGAATTGAAATATAACCACTCTTATCAATAACTCCTAAATCGCCGGTATGGAGCCATCCCTCATCATCCAATACCTTTTTCGTTTCTTTCTCATTTTTATAATATCCCAGCATTACATTCGAACCTTTTACTAATATTTCACCGGGAATATTCTGCTGGTCAGGAGAATCAATCATAAGTTGCAAGCTATCAACCAATTTACCACACGACCCCAATTGAGCTTTATCCCAATTAGCATAGCTTATTAATGGGCCACATTCGGTCATTCCATATCCAACAGAAAAATTGAAACCAATCTTCCTTAAAAAAAGTTCTACTTCCTTATTTAAGGCCGCTCCACCAATTACCACTTCGCGAAAATCGCCACCAAATACTGCCGATAACTTTGCTTTTATTTTTTTATAAATCAAGTTATTAACAATCGGAATGTAAAGCAAAACCCTCATGGATGTTTTTGATAAAACGGGTTGAAGTTGTTTTTTGTATATTTTTTCCATTATTAATGGAACCATCAACAAAAGTTTGGGTTTAATTTCCTGAAAAGCCTGTATCATTATTTGAGGCGATACCACTTTCCCTAAAAAAGTAACATGTACCCCAATGGTAAACGGCCAAACAAATTCGAAAGCACAACCATAAGCATGAGCCAAAGGAAGAATGGATAGTAACTTATCTTCGGCTTGCAGCGGCATATTATTCCAGGCAAACTCCACATTATCCATTAAGCTTTGCAAGGGAAGCATTACCCCTTTTGAATTACCGGTAGTGCCTGATGTATAGCTAATTACTCCTAAGTTTGAATTTAAAACAGTAGGCAAAACAAAATCCTCTTTTTTAACTCCATTGGGATATTTATCAAAAAACTCCTCTTCTGCCAAATGCTTTCTTTGTTTAATATTGTATTCGTCCTTTTCGAAAAGAATACTATAATCCGATAGGTTAACAATAGCTTTTACTTGCTCTAATTGCACCGGTTTAATGGAAGGCCAGCTATTTTCGCCAACAAATAAAAGTTGGGCATCGGAATGATTGATAATGTGATTTACCGTATCGGCATGAAAATCGGTTAAAATAGGCACAATGGTTGCTCCATAAGTAATTGTAGCCAAATAAGCAATAGCCCAGTTACTGGAATTTTTTGCAATGAGTGCCACTTTATCGCCTTGCTTCAATCCGCAATGCTCAAAACAATAATGAAGTTTGATTATCTTCTCACCAACCATTCCGTAAGTTAAGGTTGAACCCTTATAGTCAGATAATGCAGGTAAATCCCAATGCTGCAAAATGCTTTGCTCAAATACTTTTACCAAATTATAGTTTTCCATAACACCCTATTTTCAAGTAAACTTACTATATTTTTTTTGTGAATCAAAGAACTAAATACTGCTTTAAGCAATAGCTTGTATATGAAACATTTTTTTTTGAATTTCTTTTGATTAAACAAGCTCAATTCTTTATTTTCAAACCTGTTATATTTCAAAAAAAACTTGTAGGTTTAACCTAATCATTTAAATACAGCATTAACAAACTATAACAATAATGAATTATGTTGAATTACATGAAATCGCTAAAAAAAGAAACCAAAGGAATTTTAGTAAGTATTTTGATAGCATTCATTTTTCTTTCTTTTTTTTATCCTAGCTACTTATTTCACCCCAATAAATACCTTTTTTCAGCGGAAAACGATGGGTTAAAAACGTATTACAATTTCATTTATCATGGGAAACACGATTCTTCTGTTTTTTCATTTCAAGGCATGAGCCATCCGTATGGTGAATTCCTTTTATTTGAGGATTCGTTGCCTATTCTAAATATTGCGAATCAAGCCGTAGCAAGAATTTGGCCAGGTGTGAGTGACTATTCGGTAGGTATCATAAATTTATTGATTTTGCTTTCTTATGTAGTGGGAGCCGTTTTTTTAACATTAATTTTCATTCGGCTTACCCTTCCGTTTATAGCTGCCGCTTTTGCTGGAAATGCCATAATTTTCCTGTCATCGCAGGTATTGTTGATTAATCCGGCTGGGCACTTTGGATTGGCATTTGTATGTTTCTTCCCAATGGGATGGTATCTGGTAATCAAACAATTCGACCATCCTACGGAGAATAAATGGCCTATTATAATTGCTTTAACTATTATTTTTTGGACCTTCATTCATGTGTATCTCGGTTTTATACTTCTCTTTTTTATCGTTTCAGTCAATTTATTTATAGCCTGTTTTGATTGGAAAAACTATTGGAAAAATAGTTCAAGAATCACTTATTTGGTTGTGCAACTTATCGTGCCCATAAGTGTGATAGCTATTCTGTACTTAAGCAATGACCCTCACCCCAACCGCATAGATATGCCCTTTATAACCGATCACCGGGCATCGTTCCACTCCGTTTTTTTGCCCAATCACTCGCTTACTAAACCAATTTACAATGCTGTTTTTAATACCGGTATTCAAAATGAACAACGGTGGGGTCAAATTGGAAATTACATCGGTATGGTTTCAAATGCTGCATTGGTAATTTTTTTGTTTATGAGCGGTTATTACTTGCTAAAAAAGAAAAACTCAACACTCAAAACTCTATTTCCAATCCAAATCCAAGCGTTTGCTTTTGCGGCAGTGCTTCTTTTGCTTTTTTCGATGGCCATTCCCTTAAAATATTTACCCAACCATCTTATAAATTCAATTCCATTAATAAAGCAGTTTTCTGCATTAGGACGGTTTGCCTGGGGTTTTTATTATGTGATAGCTACACTCAGTATTTATTACTTTTTCAAACTCGTTTATCATTTAAAAGGAGGCAAATTGGTTTTTACCTTCCTTATTTGCCTAATATATTTCGAAGCCATTCCATCCCACCTTTTAGTTTCGAAAAATTGTAAGAAATCACCCAATGCTTTCAATCAAAAATACATTGCAAAAGAGCAGTTAAATATTACTCAAATTGACACCCAACTATTTCAGGCCATTTTGCCCATACCCACTTATTTCAAATTCAACCTCCCTTTTGGAAGTAGCAACTCTGATCGTTCCATTTATGGCTCCTTGGTCTCGTCGGCTCACACCGGATTGCCAATCCTCAGCACCTATTTATCACGGCCATCGGTTTCGGAATCACTGGATATTTATAAAATGTTCATTCAATGGCCGTATAACAGGGTTATTCAACCATTGGTTGATAATGGAAAAGATATTGCTGTTATTGTACATGGTACCGATTTGGAAGTACTCTCGGTTCAAGAAAAGGAAATTATTTCAAAATGCACTTTACTAAGCGGTGAAGGGGAATATTTGATTTATAAATTACCCATTGCCCAGCTTATTGAATCTAATAATGAGGTTAATTACCAGCATTTTTCAAAATTGTATCCTGAATTAATTAATAACGGAGAATTGTTAGTTAACGATACCAATGATTTTGTTTTTTACCAAGGTTACGATGACTTAGTTAGTGGTATTGCCTATCGGGGGAAAGGAGCACTCAAAGGGAAAAAAGAACAATACACCTTAGTTGGCAGCATATCAACCGCTAAAATGGATACTTCGTGCAATTACATAATCAGCTTTTGGTACTACAATCATGTTTGGGATCAAACATTTACTACGGCCATTATTACTGAAACTGACAGCCTTAACCAAACCATTCAATATTTATATTATTCGCCCATTGAAACATCAATAATTGATGGTTGGTGGTATTATTCGGAACATACGGTTAAGATTAAATCGAATAAAAACACGCTTTCAATTTTTATAAAAGGTGAGGCAAAATTTGAAGATTGGATTGCTGTGGATGACCTTATGATATTCCCTACGAAAAAGGAAATATTCCAAGTTAAGATAGAAAACGATTCGACGTTTATTTATCGGAACAATTTACTATTTGCACAAATGAGGGCAACCCTATTAAATAATTCCGAAGGAAAATGAAATACCTCGCCGCAAGCGGACGAGGTATCAGCAATAGTTAGTTAGTTTTTATTTACCAAATACTTGCCCGTGCAGCTTCTGGCAGGAACATATATTGTCCTTCCTTAATATCAAAAGCTTTATGAAATTCAGTAACATTACGCAAGGGTCCGTTTACTCTGAATTTTCCCAGCGAATGAACATCTTCCTGAGTGCGCCTTAGAATTTCAGCATCCCTGATATTTTGAGCCCAAACATGTGCATACGCTAAAAAGAAACGCTGATCGGGAGTAAAACCATCAATTTTAATTTGCTGATTTTTCCATTGTTCTGTTTTGGTAAACGCAATGTAGGAAATATTGACACCGCCCAAATCGGCTATATTTTCACCCAAGGTATATTTTCCATTTGCTTTTACTGAATCCGCTACCTCAAATTCATTAAACTGTTGTACCAAAACTTCTGTTCTGCCGGTAAAAAGTTCCGAATCCTTATCGGTCCACCAAGTGTTCAAATTTCCGTTTTTATCATACAGTCGCCCTTTGTCATCAAAACCATGACTCATTTCATGCCCAATTACCACACCAATAGCACCATAGTTTACCGCATCATCGCCATCGATATAAAAGAACGGAGGTTGAAGAATACCCGCCGGGAAAACAATTTCATTCATGGTTGGGCTATAATATGCGTTTACCATTTGTGGAGGCATGTGCCATTCGGTTTTGTCAACCGGTTTGTTAATTTTAGCCATGTTTTCGTTAAAGCCAAAACTACGGGCATTTAACACATTGATAAGGTATGAATTACTGCTTACTTTTAAACTTGAATAATCTTTCCATTTATCGGGATAACCTATTTTTACCGAAATGGCCGCCAATTTGTTTTGGGCATTAGCTTTGGTTTCGTCGCTCATCCATTCCAATTGATTGATGCGCTCCCCTAAAGCCAGTTTTAGGTTATCAACCAGTTTTAACATCCGTTCTTTGGCTTCGGCTGGAAAATAACGTTCAACATACATTTGGCCCATAGCCTCGTCCAATGCATTGTTGGTAACATCCATTACCCGTTTCCACCTAGGTTTTAGTTCGGGTGTTCCCGATAAGGTTTTTCCATAAAAGTTGAATTGTTCTTCAACAAAAGAGGCGTTAAGATAGCCTGCGGTGCTCCGTATCAAGTTCCAACGGAAATAGGTTTTCCATGTTTCAATAGGCTCATTGGCAAGTAAGGAATTGAATTCTTTCAAAAAATCAGGTTGCATGGCAATTACATTTCCCGGATTTTGTAAACCAATGGCTGAAAAGTAATGATTCCAGTCAAAATTGGGAGAAAGAGTTGACAATTCCACCTGAGTAAGTTTATTGTAAGTTTTATTGGGGTCGCGTAACGACAGCCGATCCATGGATGCTACGGCTAGTTTTTTCTCAAATTCGAAAATTATTTGTGCATTTTGTTTGGCTACTGAATCCTCATCGCCCAATAATTTGAAAATGTTTTCAACATGAATCAGATATTGCTTCCGAATGGTAACAAAGCGTTCCAAATCACTCAGATAATAATCGCGGTCGGGCATTCCCAATCCACTTTGGTACAGATGGGTAATCACCATTTCGCTATTCTTTGAATCGGCGCCTCCATAAATACCAAAAGCTGAGCCAATGGACAATTGATGAAACCTTTCCAATTGCCCTTGCACATCAGTAGCCGATTTGATTTGGTTTATCTGTTCAAAATATTCATTCAAATCAGTGATTCCATTCTTTTCAATGGTATTGGTATCCATCCCTGTTTTATAAAAAACAGCAATTTTATCGCTGATACTGCCTTCAGTAAACGATTTTGAGGATAGTTCCTCAACAATTACTTTTAATTGTTTCTCATTGGCATCAATTAATTGGTCGAAGGTTCCAAAACGGCTTTTATCTTCCGGCATGGGGTTATTTTTCATCCAACCGCCGTTTGCATATTGGTTAAAATCATCACCGGGATTGGCCGTTAAATCCATGTTTAACGGGTCAACCGGGGGTATTTTTTTTGAATCGTTACTGCACGATTGGGCTCCAACAATAAATCCTGCCATAATTAATAATCTGATGGGGTTTTTAATTCGGTTCATAGAATTCGATTTATAAATTTATTAAAGTAAGTCGGTAAATATACTTAATGGTTACCGATTGCAAGTAAAAATACATTTTTTAGAGTATGATTTTTCTAGCGTTGGATAAAGCTGTCTCAAAAGAAAAAAAATCGGCAAACCTGCTAGCCGGCGAAACAAGGAACACAAAGATTAGTTTTATGTTGGCAACAAGGCAAAGAACGACAATTGCCAGGGCAACCGCATTTAAGAACCGAAATTTGAAATTCCCATTTTCGGCGCATGGTTTCTTCACAATTTCAATTAAAGTAGTTCTTACGCCGATTTTATACCATAAAAACTTGATCCCTGGGTTGAACTAAGCCATAGGTGACTCACGACCAAAGGGAGTAAACCCAGGGCTATTACTTGCGTGAGGGCTTCGCCGTTCATATTAAATCCCTAACGGGATTTTTAAATGCGTTTGCCCTGCGACCAATGCAAGCATTTAGCGGGATTCCAAATAAATGATTAAATTTGTGAAAAACAGAATAGACGATGAGCAATAGAAGCTTAATACGGTTTGATTGGGCAATAAAAAGATTACTGCGAAACAAGGCCGACTTCTCGGTTCTGGAAGGATTTCTTTCGGAATTGTTAAAGGACGAGATTTCAATACAATCCATACTTGAAAGCGAGAGCAACCAAAAGATAGACACCGATAAATTTAACCGGGTGGATATGCTGGTTAAAAATTCAAAAGATGAATTAGTCATTATTGAAATACAAAATGAGAATGAGTATGATTATTTTCATCGGATGGCTTATGGCACCTCGAAAGTAATTACGGAATATATATCGGTAGGAGAACCCTACAAAAACATAAAGAAAGTTTATTCGATTAACATTGTTTATTTTGATTTAGGACAAGGCGAGGATTACATTTACCACGGCAAGACTGATTTTATTGGATTGCATACATCGGACAAATTAAAACTATCGTCAAAACAAACTGAATTACTTGGCGGTAAAATTGAACCATTTCAGATTTTCCCTGAGTATTATGTGATTAAGGTCAATAATTTTAACGATGTAGCCAAAGACTCGTTAGACCAATGGATTTATTACTTTAAGAACAACGAGATTAAAGATAATTTCAATGCAAAAGGTATTGACAAAGCAAAAGAATTGTGGCGTGTCGATAGTCTTCCAGAAGACGAAAGAAAGAAATACCTAAGACATATTGAAGATTTACATTATAGTGCCAGTATGGCTTGGACAATGAAGGTTGATGCTGAAGATATGGTTAGAAAAGATGAAAAAAAGCAAATCGCAAAGGAATTTAAAAATAATGGAGGTGCGATTGATATTATTATGAAATCAACTGGATTAACAAAAGAAGAAATCGAAAAATTATAAAATGCCCCGTTGCCAATACACGGTATAAAAAATTGCCTATACCGTAGATTTTTCAAGTTAGTCCGTCTAAAAAGTAAGAAAACAATAACCACAGAGGTTACAATCCCGTGGCCTGTTTTCCGCACTTTAGTGAGATACCCGCTAAAATACTTGGTATTACTGCATTCATTTTTAATTTTGGGTGTCCCAATTAAATTAGCAAATTTGTCTTATGCTTTCCCGGAGGGCTCAACCATAAATTACCACAAGCACCCTAAGTGTTTGTGGTAATTGAAGCATATAAACTATACCGCATGGAACTTAACCAAAGGCGATCTCACGCAGCGAAGCAAGTAATGCGGAACAAAGCATTGAACATCTGCATTTGCTCGACCAAAACAGCGTATTTATGAATAATATGTAGTGGTGAAATAAGCCAAATCAGTACATGTCAATAAACGAGTTAAAGTAGCGCATTCCATGCGCCAATAATAGTCGGGTTGTCATATCTGTAAGCTCCAAAAATGTCGCTTACAGATACTCATTGTAATGCACTCCGTGCAAATCAAAGTTACTTCGATTTTAAAAGGGTGTCTCAACGCTGAAAACAGGAGAAATTATAAAATACCCCGTTGCCAATACACGGTATAAAAAATTGCCTATACCGTAGATTTTTCAAGTTAGTCCGTCTAAAAAGTAAGAAAAAGAAAAACAATAATCATAGAGTTTGCAATCCCGTGGCCTGTCTTCCGCACTTTAGTGAGATACCCGCTACAACACTTGGTATTACTGCATTCATTTTTAGTTTTGGGTGTCCCAATTATCTTCTGTTACATTTCAGGACAAGGAATTGCTTTAAATTTTTTAGGACGGCTCGATTTGATTATAAAATAACTAATGGTTATTTCATGGCTGCCGCCTGTTTGCGAAATAAGGTTTCCCAATGACATATCAAAACTATAGCTAAAAATGTAATCGTTATATTTGAAACCGAACAAATAGACGATGGCGCTGCTGGTTGCATATTCATTCAATAGAGGGATTCCCCGGTACCATAATCCTATCATAATGGGTTGCCGGTTGTAATACCCCCCAATATCCATTTGGTGGATTCCCGATTGCATCCGGTAATTAAAAGCGGCATGGATGTATTCATTGTATTTATTCCGGGTCCGGTGGTGAATTTTAAATTTATACCCGCCAAACACCGACACTCTCATATCGGAATACTTAATATCGCTTCGCAACACCGGTGATAAAGTCATGAGGTGATCGACATTAAAGCCTAGCCAGAAATTGTAAGTATATAGCAAACTGGAAACAGCAAAATCGGCATGTTGCACTTTGTCGAACGAGAGATTTTCAGAGGTGGATCCTACGTATTGATTCATAAAATATTCGTCGGAAAATGTTACTTCGGTATAATCAATTTTTCGGCTGTAATAGTATGCGGCCAAACCGGGTTGAAGGAATAGCTTCCGGGTTAATTTAACATTATAGGAATAACCCAGCGAAATATTTGAAGTCACTAATTTGCCACTTCCGGCGTTATCGACGCTTGCTAAAAAAGCAAAACCACTTTTCAGTTTTGGCACATAATGATCGACCGAGAATGAATAGTTGATAAAATTGCCGGGTATTTTAGGCCATTGATCCCTAAAAGCACCTACAAACCTAGTTGAATGGGAACTTCCGGCAAACGATGGCGCCAAATATATGGGATTGCTATAAAACTGCGAAAAATGGGCATCTTGAGCCTTAACCTTTGAAAAAAGAGTTACAGTAACCATTAATCCTATAATAAGTAGGTATCTCATGTCAATTATCTTTAACAATTAATAATACATTACCTGTTTTTTGGAAAGGCTTACCACTGTTGTAAGTGCCTTTCACAATGAATATGTACACATCTTCAGGTAACAGTTTATTTCTATAATAGCCATCCCATCCAATCAAAACATCGCTAGTTTTAAATACCAAAACGCCCGCCCGGTTGTAAATAATCATTTCATAATTGTCAATTTCCCCATCTATTATCATCGGGTAAAAAACATTGTTGGAACGATCCTCCGGATCATAAGCCCCACCGGAGCTTCCTGATGGGTCAGGAGTAAAGGCTTCTGGGAAAATAAATTTACTGCGTTTTATTACTTCTACGGCCTTAATTATGGTCATTGTATCTTCACAACCATTTACTGAAATAGCGGTTAAGGTAATATCATAAAAACCCTCTTCGGTATAGCTATAAACTGGCGCAAATTCCTCACTGGTTTCACCATCGCCAAAATCCCATAAACTGGAGACTGCCTTTTTTGAATAGTTGAAGCAACTGATATGCTCATCGGGAATATAAATCGTTTTTGGTGCAATATCAAAATCAGCGAGTGGTAATGGGAAAACAGTAATCAAGGTATCTTTAATTACAGATAAACCCAAAGGTGCCGTAGCTGTAAGGGTTGCTTTATAGGAACCGGGTTCAGCATAGATATGCATTAAACTGTGTTCGGTCGAGGTTTCCCCATCGCCAAAATCCCATTTATAGGGTGCTCCCCCAATTGAGGTATTTACAAAGTTGACACTTAACGGGGGGCATCCATTGATGGCTGATGGAGCAAAATCGGCTACTGGCATAACAATATAGTTTATTACAATATTGTCGGTTGAAGTACACCCATCGTTGGTAATGGTCCAGGTGAAAATATTAGCACCTGAACCCAATCCAATGACCATAGTTTCAAAATTGGCTGGATTTTCAATGGAAGCCGGACTTGCCGAAACCTTCCACTGCCCTACTCCCTGACCAGGTTTGTTACCAATTAATTGAATATTCGGAACATTAACCGTACGATTTTCTCCGGCGTTTACATATTCATAATTGCTGGTAATTATCACATCATCGTATAAGGTACAATTCAAATTGGTAACCGTCCAACGGAACGTATTTTCGTTGAATTTAATCTTGTTCACCTGAGTTTGATTGGAATCAGGGGTAGCAATTACTGCATCGCCACTAACTAAGGTCCATTCACCAATTCCAACCGTTGTAGGTTCCGCAAAGAGCCGTACCGAATCGCCGCAAATATCCGTATCATATCCAGCAAATGGCTTGCTGGGCTGGTTATTCGTAAGTGTGACCTCATCAAACGAAAAACATCCATCCAAACTTACGGTCCAACGGAGCGTTGTTTTGCCCAAGCCAATAGTGGTAAGCTTAGTTTTTGGATCGTTTATACTATCAATAGATGCTGCACCCGAAACCATAATCCATTCGCCGGTACCTACTAAAGGAGTATTTCCGGCCATTAAGGTACTATCGGTGCATAATATTTGATCGGCTCCTGCCACAGCGGTGGTAGGTATGCTGCTGGTAATTACTACGGTATCCGGAACATGACAATCGGAGCTGGAAACCTTCCATTGCAACTTATTTTGTCCTTTACCTAAAAACCTTACTATGGTTTGATTATCGGAAGGATCATCAAAAGATCCGGAACCACTAATTATTGACCATCGCCCGGTTCCAATGGTAGGTGGGTTGGCTGAAAGCACTGCGGTATCGGAACAAACAACCTGATCGTTTCCACCAAATACTTCAATGGGCAAGTTGCTGGTTATCACTGTTTCGTCGTACGAGAAGCAATCCCTTTGCGAAATGGTCCATCGCAATACATTGGGACCCACACCTAAGTTTCGGATGGTAGTATTTGGAATGGTATCGTTATCAAAGGATCCGGAACCACTCATTAATATCCATAAACCATCACCAAAAGTTGGGGTATTTGCCTTTAAGGATGCTGTTTTCCCACAGACTGCCTGGTTTTCGCCTGCTAAAGCATCGGTAGGTTTATAGCTTCCCACAACCACAATATCTGATGATACACAGGTTCCATTTTTCACCGACCATCGAAGTTGATTCGCCCCATTCGACAAATTGGCTACCAATGTATTGGGATTGTTCTGATTCGTAAATATAGCCCCACTGCTACCAACCACACTCCAGGTTCCAACTCCGGGACTTGGATTCGATGCCAGTAATTGATATTCACTTTCGCACAAATCAATATCGTTACCCGCTGTGGATAAAACAAAATCGTTGCTAATAAATACTTCATCCTGTTCGGTACATCCATTTTTGGTAATGGTCCACCTATAAATATTTATTCCGTTGGCAATATTACTAACCACTGTTTTGTTTTCCGATGAATCGGCGAATTTGCCTGAACCACTTTGAACGGTCCATATACCCGTTCCAAGCAAAGCCTGATTGGCATCTAATTTAAACGTATCAACACACAATTTCTGGTCGTATCCTGCGGCCGGAGTTGTTGGTTTGTTATTGGTTATGATAATGGTATCTATCGATTTACACGTGTTTTTAGTAATGGTGTATATAAGCACATTTTTATCGGGTGCCAAATGGGTAACAACATTCCCATTAAAGGTTCCTGAACCTGTTTGTACACTCCACGAACCGGTACCAACCGTTGGTGTATTGGGGAACAATGAGGTTGAATCAAAACAAATTGTTTGGTCATTACCTGCTTGGGCAGTAGTTGCGGTATTATTTATTACGGAAACAAAGTCATCCGAAATACAACCATTATTGTTGATGGTCCATTTTAATATATTTGAACCTGACCCAAGATTGGTGATGGGAGAAGCCGCATTATTTGTATCTGCAATAGTTCCCGCTCCACTCAAAAGGGTCCAAACTCCAGTACCGTAAATTGAAGGATTTCCAGCTAGATTTGTTTGATTGGTACAAAGGGTAATATCAGTTCCGGCGTTAGCGGTAGTGGGCTTATTGTTTACAATGGTCAATTCGTCCCAGGTTACTCCAATTATTGAAGTTCTAACAGTCCAACGAAGGATATTATTTCCAGGTCCCAAATTGGTAACCGTGGTAGTTGGGCTACTTATATTGCCAAAATTTGCTGCTCCTGTTGTTACACTCCATTCGCCGGTGCCAATATTTGGTACTTTCGCTGAAATCTTGGTTGCATCGGTACAAATAGTTTGATCATTTCCAGCATCAGCTGGCAACAATAAAATATTTTCAATAATAACCGTGTCCGATAAGGTGCAGTTGGCTCTTTGCACAGTCCAGACAATAGTGTTTGGGCCAGGCATCAGGTCGGTAATCCTGGTTTTAGGATCTGTACGGTCAACAAAAGAACCGCCACCGCTTAACAACTCCCAAAATCCGGTTGTGCCGTCTTCGGGTGTCATCGCGTTTAAGTCGTATTCTTTAAAAGCAATTATCTGATCTTCGCCTGCATCGGGTTCAAAAGGCTTATTATTTGTAATGGATACGGTGTCGGAGGAGATGCAACCTTCGTTATTAACCTGCCAGGCAAAAACATTGGCATCTTGGTTTAATCCGGTAACCAAACTGGTGGGCGACGTTGGATTTACAATAGTTCCCTGGCCTGTACTGGATATCACTCGCCATGAAGCACCTGTTAGCGGTGTTTGTGCCTCAAACAAGGTGTTACGGGAGCAAATAACCTGATCGGGACCGGCATTGACATCCATTTTAAGATTGGTTATATTTACCTCATCGAAAGAGGTACACTCATTCTGGGTTACTGTCCACTTAAAGGTGTTAATTCCATGATTTAATAGGTTAACTTTTGTATTATATATATTAGGATTTACAATTACTCCATCGCCGGCAGTAATGCTCCATACTCCCCCTGCAACCTGATTTGCATTTAAATCAACGGAATGGTCGCATATACTTTGGTCAATATTAGCAAAAGCAACGGGCAATGGATTTACTGTTACAGGGAGTGGAGCCGATACCGTTCCATTACCGCAACTGTTTTTACCATAAACGGTAATTACATCCACCAAAGCATTGTTTCCATAATCCACCTGAATGGAACGGGTGCCATCGTCGCCAACAATAGTTGCCCCATAAGGAACATCCCAAACGTAGGTTTCCGCATTGGCTATCTCCGGTACCACATAAAAAACATCGGTGGTACCCTGGCAAACTGTTTGCGGACCTGATATAGTTCCAGCTGCTGCCGGGATTTCGTTAACAACCAGGCTTGAAGTACTGGTGATTTCAACGTTACAACCACCGGTTATAACACAGCGGTAAACACCCACATCGGCTTGAGTAGCCCCCGAAATGGTGAGAACATTGCCTGTAGTACCTGAAATATACCCAATTATATCAGGCACCATGTTTACCCCATTCTTTTGCCATTGGTAGTTAAGACTATCAGGTATAGCCTGCACCTCAAAATAGCCAACACCATCTCTACATACCGATCTATTTATAGGCTGGCTGGTAATGGTAACTAACGAGTTAACGGTTAAGGTAACCGCATCGCTAAATGCATTATTATTAGTACCAATTACCACGCAAGAGTAGGAACCTGCATTGGCAGCAGTTACCGATGATATGACCAGGTTTCGTGAATTAACACCGGATATTCCGCCGCCATCGGTTAAGTTACTTCCTTTAAACTTCCATTGGTATGATACAATAGAACCCGTTGCTAAAACTGAGAATTGTGCAGATTGACTCTCACAACGGATTAAGGAATCAGGTTGCGTAGTGATGCTTACCAGAAGATTGACGGTAAGTTTGGCAAGGTCTGAGATTACCGAACCACAATTGCCGGTAACAATGCAACGATAGAATCCTGCATCGGCCGATACAACACTATCAATACTATATGAGCTAAAGGTTGAGTCGGTAATATTAACATAATCTTTTTGCCATTGGTAAGTAACATTTGAACCTGTGGCCGATACATTAAAATTAGCCGGTGATCCTTGCAGTAAGGTTTGGCTTTGCGGTTGACTGGTAATGTTAATTGAATCAAAAACAGTTAGGGTGACGTCATCATTTGATGTACATCCATTGTTGGATATAGTCCAGCGCAATATATTAGTTCCAGTTTCCAAATCAGAAACATCCGAATCAAATTGAGTATTATTGTTAAAACTTGCATCACCTAAAATAATGGTCCATAATCCAGTACCAATTAAAGGATCATTACCACCCAATACGGCTGCACTCAAACAAAGCTCTTGATCAGCTCCAGCATTTGCAGCAGTAGGTATATTGTTTGTTATAATCACATCATCGGACAAACTGCATGAACCATTGGTTATGGTCCATCGGAATTGGTTTGTTCCTTTGCCCAAAGCGGTAATTCCTGAATTAAATTGCGATGGGGTTGTAATGGTTCCTGAACCGCTCACTAAAGTCCATTGCCCTATTCCAATGGAAGCATTATTACCCGCAAGAGTAGTTATAGAATCACATAAAGTTTGATCAATTCCTGCATTGGGTTGGGTGGGCAAATCATTAAAAATGGATACGGTATCGCGACTGATGCATCCCGGGTTGGTGACTATCCATTCAAAACGGTTTTCGCCTGCATTGAGTCCGGTAACAGCGCTTGTTGGCGAAGTTGCCACGTTAATAGTTCCTCCACCGGAAACAATAAACCAAGTGCCATTAGTGAGCGGGGTTAAAGCATTTAAACTGGTAGATGGTGAGCAAAGAACCTGATTGCTTCCTGCATTTACGAATAGCGTATTATTATATATATCAACCGTGTCGGTACTTATACACCCACTTGCATTGGTAAGAGTCCAAACTAATGTGTTTTTTCCTCGTCCAATAGCAGTCAATGGGGTATTATACAGTGTAGCATCGGTAAAAGTAACTGCTCCATCAAACAAAGTCCAGGCACCACTTCCACCCAATGGAGGTTGATTGGCCGATAAAACGGTTTGGTTATTGCATAAATTCTGCTCAGTACCGGCAATACTAGTTGGTAAACTGCTTACGGTGATTGGCATACTTAATGTATTGCTAACACCACAGGTGTTTTTACCATATACTGTTATTACATCGGATATGGCTGAGGTTCCATAATCAACGGTAATTTGTCGGCTGCCTAAACCGGAAACAATAGTGCTTCCTACCGGAACCGACCAGACATATTCAGTTGCATTTGCCACATTGTCGAGGGAGTATAACACATTACCCTCATTGACACATAAAGTATTATCACCTATTAAATTTGCAGCAATACCAGGCAATGGCTTTACCAATACCGAAAATAAAGCGGAAGTTGCCCCGGTGCCACAAAGGTTGGTAGCATAAACGGAAACAGTACCGCTTGCAGCAGTAGGCTGAATATCGACGGTTATTGAATTTGAATTATTGCCAGATACTATGGTAAACCCAGCTGGTACCGTCCAAACATAACTGATTGCATTGGAAACGGCAGCTATACTGAAAACAACCCCGGTTTCATCTTGACAAACCGCATTGGATCCTGAAATTAAACCGGCATTGCCGGGTAAAGGATTTTCAGATACAGTGACCCCCCCATTCATTTTTCTTCGGCAAAGTGAAGTCGTATTGTAGGCATAAACAGAATAACTACCTACGGCGGTTTGGTTTCCAAAACTTAGGACACCCGAAATTCCAACCAAATCAGTAATTAACGTGGTTTCGTCCAACCAAAGTTCATAAGTTGCGGTTGGGTCAGAATTCGATAAAGAAATAGTAACGCCAACGCCTCCCTCACAAAAACTACCGCCGCCGGTTACGATGTAAATAGCTGGCATTGGATTGATGGTTAGTGTTCCTGACGCATTCGGGCTTTCACATAAATTTACGGTTTGGGTAGCATAATAGGTATATGCACCGGGCACAGCATCTAAGGGTTGATAGGTATTCCCAATGGAAAGAACCGCACCGGCAATATTTTTATACCATTTAATATCGGAACCGGCTACGGTAAATGTTGGATTTGCAAATGTTTGGCATACCTCAAGGGTATTGTCAACAAAACCGAGAACCCCTGGAACTGTTTTTATGGTATAGGTAGTGGCTGTCTGTTGGCTTTCGCAACCATAAATATCTGTTTGAGTAGCATAATAAGTATAGGTTCCTACTGCAATTACGGTAGCGGCTGGTAAATAAGAAATACCGGTTCCTAAAAATAAATTTGTATTATCATACCAATTACTCGATCCCACCGATGTGATTGTCAATTGCGGGGTTCCTTCACAAATGGAATTACCAAATGTAACCGGAGCATTCGGCAAAGTATGAATGGTTAAAAGAACTTCGCGTGGCAAACTGATACACCCATTGGCACCGGTTGATGTGGCATAAAAAGGATGAACACCCGCCGCAGTAACCGTGGGAGTATAGGTAAGACCATTTGCTAAAAATTGAGTTAAGGCAACATCGCCATACCATTTTACATTGGTTCCAACTGCCGTAAAAACAGGATTCGGTGAACCAAAACAGGTTTCGGTATTACTTATTACCGGACTTGGAGTAGCTACAATATCTTGAACCACATTAATGGTTGACGATGTGGTACAACCATTGATAATATCTTCAACCAAAATGGTATAAGTACCTGCTGTATTAACAGATGTTGTATAAGAGTTTGGATTGGCAATGGTTCCCGGGCCCGACCATAAATAGGCATAATCAGGAGCTTGATTCACACTTATGGTTACTTGGCTTACGCTGCATGTTAGGTCACCCGATGGTGAGTTGGTTGTCACCACTGGAACCACTTTATTTTCTATTACATTAACATTGGCCGAAGTATCCGAACAATTATTATCAAGATTAGTAACCACTAAATTGTAGGTGCCCAAAGCATTTACCGTTGGGGTAGTTGTAGCTCCATTTACAATAACACCGGCACCTAATGTGATCCAATTGTAACTTACATTTGGATAGGCCGATGAACCACTTAGTTCAATGGTTGGATTAGCGCATGTAATAACATCGGGTGTTATATCTACTGAGATAGGAGGGAGTGTAACATCTTCTGCTACTGAAACTGAAGAAATATTAAAACAACCATTTCCTAAATCTGTTACTGTAAGATTATAGGTGGCCGGTTCGCTAACCAGCGGATTTGAAGTTCCATCGCCGGAATCAATAACTCCGCCTGGTCCGGCACTCCATAAATAGGTCAAAGGAGATAAATCAGCCGAAGTGGCACTTGAACTGATGCTCACTTGTAAAAGGGAACATGTTAAATCGAGCGGATCGTCAATTTGAATGGTTGGGGGCGTTGTATTTTCATTAACGGTTACGCCTCGCACTGCAAAACAACCAGTTGATGTATTGGTAATGGTAACCACATAGGTGCCCGGTGCATTAACCGTAGGATTTGTTAATGTTGTTTGAGCAATATTTATAAAACTTCCATCGCTGGTTGTCCACAAAATATCTTTAACACCTGCACCCAATAATAGGGCATCTGTGCGCAGGGTTACTGTTGTTATATTGCATGTTAACGTATTTGGAGATGCATCAAAATCATCAATATTCGGTATGGAAGTGTCGGAAGTAACATCGGTAAATTCAGTGTCAGTACAACCGGTAGTGGTGTGAATGCCGGTAACTGTATATCGTCCCGCTGCATCCACTGTGGGTTGGGCTGTATTTGGGTTCAACAGGATATGCCCTCCATTGCTTGCAACCCATGAATAGGTTGTTGTGTTGGTTGAGCCGGTGGCATCCAATTGCAGGGTTGGTGTTCCACAGGTGATTTGTCCTATGGGTGCAGCTACAATCATGGTAGGTGGTGTAAAATTGCTGGTAACATTGGATGTTCCACTTGTGGTACATCCATTTGCCGGATCAGTTACTGTCACGGTATAGTTACCTGTCATGTTTACGATTGGGGTAGGTGAACTTCCGTTTGTAATGGTAGCACCCACAATTAATGTTGACCATGCAAACAACGCATTTGTAGTTGTTGAACTGGAACTTAAGGTTACGGTGGTTTGGGAACAGGTAAGCACTTCGTCGTCAACCGCAAGTACCGTTAAATTTGGAGTAGATATATTTTCTGCCACCGAAACATCATCAAAAATAAAACAGCCATTGGGGGCGGTTACGGTAAACCTAAAATCGCCATCACCATTAACGGTGGCAATCTTTGTGGCATCATTTGTAATGGTAACCCCATTTGCTGAAATTTCAGTCCATAAAAATGTTGCTCCGGGGGTTGTAGTATTACCCGAAATTAAAACAGTGGGGCTTGCACAGGTAATATCATCTGGATTGGGATTGACTGAAATGTTAGGGGGAGCATTGTTTAATTGTACTAAAACATTATCGGTATCGGTACAGCCATTAAGTGCTGTTGCAGTCACTATATAAGTACCTGCCGCATTTACTGTGGGGCTTAAGGTGGTAGCATCCGCAACTACTCCGGGGCCTGTCCAGTCAATGTTAGAAGCCACATTAACGGTTGCCGAAAGCACGGGTGAGGGTGTGGTGCAGGTGATATAGTAAGGGGCGCCGGTTATAGTAACCACCGGTGGAACAAGGTCGTCGGTAATAATTTGAACTCCTGTTTGAGTACAACCAGTTATGTTATGCTCGGCTGTTAGTGTATAAGTTCCAGCACTGCTAACTACAGCCGTATTGGTAGATCCACCGCTTACAATATTTCCACCACCGGTTGCCACCCAATTAAAATTGATGGCACTGGCACTACTTCCTGATGCGTTTAAGGTTATGGTTGATTGCGCACAGTTTATTACTGTAGCACTGGGAACAATACTAATAGTTGGGAAGGCATAATCGCTATTCACCGTCACTGAATTGGTTTGGCTGCAACCACTTACCGGATGGGTAGCTTGAACATTATAAATACCCGGTCTATCTACAAAAGGATTCGCTACCGAAGGATTACTTATGGTGGCTCCAACAATGGCTGTATTCCAATTGTAACTTGAACCTGCAACGGCTGTGGTTGCCACAACTTGAACATTTAAAACAGTACAAGTTAGAATATTGGATGCAGGAGAAGTTACACTCAATCCCGGAGGGGTAATATTTTCATTTACCACCACATCGGCGGTATTGCTACATCCATTGGCGAGTGAGGTAATGGTTACCCTAAAAGTACCTGGACCATCTACCGTAGTAATGGGAACGGTATTGCTGGCAATATTCCCTGACCCTAAAATCCGTAACCAATTGGTGTTTACTCCTATGCTCGATGTACCACTAATGGTTGAGGTTAAATCTAAACATGTTATATCGGTTGGTGTGTTTACCGCTAAATCAGGTACGGCTGTGTTATCTAAAACAGTTTCCACATCGGAACTGAAGCATCCGTTTGGTGCTGTGGCAACCACGGTGTAATTTCCGGGAGCATTAACCGAAATATTTAACCCCGTGGCTACACCAACGATACCCGGTCCTGACCATAAATAGGTAGTGGCGGGATTTACATCACCCACGGCCCCAATAGTTTCGATTGGGGTTGTACATCTAATTTCATAAGCCCCTGCATTGATAGTTACTGTTGGGATTACAATATCGTTAGTAATGGCATAAATGGAAGTTGAAGTGCAACCGGTGGCTGCATGTTCGGCCACTAAAGTGTAATTTCCGGGTGCATCCACTATGATTGAATTGGTGCCTTGGCCTGAAACAATATTACCACCCACAGAATTGGTCCAAGTGTAACTGTCGGCATTGGTAGTTGCCGAACCATCAATGGTTATTTGTGTGGTAATGCAATCTAAAACAGTTGCAGCAGAAGTTAAATTAATGGTTGGAGCCAGTTTATTTTCATTAACCAAAACGGTTTCGGTTTGTGGGCAACCGCTAATTGGGTGCGTTGCCACAACAGTATAAAGTCCTGCCCTATCAACAAACGGGGTGGCCGATGTTGTAGTTGAAATGGTTGCCCCTAAAATTAATGTACTCCAACTATAGGTAACCCCGGGAACAACCGTAGTAGCTGCCAATTGAACTGTAGTTACATCGCAGGTTAATAGATTACTAGCCGGATCGGTAACCGATATGGCCGGTGAAGTATAGTCAGAATTTACAAACACGGTGCCTGAATTGGTACACCCATTCACCGTTGAGGTTACGGTTAATTGGAACGAACCAATGCCATCCACTGTAGTAGTATTCGCAGTTGGAGCGGTTATATTGGCTGTGCCTGTTAAGCGCAACCAATTATAAGTTACTGCAGCCGACGAAGATCCACTGATGGTGGAAGTTAAATTGGCACAGGTAATGTCGTTAGGAGTGTTCACCGATATATCAGGCTGCCCATTATTTAACGAAACATTAATTGAGGCTTGTGCTGTACATCCATTGGTACCTAATGCCGTAATGGTAAAAACACCCGGCAAATTTACATCGGGAGTTAATGTGGTTGAATTATTGATTACTCCAGGTCCGGTCCATGAATAGGTGGTTAAAGGGTCAACATCACCCGTTGCCGTAATTATGGGGGTAGGTGTGGTACAGGTAATTACATAAGGCCCCGGATTTATGGATACCGTTGGATTTACCTGATTATCGGTAACTACTGTAATTGCAGTGGTTTCGCATCCGGTTGCTGGATCGTAATAATGCAAGGTGTAGGTTCCTGCCGCATTTACTACTACATCCTCGGTAGTGGCAGGAGCAATAATATTTCCACCCACGGTGGTCCACAGATAGGTTCCACCTAGCGTTCCGGTTATCGAACCATCGAGTGTTACTTGTCCTCCGTTGGTACAGGTTAATACAAAAGGGCCGCCATTTATAGTGGCTGTATTGGTGGTTGTAATTACTTGATTTACCGTTAATGAAGATGCCGCTGAGCTACATCCATTGGCTGGATCGGTGGCAGTAACCGTATAACTTCCGGGCCCCGACACATTAATAAACTGGTTGTTAGCTCCATAGGGTAAACCCACGATGGTTCCCGTAAGAGTGCTCCAAGTGAATGTGGCAGCCGGAACCGCTACTGCAATGGCTTCAATCTCAACAATTGTATTGGTACAGGTTAAATCACCCCCATCGTTGTTGTTTACCGCAGTAATAACCGGGACTGCAATATCCTCAGTAACGGTAACAGTGCGGGTATCAGTACATCCGTTTGCCGGATCGGTTACTTCAAGGGTATAAACCCCAGCTAAATCAACACTTGTTGTGTTGTTTAAAGGAGTAGCAATGGTAGCAGCTCCCGGTCCTGTCCATGAGTATGATGCCCCAATGGTAGTGGAACTTCCTGTTACATTAACAGTATTTACCAGACAGGTAAGCTGTGCCGCTGCAGGGGTGGTAACCGAAATGTTGGGGGTGGTAAGGCTCGATGTTACGGCAACATTGGCTGAGCTCACGCACCCATAAGGGTTTGTGGCTGTTATGATATAAGTGCCAACTTTATCCACAGTGGTAACCACAGAAGTTTGGTTTGAATAGACAGCCCCGACAGCATCTGTCCACGCATAGGTGGTCAATATATTGGCATCGGCAATGGCAGTCAGCGTGGGGGTAATGGCGCTTGTTGCCGATATGTTTGCGCAGGTAATTACATAAGGCCCTGGATTTATGGTTACAACCGGCAGTGCCGTTCTATCGGTGACAATAATGTTGGCGGTAGTTGGACAGCCAGTAGTGGAATGGCTATAAGTCAAGGTAAAGGTACCTGCCGAGGTTACGTTCACGTTGTTATTGGTAAGCGGTGGAACCAAAGTCCCGGTTCCGCTCCATAGGTAGGTGCCCCCGGCATCACCTGTAATGGCAGCTGTCAAGTTGAGTATATCTGAATTGGTGCAGGTCAGTTCCGTTCCTGCGGAAGTGATGTTGGTAGTTGCTGCCGCTGTTAAATCCTGGGTAACGTTTATAATTTCGGTATCGGTGCAACCGCTGATGGGGTGCGTTGCTGTGGCGGTGTAAATGCCCGCTGCGGATACTTCGGCAAATTGGTTATACGATCCGGAAGGGACAGCACCTGCCGACCACCAAAAAGTGGCATCGGGAACGGTGCCCACCGTTGCCTGCAACTGCACGCTGGTATTGATGCAGGTAATGTTCTGATTGGGGATATCGTTATTAACCAAAGCCGTTATGGTGGGTACGGTTATGTTTTCGTTTACGGTTACGGGTAACGAGGCGGTACAGCCATTGGCCGGATCGGTTACTTCAAGGGTATAAACCCCAACTAAATTAACACTGGTTGTATTGTTTAAAGGAGTTGTAATGGTGGCAGCTCCCGGTCCCGTCCATGAGTATGATGCCCCAATGGTAGTGGAACTTCCTGTTACGTTTACTGCATTTACCAAGCAGGTAAGCTGTGCCGCAGCAGGGGTGGTAACCGAAATGTTGGGAGCGGTAAGGCTCGATGTTACGGCAACATTGGCTGAGCTCACGCAACCGTAAGGGTTTGTGGCTGTTATGGTATAAGTGCCAACTTTATCAACCGTGGTAACCACCCCGGTTTGGTTTGAATAGACAGCCCCGACCGCATCTGTCCACGCGTAGGTGGTCAGTATATTGGCATCGGCAATGGCAGTCAGCGTGGGGGTAATGGCACTTGTTGCCGATATGTTTGCGCAGGTAATTACATAAGGCCCCGGATTTATGGTTACAACCGGTAGCGCCGTTCTATCGGTGACAATAATGTTGGCGGTAGTGGGACAGCCAGTAGTGGAGTGCCTATAAGTCAAGGTGAAGGTACCTGCCGAGGTAACGTTTACATTGTTATTGGTAAGCGGTGGTACCAAGGTTCCCGTTCCGCTCCATAAGTATGTACCTCCGGCATCGCCGGTAATAGCTGCCGCTAAGTTGAGTGTGCCTAAATTGGAACAGGTCAATTCCGTTCCCGCGGAAGTGATGTTGGTAGTTGCTGCCGCTGTTAAATCCTGAGTAACGTTTATAATTTCGGTATCGGTGCAACCGCTAATAGGGTGGGTTGCCGTAGCAGTGTAAATGCCCGCAGCCGATACTTCGGCATATTGGTTATACGCTCCGGAAGGGACAGCCCCTGCCGACCATCCAAAAGTAGCATCGGCCACAGTACCTACCGTGGCTTGAAGCTGCACGCTGGTATTGGCACAGGTAATGTTCTGATTGGGGGCATCGTTATTAACCAACGCCGTAATGGTGGGTACGGTTATGTTTTGGTTTACGGTTACTGGCAATGTGGCGGTACATCCGTTTGCCGGATCGGTTACTTCAAGGGTATAAACCCCAACTATATTAACACTGGTTGTGTTGTTTAAAGGAGTCGTAATGGTGGCAGCTCCCGGTCCTGTCCATGAGTATAAAGCTCCTAAAGTAGTGGAACTACCTGTTACGTTTACTGCATTTACCAAGCAGGTAAGCTGTGCCGCAGCAGGGGTGGTAACCGAAATGTTGGGAGGTGTAACATCTTCAATAACCAAAGTTGAAGCCGAACCGGTACAACTATTGCTTAAATCGGTTACCGTAACGGTATAGGTTCCAGGTTGATCCACATTTGGATTAGACATGGAATAGGGAGGTATATTTGTAATATTTGCCGGCGGTGTAAACGACCATAAATAGGAACTAGCTGTAGATGAATTTGCTTGCAGGGTCAAATTGTTATTGTTGCAATCCAATACCCCGTGTGGGTCAATGGTAGCAATTGGAGCCACTCTATCAGCACCTACCGCTATGGTTGCGGTGTTGTAGCAAGCCAATAAATTAGTGGTAACTTCTATTTGTACGGCAAAATTCCCTTCATGAGAGGAACTGGCAGTAATGGCATTGGTGGCGCCATCAATGATGCCACCGCCATTGGCAGTCCATAACCAATTTGTAATGGTTGCGGGCACTTCTGTTGATGATGCATTTAAAGTGACCCGGCTCAATGGATCGCAAGTTATCACATCACCTGGACCTAAAGGATTTATAGCAACATTGGGAATTGGGTTAACGGTAATGGCTTGTGTTACCCAGGCAGAAGCACCGCAAGCATTTACACCTTGAACTTGGATAACCCCACTGGTACAGCCTAATGGGAAGTCCACGTTAATACTCGAACCTGTTGTGGTTGATGTAATGGTATATCCTCCCGATACTATTTGCCACAGGAATGAGGTTTCGTTGCTAAAATCGACAGGATTAATCGAATACACTAATCCTGATGTACCCTCACAGACGACAAAAATACCCGTAGAACTTACAATTGCAGCTGCACCCGAAATTGGTTCAGCAATTGGATTAACCGTTATAAAATTTGAATTCCCTGCTGGGCAAACTGATGCAGGATCATCGCCATATACTGATATATTGCCACCAACAAAGGTATTATCAAATATTAAATCTATATTGTCATTATTATCAGCATTAACCGTTACACCAATTGCCGGAATTGTCCATACATGATCGGTGGCATTGGTTATAATAGGAACTGAATAATTGTAAACTGTAATTCCATCGGCACATACACCTGCATTGCCTGTAATACTTCCAGCATCACCTATTGCAGGGTATTCAATAGGGACAACCGTATTACCAAAAGGCAACCGGCATCCATCTGCATTTTCGGCAATAACTGTATAGTTTGCCGCATTATATGCACCTGTAAAGTTAAAACTTGCACTATTTCCAACATGAACATCCATTTGGGTAAGCCCATTTCGCATCAAATAGTAATTATTTGTAGCACCCTCGCTTGCCGAAACTCCAATGGTTATTCCCGCTCCGCTGGAACAATAATCTAATCCGCTTGGAGCGGTTACAGCAAATGTGAGCGGCAATGGTAAAATTTCAATTGTTTTGGTTACGAAATTTACACATGATGTTGCCGGATCAGTCCAAGTATAGGTGATATTATGATTCCCTACAGTTTCTGCTGAGGGATCAAATATAGCGGTTCCATCCCCATTATCAACAATTCCATCGCCAGTAAATAAACCATCTGCCGAAGTAGGGTTCCCTATTAATGTAATTGGTGCAGCATTTTTACAAATTTGTGAAGTCAATGCCGGTGGTACTATGGCCGGAAAGCCATTAAAATCAACTGTTGGCAATAGATTGATGGTGAAAGGCTCTGTTATAGTTCCTGTACATCCATTCAAATCGGCAACAGAATAGGTAATATTAAAAGGCCCTGTTGGGTTTATTGCCATTGGGTCAATTTCTGCAGTTCCATCCCCATTATCAGTAGCTTCAACAGCCGGAGTAATTCCCCAAGCTCCAGGAAATGCAAATGTTCCAAATCCTAAAGTACCAGAAGTGGGGTTGCCAGTTATGGTAAAAGCTATTTCATCGCTACAATATGCCGCATTTAGGCCTGTTATATCTACCACAGGAGCGGCAATAACGTTTACTGGCTCGCTGGTAATAGAGTTTGAACAACCATTGGCATCGGTAAGATTGTAAATTATGTTGTAGGTACCTACCCCTACAACAATTGGCTCAAACCAAGATGTATTCACATTTCCCGGTGGAATTGAGGTAAAACCTCCTCCGCCAGGTGTTGGTGTTAAAGCTACCGGGACAAGATTATCACAAAAAATAATTCCCAGATCACTTTGGTTGAAAGAACCAATATCAAAATCAAGCACCGGTAAAGCATGAACATCACAGGATACCATAGTAGTATTGGTACAAGCTGCAACAGAAAGCTCGTAACCCACATCATAATGACCGTCAACAGTTGCTTGCAACCTTGCAAGCGGATCTCCTTCGGCATAATTTAGCGTGGGATTTGGCACTCCGGTTGAGGATGGGGTAAAGATGATATGCCAAGTTCCACCGGGTACATCAACAACCAGATTCTGATCGGGATCACCCACGCACATATCCACAATTGGGGTAATATTTACCGGGTTACCTACATTAACGGTTACACTGGCAGCGTTATTACAACCGGGGGTTGTTACTGTATAGGTAATTGTATGGCTACCTATGCCGGCACCTGTGGCATCATTTGGATCAAAAGTACCAACTCCATTACCTAAATCAACAACTCCCGCACTGACACTTGTTATAGTTCTTGTTATATTGGGTTCTCCCCCCACATTATCAGACGTAATAATATTATCAATTGGCTCTCCAACATTACAATAGGTGTCACCATTTAGTGGATTGGTAATAGATACAGCTGGTGTTGAGTAAGGCAGTATTTCAATGGTAGCTTGTAAGTTACTAACGCAACTATTGGTATTGGTATAAGTATAATCTACGGTATAAAGAGTTGGTGTTTTAGGTGGAGCCGGGTCAAAAGTGCCTGCAGGTAGTGTTAGAAATCCCGGAGTAGAAACATCGCCCCAAACGCCACCCGGAGGGGTACCAACCATGGCAACCACACCGGCATCTTGACAATAGGCTTGACCATCGTTGGTAATGGCAATTAATGTAAGCGAATTGGTAGTAACATTTACATTGTTTGTAGCTAGGCAACCATTAAAATCAGTAACATTCACAATATAATTTGTAAGAACAGGGCCTGCATTAAAGACAGGATTTCCGGGAGAAACAGTAACTGTGTTTGTTGATGCCCCACTATGTGGCCAATTAATTACGTAAGGTGCTGTACCAGAAGCTGGAGTAGCTAATAAATCCGTGGATTCTCCATCGCAAATAGCTAAATCGAACCCAAGCGCCGCTGCAATAGATACAGTAGGATTAGTCACCACATCAATAAAAACATCATCGCTATGGAAACATCCATTACCATCAGTAACTGTTACTGTATAAGTAGCATCGTTTGCCGGATTTACAGTAGTACTCTGATTAGCAGGGGTAGTTCCGCCGCTCCAAGCATAACCATAAACTCCATTCCCATCAGTTGCAGTGGCTGTGAGGATTTGTCCTGTTCCCACACACATTACCTCATCACTACCGGCATTGGCCGTGGGGCGGTCATTTACAGTAACTACCTGGCTTTTATTATTGGTACAGCCGTCAGTATCGGTTACTGTAAGAGTGTAAGTATTTGTAGTTCCAGGTGCCACTGTTGTTGATGGAGTTGCTGCCCCATTCGACCATGCCCATACCGCAATTGATTTAGTTGATGTTCCAGTAAGAATTATGTTATCACCCTCGCAAATAGTAAATGTATTTCCTTGATCATCATTAATATTTATAGTAGGTTGAGCAGTTACACTCACTGATCGGGAACCAGAATTCTGACATCCATTGGCATCGGTAACGGTTACTGTGTAATTGGTGAAAGCAATCGGTGAAGCTACAGGATTTGGAACTGTATTGGAACCGGTTATGGATGCGGCATTGTTCCAAACCCATGCTGTTGCAGTGGGTGCATTGGCATGAAGCAAAGTGGTAGTGCCATTACAAACCGGATTATCATCTATGGTTGGTGCTACTACTGGAAGCGGGTTTTCAGCTATGTTTTCGATAGGCAAATCAATGGTACAAAGAGTAGTTTGATTGGTAATCCGAACAAAATAATTGGCTGTTGATAAATTACTCCAAGTTAGATTATCTCCCGCAAGTGCAGCCGTTTGAGTACTTACCGTAGTACTTGTAGTATTATTAATTAAGGTATAGCTGGTATTTAAATCGCAATTTGCAACAGTTAAAGTTCCTAAAATAGCCGCACCTAAGCAGTAATCCGTTGAAGTTACTAATTTTGAAGCAGGTAATGGATTTACTATAATAGTTACCGGAACAGTAGCCGTTGCTGTTGTTACAACATCGGTTACGGTATAATTCAGATTGTATGTTCCCGCTATGGCATAGGTAAAAGTTGGATCTTCAATATTAGTAAAACTCAAGCTACCTCCGGGTGCTCCCGACCATGAATGTGTATAGGTTCCGGAGCCTCCTGTGGGTGAAGCATTTAAAAGCACCGGGTTCGAAGGGCAAGTGTTTGCAGGGCTTGGTGTTGTTGCGACTGTAGCCGAGAGACTAAATACATTTACAGTGATATTGTCTGTAGCCGTACAAAGATTCGCATCGGTAACTACCACCTGGACCGCATATGCCCCAGCGGCAGCACTGTTAAAAACAGTTGAAGTTGCATTTGTGGGTGCAATATTAAAAAAACCACCATCTGTCCAAGTATAGGTAAGACCTCCTGTCCCCCCGGCTCCATTCGAATTTAAGGTCAGGTTTGTACTTATTCCTACGTTTGCCGGGTCGGGGGTTATATTTGCTGTTGGTTGGGGTAATGCATTAACTACTTCAGTATCATTACCTGCATTTATGCCTATAACGCTCATATTTCCCTGGTCAATACAACCTACTACAACATAAGTACCAGCAGCAGAAATGGCAATTGAATGTGGATTGGGTCCAATGACAAATATGGAAGGTCCTCCGTCAATTGTATATTCATATTCATAATTTGGTCCAACTCCTCCACCGCCTCCAATACTAAATTCTAAATAAGTCGGATTTCCCGTACAAGCATTAAAAATACCAGAGGGTATATCAATTTTAACACTCTGGGCGTTTGCAAAATTTGTTATCAGGAATAGTGAAGCAAAAAAAACTAAAGACTTAATAACTAAAATAATTCTTATATTAATTGCCAAATATTTATGTTTTATGCAAGTTGTATTTTCAGGTTTCATACTAATTTGTTTTAATAATCAACATGGGTAAAGTCGTTTTAAAAAAAGTGTTGTTTTATTATATTTATACGGAAAAAAGTTAAAATTGGTGGTAAAATGGGTTATGTCATTTATCAGCAATAAAACAGTATTCCGGCATTAAAAAAATGAATTTAGTCATGGCTTAGTTGCGTTTCTTTTGTTTGTTCATTGTCAATTGAGCATTTGGCATTGTTTGTTCATTCTCTTTATCTCCCCAAAAATTAAATATTCAAGTCTTATTAACGCTTCCATGTCTATCGACGATGGAAGGTTACTGATTCCACTGACCTAGGCTCCGGCGCGGCGGACTGCCAGCGTCAAAAAAAACTTAGTTGCATTTTGTATGTTTTAGTTTCATTTCTTTTATTTGTTCATTGTTAATTGATTTTTTCTACCGTCCTTCATTTTTTGCTGAGTAGTTACAGCTATTTTTTTTATCAATTAGAATGCAACCTTTTTCGGAACGTCTTTTAGGGTATCATAAAAGTTCCTCATCAGCTTTGCAAGCAGTTTGTCTATATCAATTTTTTCTTTGGTAATCCAATCTTTCATTTCTTTATCAACAGGTACCGATGTTTTAATGTTCCAAACCAGCTTTCCTGTTTCAAAATCCGCTGGAGTA
>JBAYKX010000032.1:0-59203 GCA_041664345.1 Salinivirgaceae bacterium
CACTACACAAGATAGACATCAGTACAACGAATCGCATGAAGTCTTCCTTTGGCTAAAACAAAAATAAAAAAAAGTTCTTGAAAAATTTGGAATTTAACACAGTACCTCATGAGCGATAGCGAACTCAGCGAAGCGTTCATGAGTGTTAACGAATAATAACAAAGCGTTCTTATGTACAAAGTGAGTAACTTCGTGGATAAAAAGAAAAAAAACCATTAGCTTTGGCAACATTGCCGTTTGCATGGAAAACTAAATGATCAATTACCCATTCCTTATTTTGTTGATGTGGTAAACTATAATACCATTGAATTGGAAGCTTTGAAGCAGCATATTCGGGACGAAGGAAAAGAGATATTTAGTTGAGGGGAAAAATAAAAATATATTATGATGAAACCAGAGTTTGTGTTCAACGGTTGAAATATCCTAGATAAGAAAAAGCTGGAAGCTATTGGGTGCAGGTTTTTTGGGGTGGGGAAGTAAATAATTAGTGTGATTCGTGTAATATTGTATAAAGAAAGTTTACAGTAAAGTGAATATTAATCCCATTGAAATATTATTGAATGTACAAAGAGTCAGAATCCGTTGAATTAAAATCTTCTTTTGGAGAATGGAAGGAAATAATCATTACCCTTTCAGCCTTAGCAAATAAAAGAGGAGGGACGGTTATTGTTGGCATAAACGAAGATAGCCAGCCTCTTCATATGCAAATTGGCCAAAAAACCATTGAGGATTTTGTTAATAAACTAAAGGGAAATACCGATCCGATTCTTTATCCATCCATCAATATAAAAACTTTTGGTTTGGGGGAAATTGTAGAAATATTTATTCCCCCATCGGATTATAAAACGGTTTTTGCATTTGATAGAGCTTTTATCCGTGTTGGAAAGAGCAATATCAAGCTTTCTACTGATAAACTCAGGGAGTTGATTGTCCGTTATTCCGGAAAAACTTTTGATAACCAACTAGTTGAATTAGGTGGAAATGATTTTGAAATAGATCAAGCTTGGTTGACAAAATTAACAACTAAGGGTTACCACTTATCTTCAAACCCTAGTATTGCTGAATTCTTATGTCTTACAAAAAACAACAATCAATTTCCACAAGCTATAGTAAAAGCAGCCCGTTTTAAAGGAGATACACCTGTGGTTTTTATTGATAATAGGTCTTTTAGTGGAGGGTTGCTATCCATTACCGATCAATTATTGGATTTTATAAGGAAAAATATCCGGTTTAAATATGTGATTACCGGAAAAGCAGAACGTGATGAACATTGGCAATATCCAATAGTGGCATTGCGAGAGGCTATTTTGAATGCTTTGGTGCATCGCGATTACAATGATCCGGGAAATATTCAAGTGCGTATTTTTGATAATTTTATCGAAATTTGGAGTCCTGGATTATTACCCAAAGAACTTGATATAGCTAATTTAGCAAAAAATAGTTGTTCTATTCCTAGAAATAAAGCTATTTTGGAACTATTTCATTTAGCCGGTGAAATTGAAAACTGGGGAACTGGGTTCGCCCGTATTAATGATGCATGCGCTGCCAATGGAAATCAACAACCTAGCTATGAAGAGCGTGCCGGTGCTTTTGTGATACGCATTTCATGCACCGAAAGTGATTCAAAAAGTTCGGATAAGAGTTCGGATAAGATTCTGAAATTGATTTCCGAAAAACCGGAAATAACTATAAACGAATTAACCATGGCAATGGAGATGACTACCAGAGGTATTGAAAAGCAAGTGGCAAAATTAAAAAACGACCAGAGGATTGAACCTAAAGGTAGTAAAAAGGAAGGGAATTGGGTAGTGAAAGAATGATTTCAAAATAAGCTAAAAAGTGATACTTTTAGCGGCTGAAATAAAATTATCATTTTAAATGATTTTATTTGCTATATAAAGTAGTGACAAATGACAGAAGCTGAATTAAAGAATAAGTTATCGGAAATTGAATGGTAAGATTTTGAGGTAAAAGAAGGATATTTCTTTGCCACGTAATCCAATTATTGCCAAATTATTTAGACTGGTAAAATTATCTGAGAATATTGGTTTTGGATTTGATAAAATTGAAACCAAATGGCTTGAGTATAATGAAACAAAGCCGATTTATGAGCTTGATTTTGATTCTGTAATTGTTATATTTAAATTATCCACTGAGGAAAAGGTCGGAGAAAAGGTCGGAGAAAACCTGACGGATAATCAAAGGGAAATATTGGTGCAGATGAGAAGAAATAGCAAGATAACAGCTAAAGAATTAGCATTGCTGATAGGTATTTCCGATAGAAAAGTGGAGGAAAATATTTCAAAACTAAAGAAAATGAATTTCATTAAACGAATGGGATCATTTAAAGGAGGACACTGGGAAGTAACTCAATAATTCTATAAAGCATAGTAGTATAACCGATTAACGATAGAAAAGGGAATACTTGAAATGCTGAGGGAGCAAAAAGCAGGAGGTTATTAAATTTTTTTATAATTCGAATTAAATAGTGTAATTGGTTGATAAAAAGTTAACCGTTTTAGTATATTTGGCGTTGATTTTTTTTGCACAGCACCAAACCCGATGGCACTCCACGTAAATTGATGAACGGAAGCAAAATTCATAATCTGGGTTGGAAAGAAAAAGTGAGTTTGCAGGAGGAGATTGAAAGGGTTTATAGGAATTATGCTTATTAGGAAATGTCAATTTATACTAATCATTTGTCGTTGATATTGTTATTCAAAAGAACAATTCCAATTATTAGAATTATTGGTTATAAAATGAAATAGCCGTTTGTGTTAAATGTCCGTAATATCCTTGATAAAGAAAAACTGGAAGGAATTGGGTTTAGGTATTTTGGGGTGGGGAGATAAAAATAAGAACGATACATGTGCTAGCAATGGCAACCAACAACCTAGGTATGAAGAGCGCGCTGGCGCTTTTGTAATACAAATTTCAAGCTCCGAAAATTATTCAAAGAGTTCGGTTAAGAGTTCGGATAAGATACTTAAAATGATTGCCGATGACCCGGAAATAACAATCAGTGAATTAACAGCGGCAATGGAGTTGACCACCAGAGGCATCGAAAAGCAAATGGCAAAATTAATGAACGAGCAGAGGGTTGAACGTAAAGGTGGAAAAAAAGAGGGGAGTTGGGCAGTGAAAGAATTATTTAAAATAAGATTAAAGTGTTACTTTTAGCGGTTGAAATAAAATAAAAAATAATAGTTATAAAATCATTTACCATAACATTATGAAATCGGCGTTTGTGTTCGATGGGCGTATTATTTTGGACAAGCAAAAGTTGGAAAACAATAGTTTGGGTTTTTAGGTTGTTAGGAGGTATAAATCAAATGAGGTTTAAGAGAGGGCGTTTTAATTTATAATAAATTTGTGGCTTAAAATATAATAAAAGTGAAATTGATGGTCTTATAGGCAGCCTAGTTTTGGACAACACCAAACCCAATGGCACGCCACCAAAATTGATGAACGTAAGCAAAATTCATAACCTGGATTGGAGAGAAAAAGTGAATTTGTAGGAGGGAATTGAAAGAGTTAATAAAAACTATCAGTTTATCTGTATATAATTTTAGATATAATAAATTCCTTAAAAAATAGTATTAGTTTTGAAACTCTGTAATTGATCAAAATAGCAATTAATACATTAAATCATAATAAAAATAAGAATGAAGAGTGTTTTAGTAACAGGTGCTGATGGTTTTATTGGTTCTCATCTAACAGAAATGCTATTAAAGGACGGTTTTAAGGTAAAGGCACTATCCCAATATAATTCATTCAATTATTGGGGTTGGCTTGATAATATGAATCATGAAAATCTTGAAGTAATTACAGGAGATGTTAGGGATGCGCATTTTTGTAAACACATTACCAAAAATATAGATATTATTTTCCACTTAGCAGCTTTAATTGCTATTCCTTATTCGTATGTAGCTCCGGCAAGTTATGTTGATACCAATATAACAGGTACTTTAAATATTTGTCAGGCAGCAAAAGAAAACGGAAATATCAGGGTCATCCATACATCAACATCTGAGGTTTATGGCACAGCTCAATATGTGCCTATTGATGAGAAGCATCCTAAACAACCCCAGTCACCTTATTCGGCTAGTAAAATTGGAGCTGATGCTATGGCTTTGAGTTTTTTTAATGCTTTTAACTTGCCTATTTCAATAGCAAGACCTTTTAATACTTATGGGCCTAGACAATCTGCCCGAGCAATTATTCCGACGATTATTTCTCAAATTGCTAATGGCATTAAGGAAATAAAATTAGGAGATTTGACCCCAACACGTGATTTTAATTTTGTAAAAGATACTTGTAAAGGATTTATCGCTCTGGCTGAAAACGATTCAACTATCGGAAAAGAAATTAATATTTCGAGTAATTTTGAAATATCAATGAAAGATACCCTTGAGTTAATAAAAAAAATAATGAATTCAGATGTTCAATTTATTACGGAAGAGCAACGATTACGACCAAAAAATTCGGAAGTTTTTCGTTTATGGGGTGACAATTCATTGATTAAAAACTTGACAGGGTTTCAACCTGATTATACTATTGAGCAAGGTTTGACAGAAACCTGTAATTGGTTCAGCAATTCAGAAAATTTAAAAAAGTATAAGGCCAATATTTATAATATATAATAAATGAAAGAGGCAATTGAAAATACTGTTGATTTTATAAGGAAGTTATATAATAAACCAGAAGGTTTTATTGCTTTGCATGAACCCGTTTTTTCGGGAAACGAAAAAAAATATATAGAAGAATGCATTGACACAACTTTTGTTTCGAGTGTAGGAAAATTTGTCGATCGTTTTGAAGAAGAAATGGCCAAATATACAGGGGTAACAAAAGCTATAGTTTGTGTCAATGGTACTAATGCTTTACACCTGGCTTTAATGCTTGCTGGAGTAAAAGCAGATGATGAAGTGATAACCCAGCCTCTTACATTTATTGCAACTGCAAATGCCATTAGTTATTGTGGTGCAAAACCAATTTTCATCGATGTTGATAAAGATACCATGGGTCTTTCATCCATTGCTTTGGAAAAATGGCTATATGATAATGTTGAAATAAAGGAAAACAATTCATATAATATAAATACAGGTCGAAAAATAGCTGCCTGCGTTCCAATGCATACATTTGGACATCCGTGCAGGATTGATGAAATAAGTACAATTTGCAAAAAATATGGTATTGAATTGGTTGAAGATGCTGCAGAAAGTCTGGGAAGTTTTTATAAAGGGCGACACACAGGGACATTCGGTAAAATTGGAGTATTAAGTTTTAATGGCAATAAAGTATTAACAACCGGTGGAGGAGGTATGCTGTTATTTAATGATGAGCAATTGGCAGTAAAAGCAAAACATATTTCAACACAGGCAAAAGTACCCCATCCCTGGGAGTTTGTTCATGATGAAATTGGTTTTAATTACCGCATGCCTAATATCAACGCTGCACTTGGAGTAGCTCAATTAGAACAATTAGAATACTTTTTAAGAAGTAAAAGAGAAATAGCAAATGCATATAAAGCGTTTTTTAATAAATTAAATAATGGCTTTATTTTTTTTTCTGAACCAGATGATGCAAAATCAAATTATTGGTTAAATACGGTGCTTTGTACCAATAAAACAGAGAGGGATAATTTTCTTAACTTTACAAATAAAAATAATGTAATGACCAGACCTATATGGGAATTAATGAATCGATTGCCTATGTTCAAAACATGCCAGCACGGTGATTTAAGTGTATCAGAATGGTTGGCTGATAGAGTAGTAAATATTCCGAGTAGTGTAAAAAAATAAAGTTTTGTGGGAACTAAAATTAAGAAAGTAGAATACTTTTTACCTAATAATAGACTAACAAATGAAGATTTGAAGCAGGATTTTCCAGATGCTGATTTTGAATCATTTGAGGAAAAAGTGGGCATTAAAAGTAGATATATTGTTTCTGGGAACCAGACAGCTGTGGATTTAGCAGTTGGAGCAGGCGAGAAAGTTTTGAATGGATATGAAAGAAGTAAAATTGATTTTGTAATTCTTTGTACACAAAGTCCTGATTACTTTCTTCCTACATCTGCTTGCATTTTACAAGATCGACTAGGATTAAGTAAAAATATAGGAGCATATGATTTTAATCTCGGTTGTTCAGGATACATATATGGTTTAGCTATGGCTAAAGGATTAATATCATCAAACATTGCAACAAACATCTTACTTTTAACAGCTGAAACTTATTCAAAATATATTCATCGAAAGGATAGAACTAACCGGTTAATTTTTGGTGATGCAGCCACTGCTACAATTATTGAAAAGGATAATACTCAAAATATTGGTGAATTCGTTTTAAAAACTGATGGTGGAGGAGCTAATTGTTTAATAGTGAAAAACGGAGCTGCAAAAAATTTTTATAATTTTAATGCTCCAGAAATAGAATATGGAACAGGAAATATTACAACTGAAAATAATCTATTTATGAATGGTCCTGAAATTTTCAATTTTACTATTGAGAATATTCCATTAACTGTTAGCGAAGCAATTGATAAAAATGAAACAGAATTAGAAAAAATAGATTTTTTTATTTTTCATCAAGCAAATAAATTTATGCTTGATTTTTTACGAAAAAAATGTAAAATTTCAAAAGATAAATTTTATGTTGATTTATCAGAAACTGGAAATACTGTTTCATCAACTATACCCATTGCGTTATCAAAACTTTTGCATGAAAATAAATTAAAAGAGGGTGATAAAGTTATGTTGGTTGGTTTTGGAGTGGGTTTATCTTGGGGGGCAACTATAATTACTATTTAATTCGATGTGAAACAATTTATAACATATATTCATTATGAAAACTGAAGAATTTTTAAAAATCTTGACTGAAGAATTGGAATTAGAAGATATTGTACTAACATTAGATACAGATTTGAGTGGTTTGGATGAATTCGACTCGCTTGCTATAATGACTATTATTGCTTTAGTAGATGAAAATTTTAATAAGAAATTAACATCTGATCAATTAAAAAGAATTACTACAGTAAAATCTATGCAACAGTTAATAGGAATAGAAAATTTTGCCTGATAAAATGTTTTCGATAGAAGGGAAGAATATTATAATTACAGGAGCCTCAAGTGGTATCGGAAGAAATTGTGCCATAAAAATTGCAGAAGCAGGAGCTAATGCTATTTTATTAGCCAGAGATGAAAAGAGATTAAATGAAACATTATCTTTATTAAATGAAGGTAAGCATTGTTTTTATTCTTGCGATGTAACCAAATTTGACGAACTCGAGAAAATAATTTCTGAGGTTGTTGATAAAATCGGGAGTATTTCGGGTTTTATTCATAGTGCTGGTATTGAAAAAACTATTCCTTTAAGGTCAATGAAAGTGGAAATATATTATGATTTGTTTTTAGTCAATACAATATCCGCATTTGAAATTTCGAAAATAATATCAAAAAAGAAATACGTAAATAAAGAAGGTGCAAGTTTTATTTTTATAAGCTCTATTATGGGGGTATTGGGAGAAGTTGGTAAAACAGCATACTGTAGCAGCAAATCGGCACTAATTGGAGGTGCTAAGGCAATGGCATTAGAATTAGCTTCGAAAAATATTAGAGTTAATACAATTTCTCCAGGAATGGTTATGACAAAAATGGCATCTGAGATGTTTGTTTTATTACCCGAGGAAAAAGTTAAAGAAATAATGTTGTCACACCCTTTAGGGTTAGGAGATGTTGATGATATTTCAAATGCCTGCTTGTTTTTATTAAGTGATATGTCAAAATGGATAACCGGTACAAATTTGATTATTGATGGTGGATATAGTGCTAAATAAAAGAAGGTTGTTTATTTTAGGTGCCAGTAGTTTTGGAAGAGAATTGGAAAGCTGGTTGAGATTAATTCCTGATAATTATAAAGACTGGGAAATAGCAGGTTATCTTGATAAGGACTTTAACGCTCTTGATGGTTTTCCATCTGACTATAAGGTTATTGGAGAAGAAGATAGTTTTGATTTTAAACCAAGCGATTTGGTTATTTTGGGAATTGCTGATCCATTGATAAAGAGGTCTATATATAAAAAGTTACAAGGTAAAGTATCTTTTTATACCTATATAGCACCTAATGCTGTGATAGGAAAATTCAATATTATTGAAGAAGGTAGTATTATTTGTCCAAATGTTGTAATAACAACTAATGTAATCATATCTAAATGTACTACAATTAATTTGGGAGCTTATATTGGCCATGATGTTAAATTAGATCCATTTGTGTCAATAATGCCTAACGTAGATTTGGGAGGGTTTGTTTCCGTTGGAGAAGGAGCTTTTTTAGGAACAAAAACCACAGTAATTCCATCAAAAAGAATTGGAGCATATGCATTTATTGGGGCCGGAAGTGTTGTGATACGAAATGTGCAAGAAGGTGATAAAATGGTGGGAAATCCAGCTAGAAAATTATAAGAATATTGCAACATGTGTAGGAGTATCGCATTTGCAACAGTCATTTTTCCAAGAGGAATTGTATTTTGGGATACGTTTATTAATAGCATAAAAAATCAGTCATTTAAAGATTTTAAATTGGTTATTTTAAATGATGGATGTGATATTGGTAATTTGGATACATGTAATCTAGATGTAGTATTTATTGAAGCAAAAGGTGGTATTATAAATAACAGGAATCAACTTATTTTTTATTTAATTGAAAAAAAATTTGAATGGGTTGTATTTGGAGATTGTGATGATTATTTTGAATCAAATAGGATTCAAAAAGTTACCTCATTTATGGATACTTATGACCTAATAGCAAACGAAATTGTTCCTATAGATAAATCAATTAAAGGGGAAAAAGTATTCTCAAAACTACTTGGCACATTCAGTGAAATTGATTTAGGTTTTATTAGGGATAAAAACTTGTTTGGATTATCTAATGTATCATGTAATGTTGATTATCTGAAGAATATTAATTTAAATGATGATTTAGTTGCAGCAGATTGGACTCTTTTTACAAAAGTAATGATGAATGGAGCAAAGGCATGTTTTACAAATGAAACAATCACATATTACCGACAATGGGGAGAAAATGTTATTGGAATTGGAAATGAAACAAAGCAAAAAATTATAACAGGCATAAAAACTAAATATTTTCATTATAAGTTTCTGAAAGATATTGATGCTTATTATGAAAAGGAATTCATTTGGATTGAAAAATTGTATAATAAATTGTTAAGTAATGATATTGATAATTATTGTAATGCCATTCTGAACTTAAATAAAGAATCGATATTTTGGTGGGAAAATATTAAAAACATTAAAGATGATAAAAATTAAAATAGGTAAAAGAATTGAATTAAGTAATTTTTGTAAACCATACATAATAGCTGAAGTAGGGGCTAATCATAATGGAGACATATTATTAGCAAAAAAAATTATAGATAGTGCAAAAGAGTGTGGTGCCGATGCTGTGAAATTTCAGTCTTGGACTCCAGAATCTTTAATATCAAAAGAAGAATACCAGAGAAATCAATCATATAATGATGGAGATGGCGGTAAAAAACATTTTGGTTCATTGAAAGAAATGGTTGAAAAGTATTATCTCAAAGAGGAAGAACATTATGAATTGAAACAGTATTGCAGTGCTATCGGTATTGATTTTTGTTCGTCACCATTTTCAAAAAGTGAAGTTGATTTATTAGAAAAATTAGAAGTCCCTTTTTTTAAAATAGCCTCAATGGACATAAATAATTTGGAACTTATAAAGCATACTGCAAAATATAAAAGGCCAATTTTTTTGTCTACAGGAATGGCAACTCTTTCAGAAATAGAAATTGCCGTTAAGACTATTGAAAGAGAAGGCAATAATCAAATCGTTTTGTTGCATTGTATATCAATATATCCTCCTAAATATCAAGATATTCATTTGAATAATATTAAAATGCTTCAAAATGCTTTTAATTATCCAATTGGTTTTTCGGATCATTCAATAGGAACCTCAATACCCTTGGCATCAGTAGCATTAGGTGCATGTGTAATAGAAAAACATTTCACTTTAGATAAAGATATGCCAGGTTGGGACCACCAGATATCCGCTGATCCAAGAGAATTGAAAGAAATAGTACAAGAAAGTCAAAATATTCATGAAGCATTAGGTGGCTTTAGCCGGATAGTTTCATCCGATGAAGAAAATAAAAAATTGAAGTTTAGAAGAAGTATTGTATCATGTCGAGATTTGAAAAAAGGAGATAAGATTACGATTGACGACTTAGATGTAAAAAGACCTGGAACTGGAATTGCACCCGATGAAATGAAATATGTGATTGGAAGAGTTTTGCAACATGAAATTTTAGCAGATACTTTACTTAAGTGGGAGGATTTTGAATAATGTTGGCTATTATTCCTGCGAGAGGTGGTTCTAAAGGATTACCCGGTAAAAACACAAAAAAACTTTTAGGTAAACCACTAATAGCCTATGCTATTGAAGCAGCATTAAAATCGAAATACATAACAAAAGTTATGGTTTCGACAGACAGTGAAGAAATTGCTAATGTGGCAAAAGAATATGGTGCTTATATCCCGTTTTTAAGACCTGATTATTTGGCAACTGATAATGCAAAGGCAATTGATAATTACATTTATACAATAAACCGATTATCGTTAGAAAACAATATTAGTATTAACGAATTTGTTGTTTTACAACCTACTTCTCCTTTAAGAACAACGGAAGATATTGATAATTCAATTGAGTTATTTAATTTGAAAAATGCAGAATCAGTAATTTCTTATACTGAAGAACATCATCCAATAAGTTGGCATAAGTATATAAATGAGGATAAGTCATTTACTTCTATATTTGATAGTAGTATTTTAAATCGTCAAGATTTTAAATCAACATATTATCCTAACGGTGCAATTTATGTTTTCAACAAAGATTTAATTTTTTCAAAAAAGTATTATTCAGATAAGTCTTATGCCTATATTATGCCCCGAAATCGTTCCGTTGATATTGATAATATGGACGATTTTGAATATGCCGAATATTTATTAAATAAAATAAAAGATGGAAAAATATCAGATTCCTTATAACTCAACAATTAAAGATGCTATAAAAGTTATAGATGAAGGGGGCATAGGTTTTTGTGTTGTTGTTGATAAAGAAAATGCTGTAATTGGGGTTATAACAGATGGTGATTTTAGACGTGCGGTTTTAAATGGAGTTGACCTTAATAATAATGTGATAACAATTTATAACCATAAATTTCATTTTTTGGAGGAACGTGATATTAACGCCGCAACTGAATTACTTCTAAAAAATAGAATAAAACATGTTCCAATTATTAAAAATGGCAAACTTATAGATGTCTTAACTGAAGATACTATTTTTAAAGAAAAACATGGTATAATTGAGCGCAATAAAATTAAAGAGCATATTGTAACTGTGATTATGGCTGGTGGTCAAGGAACCAGACTTGAACCATTCACGAAAATTCTTCCTAAGCCATTAATTCCGATTGGAGATAAATCAATGATCGAGATTATAATGGATGAATATATAAAATATGGGGTTAATGAATTTTATTTAACCCTGAATCACAAAGCTAATCTTATAAAAGCCTATTTTGATGACGATTCTAAAGATTATAATCTTTCATATATACATGAAAAAAAACCATTAGGAACCGGAGGAGCTTTAAAATTTGTAAGAGGAAAAGTAAAAAATGATTTTTTTGTTTCTAATTGTGATATAATTATAAAGGATGATTATTCAAGAATTTTTGATTTTCATAAAGAGAATAAAAATTTAATTACAATAATTGGATCAATGCAGAACTTTGTTGTTCCCTATGGTGTTTGCGAAATTTCAAGCGGCGGAATTTTAGACAGGATTATTGAAAAACCGGAATTTAATTATTTGGTCAATACAGGGATGTATGTTATTAATCCAGAAGTGCTGGATTTAATTCCTGATGATACATTTTATCATATTACTCACTTAATAGAAGATGTAATAAAACGGGATATGCGTGTTGGGGTCTATCCGGTTTCTGAAAAATCATGGCTGGATGTGGGTCAATGGAGCGAGTATAAAAAAACCGTGAACTTGTTAACATAAAATTTATTGGGTAAAATATTATACCTTGTAATATATTGTTAAATTAATTTAATGAAATTAACATTATCCTATAAATCAATAAATTATTACTATTACGTAATGTTAATAGTATATCTGTTGGCGATATTTATTCCAGGATTAGTCAGATTAGGGGTAGTTGCTTCGCTAATTATCTCGTTTTTTATTGTTGAATATTTTATTCGCAATAAGCTAAGCGTAGGAAGGGGGTTTGATATACTTATTCTCTCGTACGTATTATTGAATTTTGTTTCTCTTATTTGGTTTTTCCTTTCAGGTCTTCCTATCTCTGTATATATTCAAGAATTCTCTAATTCAATCCTGCCCGTATTTTTTTACTTTTTTGCTAAAAATAAAGATGAGAATAATCTGGACTTTTATAGGAATACTTTAATGGCACTGGTGCTATTTTTTGTGATTGGATTTGTATTCTTTTTTTTGCAGCCTTATAATTACAGGTATTTTCTATCAACTATTGATGGAGTGGGGACTAATCCAATTTCCACATCTGAGTTTTACAGATCAATTTTAGGTATAACCGCAACAGGTTCACTAGGTGCTATTGGAGTTTTAATAAGTTTTAGTAAAATTATTGATACTGAAGGACATAAAGGTAAAATTAGTTTTATTATTTGTTTAATTGCTGTCATTTTAACTTTCAGACGGTCTGCCTTATTCGTTACTTTAGCTGCAATTATTGCCCTACATTATCTTGCATATTTTAAGTTTAATCTATTAAAAAAGAGGTATTTAATTTTGGAAATTACACTTCTGACAGGAACAATTATATTTTTACTAAAAAAAAATCCGGAGTTTTTACCTGATTTGGGCGATCGTTTAAAAATGATTTTTGATGCATTTGGAGAGCGAAGTAAAAGTTGGAGTGATGGATTGAAACATGGAAACTTGATTATTGGCAGTGGTTTAGGTGTTTTTAGTCATAAAGCAGTTCCTTACAGTGATAAATTTATTCCGGATGGTAATTATGTTAGGATGCTTGCAGAGATAGGCGTACTTGGAATTTTTATATTTATTAGTATAATAATAAGTACTATAATAAAAGGTATTAAAAGTCTAAGTGAATATTATTTAGAGGTTGGGATTATTATTGCAATTTGTTTGCAGGCATTGGGCTCAGATATTTTTTCATTCCAAATAGTTATTCCAATTTTTTGGTACTCAATTGGTCGAATTCATCAAAATACATTAAAAGAAAAAGCTATATGAAGATACTTGCTATGTACTTGCCTCAATATCATGAAATAAAGGAAAACAATGAATGGTGGGGGGAGGGATATACTGAATGGACAGCGGTGAAAAGGGGTAAGCCTTTATTTAAAGGACACAGGCAGCCAAATATTCCTTTAAATGATAATTATTATGATTTATCTGACGAAAATGCAATTGCATGGAAATGGCAGGTGGAATTAGCACAAGAATATGGTATTTATGGGTTTTGCGTTTATCACTATTGGTTTAATGGAAAACAATTATTAGAAAAACCTCTCGAAATCCTTTTACATCATCCTGAGATAAATATTAATTATTCTATTTGTTGGGCAAATGAAACTTGGACCCGAACCTGGTATGGAAATGAAAAGGAAATTCTCATAAAACAGGAATATGGAAGTGAGGCTGATTGGGAAAAACACTTTACATATTTATTGAGTTTTTTCAAGGATAAAAGGTATATCAAGATTGATAATAAACCTGTTTTAAATATTTACAGGAGTGGGGATATTGAGTGTCTTGCTGAAATGTTAGATTGCTGGAATAATCAGGCAATTAATAATGGTTTTGATGGGATTTACATTGTAGTGGCAAATAACAATGGAAAATTGGAGGAAAGAGATAATCTGGTTGACGCGTATTACAACTTTGAACCAACGTATACATTGAAGCATAAGTTAAATGTTCCCCAGAATTTGTATTATTCTTCCAAAATATTAATAAGAAGAATAAATAATAGATTATTCAAAAAGAAGTTATTAGTTACTCGCGTGATTAATTCTGTTAAATTAAGTAAAGTTATAAACAAAAAAATCGAAAAAACAAATAAGCCTGTTTATAGAGGAGTATTTACCAGATGGGATAACACTCCACGAATGAATTATGCAGGTATGGTGTGTAAAAAGGCTTCTCCTGAATTATTTTATAAAAACTTGCTTAATATTAAGGAAACTACAAGTGGTAAATACTCTGAATTTATTTATGTTAATGCATGGAATGAATGGGGTGAAGGGTGTTATCTGGAGCCAGATACTGAAACTGGGTATCAATATTTAGAAAAAATAAAAGAAATTGTTAATGGGAAATAATTCAGGGGATTTAATAAGTGTTATTGTACCAGTCTACAAGGTTGAAAAATACTTAAAAAGATGTATTGAAAGTATTTTATCACAATCCTATCAGAATTTCGAGTTAATACTCATTGATGACGGGTCACCAGATAACTGTCCTCAAATTTGTGATTCATATGCAACCAAATATTCAAATATAAAGGTTATACATCAAAATAATTCAGGTCAATCTATTGCACGAAATGTTGGTATTGAATTGGCGAAAGGTAAATACTTAACATTTATCGATAGCGATGATTTTGTTCATAAGTTTTTTTTAGAGCAACTCATAAATAATCTTAGCAATAATGATTCAAGGATATCAATGTGTTCATATCAGAATATTTATGATTCATTTGACATTAATGAATTTTCAATTGAAAGAAATTATGGTACGTTAAATATCATTAATGATGAAGAAGCAATGGATATCCTTCTTACGGAACAAACATTATGTGCGCCTTGGGGAAAATTATATGAAAAAAGTTTATTTAGTAAAGTAAAATTCCCTGAGGGTAAGATTTATGAAGATATGCTTGTTATGCCGCTAATTTTTAAAGATGCCAAAAAAATAGTGTTAAGTAACCAAACTTTTTATTTTTATAATCAGGAAGGAACGAGTACTACTCGTTCTCAATTTAGTTATAATAAATTGGGTATGGTTGTAGCTACAAAATTTTGGCATGAATTTATTAAATCAAATTATCCAAAATTAGAAGAAAAAGCCCATATTCATTATTTCTCCACATTACTTTCTACCTGTATTTATTTAGTTAAGCAAACCGATGATTATGGTAAATCAATTTATGCTGAATATAGGAAAAAAGTATTACAGGATTATAAACTTATAATGACTTCAAATTTCACTAAACGAAACGATAAAATAAAGGTAATATTAATGAAATTAGGGTTATTTCGTATTTTAATTTCAATTTTTACTAGACTGAATAAATTAAGAATTAATTAGTTATGGTTAAAAACTATCTGAAGAAGTTACTACTGAGATATAAAAAGAATATTATATTGGACAGATATTCCGATTTGAATTATAGTATAGTAAATAAAAGTCCGGATGCAAAATATCCATGTTATATAATTGATTCTAAATGCAGTATTAAACTAATAAATGAAGGATGTAAAATATCAGAATCGAGATGTTATGGCACCATAATATTAGGAAGATTTGTAACAATTACAGGACCAGGAACTATTCTGAAATCATTGAAGGATAAGATTGAGATTGGGAGTTTTTCCTCAATAGGACAGAATGTATGTATTGTTGATTTCAATCATATTTTTGAGCGGTTAACCAGTTGTTTTATAAATCACTTAGTTTTTCATGATGACTTTGGTAAAGACATACAAACAAAAGGACCTGTTATTATAGGTGAAGATGTATGGATTGGTTCTAATTCTGTAATATTGGCTGGTGTGAATATAGGGAGAGGTTCAATAATAGGAGCAGGGAGTATTGTTACAAAAGATATACCACCTTACTCAATTGTATATGGTAACCCTGCTAAAATTCAATCAAAACGATTTGATGATAAAACTATCGATTTTTTAGAGAAGCTGGAATGGTGGAATTGGGATACTTCCAAGCTATTGGAAAATAAAAAAATATTCAATCAAAATGCTGATTTAATAAATTTTATCGATTTAACAACATAATTTTAATGTTAATTAAAATTTCATTATGCTACAAGACAAAAAAATATTATTAATATGCAAGGAGAGTTTTTCCTTTCCCTTCTATTTTATAGCTCAGGATTTATTATCAAAAAATAATAAAGTAGGTGCATTCTTTATACATCCTGAAGAGAGTTATTATAACAAATGTTATTATAACAATAATACATTCTATAAATTTAAGGAAAACTTGAAAGAGGTTAAACTTTATGATTTAAAAGAGCTTTGTGTAAGTTTTAATTTAAATCATAAAAATCATCCTGTCGATATAGCTTATTTAGAGAATATAGAAAAGGAATATTCATATTATAAAAATTTGAATCTTCAGATTACTAGTTCTCAATTAATGACAAGGCATTATCATACCAGGAATTTTTTTAGTTATTCTGATCTTACTCAGAGTCAGTATTTCTTAGAATTAGGGTATAAAAGGGTAATTGAAGTACTCGAGGATTTTAACCCAGATTTAATTATAGATATTGAGGATGGAGAATTGTTGCGCACAATAATTAACGAAGTGGCTTTTAATAAAAAGATTCCGTACTTAAATATAGATTATCCAAGGTTTGAAGGGTATAAAATTCCTACCTATTGTCTTGGTGTGAAATTAGAAGAATATTTGATTAAAGAATATGAGACTTTTTTATTAAGGACACCAGACGAATTAGCAAATGAGTATGATTATGTGCTTAAAATGAGACAGAAATCCAACATCATGTCAAATGAATTTAAAGGTACAATTACCAGTCAATATCAACCTAGTAGTCTTTATTTTACTTTAAAATATTTATTGGGTAAGATATTCTATTTTTGGAATGTTTTTATAACAAATAAAAATTTAAAACTTAAGCGTAAAAATATATTGTTCTCTAAGCCTTTTAAACATTTACTATTTTATGTTAAAGTTGAATTAAAGAAACAGTTATTGCTAAGACCCAATAAGTTTTTTGATAAACCTGAAAAAGAGGACAAATATGTTTATATGCCATTGCATTTGATCCCGGAATCAACCACTTTTGTGAAAGCCCCATTTTATATTAATGAATTATTTATTATAGAGCAAATTTCAAAATCACTTCCCATAGGTTGGAAATTATACGTTAAAGAGCATCAGGCAATGTTGGGAGAAAGAAGTTTCGAGTTTTATAAGAATGTTAGAAAATTTCCCAATGTAAAATTGGTTCAACTTAATTATTATAATGATCCAAAGCCATGGATTGAGAATGCCAAGGGTGTTATAACGATAACAGGTACCGGAGCTTATGAAGCTGCTATGTTAGGTAAAAAATCAATTGTTTTTGGCGATGTTCCATTTACATTGATTGAAGGTATAACTCGTATTAATTCTTTTGAAGAACTTCCATCTCTTATAGCTTCTTTTGATTCAATTGATAACATAAAATCATGTGCAGCATATATTGCGGCAATAAAGTCAGTTGGTATGGAGATAAATTTAAAATATTTAATGACTGAAGGCGAAACAATTTTAAGAAATGAAAAAAGACTTACTGATGAATTTCAAAAACAACTCGATCGATTAATAATGTTTTTTGAAAAAGCATATAATAGGTATAAAACATTCTAAATCAAATTAGTTACTCAAGTAAAAAAGAATATTTTCAACTACAAAGCCTTTATTAAAGATCATGATGGTATTGTTGAGCTAAATAGAATTATAAAAATTACTTGCTTGGATAAAGAAAAAACGAAAAATTTAAATAAAGCTGCCATCAAATCAGGGTCTGGTTACATGTTATCAAATATCCTGATTAGATCAAGTGCCATTATCACAGCTCCAATATTTACCAGGTTATTAACCACTTCTGATTATGGGATAGCGAGTAATTTTGCTGCGTGGCTTAATATTGGTTTAGTGGTTATTGGATTAGGTTTACCATACAGCATTGGTAATGCAAAAATGGATTTTCCTTCTGAACTAAATAAATTCCTTGCATCGATTCAAACATTGGGTAGCATTTTCGCAATTTCATTTCTAATCATTGCAATTGTATTCAAATCTCAATTAGGCAAGTGGATGGAACTAGATCCGAGTCTTGTTATTATTATGTTCGTTTACTTGCTATTCCAACCATCTGTTTTATACATGCAAGAAAGGTACAAATTTGAATTACTATATAAAGAGAATATTTTTATATCAATAATCAATTCTATCGGGGCTATTGTTTTTTGTTTTTTGTTTATATTGTATGTATTCAATAATCAGAGATATTTTGGTCGAATTGGAGGACTTATTTTTCCAATGTTTTTAATGGGAATTTTTTACTATTTTAAAATAATTCGAGATGGTTGGGAATTTCACATAAAAAAATATTGGTCGTATGCGTTGAAGATATCTATACCAATGATCCCACATGCATTAGCAATGGTGGTTTTAACTCAGATTGATAGAATAATGATAATTAATATTTGCGGTAATTCTGAGGCTGGGATTTATAGTTTTGGCTTCCAATATGCTGTATTATTGTTGATTTTTTCAAATGCAGTATTACAAGCTTATAACCCATGGCTTTATACAAGTTATAGTCAAAACAATTTTAAATCTATCAGAAGTTCAAATATGGTAATAGTTCTAATTATGAGTGTTTTAACTCTATTAATTGTTACCGCCGGTCCAGAAGCTATTAAAATTCTTGGTTCCAGAGATTTTTGGGATGCGAAGTTAGTAGTTATGCCAATAGCTATTGGAGCATTATTTCAGTACGTTTATAATACTTATTCAAGTCTTGAATTATATCACAAAAAAACAATTGTTATTGCAATAGGAACTGTGTTTGCTGCTATTATCAATTATATTCTAAATAGTAAATTTATCCCAATTTATGGATATGTTGCCGCTGCATATACAACTTCTGCAAGTTATTTAGTCCTTGCATTATTTCATCTGATTGCCTATAGACGAATATGTAAAAAACAAGTATATAACGATAGGTATATTTGGTTAATTGTTATAGGTACCGTGCTGATTAGTTTTTTAATGATGATGTTATACGACTATATATTACTAAGATATATTATTTTATTTTTTATTTTGTCAATTGTTGGATTAACACAGAAGAAAAAGCTTATTGCGATATTTAAATTAATATCAGGTAAAGATAAGAGTTTTAACATTTCATAAATAGGACCTTTGCTTAACTTGAATAGCATCTATAACTTTAATTAGCAATATTTCATGGTAATTGTAAAATCTGATTTGTCGAAAATTAATTATATGTGGTTAAAATTGTATAATTATTCATTGAAGATTTCTCCTTGGTTATTCTCATTCACTATTCTTTTTTATTTTTTAAGAACAATATTTACACCGTTTAAGTACTGTTTTATACCTATGGTCAGTATTTATATGTTAATTCGATTAGCAAGTCTGATAACATGGAAAAAAGATATTCTAATCTTCATAAAAAAAACGACTCCTTTTCTTATAGTATTATTTTTTTATTTGCTATCATTATTTTTAAGTCAAAAAATTGAGGTACTAAATCTAAAAGAGATTTTTAACGCAGTTATTATATTATTCTTGGTTTTCTTCGCCTCAACCTATGATACTAATGAATTTGATCTTATTAAGGTAACAATTATAAAGTATTTCTTAGTATTTCTATCCTTAATTGGTTTATTCGCTTTAATACATTTTGTTATTAATTATAATCAACTGTTTTCATTAGTTTCTGATTATAATATTTATTCCTTGTACTTTTTTTATGGTTTAATTTTATTAATAAGTAATATAAAAAACAGAATATTTCATAATGGTTTGAATTTATTGTTTTTTCTTATCTATTTAATGAATATCATATTAAGTTATTCAAGAAGAGCATATATACTATTTTTTTTATTAATTATAGTTTATTTATTATGGTTAATTTTTTCCAAAAACAAAGACATTATTATATATTCCTTTTTTAAGAGAGGATTAATTGCATTTTTAGTATTAATGTCATTTGTGACAGTATTTTTTTATATAAATTTTGATTTTAATAAGGATAACTTTGTGGTTAAATCCATAACAGTTTCTTTATATAGGATTAATACAATTTTTGATACAAACAAAAGTTATACAGAATTTTATAATGTATTATGGAAATCAGAGATTAATAAATTGCACCATGATGAAATAACATATTGGAATACGAAACCGAGAGATAAGAATAGCCTGTTTTATAATGGTGACTTCACAAATGGTAAAGAATTCTGGTCGGAGAAGTTGTCTGAAAATGATTCAGTTAAATATGAAATATTGGAAGAGAAAGGCCTCAAATTTCTGAGGGTGTCAAAATATAAAGGATCAGGATTTTGGCCTTTATTATATAAAGGAAGAGAAATCTATTATCACAAGGGTAGAAAATATACATTTAATTTTAAATGCCGTGTTATAAAAGGAGACGGTTTTCCGTTTCATATAGGCTGGTGGATAAATGATGATAATAAAATTAGAAATAACTTAAATAAAGAAATAAAAGCAATCGATAAGGATTGGTACTTGGTAACTTGCTCTTATACATTTAAAGGTAACCAGCATAGTATGGAAACTTTTATGAATTCTCAAAAAGAAGGAACAATTGTTGACTTTGCCGATATTGAATTGATTTGTGATGATACATCAGACCATTCCGTGTTTCTTGATCAATATGTTTATAATATAACACAAATGGAGATGCCGGAATTTGCCAAAGAACAATTTAGCTCTTCTCGTATTGATAGATGGAAATATGCATTTAATATCTGGCAAACAAAATATAAATGGAATCATAAATTATTTGGACATGGATTTGATTATTTAGGTTGGTATGGTGATAAGTTTTATAACGATCCAAAACGATTAGATTATCCACACAACCCAATAATTTCATCCTTATTATTTTCTGGTATCTTTGGTTGCATGTTTTACATATACTTTTTAATATTAGTATTTTTAAAATATTGGAAATTAAAAGATTATTTAAAAGAAATTTTTCTAATGTATTTAGTAACATTTTACTTTTTAATGTTTAGTGGGAATAGTCATTTCAGTGTCCCTACATTTACTGTTTTATCTTTATTGCCGCTAATTATCGGTTATATTGTTGAAAACGAGAAAAATAATAATAAAAATTAAGTAAAACTTTAACTATATTCAGTTCATAATTTTGACTATTAGAAGGATTTTAGATGAAGTAAAAACTTTTTTTTATAAAAATTAAAATAAGTTTACTCCAATTAATTTAATAAGATGGAAATAAAATTTCTTTATGTTAGGTATGGCTTGTGTGGATTAATTAGGTTGTTTGTGGATAAAGTAATTACAAAATTACTCTTTAAAAGAGCGAGATTAATTCGACGTCCATTTAATATCAGGGGTAAACAATATATTGAAATTGGTAATGGTTTTACTACCGGGGTTGGGATTAGGTTGGAAGCGGTATTTCATGAAATACCTGAAAGTAAAACTCTAATAATAGGTAAAAACGTCCAGATTAATGATCATGTTCACATTGCAGCTCTCAAAAGAGTAATAATTGGTAATAATGTTTTGATAGCGAGTAACGTATTTATTACTGATCATAATCATGGGGTTTATAAAGGCTCTATTGAAGATGATAATCCAAATACTTTGCCAAAAGACAGGAAAATTGTTTCTAAAGATGTAGTAATTGAAGATAATGTATGGATTGGAGAATTTGTTTCAATACTTCCGGGAGTGACAATAGCCAAAGGTTCAATCATTGGAACGATGTCTGTTGTTAATAATAATATTCCTCCATATTCAATAGCAGTTGGAATTCCTGCAAAAGTTATTAAAAGATTTAATTTCGATAATCGTACGTGGGAAAAAGTAGGATAAACTTTTTGAAAGGAATTTTATGATGCAAAAAAGAACAATAATAATTTCAGCTATCAATATTTTCGAAGGAGGCCCTCTATCTGTTTTGCAAGATTGCCTATCTGAAACAGATTCTCTTTTAAGTGATAGTTATATAATAATTGCACTTGTATATAGCAAATCGAAGGTGAAAACCAAGAATGTTAAATTAATCGAATTTCCTAAATCAAGAAAATCATATTTATATAGATTATATTATGAGTATTTTTATTTTCATAAAATATCAAAACGTTTTAAACCTTTCTTATGGTTATCGCTGCATGATATTACGCCAATTGTTAATGCAAATATAAGAGCGGTATATTGTCATAATCCAGGGCCTTTTTATAAAGCAAATTTTAACGATTGGAAGTTTAGCCCCAAAATTTCGCTGTTTTCATTGTTTTATAAATACCTGTATAAGATTAATATTAAAAAAAATAATTTTATTATTGTTCAGCAAAATTGGATTGCGGATCGATTTATTAAAATGTTTGATTTAAAAAAAGAAAACATTATAGTTGCAAATCCTTTTTCGTTACCTGAGATCTCGAACAATTTTAAGGAAGCGAATAGAAGTGATAAGTATTGTTTTTTTTACCCATCTTTTCCAAGAACCTTTAAAAATTTTGAGTATATCTGTGAAGCTTGTATAAAGCTAGAATTACTGGGAATTTCAAATTTTGAAGTATTTTTGACAATTGATGGATCTGAGAATAAATATTCAGAATGGGTCGTGAAAAAATACTCGAAACTTAAAACAGTCCATTTCGTTGGTTTATTAACAAAAGAGAAAATTTTTGAATATTATCAAAATGTTGATTGTTTAATCTTCCCTTCAAAATTAGAAACCTGGGGATTACCGATATCAGAGTTTTCTTGCTATGACAAACCAATGTTATTGGCTGATATGGATTATGCACATGAAACAGCAAAAAGAAGTAAAAAAACATCATTTTTTAGTTTAACCGATGTAAATGAATTAGTCAGTAAAATGAGTTTCCTTATTAAGGGTGATTTATCAAATTTAAATCCGGTTGAAGGGAAAACTTCGGAATATTGTGAATTAGATTCATGGGGAAAATTGATTATTAAACTTTTAAAATAAATGGATTGTTATTTAACAGCGACAATAGTAACATTTAATAATGATCATAATATACTTAAGAAAACGATTGATAGTTTCTTAAGTGCCAGAATAGATAGCAAGTTATATATTGTTGATAACTCGCCTAATAAGGATATAGCTCTACTTTGTAATAATAAACGAATTGAATATGTTTCGAGTGGGAGCAATAATGGGTTTGGTTTTGGCCATAACATAATTCTAAAGCAAAAAGAAAAGCTCGGGAGATATCATTTAATACTAAATCCGGATATTGTTATACCAAATAATGTATTGGAAATATTGGTGGATTACTATGATAATAATCCTCAAATTGGAATGTTGACACCCCGGATTTTTTTTCCCGACGATACCATTCAATATTTGCCTAAAATATTACCGATTCCGCTTAATTTAATTATTCGTTTTGTTCCTTTTTTATCTAAAGTGTTTAATAAAAGGGCAAGTAATTACATTTTAAAAGATGCTAAATATGAGACACCTTTTAAAATTGGTATTTTATCGGGCTGTTTTATGCTGTTAAAATCGGATAAATTGAATGGTCAATTATTTGATGAACGTTTTTTTATGTATTTTGAAGATGTGGATTTGTCTCGTCGGATTGGTATAAAGTACGATTTGATAATGTATCCATATGTGCATGTTTATCACGATTACGGAAGGGGAGCCCATCAAAGTTTTTTTCTCTTTAAAACATTTTTGTTATCCCTTTTCAAATATTTTAATAAATGGGGTTGGATATACGATAGTTATCGAAGAAAAAAGAATAAAGAAATCTTAAGTCAATTCAATGGAAAATAGAAATGTATTGATCACTGGTTCCAATTCATTCATTGGCACCTATTTTAAAAATAACTCCACACAATCTCAGGTGTCTGAAGTTAATTTAATAGAAAACCAACCTTCTAAAATAGATTTTAAAAAAACCGAGGTGGTGTTTCATGTAGCTGCAATTGTACATCAAGATAAATCCATTTCTGATGAAATATATTTTAAAATAAATTCAGATTTGGCTTTTGAAGTAGCCCAAAAAGCGAAAGCCGATGGAGTTAAACAATTTATTTTTATGAGTACCGTAAAGGTATATGGTGAAAACAGTACTGAACAAAACCCATGGAAAGAGGATTCACCATGCTTTCCTTCGGATGCATATGGTAAAAGCAAGTTAGATGCTGAAAAACGGCTAATGAAACTAAATGATGAGAATTTTACGGTTTCCATAATTCGTACTCCGGTTGTTTATGGCGTTGGAGTAAAGGGAAACATTTTAAAGATAGCCCGTTTTGTGAAGACATATAAATTCATTCCTTTCAATGGAATTTATAATAAGCGAGCCATGGTTTATATTGGAAATCTAGTGGCACTAATTCAAGAAGTAATTTATCAAAATAAATCAGGAATTTTTTTAGCAGGAGATGGTCAAATATTAAGCACTTCTGAATTTGTTAATAATTTAGTTCAGGCAACTAATGAAAAGAAATACTTTATTACATTTACTCTAATTTTTCAAAAAATGATTAAATTAATCAAGCCCAACTTATACAATCGGTTATTTGGAAGTATGGTCATTGATAACACCAGGACTTTTAAAGAATTAAACTTTCACCCACCATTTACACCAAAACAAGTTTTGCAAGATGTTATGAAATCAATTTAATTTTTTTTTTTTTTGAAATTGGGATGTTTCCTTTTAATAATTCGTGAAAACTAAGCGCAGCGTTTTCATGACTGAAAGGAATAATTCGTGTAACCTGTCCCGAAACCTCGTGGATTCGTGGCTAAATTCTTATGTATGATTGGGCATTTAACAATTTTATTCTTAGCTTCATTTGGTTTAACCTACATAGTCCGCCAACTGGCCCTCAAAAAAAACATTCTCGACAACCCCAATGAGCGCAGTTCGCATTCCATTCCAACGCCTAGGGGTGGTGGGTTGGCCATTGTATTAACTTGGTTCGGTGGGTTAACATACCTATTTTTACAAAATCAAATTGAAGCTAGGTTATTTTTTGCTTTATTGTCGGGTCTGGTTTTGGCAATGGTCAGTTTGTTGGATGATGTTTTCGATATAAAACCGGGTGCACGTATTTTAGCGCAAGCCATTTCTGCTTTGGGCTCCCTTTACTTTTTGGGAGGTTTTCAGTTGGTGCCAAATCTTCATAACCCATTTGTGTTTTGGTTTTTGAATTTTGGAGTTTTTATTGGTATCATTTGGTTCATCAATCTTTTTAATTTTTTGGATGGTATTGATGCCTATGCTTCTCAAGAGGCGATACTAGTTTCATTGGGTATTTTTTTAATTGTTGGTCAGCCTATTTTATGGGTGTTAATTGCGTCAGTTGCCGGTTTTTTGGTTTGGAATTGGCCCAAAGCCAAAATATTTATGGGTGATGTGGGCAGCACACAGCTTGGTTTTATTTTGGTCGTATTAGGAATTTATTACCATAATTCTTCGGAATTGAATATTTCCAATTGGTTAATCCTTACATCACTGTTTTGGTTCGATGCCACATTTACTTTATACCGTCGTTGGCACAATAAGGAACCTTTAAGCGTTGCCCATCGGAAACATGGGTATCAGCGGCTCACAAGAGCAGGTTGGTCGCATTTAAAGGTTGATTTGTATGCAATTGTATTGAACATGCTGTTTATTGGTTTTGTCCTATTAAATCATTATTATTTACATCAGGATATTTTAGCATTGATTGTTTCAATTGGAATTCTTTTCTTTGTTAATTGGAGAGTTGACAAAATTTTTCCTTTTCCAAGAAATTAGCACTTTTTTATGAGTTTAAAGCTATGGCGATTTTCATTTGATAAGAATAGATTAGTAAGCCAACTATTTCAGATTTCAGTAGCCTTATGGTTTCTTCGGATGGTGCTTCCCGGGGTGAAATATCTTTTTATACCATCATTGATTATTCTTGGCATTGCAGCCTTTTATTCGTTAAAAGGGAACCTATTTCGGAAAGCATATATTTTTGAGTTTCTAAAAACCTTCAATCCACTTATTTTTTTAGGAGTATTTTTTATAATTGGTTTTATTTTATCCGAAGCTTATTATGGTAAAGCATTGCGCGATTTTGGGGAATTTATCATTAACTTTTTCTTTTTAATGATATTTTTTGCCCTTACATACTATTCCCGTAATCAGGAAGGTTTTTTCTGGGTATTTAAAAAAATGAGCCGTGTAATCTGGGTAACTTCCATCTTTGTTGCGTTGCTAGGCATTTTTAAACATGGTTTGCAAGTTTTAGGAATTGAAATCCCAATAGAAACACCTTGGGGAACAGCTATAAACGACGATAAGAATTTTTATGCATTGTATTCCTTTTTAGGTTTGGTGGGTTTGTATCCCAGAATTTCGAAAAGTGAAAATCGTTTGAAGCGATGTGTGTCCTTTACCTTGGTTTTAATATTAATAGGTAATATTATTTTCTCATATTCAACCCGTTCCATATTCCTTTTAATTCTTTTATTTATTGGCTTACTGGCATTACAGATAACTTTCTTTTTTAGAAAAAAAGTAAATGTTACAACTGTTTTCACTAAAAATCTGCTGCCTTTAACCTTAATTTTAGCTGTATTTTTTTTAGTAGTGTTTTGGGCTGTTCAATCGAAACAACCCATTGCTGATAAATGGGCAGAGAATTATTTTGGAAAAGGAGTTGGAATTGAGACCTTGCATTTTTCTTATTTGACGCACAAAACCTATCAGTTCGATAAATGGGAATTTGCAATAGCTTATTTTCAAAATCAACGTACGATTCATCAGCTGTTTGGAGGAGGTTTTGAGTATTTAGAAGCATTTGGTACTGCGTATTATGGAGACTCCTCCCATTTGGATTACCCTCACAATCCCGTGTTGTCAGCACTTTTGTATTCAGGACTTTTAGGTGCCGTCTTTTTACTTTTCTTTTTATTAGTATCGTTTTATTACAGCGTACTTTACTTTAATAAGTATCCATTATTTTCGATGATGCTTTTTGTGTGCACCCTATTTATCTTTTTTAGTGGAAACAGCTTGTTTAGCGTACCAATATTTTTGTTTTTATTTTCTCTTTCATTTCTAGTTCGCCATCAAGAGATTAGTGAACTTAAGTTTGTACCCAACCTTAATAAACCGGGTAGTAAAGTTATCAAAGAAGTTTTCGATTATTTTTTAGCCATTCTCTCCATTGTAATTTTGTCACCCTTACTATTTATTTTTATTATTGTTGTTGGTTTTACCATGGGATGGCCTGTAGTTTATACGCAGGTGAGAATAGGTCAAAATGGTAAGCCGTTTAAATTGCATAAATTCCGTAGTATGAAGAAAGCAAAATCAAATACTACCGTGGCTGCACATGAGCAAAACCGTATTACCTGGGTAGGGAAATTTATGCGTAGATACAAATTGGACGAACTTCCTGAATTGTGGAATATTATCCGGGGCGATATGAGTTTTGTGGGTCCCCGGCCTGATGTTCCGGGATACGCCGATAAATTGGTGGGCGATGACCGCATTATTTTGCAGTTAAAGCCCGGTTTAACCGGTGCCGCCTCATTGAAATACATGCACGAAGAGCATCTTCTGGCAAAACAAGAAAATCCCCAAGAGTACAACGATACGATAGTTTTTCCTGACAAAGTTTTGGTAAACAAAAAGTATATGGAAAAGTGGTCGTTATGGCTCGACTTAAAGATAATATTCTTAACAGCACTCGGCAAAACCATGCACGAGGATAAATTTTTATGATAGGTTTGTTTTTTACCTATCTTTGCAATAGAAAGGCATATATATGGAAACAAATATTGCATCATTAGATTTAAATAAAACCTATAATTATGCACAATACTTAACTTGGCGTTTTCAGGAAAGGGTTGAGTTACTTAAAGGAAAGGTATATAAAATGTCACCGGCTTCAGCTCGCAGGCATCAACAAGCTTCAGGTGAATTGTATATTCAAATTGTTAATTTTTGCGCCAAAAGAAATGTAAAGTCTATTCTGCTCCTTTTGATGTTAGGTTCCCAAAAGGAGAAGGTGATGAACAAACATTTACCGTAGTGCAGCCCGATATTTGTGTAATTTGCGATACTTCGAAATTGGACGATAGAGGGTGCGTAGATGCACCGGATTTGATAATAGAGATACTTTCTCCTGCTAGTGCCGAAAATAATGCAAAAATTAAATTTCAATTATATCAGGAACAAGGCATAAAGGAATATTGGATGGTTTATCCCGGCGAAAATATGGTAGATGTTTTTAAGCTAGATAAAAAAGGGAAATACCGGTTAGATGGAAAATATGTACAAAACGACCATATTAAAGTGGGTATTTTTGATGATTTATTAATTAACCTTGAGGATGTTTTTAGTGATGATAACTAATAATAATACAATGTCGTTTAGTTAAGGTTTTCACCCTCCGCCCTTCGGGCACCTCCCTCAAAGGAGGACTAGCATTGCTGCTATGGAGCACGTATCCACTTGAGGGGATTATAGGGGTGAATATTTCTTAACTAAACGACATTAAATAATAATATGTTATTTACTGGAATGTTAAAAGAGGTCAAATTTGAACCTCTTTTTTTCTATATTTGACCTTCAAATATTTAATTTATGAATGAAAAGATTTGGCTTTCGCCGCCCCACATGAGTGGTAACGAACAAAAATACATCCAGTTAGCTTTCGATGAAAATTATATTGCACCAGTGGGGTCCAATCTAACCGCTTTTGAAAAAGAGTTAGGCCAATATTTAGGTGTTCCAAACGTATTGATGTTAACTTCCGGTACCTCTGCCATTCACACGGCTATGATGGTTCTCGGGATTAAGGATGGGGATGAAGTAATTGCCCCAACGTTTACTTTTGCGGCCTGCATTAATCCCATAATATATCAAAGGGCAATGCCGATTTTGGTGGATAGCGATCAGGAATCATGGAATATGAACCCGGTTTTGCTTGAAAAGGCTATTTTGGACCGAATAAAACTGGGGAAAAAGCCAAAAGTAATTGTAGTGGTTCATTTATATGGAATGCCCGCCAAAATGAACGCCATCCGCGAAATTTCCAATCGGTTTGAAATCCCTATTATTGAAGATGCTGCTGAAGCATTAGGAAGTAGGCATCAGAATCAATCATGTGGTACATTGGGCGATCTTTCCATAATTTCATTCAACGGAAATAAGATTATTACCACCAGCGGGGGAGGTGCTCTTATTTCAAGGAATAGCAAATACATTTCAAGAGCGAGGTTTTTGGCTACACAAGCAAAAGACGATGCCCCTCATTATCAGCATTCCGAAATTGGTTACAATTACCGTATGAGCAATATAGTAGCTGGAATAGGTCGTGGCCAGATGGAAGTTATTGATGATAGAATACTGAAACGTAGAGCCAACCACGATTTCTACCTTAATCGATTGGGAAACATTTCGGGTATCACTTTCTTAAACGAACGGGAAGGTGCTTATTCCAATTATTGGCTTACCACCATGGTTGTTAATCCGGAGCTTACCGGTGGCGTAACCCGCGAAACCATCCGATTGGCCTTGGATGCTGAAAACATTGAAAGCCGGCCACTATGGAAACCCATGCACCTGCAACCTGTTTTTGCCCATTGTCCGGCCTATGTTGACGGAACCTCCGAACAGTTTTTCAATAATGGGTTATGTTTACCTTCAGGTTCGAATCTATCTGAAATACAAAAGGAACGGATTGTTAGTGTTATCATCAAAGTACTAAGCAAATAAGTGGTATTGTCTTAAGAATTGGTTCTCTATTATAGTTTCTGAATTCCATTTATAATCACAGTTTTTTTAACCTTCTTAATCCGCCAACTGGCCCTCAAAAAAAATATTCTCGATAACCCCAATGAGCGGAGTCCACATACCATTCCAACCCCTAGGGGTGGAGGATTGGTCATTGAAATAAACTGGTTCGGTTCGTACTTTTTTAGGTATGCAAGTTTCAGCCTTGAAAAATTCAACAATAAGTTTTTAGTAAATATACCAAATTGGTAATTTTGTGATATCTTTGTACTAACAAGTAATAATACAATGAGAGTAATTGCAAAAAAGATACTAAGAGAATTTTGGGAAAAACAATCTGATTCAAAAGAGCAATTAAAAACATGGTTTAAAGAATCTTCTAAAGCTAATTGGTCATCACCTAACGATATTAGAGCAGAGTATCCTAAAGCAAGCATTTTAAAAAATGGTCGAGTTGTATTTAACATTTGTGGAAATAAGTACCGATTAATTGTTCAGATAAATTATATCAGACAGTGGGTATTTATAAGATTCATAGGAACGCATAGCCAATACAATAATATAAATGCAGATATAATATAAAAGGATGGAAATTAAAGTAATAAAAACAGAAAATGATTATAACGAAGCTTTAAAAAGACTTGAAGTTATATTTGATTCGCCAGTTAATTCAAATGAAGGTGATGAGGCTGAATTACTTAGTATATTAATCGAAAAGTATGAAGATATCTATTATCCAATTGAAGCTCCAGACCCAATTGAGGCTATAAAATTCAGAATGGAACAAATGGATATGGATAATAATGATTTGGCAAATATAATCGGTTATAAAAGTAGAGTATCTGAAATATTTAATAAAAAGAGGAAATTAACATTGAATATGATAAGAAATTTGCATAATAAAATGAAAATCCCTTATGAGTCATTAATTGCTAATTATTAGTGAGATACTGTACACTTTAATACAAAAATCCAAACATCCATAAAGGGATAGTCCGGTTAACTCCAGTTTCTATAGTGTCTTTTACCAAATACGCTTGCGTTAGAGCATTTATTTGTTGACGGGTTTTATTTTTTCCTCCAATTTCAAAAGTGTAGGAATCATTAACAAAAAAGTCTCCGGCCTTAGGCAAATTTATTTTGTGACTGTGCAATAGTTGATTTATGAAGAAGGTTTCCCTCAGGTTTCCGGTAACTGCGTTTTCATCAGCAATAGTATATATTAAGTTGGTGTTTCTTATGTATAATTTTTCTGGCTTACTTAGTTGGCTAATGCCCTTGTTGCTTTGTTGGAGTTGAATAATTAAATGTGCTTTTTCCAATATCTCCAACGCTTTTATCATAAAGGGACGCGAGAGTTCAATTTTTTCGCTTAATTTGCTGATATTGGGTGTAAAAGGTACACTGGTAGCAATTGCAAATAGTAATTTTTTTAGTTTTACTATGTTGTTATAATCCAGATTTTCAATGGCCACTATATCCACATCCATTATGAGTTGAATGGTGCTCATTACTTTTTGATAGTAATCTTCAATACCCTCAATAAAATAGGGGTACTGGCCATATTTTAGGTATTTATTAAATTCAAATACGGGTTTTGTTTTTTTTAAAATGCCGAAGGCAATTTCCTGATGATTTTCTAATATTTCATTCAATTTTAAAACGGGTAATTTAATCTGGCTTTCTAATTCAATAAATTCACGTAATGATAATTCCGGCAACTCAAAGGATATTGTTCTGCGGCTTAAATCTGATTCAGCCTGTAAAATAGTTAGAATGGATGAAGAAGTAAAAATAATTTGAATGCCTGGGAAATCGTCATAAATTAACTTTAATTCTCGCGACCAATTCGGGTATTTGTGCACCTCATCTATTAATAAATACTTACCATTATTAATGATAAATTGTTCAGCCAGACTGTAAAGTGTGTTTTTTGTAAAGAAAAGGTCATCCATGGCAAAATAAAGCACCGTGTTATCCTTTGGTAGATACTTTTTGGCAAATTGTAAAAGCAGGGTTGTTTTTCCTGTGCCTCGTGCTCCTTTTATGGCAATTAAACGATGTTTAAATAAATTTTCACTTATTAAAAACCGTTGAAATGTTAAATCTATTGCTTCAATTTTTTGGTTCGATTTCAAAAGTAACTTTTCCATTATTTTGTTATTTAATAATTACAAATATAACATATAAATGTTATTAATCAATACCAATAATGGTTGTATATTGTAATTCCTTATATCATAAAACGCTCGAAAATGTGGTTTATTTGCATTTAAGAATGGCCGGATATTGTTCGGATACATGTCAAAGATTTTTGGTTAAAAAGGGTAGCCTGCAAAAAAGGAATTTGTTTAACGACTAATTTTAGAAATATCCTCTATCTGGAAAAGTTCGCATTATCAATAGAAGCTATTTGCCTGAAGTTAGCGTTATAAATAGAAACGATATACCAAAAGCTTGCGTTAATAATAGAAACTATTGGCTATAAGTTTGCGTTAATAATAGAAACTTTGTATATTTGTTGCATGATAGACAAAGAAATAGTAAGGCAAGTAATTGTTGATCAGCAGAATCTGAGTTTCAAGCCATCCGATTTAGCCCGATTAGGAAAATTAGACCGGAATAAAGAAATATTAGTGATTACCGGAGTGAGGCGTTGTGGAAAAACTACCCTATTGCATGAGTTGCGAGAAAGAAACATCGAAAAATCGTATTACCTAAATTTTGATGATGACCGGTTATTAAGTTTTTCTGTAGAGGATTTTCAAATTTTAATAGAATTATTCATTGAACTCTATGGGATACAGACTACCTTTTATTTTGATGAAATACAGAATATCGAAGGTTGGGAGCGTTTTGTGAGGAGGCTTTATGATTATGGAAATAAAATTTACATAAGCGGATCAAATGCTACAATGCTCAGTATAGAGTTAGGAACACGCTTAACCGGACGTTATCTTTTACATGAGCTGTTTCCTTTCTCGTTTTTGGAGTATTTAAATTTTAATAAAATAAGTATTAGTGAGCAATCTGCGGTTTCAACCCAAGGTAAAGCTGAGATGAAATCCCATTTTAATGGATATTTTCAAAAAGGAGGTTTTCCTGCATATTTGCAATCAGGTAACAATCAATACCTGAAATCATTATATGAGAGCATCCTCTACCGTGATGTTATGGTTCGGAACGGATTAACCAATGAAAGGGAGTTATTGGAACTGGTCTTTTTTTTGGCAAGCAATACATCAAAACTGGTTTCGTACAATAGCCTGACTAAAGTAATTGGCGTAAAAAATGCCACAACCGTTAAAAACTATCTGGGTTATTTGCAAAATACCTATTTATTGTTTATTGTAAATAAATATGATGTTTCCGTTAAAAAGCAGTTTCAGAATCCCAAAAAAGTATATTTTGTTGATTTGGGTTTAATAAGGGAATTAGGATTTCACTTCTCTGAAGATAATGGAAAACTCTTGGAAAATCTGGTTTTTATTGAGTTAAAACGTAGGGGGAATGATGTTTACTATCATTTTCAACAAAAAGAATGTGATTTTCTGGTAAGAGAAAAAAATAAGATAGTTGAAGCCATTCAAGTGAGTTGGTCAGTATTCGATAGTTTGACACGAAAAAGGGAGATGGAAGGTTTACTGGATGCAATGAATTGTTATGGTTTGAATGAAGGGTTTATTTTAACGGATTCGGAAGAAGAGGTAATTGAACATGAAAATAAGAGAATATATGTTAAACCGGTTTGGAAGTGGTTGTTAGGATTTTAATAAGGTGAATAAAGTACTGAAAATTGCAAAAAATAAAAGTATATCATGTTTATCAAAAACACATTTCGAAAACCCATCGTAAAAAATCTTAGCATATTGGTATTGGGCACCGTTATAGCCCAACTAATATTCATCGGTTTTCAGGTGATTCTTCGTAGGTTGTATTCCCCAAACGATTTTGGAGCTTTTGCCGTTTACATGAGCCTATTGGGAATAGCTGCTACCTTGACCTCTTTCCGATACGAACAAGCCATTGTTTTGCCAAAGGATGAAAAAACCGGTAACCATTTATTGGGTTTGTCGGTTACCCTTTCTTTACTGTTCTCCTTACTGCTTGGAATTGGTTGCTGGTTTTTTACCCAACAGATAGCAGATTGGTTTAGTATTCCAACGGAACGGCTTACCTGGTTGTATTGGTTGCCGATTTCTATCCTTTTATTTGGCATGTATCAAGCTTTGAATTATTACCTTATCCGAATTAAATGGTTTGCCCTTTCATCTAATAATAAAATAGTGCGAAGGTTGACTGAAGGAACTGTACAATCGGCATTCGGCAAATGGTATTTGTCCATTGGATTGGTTGTGGGCGATATGCTGGGTCAACTCGCCAATATAATTCATGCTGGTTTCAAAATCCGTTCAAAAATATCCATAAAAGAATTATTTTCCATTACTGGGATGAAAACTGCCGCAAAACAATACCGCAGCTTTCCCCTTCAAAATGGGATTCCTTCTTTAATGAATGCTCTAAGTTTGCTCCTTCCCATTCTAATTATCAACCGTTTGTTTGATTCTCAAACTACCGGTTATTTTGATTTGGCACGAATGGTACTTATTTTACCGTTATCGCTTGTTACAGCTTCGCTTTCACAGGTTTTGTTGCAACGGTTTGCTCAAATGAAAAATGAACAGGCTTCCATCAAAAAGGAAGTGCTAGCGGTATTTATCTCCTTATCGGCAATAGCCATACTTTTTGCAACGGTAATCGATGTTTGGGGGATTCAATTGTTCACCTTTGTTTTTGGCAATGAATGGTCTGATTCAGGCACCTATGCGAAAATATTGGTTTGGGCTTTTGCCCTAAAATTTGTGATTTCCCCCTTTAACATTGTTTTTACTGCATTTGAAAAAATTGGTATTCTCTCCTTATGGCAAATGTTTTATTTTATTTTAATACTTTCGTTGAATTGGATTCCGTTCAAAGGGATAGAACAATTCCTAACCGTATATTTATTATTTGAGTTAATCAGTTATTTTGTGGCAGCAGTTATGGATGCGGGATTAATAATTAAATACGAGAAGAATTTAAGAAAGTAGAAAATTGGATTCGTGTAATTAGTGGATAAAAATAAGGAACATACAATCTGTCATCTTACTTCGGTGCATCCACCGTTCGATATCCGCATTTTCCACAAGGAATGCATCAGCCTTGCCAATTCCGGTTACGTTGTTTTTTTGATTGCCCCTATCAAAGATTCGGTTCAAGTGGATGGGGTAACATTGATTCCCATTAAGTTATCAAAATCGCGGATGGTGCGGATGTGGCAAGTTACTTTTAAAATGTATCGGAAAGCGCTTTCGGTTCGAGCAAGGATTTATCATTTTCATGACCCTGAATTGATGTTTACCGGGGTTCTGCTGCGTTTAAGCGGTAAAAAAGTACTGTTCGATGTTCATGAGAATGTCCGGTTATCGCTGGAATCAAAGGACTGGCTGCCAAAGTTCCTTATCCCAATTTTGAAAATAACCTATTTCTTAGTAGAACGGATTGCCTTGCTTTTTTATTCAAAACTGATATTAGCGGAGGAATCCTACTTGAATTATTATCCTAAAAAAAAGAGTTTAGTTGTATTGAATTATCCACTGCCAATTGGCCCTATCGATGCAAAAAGAGAAATGGGTTCTCCAATCCGACTGGTTTATAGCGGAGTGGTTCATCCGCTGCGCGGGGTTTGGGAAATGCTGGAATTGGTTCAACGGATGAATGAATTGGGTACTGAAGTTACGCTGGACCTGGTTGGAGAGGTGCGCCCTTCAACCCTTGAAAAAGAACTAAAGCAATTCCTAACGGAACATGATTTGTCGCAAAAGGTATTTATTCACGGCAAAGTTGATTATAAAGAGGTTGGAAACTTTTTAGCAAAAGCCGATATCGGGTTGGCACTTTTAAAACCAATCCCCAATTATAAAGAATCGCTACCAACTAAGATATTTGAATACATGCAACACGGATTGCCGGTTATTACCAATGATTTTCCTCTTTATAAAAATTATGTTGAAGCTTCGAATACCGGTATTTGTGTTAATTTAGACGATACAAAACAGGTACTTGATAAGGTGAGTAAATTATTGAAGTTACCACACAGATTGAATGAAATGTCGGAAAATGGGCCCAAGGTAATCGAAGAAAACTATAATTGGAAGTCACAAGAGGAAAAACTGCTGGATTTATATAGTAAGTTATGAAGAAGGAAGACAGAAGACCGAAGTCGGAAGTCGGAAGTCAGAAGACCGAAGTTGGAAGTTAGAGGTTATAAATAGCAACCAGCAACCAGTAACCAGTAACCAGTAACCAGCAACCAGTAACCAGTAACAATTCTAATCTCTAATATCTGCAAAAGTGGGAATAAGCGTAGTCATACCATGCCTGAATGAGGAAAAATATTTAAAGGATTGTCTCGATTCTTTGATTAACAATGGTTTCCAGCAATCTTAATTAGAGATATTAGTTGTTGATGGCGGAAGCACCGATAATACCTTATCAATAATTGATGAATACCGGAAACGGTTTCCCAATTTAAAGTTGATTGAGAACAAAAAAAAGAAAACGCCTTTTGCCCTGAATTTGGGAATTCAACAGGCAAGCTTCGATAATGTATTAATTGCCGGGGCCCATGCAATTTATCCAAAGGGCTATTTAAATGGGCTGTATGAAAAGTTGGCTCAACCCGGTAGTGATGTTATTGGTGGTTCCATTGAAACAAAGCTCAAGTTGGATACACCAAAAACAAGGGCAATCCAATTCGTTCTTTCTCATCGGTTTGGTGTGGGAAATTCTGTTTTTCGGATTGGTGCCACTGGTTTGCAAAAAGTGGATACCGTCCCTTTTGGACTTTACAAAAAAGAGTTGTTCCAAAAAGTTGGCCTGTATAACGAGGCACTGATTCGTAACCACGATATAGAACTTTCGAGACGGATTTTAGCAGCCGGTTATTCCATTTGGCTCGACCCTTCCCTTAAAGTGACCTATTTTGCCCGTGAAAGCTATCTCGGTTTGGCAAAAAACCAATACGGGAACGGCTTTTGGAATGTAAAAACTTGGAAGATTACTAAGCGGGTTTCTTCATTGAGCCTCCGGCATTATATTCCTTTGGTCTTTGTTTTATCAATTCTTATTCCTTTGCTGGCGGGTTTATTTATCCATTATTTGTTTTATTTATTTGCTCTGATTTCATTTAGTTCCTATTTTAGTGCCATCGGTTTAATTGCATTGAAAAATCTCCATAAAGTAAATCCAATCCATTTGATAGGGTCGTTCATGGTACTACACTTTTCCTATGGTCTGGGTTCCTTAATGGGTTTTTTTTCTTTTACCAAATCAACCCATTGAGTTATGGAATGGATAAACCGATATACGGAATTACTTAATGCGCAAGGCGTTGGATATTTACGTTTTGGTAATTTGGTGTTGCGGGAATATGGACAAATAATTATCCCCATAGGGCCGATAATTCAGGAAAATCCATCGGTGGATGTTGACGAAAAAAAACTATTGCGTGAACTTAAAGGGAAATTGGCTTGGTGGAGTTATGCAAAAGAAAACCTAGGGAGCGATGGCTGGTTTGCAGTTATTAAAACGGAAGCTACTGAGCTATCTGATTATAAAAGTGCCAATATCCGGAACCAGGTTAAAAAAGGATTGTTAAACAATATTGTAAAGAGGATATCACTGGAATTTTTAATAGAGAATGGCTATCCTGTTTATAAAAAAACATTGGAGGGATATGGGAAAAAAGAGACCAAGTCAGAGATAAACTTCAATTTGGAACTTTCAAAATACACTGGATTTGAGGATATTATTCATTTCTGGGGTATTTTCTGCGGCAATGAATTAATTGGTTATTCGGTGGTTTATTGTTACGATAAACAGGAAGCCAATATTTCAGAAATCCGGATCAATCCAAACTTTCACAAAGCTTATCCGTTGTATGCTTTAATTCATATTATTTCATTGGAATACCTAACAAAAAGTGGATTTAATTGCATCAGCGATGGGTATCGGAATATCATGCATCCCACCAACATACAGGAACTCTTGATACAAAAATTCGGGTTTATTAAAACACCATTATTTTTGGAAATGGCTATTAAAAATCCTTATAAGATTATTGCCATTTTTTTGTATAAAATACGCTTTATTGCAACATTTTCTACTTCAATAAAAGCTGTTTTTTCTCTATTATCTATTGAGAAGCAACAAAAAAAGGCTACCGATTTAGGATAGCCTTATTAAGAAAATATTTTGTGGTAATTATTTAGTCATAAATTTGTAGATAGTTATTCCATATCGATAAGCAATGCTAGCTATCGAGCCTAGTAAAAAGAATAAAATAAAGAACTTCATTTGACCTTTATTTTCTGTTGATTGGTTTACTGGATTATTAACTACAGCAAATTTTGTAATAAACTGAAACGGTTGAGTCTTAAGTTCTAGCTCTGAATAATCACTATTTATCCGTTCATTTATGGTAATAGTTTCTGTATGTAAAAGTCTAGTGGGAACATCCTTATCATCACTAGTGCGTACTAATAATTCTCCCAATTTTAAAACACCGCCTTGAGACTTAAGCCTTTCTTTTTCTTTTTGAAAATATTCATATCCTTTTAAACTGTCAAGCATGATAAGTTCAGAACTTAGTCGCTTAATGGAACGATTTAAGTTTTCTTTTTTAACACTTACAATTTGTTCGATTTGTGGGTATGAATTTAAGTATTTTTCCAATGCAATTTGAACATTGGTAGAAATCTCAGGATTATAGGTCAGAAGTTCAACGGTAAAACGGCTGGTAATTCTTTCAGACTTAGTAATGGTGTCTGGTTGAAAAGCATTTTTATAATCAACATAGTCGGGAATGCCATCACTGTTATTATCAATCAACCAAAATGCTTCCAAATCTTTTAATTCAGCAGCTTCATTAACCGTAATACCTAGCACATTACTAATGGCAATGGAATCATTGTTTTTGGAGAGTGTATGTATGTTGTTAATATAGTCTATTAAATTAGCATTCGGTATTGTAAATGACTCTATGTAAGCAACGGATCTATAATAATTTTTTTGCGCTTTATAATAAAACTTAGAAAGAGCAAAACCAATTAGCAAAAAACCAATAATGATTAATGCATTTTTGAAATAGAATTTAGTAATGTCAACTATTATGTTGAACAAACCAACAAATAATTGGCCAATCTTTGATAATCCATTTTGAATGCTGTTTCCAATTCTTGAAAACACATCAATTAAATCAATCTCCTGCGGTGTTTCTTTCTTTTCTGCCATAGATATAAAATTAATTTTGGTCAAAAATATAAAATTTTAATTAAAGAACGATAATTAGTTGCTTTTGTTAATTCACCCCGGTTTTCGTAAAATTCAACCAAACTATTTAATAAATGGGTAATGGTTTCTTTGTTAGTACACGGTTGAAAATAGGTTTTTTTATTCTCTAATTTTTGCTGTTTTATAAACAATTCAATTTCTTTCTTTCCAAACACAACTCCTTTGTTAAATGGGTTAATATAAAACAAAACACCTTGGCCTGCATCATCATAAATGGCGGGTATTAAAGGGTCTTTGTAACAGAGAATAAAATTTTTGGGTAATGCTACTCCTGAAACAGGTATTTTTAATTGCTGGCAGATTCCTGCGTATAGAATAGCCAATGCAATGGGAGAACCTTTTTTTGTTTCTAATAACTGATTAATAAAATTACTATGTGGACTATTTTGAAACGTATTATTCCGTGAAAATCCGTGAACCTCAAAAAAAACATGATTCACTATTTTAATCTTTTCGAGTGCCGTTAAGTTATCATTTATTTCAATCCACACATCCTGTTTAATTTTATCTATCGCCTGACGTGTTTCTTCAAAATTTAATTCAGGATATTGAAAATTTGCAATTAAAATAGCACCTGATATCAAATCATGAGGGCTTTTTTCCCATCGAATCAGTTTGTTTTTAATCTCATTAAAATGAATATCTTGAATGATGTTCTCAATTCGGGTTTGAAATAAATTATCCAACGAGTTTTCCCAAGCTTTTTCTAAATGGGGTATGGCTTGGGTGCCCATTTGGTTTAATTTGATTCGAATTGCTTGAAAAATTGTTGCATCCGGATCGTCTAAAAGTTTAATTAATGAATCTATTTCGCGAGGGTCCATAAAATCTAAGCAGTTACTCGTTGCAAAACTTTTAAAATTAAATCTTTTATTACGGGTTTATAATCGTTGCTAAATTCTTTACGCATCCGGTTTGCAATAATACAACAAACAGTTACAGCATCATGTCCCATTAGTTTCGATAACCCATAAATTGCGGAACATTCCATTTCATAATTGGTAATTTTCAAACCTTGGGTCGAAAAAGATGAAATTTTATCATTTATTAATGCATCTTGAATGGGCAGCCGCAATACTCTACCTTGTGGGCCATAAAAGCCCGGTGCTGAGATAGTGATACCTTTTCGCATATCGAATCCTATTTTATTAAGTAAACTGTTGGAACAGTCAACAAAATAGGGGGCTGTAAGCTGTGGATTCCACTGAAGATGTTGTTTAAATGAGGCCTCCATTTCATTGTGAGTAATTTTATTGCGATCAGCATAAAAATTTAATAACCCATCAAAACCAATGGCAATTTCCGATATAACGGGCGTATCAACCGGAATATCTTCTTGCAGAGCTCCTGAAGTTCCAATCCGGATTAAATTCAATTTTTTCTTCTCAGGTTTTTCAAAACGGGTTGTTAAGTCAATATTAACCAAAGCATCCAGCTCATTAATTACTATGTCAATGTTATCAGTACCAATTCCTGTAGAAACAACAGAAATCCGCTTACCATTATAAGTACCTGTGTGAGTAATAAATTCCCTATTTTGTTTTTTTATTTCAATCGTGTCAAAAAATGAGGATACCACTTCAACCCGATCTTGATCCCCCACCAAAATAATGGTATCGGCTATGTCTTCAGGTTTAAGATGCAGGTGAAAAATGCTGCCATCGTGGTTAATGATTAATTCAGATTCCGGAATTCTTCTCATGGTGTAGTTTCTTTATTGTTAATTAAGTAATAAAATATTAAGTTTTTACGCTTCTTAGTGTAATAATAATTTTAATTTTGTAAAGACGAACTTCAAAAATAGAAAAAAAATATGGATGCAACAACCAATCACATACTAGTACCCGTGGACTATTCCGATAAATCGGTTTTTGGGTTACAAATGGCGGCTAAGCTTTTAAAATTATTAGGAGGAAAAGTAACTGTTATTAATGTAGTTAAAGGGGTCGATCCTATTTGGTCTGACTTTTTTACCGATCAAGAGAGAGAAATATGGTTAAGTAAATTAACCAGTCATTTAAAACAATTTGCAGGTAAATATATTGATGCTTCAAATGTTGAAATGAATTGTAGGGTAGTAAAAGGGAAGCTTTGCGATACCATTCTCAAAACAGCGGATGATATTAATGCCTCATTAATAGTAATGGGTACCAGCACCCTTGATAATATTAAAAAATGGATAATTGGTACCAATGCTTTGCGAATAGTAACTGAGGCTAAATGTCCCGTAATTACACTTAAACATGCTCCCTCATTAGATGCCATAAAAAGAATTATTTTGCCGATGGATCTTTCAAAAGAAAGTCGTGAAAAGACAGTAAAAGCAGTACAATGGGCCAAGATGTTTGGAGCTGAAATTCATGTAGTTTCTGCTTATTCAACCGACGATGAAAGCATTTTTATACGATTGCAAAACCAGCAAAAACAAGTGGTTAAATTCATTGAAGATCATCAGGTACAATGTATTTCACATTTATTGAAAGTGAACGATACTGTAGATGGTATTTTAGATTATGTGATTAAAAATCAAGTCGATATAATGGTAATTACAACCCATCAACAATTAGAAATTGTTAATTCTTTTCTAGGTTCTTTTGCAAAAAGCATGATGCGGGGGGCAAACATTCCAATTTTTAGTCTGGTGCCTACCATAAAACACAATTTGATATTTAAAATGCCGGCAACGTAGGTAGAGACGCACGGCCGTGCGTCTCTACGGCTACGTTATTTGTGTGGCGGGATTTTATCTCGAAGGAATTTTCCAGTAAAAGAGGATTCACATTTGATAATGTCTTCAGGTGTTCCTTCAAAAACCAGGTTGCCACCATTTTTCCCGCCTATTGGTCCCAAATCAATAATCCAATCAGCATTTTTTATTATTTCAGGATTGTGTTCAATTATTAGAATGGAATTGCCTTTTTGAATCAGCGCATTGAAGGAATTTAGTAAATTGTTGATGTCGTGAAAATGCAATCCGGTGGTAGGTTCATCAAAAATAAACAACATGGGTTGATCATCGCGCTCCCTGCCTAAAAATGAAGCCAATTTAATTCGTTGGCTTTCACCACCGCTCAACGTACTCGACGATTGTCCCAGCTTCACGTATCCCAAACCTACATCAACCAATGGTTGCAATCGTTTAATGATTTTTTGGGTAAGCGGAATCGGTTTTTCATTAAAGAATTCCATGGCTTCCGCCACGGTAAGATCCAAAATATCGAAAATATTTTTCTTTTGAAAGGTAATATCCAATACATCTTGTTTAAAGCGATGGCCTTTGCAACTCTCGCATTCCAATTCAATATCGGCCATAAATTGCATTTCCACTTTAATGGTTCCTTCCCCTTGGCATTCTTCACAGCGTCCCCCATCAACATTAAACGAGAAATGTGAAGGAGTAAATCCCATTAGTTTAGCTGCTTTTTGTTCTGAAAATAGTTTTCGTATCTCATCATAAGCTTTGATGTAGGTAACAGGATTGGAACGTGAGGATTTACCAATAGGATTCTGATCAACAAATTCCACATCAGCAATTAGATTCAAATCGCCGGAAAGCTTATCAAAATGACCCGATTCATCGCTATGACCTCCGTACCTCTTTTTTAAAGCAGTGTAGAATACTTTATTAATTAAAGATGATTTACCCGAACCAGATACTCCGGTGACAACAGTCATAACATTCAATGGAAATTTTACCGTTAGGTTTTTTAAATTATTTTCACGGGCTCCTTCAATGCATATATAATTATTCCATTTTCGGCGCATTTTTGGCACAGGAATCGTAAGTTCGCCGGTCAGGTATTTTGTGGTCAAGCTGTTTTTACTTTCAAACAATTGTTGGTGATTACCTTGAAAAACAACTTCTCCACCCAATCTTCCTGCCAAAGGCCCAATATCAATAATTTCATCCGATGAACGAATAATATCTTCATCGTGTTCTACTACAACTACTGTATTACCCAATTGTTGCAAATTACGAAGTACTTTAATAAGCAATTCCGTATCTTTTGAATGCAAACCAATACTTGGTTCGTCTAAAATGTATAAAGAACCAACCAAACTGCTTCCAAGCGATGTTGCCAGATTAATGCGCTGCGATTCGCCACCGGATAGGGTAGAGGATAGCCGATTTAAACTTAAATAACTTAATCCTACATCCAATAAAAACTGAATCCGGCTTTTAATTTCAAGAAAAAGCCGTTCGGCAATTTTTTTATCGTGAGCATCTAATTCAACCGTTGAAATAAATTGGGATAATTCATCAATTGGAAGAATCACCAATTCCGAAATAGATTTTCCTCCAATTTTTACATAATCAGTTTCCTTTTTTAACCGCGCTCCTTTGCAATCGGGACAAGTGGTGCGGCCACGATACCTTGAAAGCATGACCCGATATTGTATTTTGTAGCTGTTTTCTTCCAGATGAATAAAAAACCGATTCAATCCTTCAAAATGACGATTGCCTTTCCACAACAATTCTTTTTCATCATCTGATAATTGACTGATAGGTTTGTGAATAGGAAAATTAAACTTATCGGCATTGTAAACCAATTTGTCTTTCCATTCGGTCATTTTTTCTCCTCTCCAGCAAGCAATAGCTTCTTCGTAAATGGAAAGGCTTTTATTGGGAATTACTAAATCTTCATCAATGCCAATAGTCATACCGAACCCTTCGCAGCGCGGGCAAGCTCCCAATGGATTATTAAAACTGAATAAATGCACCGAAGGTTCATCAAACATAATTCCATCGGCTTCATATTGGTTCGAAAAAACCTGATCGGTAAATAATTCACCATCAAAAACACGGATAATGCAGGTGCCGTGCCCTTCAAAGAATGCAGTTTGGGCGGAATCAGTGATGCGACTGATGGTATCTTGTTCGGCATCAATTACTACACGGTCGATTACAATGTTTATTTCGCCTTTGGATTTTTCTTGCGTAAAATCCTCAATTTTAATTATCTCATTATTTATTTCAATTCTTGAAAAACCTTGTTGTTTCAAAATTTCAAGCGATTGCTGCAAAGGACGATTCGTACCGTTGTTTAATGGTGCTAATATAAGTGCTTTGGTTCCTTGTGGAAAAGCTGTCATGTAATCCACAACATCTTCAGGGTGTTGTTTTTTTACTAATCTGCCTGAAACGGGCGAAAAGGTTTTTCCAATTCGGGCATACAGCAGTTTCAAATAATCATAAATTTCAGTAGAAGTTCCAACAGTAGAGCGTGGATTGCGTGTATTCACTTTTTGTTCAATAGCTATTGCAGGCGGTATTCCTTTGATAAAATCAACTTCAGGTTTATTAACTCTACCTAAAAACTGGCGGGCATACGACGACAAGCTTTCAACATAACGACGTTGCCCTTCGGCATATAACGTGTCAAAAGCTAACGATGATTTGCCACTACCTGAAAGACCTGTAATTACAATTAACTTATCTAAGGGAATTTTAAGTGATATATTTTTTAGGTTGTGAACTCTTGCAGCCTTAATATCAATGTACTTTTGAGTCTTCAAATTTTCTGTCATTGGAATTTACTATAAATAGGAAATAAAACTGAACCTACATTTGTATGCTTTGGTCAATAAAAAACCATTTTTTGCAAAGATTGTTTATTTTTTTCCGATGTGGTTTAGGATTGGTAAATTTTTTTATTATATTTGCTTTTCTTAAATGTTAAACTTAAAAAACAGGAGGATTGCTTATCGAAACATAATTACATCTAACAATTAACTAAGGAGGTAATTATGAGTATTCATAATCATGATGATTATGATTTGATTAAGCAATATCTTGGTGGACAATCATCCAGCCTTGAAATCTTAATAAATCGTCACAAAAACAAAGTTTTTTCTTATATTTTTATGGTTGTTAAAAACCGTGAATTAGCTGAAGATATCTTTCAAGATACCTTTATTAAGGTAATTCGCTCCTTACAATCGGGAACTTATAAAGAAGAAGGGCGCTTTGTTTCATGGGTCATGCGAATTGCCCATAACCTAATCATTGATTTTTATCGTAAGGAAAAGCATTTGAAAACAGTATCCAATGATAGTACTGAGGTTCCACTTTTCAACTCGGCAAAATATTCTGAACTAACAATTGAAGAATCGTTAGTTATTGGTCAAGTGCACCACGATGTAAAAAAATTGGTGGAGCAATTACCTGAGGAACAAAAAGAGGTGATGGTGCTCAGGTTTTATTATGATATGAGTTTTAAAGAAATAGCTGATCATACCAACGTGAGCATTAATACTGCTTTGGGGCGTATGCGATATGCTATTTTGAACCTGCGTAAGTTAATGTAAAAATCGAATGTCGATTTAGCGATAAACTAATTAGTAGGGCGGATTTCCTGTTTCACATTTTTTTTTGAAGATAATTTATCTATACATCTTCTCAATTAACGAACTATCTTTTATGTTGAATTCTAAAAAAAACTTCACTTTGTGTGTGAAGTTTTTTTAGTTTTTAATAATAAATAATAGTTGGTTTGCGTTTAGTAGTAAATCATAAAAATACCGAGCCTATGATCAAAAATTTTACGTTCTATTATTATTTAAAAAAAATGTTTCGCCCTGATGGGAATCAAGCCAAAAGCGAGTTCTTAAACAAAGCACTTAATGAATCTTTTGAACCATCGCCGGCAACATTGAAAAACATTATGGCATTTTCGGATGCTTATTGTACCAAAAAAACTGAAAGTATGGGTAATGTGGAATTCATTATCAACTAAAAAGGAGGGGAAACCCTCCTTTTTTTATATATCATCAATAATAACATCTTTAGCTTCCTGCGTACTTTTCTTTACTTTTTTTAGTTTTTCTGCATTTTCAGGCAAATAAAGCTCTTTATAAGCAATATCCATAACACTTTTTAATTCAATAAGAAACTTTTCAAGGCCTGAAAACTCAGCCATAATTTCAGCATCGCTATACAGGAATGAAATATAGGCAACCTCTTGATTTTTAGTATAATTAAAACCTATTTTAATACCTGATTTGGTTATAAATGACATAGCTCCATTTTTAGCAGCAGGTTTCATTTTTTTGAATTCAGTAATGAATTGGTTTATAGCTACCAATACTTCCGGGTAATCAGCATCTTCAAAAAATGCTTCAAATTGTTTGGCAGAAACAGATAAGTTGTTTTCGTTTGAATTGGCTTCGGCAATAAATTTAACTCTCAATCCTTTATATGATTCAGTTTTATTAAGCGACCGGTATTGAACAGCATCCATGATGACATTAAATTTATTGGTGCTTTTAAATTCCCCCAACTGCCATATATCCAATATATGACTAACCTGTTTTTGATTTAAGGCATCGCTTATTCTTGAACTGGGAGCTTTTCCATAGATTGTTTGAGTAGTGGCTTCATTTACTAATCCTGTAACCATAGTAAAAAGCAATAAAAACGATTGGATTGTCTTCATAATTTGAATATTAGTAATGTATTGCTAATAATTAAAAGAGCAAGAGTAAAATTATGAAAATTTACCTAAATAAAAAGTTAAAAAAAACCTTCAAATACTATCAAAGGGTTTATTCAGTGGCCATCATAAAAGAAACTTAAAGACCTTTTATTTTATCGTCAGATATTTGTTTTCCAGCCCGAAGAGCTGTGATATTTGCATTTATAACCTCTTCCCCTTTTCGTGAGAAAAGTTCCGAAATTCCTTTTTCCAAATCAGGCAATTCAATATGGTTTAAAAAAGGCACGGCTGCTCCCAGAACAACCATGTTTGACGAAAGCTTTGCTCCAAGTTCTGTTGCAATTTTGTCCGCATCGAATAAAACAACCCTTTTCAATTTGTTTAGCTGGTCATTAATTACCTCAATCGGTGGATAGTCAGCGATGTTATTGAATGGAGCCGTGTTTGTAATTACAAACCCCTTTTCCGATAAGTAGGTAACATAACGCAGCGCCTCAAGTGGCTCAACGGAAAGAATAATATCCGCTTCACCTTGCGGAATGAGGTCGGAATAAATAGGTTTATCCGATATTCGCAAATGCGAAACAACTGCTCCCCCTCGTTGGCTCATTCCATGGGTTTCCGATTGTTTTATAAATAATTTATTGTTGAGGGCTGCTGTTCCTATGGCTGCTGCAATTGATAGGATTCCTTGTCCTCCAACACCTGCTAATATTATATCTGTTTTCATAACGTATTTACTTTTAATTATTGTTTTTGGGCTTGTCTAATTTTCACATCACGACGGTTTTTTTGTACGCAAACCCTTCGGGGAATGATGACTGAAACACCCGGATAATCCAATTCGTCTTTAATGAGTTTTACCAAAGCATCGTGATTCTTTTTAACCGGAATCACCACATGAATGTGATCGGGCAATACGCCAATACCTTCGCAGATATCTTCAATTCTACCTTTTGCCGACGATTCTTGCCCACCGGTCATTGAAGTTGATTCGTTATCAGATATAATTATTGTAATGGGAGAATTTTCAAGTACGGCATCCAATAAACCGGTCATACCACTGTGTGTAAAAGTAGAATCACCAATTACGGCAATAGCAGGAACCAATCCAGCATCGGCAGCACCTTTAGCCATGGTAATGGAAGCACCCATATCAACGCAGGTATTAATGCTATTATAAGGTTCCAAAGCAGCAATGGTATAGCAACCAATATCGGAAAAAACGCGACCCGTTCCTAGTTGAACTATTGCTTGATTTAATGCGGCAAATACATCATGATGACTGCATCCAACACATAAGGCGGGTGGCCTGTTCGAAACCATTCCGGGAACTATAAATCCTTTTTTTACGGGCAACCCAAGTGCTTTTGCCACAAAATCAGGATTCAATTCCCCTTCGCGTGGCAAAGTACCATCCAATCGACCTTTAACATTTTCTTTTTCAAGATATCCCTTCATCAGTTCTTCAATAATTGGATATCCTTCTTCTAAAACCAAAATAGATTCTGTTTCCTGTGAAAGCCGGGTAATCAATTTTCGAGGCATTGGATATTGCGAAACTTTTACTGTTGGATAGGGGCATCCATCGGGAAAGTTTTCCAACAAATAATTCATTGTTATGCCACAGGCAATAATACCTATTGACTTATTATCTCCTTCAAAGTATTGATTAAAGGGGCTCTCGTTTGAATTAATTTCAAAATTTACCTGATTGGCTATCAGCTTTTTGTATTGTTTGCGGGCAATGCTCGGCATTAATACAAATTGCCTAGGATCCGATGGTAATTTTATCTGGTTTTCTGGTTGGGTTTCTTTTAAATTAACTATGGATCGCGAATGAGCCATTCGGGTGGTAATGCGTATCATAATGGGAACATTAAACTTCTCAGAGAGTTCAAAGGCAACATAAGCCATGTCGTAGGCTTCTTGCTGGTTCGAAGGTTCCAGCACCGGAATTTGGGCAAACCGTCCGTAATATCTTGAATCCTGTTCGTTTTGGCTTGAATGCATGGATGGATCGTCGGCAACAGTTACCACCATTCCTCCATTTACCCCAGTAACTGCTGCGTTCATGAAATTATCGGCGGCTACGTTCAAACCCACATGTTTCATACAAACCATGGCTCTTTTACCCGCATAAGCCATTCCCAAAGCCGATTCCATGGCAGTTTTTTCGTTGGTTCACCAATTGCTATGAAGTTTTTTTTCGCGGGCATATATGTTATGCTGAATATATTCTGTAATTTCTGTTGAAGGAGTTCCCGGGTATGCATAAACTCCTGACATTCCGCCATCAATAGCTCCTTGGGCAATTGCTTCAACACCTAATAATACTTTTTGCATTTTATTACGATTTTAAAATGGTTCGTGAGATTTTATTTGAAAGCTGGAATTTCCTTGAAAGGAAAATAAGAAAGTTGTTTTGAAATTCTAAAGTCCGCCAAAACGTTTTAAGAAGCCAACTTGAATGGCCACTACAAAGTAAAAAATGGATGGGTAATGCGTATGTTTCACAATCAGTTATGTTTGATGTCAAAATTAGCTAAAAAATAAGTACGGTTGTGTTTTGAAGTATGTTTTCAAAAAGGTTTTCAGTTAAAACAAAATTGGGAGGTTGGAATAGTGGGAAGATGGAAAGGTTGCAGGGTAACAAGGTAACAAGGTGAAAAAAGGGAAAGTGGGAATGAGGGAACTTGCAGCGCCCGCTGCGAGAAATTAACAAGATCGGGAAGATGGGAAGATGGAAAGGTTGCAAGGTAACAAGGGTACAGGGTAACAGGGTGAAAAAAAAGGAAAATGGGAAGATGGAAAAATGGAGAGATGGGATATTTATTTTAATCAATCCTTTTTTATAAAGGTTAGCTTGAAATGGTAGCAACAATAGATCGTTCGCCTCCGTAATTACGGAACTCACATAAATATATTCCTTGCCATGTTCCTAAATTGATCATACTATTGGTTATGGGAATGGTTAATTCCACTCCAAAAAGTGATGATTTTATGTGAGCAGGCATATCATCCATACCTTCGGAGAGATGAGTAAATGCAGGATCATTTTCTGGAATTATTTTATTCATGAAAGATTCAAAATCAATACGCACCGAAGGATCGGCATTTTCATTTATTGTTAACCCAGCCGATGTGTGCTTTAAATGCAAGTGAAGGAGCCCTGCTTTTGGCAATTCACCCAGTTGTTGGATGATTTCATTGGTAATTAAATGAAATCCTTTTCGATAATTTTTTAGGCGAATCTCTTTTTGTATCATCATTTTTCAAATATTTATACAAAAGTGTACATTTTCTCTTAAATTTCGGGTGATTTACAAATTCCAAATCTCCTTAATGAGGGAAGAAAAACAGTGAATAATGTACCAAAGAGACTTTATACTTAAGATGATTGAGATGCTGGGCGAATTTATTGCCGGTATTTTAGGAATGATAAAGAAGGGTGATTTTCAACAAGCTACCCAAGCATTAGAGAATGCATATATTGATTTCCTCAAACAAGATGCTGCTTTTTTCAAAAGTATTGATAAAGACAAATTAACCGAATCGCTTATCAATAAGCATAATTACGCGAACGGTCATTTAGAAATACTGGCAGAATTGTTTTATGCCGAAGCCGAATTATTATGCGCCAAGGGTAAAATAAGGGAATGCATTGAATTTTATGAAAAATCGTTGTTGCTCTCGATGTTTGTTGAAAAGGAGACCAAATTGTACTCTTTCGAAAAACAAACTAAAATTTCAATAATACAAAGTAGGCTGGCAGAACTTAAAAATGGAGTTCTTTGAATTATTCTACTGACCGAATAGGTGACCTCATTTTGAATAGTTAACCTGCCGTTTCAAGCTTTTTTCTGAATTATACAACCTAATTTTATCCAATTTTGATTTTTACTCAACAATATTTTTTCATGAATTCAGTTTATTTATTGACTTTAAAATCATTTGGTTTTATAACCTGAGATAAAAAAGTATTTTTGCCTAACCATTAACTAAACAATACTAGTGAATATAAAAATATTTATTGTCATAGCAGCAGTTTTGTATGCTTTAAATGTAAAAGCCCAGGACGGGAAGGTATTTGGCAAAGTTACCGATACCGGTGGCAATGCCCTCGATTTGATTAATGTTATCGTAAAAGGAGAGCCCATAGGTACCGCAACTAACTTGTTGGGAAAATATCCCTTGAATTTGCCAGCAAACCGCACCCTAACCCTAGTTTACTCAAGTGTAACTCACCTTCCGATTGAAAAAAGTATCATTCTCAAAAATGGACAAAACCTTGAATTAAACGTATCGCTTGAATCGAAAACAGAAGAGTTAAACCAAATTGATATTGAAGATAAACAAGTGCGTAAGAGCACCCTTACCCGGCTCGACCCAAAAGTTGTGGAGGTATTGCCAAGTATAACCGGTAGCATTGAAACCATGATAAAAACATTGCCCGGGGTATCGTCGAATAATGAATTGAGTTCGCAATATTCGGTACGGGGGGGCAATTTTGATGAAAACCTGGTTTATGTAAATGGAATTGAGGTCTATCGGCCATTTTTAGTACGTTCAGGACAACAGGAAGGTATGAGTTTTATTAACCCCGATATGGTTTCATCGGTACTTTTTTCAGCAGGTGGTTACGATGCCAAATATGGCGACAAAATGTCGAGTGTTTTGGATATAAAATACAAAAAACCGGTTGAATTTGGAGGAGCGGCCTCTGTCAGTTTGCTGGGAGGTAACTTAATGTTGAAGGGTGATAGCAAAAACCACCGCTTCCGCCATATTTCCGGCATCCGTTATAAAACTACCAAATATGTACTAAATACATTGGAAACTGAAGGCGATTATGACCCCAAGTTTTTTGATATCCAAACCTATTTGAGTTATGATTTAACCGATAAATTGGAAGTGAGTTTCTTAGGTAATTATGCAAAAAATAGTTACACGTTTGTTCCGGAAGATCGCGTTACCAGTTTTGGAACTTTCGATCAAGCAATGCAATTAAAAATGTATTTCGATGGGCAGGAGGTGGATAAATTCAAAACAATGACGGGAGCTTTGGCTTTGGATTATAAAATTCATGACAATTTTAAACTTAGCTTTATAACTTCTGTTTTTACAACCGACGAAAGTGAGACCTTCGATATTCAAACCCAGTATTGGATTAATCAAGTTGAAAGTGATTTAGGCTCCGAAAACTTAGGTGATAGCGTTGCGAATTTGGGGGTTGGAACCTATCTGGAACATGCCCGGAATTTTTTATATGCTACGGTTTATAATATAGAGCATAAAGGGCTTTATTCCACTGAAAGGAATTTTTTGCAATGGGGTATTAAGGCTCAGCAGGAATCGATTGACGATAATTTGAGGGAGTGGACCATGAACGATTCCGCCGGTTATTCCCCCTCATATAGACCATTTACCGATTCCATTGTTAGCGTAGAGTTTTTTTTTAAGGCAAAAAACAAGCTAAAATCGAATAGACTTTCGGCTTTTATACAAAATACCTATACGTTACCATTCTGGGATGGGGAATTTAATATTACAGCCGGAATTAGGACCAGTTACTGGGATTATAACCAAGAAACACTCCTTAGTCCCCGCGTGAATCTTGCATTTAAACCGGCATGGGAAAAGGATATGGTATTTAAATTATCGGGCGGTTATTACTACCAGCCCCCATTTTATAAAGAGATGCGTTCCCGCGAAGGAGTTTTGAACCCAGACATTCTTTCACAGAAATCGGTACATTTTGTTTTGGGAACCGATTATAATTTTAGGGCATGGAACCGTCCTTTTAAATTTACGGCAGAGGCTTATTATAAAAGTTTAACGAATCTTATTTCCTATTCTGTGGATAATGTCCGGACAATTTATTCAGGTATTAACGATGCCGATGGGTATGCTGTGGGGATTGATACCAAAGTGAATGGTGAATTTGTAAAAGGAGTTGAATCTTGGTTTAGTCTTTCAGTAATGAAAACTGAAGAGGATATATGGAACGACGATTTTAAAATGGATAACGCAGGCAATAAAGTTTATGAAAAGCATGGATATATACGCCGGCCATCTGATCAGCGGGTTAATTTAGGGATATTTTTTCAGGATTATTTTCCAGGAAACCCGGATTATAAAATGCACTTGCAGATTATTTATGGTTCAAACCTGCCATTTGGAGCCCCCAATTCTCCTAATTGGACCCACACCGGTAAGACGAAATCGTATCAACGGGTGGACTTAGGTTTCTCAAAAGTTTTAAAACGGGCAGGCAAGGAATATCCGAAAGGACATTGGCTGCATTCGGTTAATAATGCCTGGATAAGTGCTGAGATTTTTAACTTGATGGACCGGGATAATACCATTGGTTATGAATGGGTAACCGATTTTCAAGGAACGCAATATGCTGTTGAAAACAGCTTAACCGGCAGAAGGATAAACGTAAAACTTTCGATTTATTTTTAAAAACATTAAATCATCTTGATTATGCAGTTTTTGTACCCCAACTTTTTATGGGCTCTTTTAACGTTATCCATTCCAATTATTATTCACCTTTTTAATTTCAGAAGGTATAAAACAGTATATTTTAGCAACGTAGCTTTTCTTCAAAGTATTCGCAAAGAAACCAAGTCACGGTCAACTTTAAAAAATCTTCTGTTATTACTCATCCGGTTATTGGCTATTGCATTTCTGGTTTTAGTATTTGCCCGCCCCTACATTCCCGTAAGCCACGGTATTAAAGATACCGGAACTCCTAGAGTAGTTATATGTATCGATAATTCATTTAGCATGGAAGCCGAAGGTAAAAGCGGAATTTTGTTGGAAGCAGCTAAAATGAAATCGCGCCAAATTACCGAAGCTTTTCCATACAATACTCAGTATTTGCTTGTAACCAACAATTTTGAATTACTTCATCAACAATGGATTACCAAAGATCAACTGCTTAACTGGGTTTCACAAGTGCAAGCAACTCATATTTTCAGAACTACGAATCAGGTGATGGAGCGCATTCAAACGTTATTACCAGCCAACGATTCACTTATTTCGTTACAAACATTCTTACTATCCGATTTTCAAAAGAATTCCATTGATGAAAACGGGAATTTCCCGTTAAAAAATTCCTTGTTTTACTTGATTGCTTTCCCAAATAATCAAACGGGAAATTTACTTATTGATTCGGCGTGGTTCGAAAATCCGGGACACTATATCGGAAAACAGGAACTTCTTAATGTTGTGGTTAAGAACTTATCGGAGGAAAAGTATTCCGAGATTCCCATACAATTGTTTATTAATGATACCCTGAAAGCATCGGTGGTATTTACTATTGATAAAAAATCGAATAAAACGGTATCGATACCTTTTACCCAATGGAATTCTGGGTTAAATAGAATGAAAGTTGAAATAAGTGATTACCCAATTACTTTTGATAATTCGTTTTATATAAATTTTACTATCCGGCAAAAGAACAAAGTGCTTGTTATATCTGAATCACAGGGAATTGATTATTTTAAAACGCTGTTTCAAGATGATGAAAATTTTGAAACGGTTTCCACCAGTTCCCAAAACGTACCTTTCAATACTCTTTCAGAATATGAATTGGTAATAATAAATGAACCCTCTGAACTTTCCACTGGTTTTATCTCAGCATTGATAACTTATCTGAAATTAGGGGGTCATGCAGTTTTTATTCCAAAACAGGAGGGCTCCATCAACGATTACAACCAAATGCTTGAATCGTTGGTTCCCATTCGGTTTGAACCTTGGTTAATTCAAAAAGGAAGTGTTTCGGAGCCCGATGAAAACAATGATTTGTGGACCTCGGCCTTTAAAACGGATATAAAAGATTCACGATTGCCTGAATATCAAGGATTCTTTCCTTTTCGGTATCCCTCGTTATCTGGTTTTAGTGTTTTATATAAGTCAGAATCGGGCCATAATTTATTGGTTAAAACAGGTGTTGAACAAGGTACTTTGTTTATTTCAGCCTTACCATTTTCTAAGGAAATCACCGATTTTGCCACCCATCCGCTATTTGTTCCTTTATTTTATAATATTGCCTTGCAAAGTACCAGCCAGGCATATCCATTTTATTGGTTGCAACCAGCAGCTATGGCAAAAATTGGTTTGAAAGATTATACCGGTGAAACGGTTCAAATAACTAAAGGCGGAGCAAACCAAGAATTAATGCCACGTACCTATTATCAAAACGGAAAACTTTTAATTTATCCTCCAACCGATCAAATGGAGGCAGGTACTTATTCTGTGAAGATAGACAACTCTGTGATTGACAATATTTCCTTTAATTACGACCGACGGGAATCTGAAATTACCTGTTATACCGAAAGTGAATTGAAAGAACTTTTTAAACAAGTTGGACTTAAACAAATGACATTTATAAGTCCGGAAAGTACCGTATTGATTCAAGATGTTAAAAATGCTACACAAGGCAACGACCTTACCCAGCTGTTTTTGTGGTTGGTGTTGGCTATGTTTTTAATTGAAATTTTGGTATTGAAATTTTCAAAATAGTGATTAAATGGAACATTCAATTCCATTTAGGTGAGGTTTTTTTCCCCCTCCGCCCTTTGTTCCGATAGCAATCGGAATCCCCAAGTGGAGGACTAACTCCGATTTAGATTTGTGTTATGTTGATGCAAGTACTGCATGAAACAAACAACGGAGTGAGTTCTCCCCCAGGGGAAATGTCCGCCGCGGCGGACAGAGGGGGAAAAGGATATATTGATAGGTTTACTCTACTGAATTTGCAGGTTTCAACTCATTCTTACGAAAAACCGCTGTTTTAGCAAGCATATCATGAAAAGCTAATTTTGCTTCAGCAAGTACAAAAAAGCATCCTATTAAAATTACAAAACCAAATACAGAACCTACCGTGCCAATCCATTTAATAGAAAGGGCAATCCCAATTAATCCGATGATGCCACTAATATTTTTAATGCCAAAACGGATCATCAATTGATTTTGAGATGCAACCGTACCATCTTGATTTCCAACTTGAATTCCGAGAATAAGTTTGCCAATGGTATAACCGGTAAAACCTTCAACCAGGTTATATAAAAAACTTACCAAACTTGCCGAAACGCCCATGGCAAGCATCATATCAGTAAAATTCCCATATATTTTAGAAACCTGATCGTATTCTTCTTCCGAAACATCTACAAAATTCTGAAAAAAATCGTTCATCAAGCTTGACAAAATAAATGCCAATCCGGCAATGAACACAATGTCCAATAAAAAGGCTCCTAAGCGTCGGCCAAATCCAATTCTGTTTTCCATAATAGTTTAATTTTTAAATGGTTGATATATTTATGATTAGAATACAAAGCCTAAAATTAGTTACAAATTTTCCAATAAAACAATTTTTTTACGTTGAGACGCACGGCAGTGCCTCTTTACACCGCCCTGTGGTGTATTTGTAACGATAGCCATTAGCAATTTTTTATTTATTTCCATTCCCTCAACGTTTTCTGAAGAGTATCCCAAGAGGTCTGTACTAGAATTGGTCTAAAGTTTTTTGGCATTCCTTTACTGTATTCAATTACAAATTCAGCCCTCTCTTTTGAGTCGGGGTGAGTGCTCATCCAAATTAAAAGGGTTTCGTTTTTTGATTCGTTAATTGCCAGTTTGTATAAAAAGTTGGCAAAAGGTTCCGGGTCAATTTGGGCTTTACTCAAATAGTCCACCGCTTTGGTATCGGCTTCCCGTTCCAAACTGCGGTCGTACGCAGTTGATGATAAGAGTTTTGCTGTTTCTTTAACAATTTCGGCACTATTATTCCCTGTGGTTATTGATATTAAGGCAGATAAACCGACTTCTTTAATCAACTTTTTCATTACATGGTTCATTTCCATGTGGGCTAGTTCATGGCAAATAACCCCACTCAATTCAGCTTCGTTTTCTGTGGTCAAAATAAGCTGTGTATAAATTACCAAATGTTTATTTGGTAAGGCAAAGGCATTTATTTCGTCGTTTTTAAAAATATGGATTTTAATTTGGGAAGTATCTATTTCATTAGCTAAGCAAATCCGGTTTAAGATGCTATCAATAGGAATTAAAACTGCCATATCCTGAATCTCTTTTTGTGAATGATTAAAGAAATCCCAAAATAAGTTGCCTAGTTTTTCTTCGGTTTTCTTGTTAATCTGCTCCACATTAAATAGGTGCATCCAATCAACTTGGTAAATAACCAGCCAAGAACCAAGGAAAAATCCTACTAGGAGTATAACTTGTGCAGCTAATTTTTTCATATCAAGGTTTGCATAATAAATTAGTTAAATCACCATAAAACCACCAATTTATGTGGCTTCCTTCCCTAGTTTTTATTGCGGTATAAATGGTAGCAACAAATTCCAATAAATTGAAAATGAAAATGGTAATGAGGTACGAAATGTATTTATTGCTGACTGTTTCCGACCCAAAGATTATGGATACTGTCCACCAGAAACCAAAACTATTCATAATAAATACCGATAATTGCGATACCAATGCTTGAGTACAATGCCAGCGGACAAAATAGGTGCCTTTTTTATTGCCCAAATAAAATGCAATAGTGGCAATAAGATTGATAATGGGAAAGGGTAGGCCAGCAATTATAGCAATCAATGACATTAGATAGCTGTTTGAAGCTTTTTCAGCTTCATGCTCGCCGGGCTGGTAGGTGAATTTTTCAGTAATTATCACGATAGAAAGATGGTTTTTAAATTATCAGATTATTAAGTATTTTTATTTCCAAATAAATGGTTATTAGTTGTAATTCAGTGCTTTGTTTTTTGTCTCAGTTACTCACTTCGTTCGTGAGCTCGCATAAGCTCGGTACTCAAATCTCATAATCTGACCATCTTGCATTATAATCCTTTATAAATATTCCAAATCCAATTGGTTAAAATGAGTAAAATAGCAGGTATGGCTATGCTTTTTTGACTCAAAATGGTTTCAATTTTTTTGTAAAACAGGAACAAGGTGTTTTTTTTGAAAGCGAAATCAAAAATTATCCAAATAGGTGAGGCTATTATAATAATAACTAAAAGCAACCCAATTGGATTCCAATAGATTGCCTCCAGAAATTGTCCATGCATAAGTGAAAGAATGGAGCGGGTAGATCCACAGGAAGGACAGGGTATAGTTGTAACATGTTTAAAGATGCAAATACCAATTTCGTTGCTGTTGTTGGTTTTGAAATTTAAAAAGAGCCAAATATACCCTGCCAAACAGGTTATTAATAGTAGAAAGTATAACTTATTCCTTGTTAGTTGCATTAGTATAATACTGGTTGCAGTTTCTCCATGTTTTTTGTGCGGGTAGCTTCCATAATTAAGAACCAATCAACAATAGTCCAAATTCCTAAACCACCGCAAGTTAGCAGTTTGCCAACCCCAAGACCCGTGTCGCCAATTAAAAAACGGTCGATTCCAAAATGACCCACTAATAATGAAACAATAATGCTGGTGGTAGGGTCTTTAAATTGCATCATTTGAACGGCCACCCATTTTGAGTCATCGAGATTAATTAGGCGCTCTCTGATTAGTCCCAGATGATGACTTTCAAAGAACTTTCCATTCATCATCATAAACATGTCAACTTTTTGTGCATCCATTTTTTTAGTTTTAATTAATTATTCCTACTCATTTGGCTTTTCGGTTACGCCTTAAAATGGTGGTCAATTTCCAGCATTTTTGAAATTTCAATTTGTAACATAATGATGCTGTTAAATTGCAAATTATTTATTTAATTACAAAATATTCAATTTGACAAGTTTAAAAACTGGCATATTTAATTCATTTATTTTCGATGGAATGGTATTTATATAGTTGAATAATAGTTTCTTATAGTTTGTTGTGAAAATAAGTTTTGTTTTCTGTTGATAATTTAATATTTTCATGCATAGTTTTCTAAACCTAAAAATTAATTTAATATGGAAGCATTAGTTGCATTAGGCGCCGCATTTATGGTTTTTGTGGGCGCTATTGGTGTTTTTATGGTAGTCACTATGTGGATTCTGTTTAAAAAAGCAGGACAACCCGGTTGGGCTATTCTGATTCCGATTTACAACATTCTGGTATTATTGAAAATTGCGGGCAAAGCGTGGTGGTGGATTTTTCTTTTAATGATTCCAATTGTTAATATTGTGTTTTTGATTATGGTTTATCACGGTATTTCGCGTTCTTTTGGTAAGGATGTCGGTTTTACCATTGGATTGATTTTATTGCCGATTATCTTTCTCCCGATATTGGCTTTTGGCGATGCCAAGTATCAACCATTATTAGCAGATACGCCCCAATCCTAATTAATTGAGTAAAAATAACTGATAGAATATCTTTACGTTAAAGCCTGCTGGTTTCACTGGAGGCTACTGAAAAAGTCCCAAGTGTCAGAATGTTAATAAATTAGCAGTAAAATACAAGGTAAAAACTTGGTATTTTACTGCTTTTTTTGTATCTTAAGGGTCTAAAATAAAGATACTTA
>JBAYKX010000033.1:0-57099 GCA_041664345.1 Salinivirgaceae bacterium
CCAGCGACTGGTTCTTGAACCTTGCTGTTGCTGTTAACGAATCGGCAAAGTAGGTAAAGTATGCGGTACTGCTTTGCGAAACATCGCCCACGGCAATAAAGTCGCACTTGGTTTCCTGAGCCGATGAATTGCTTGCAGTTAGACAAACCCGGTAATAGTCGTTAATGCTATATAGGTATTCCGGATTTTGCATATTATTTGCCGGAGTATTGTCGCCAAAGTCCCAGTACCAGTTGGTTACTTCGCCCACTGATTTATCTTTAAATAACACCAGCAAGGTTCCGTTTCCGGGTAAGTAGCTGAAATCGGCTTTAATACTGGTATTGGTAGTTCCTCCTGTTGTTCCTTGAACAAATATTATTTTTGTTTGAGTATCAAAACAACCGTTCACCGTATCGATTACTGAGTAAGCAATTTCATAATATCCGGGTTTAGCATAAGTATGAATTGGATTTAACTCGTTGCTGTTGAAACCGTTTCCAAAATCCCAGAAATGCTGGCTGTAATCGCCGGTAGCTGAAGAAGTGAAATTAATAGTATAACCGCTAGGATAATAACTAGATTCGGCCTTACACATGGCAACAGAGGCATCGTACACAAATACAATTCCCGACTTTTCATCGAAACAATCGTTTAGATTATCGTAGGTACTCAACGATACCTCATAATAACCGGATGCATCATACGTATGTTTTGGATTTTCTTCGAAACCGTATAAGCCATCGCCAAAGTCCCAGAAAAATTCAGCAGCCTCACCTATGGAGTTATTTTGGAAGGTAACTATTTTATCGGTTACCATGAAGGTATAATCGGCTTTACAAATAGCCTCCTGTTCACTTGTGATAGCCAAAACATTCGTTGTTTCACTCAGGCAATTGTTTATTGCATCATAAATAGTAAGAGTAACGGAATAAAACCCAGGTTTTGCATAAACGTGTGATTCATCAATGTCAGTACTAAAATTTCCATCGCCATAATCCCAGAAAGCATCGGTATAATTTCCATTGGAACTATTGCTGAAGACAACACTGTTACCCGTAATAAAATAAGTAAACTGCGCTTGACAAAGGTTTTCAGCTCCCTGAGTAACAACCACTGTTTTTGTAATTGATGAGGTGCAGTCGGTAACTGAATCGAGTACGGTAAAATTAACTTTGTAAAAACCCGGTTTAGAATAGGTATGATCGAAATTGGCTATAAAAGCGTAAGAACCATCACCAAAATCCCACATGTAATCGGTTATATTTCCGGTTGCTTTGGAGCTAAACGATACGCTGGCTCCTGAAACAAAATATGAATAATCAGCTTTACACATCGCTCCCTGATTCAAGTCAATAAGAACTTCGGAGCAATACTCATCCATACATCCACTGATGCTATCGTAAATTGATATACAAGCTTGGTAGAATCCTGATTTACTGTATTTATGAGCAATTGAATCGGTAGAAGTACTGTATTGATTATCACCAAAACTCCATAACACATCGGTAAAACTTCCAAGAGATAAATTCACAAAAGTTGCGTTTGCACCATTAATTATAACTTTAAAATTGGCATTGCAATCCTCGGTCTGACCTAAGTCAATAAATAATTCCTGAATTGCTGTATTGCTGCAACCGGTGTTAGAATCAAAACCAGTCATGCTAACTAAATAATAACCACCCTTAGTGTATTTATGAACTGGGTTTTCTAAATTAGAATAAGTTCCGTCGCCAAAATCCCAGTTAAAGGCTGTAAATTCCGATAGACTTGTATTTATAAATGATACAGAATCGGCATTTTGAGTATAGCTAAACGATGCTTTACAAACCAAGTTGGTATCGCCTACCATAATTTCAGAACAATAATTGGCTGATTGAAGACTTACCGTGTCGGTAACTGTAAGACATACATTATAAAAATCAGGATAGGAATAAGTATGTATTGGTTCAAAATCGCTGGACTGATATCCATCACCAAAATACCAATTATATTTATCTCCATTTTGCGATAGGTTATCAAATGTAACAATTAAGCCTGTTGCGGAATAGGTAAATAGTGCCACCGGAATACTGGTAACAGTAACCAATAAGGTGTCAGAAAAAGGACCGAAGCCACAATTATTAACTCCACGGACCACTATTTTTGCAATTCCAAAATAGGTTGGTGACCAATCTATTGAAGAAGTGTTTCCTGTTCCTGATATTACACCTGCGTTTATGGGTAGAATTGACCAATTATAGGAATCTGCATTTGCAACAGGTGTTGTTGTATAAGTAGAAGTATCCCCTGTATTATTCACGTTAATATCACCAATGGGTATTGATGGTTTTGTGGGGAGGGAATCAACATTTAACATAACTGTTACAATAGAATCGCAGCCCAATTGAGAAGGAAATGCCTCGACATAGGTCCCTGCTTCTGTTATTGATTGAGTACCCAAAATATAGATGTCTCCTTTGCAAATGGTTGCAGTAAGGGTATCGCTATAAATAGGATTTACATTTAAAGTTAACGTGACTATAGAATCACAACCCGTGTTTACAGATGGAACGGTATCCTTATAAGTCCCTGAAACAGTCAATGCATTTCCACCAAAACTATAACTGTCGCCTTGGCATATTGAGGCATTAATGTTTTTTAATATAATTGGATTCACATTTAATGTGAGCGTTATTATGGAGTCGCAACCCGTATTTACAGATGGAACGGTATCCTTATAAGTCCCTGAAACAGTTAATGCATTTCCACCAAAACTATAGCTTCCGCCTTGGCAAATTGAGACATTAATATTGCTCAGAATTTTGGGTATTACCGTTAGGTTTACAACAATCGTTGAATCGCACCCTGCAGCCGTAACAAGAACCTCAGTAAAAACTCCGGTAGAATCAATTATCTGACTGCCTAAATTATAAGTTTCACCCTTACAAATACTTACAACAAGGGTATCCTTATAAACAGGTTTCAAACTAAGTGTTAACGTTACAATAGAATCACAACCATAAATGGTTGGGAAGTTTTCGTTGTATGTCCCTGCTGTAGTCAAAGTTTGAGACCCAAAAACATAAGAACTCCCCTGACAAATACTGTCAATCTTTGGAACGCTATAAGAAGGATTCACGGAAAGGTATAGTATTACTGTGGAATCAACACCGCTAGTAGATTCAAGTTTTGAAATATAGTTGCCTGCTACTGTGTAAGGCTGAATACCCAAATAATAGCTCTCTCCATTACAAATTGTGGCATAAATAGTATCATAAATGGGGTATTTATCAACAAACAATAAAGAACCAAAAAGAGGGCTTTGCCCATTGGTACCATTAAAATTGTGCTTGTTAGCAATTGAATCGTTTCCAAAATTAAATTCAAACAATACACCTTTATTTGACGCACCACCGTAAGATGCACCACCCAACAAATTTCCTGTTTTTGATAGGGTAAGAGAACCTGTGGGTTTTTTTCCATTAAGTGTACTGTCGAAATTTGCTTTTGTATAGAACATATTGGTATAAAAATCATATTCAAACAATGTTCCACTATTGTTTGTGCCTCCCGATTCAGTTAGCCCGTATAACTTTCCATTGTTTGCCTGAACCAATCTACCTTGTGGGTAGGCTCCACTAAATAAATCGTAAAATTCGTGTTTTGAGGAACATTGGTACGATAAAGTATTGAATTCAAATAATTTCCCAAAATCATTCATACCCCCTTTGGAAGTTACTCCATACAATAACCCATTGTTGGCCTGCAATAAACTGCCCACAGGTTGAGAGCCAGTGGTGAACTGACTAAAATCCAACATTTTATTGAATGTTTCATTGATGAAATTATATTTAAAAATCACTCCTGAGCCATTAACTCCACCAAAGCGAGTCATCCCATAAAGTAAGCTGTCATTTACCAGTAATAATGATCCCAAAGGATTTGCCCCTGAAGGAAGGCTATCAAAATCACCTTTCTTAACAAATAAATTGCTGTCAGGGTCATATTCAAATAATACTCCTTCATTATTAAAACCTCCCAATTCAGTCATTCCATAAAGTTTTCCATTGGGTGCTTTAACCAAATCCCCTTTCGGATTAGCCCCATTTACCATTCCATCGAACTCAAATTTTTTAGTGTAGGATTTTAATTTCGGATTGTACTCATAAATAACCCCGTTCCCATTAGTCCCACCAAAGGCGGTCATTCCATAAAGCTTTCCATTATCGGCTTGAATTAATCCCCCGTAAGGTGAATTACCTTTAGGTCCAGCTTCAAATGAATACTTCAGGATATGGTTTTCCCCCTTTTCGTCAACCGTATATATGGTTCCTAAACCATTGGCGCCTCCGGCTAAAGTAGTTCCCCAATATTCTGCTTTTGAAGGGCAATCAATGATTAAATGAAGGGTTACAATAGAATCGCAGCCTGTTGCGGAAATAAAAGTCTCACTATAAGTGCCTGGGTTAGTTAAAGATTGGGTACCAAAGGTATAGATCTCCCCATAACAAATATTGGAATATACCGTTTCAAAAATTGTGTTGCATCCAACTTCAATCAAAGATCCTTGGGAAGAGCCTGTGGTGACAAGTAGATTGTCAGTTACAATTAATGTATCTAAAGCAATATTGTATTCAAAAAGAACCCCATTCCCATTAGTACCTCCCATTTCTGTCATGCCATAAAGCTTTCCGTTATTGGCTTCCATTAAATCACCTGTTGGATAAGCTCCTATAGTACTCCAGTCGAAATCAACTTTTTTTGTTGCTTTACGTGAATTAATATTATAACTAAATAAGGTTCCATTACCGATACCCCCACCATAAGAGAGACCATAAAGTGTGTCGTTGGACGCTTGAATTAAACTACCATAAGGTGTTGAAATGTTTAAACCATCAAAATTTACTCTTACATTAAATATACCGGTAGTCATATTAAAATCGAAAAGGGTACCAGAATAATATAAGCCCCCTGATTTGGTCATTCCATACAAGGTGTCATTATTAGCTTTTAAAAGGTTTCCATTTGGATAACCTCCAGTAGTGGTATCATTAAAATTTACTTTTACGGCGTATGAACTATCAGCAATAACATATTCAAACAATACTCCCTTAGTTTTTGAGCCACCACTATTGGTCATTCCATATAGCTTTCCGGTAAGTCCCTCGATTAATTCCCCTTTAGGATAAGCACCAGTTGTATCATTAAATTCGTGACGCTTAATAAATGTTTTGGTAGGTATTTTAAATTCATAAAGTACTCCATAAGAATATTGTCCTCCTTGGTCTGTCATGCCAAATAAGCTCCCATTAGAGGCTTGCATAAGACCACCGAAACAATTACCACCGCTTGTGGAATTATTAAAATCGAATAATTTGGAGTATATACGTGAATTGGGATCGTATTCATAAATTACTCCAAAACCGTATAATCCACCATTTTGTGTGGTTCCATAAAATTTCCCATCGGCGGCTCTCAATAAGCCTGCTTGGGGGTTTATCCCTTTCGATATATCGAGATCAACTATTTTTATTATGGTATCGTTGGAGGAATCGTATTCAAACAAAACACCACTAAAACCGGTTGTACCTCCTGATGAAGTTAATCCGTATATTTTATTGTTTGACGCTTGCATTAAAGTCCCATAAGGATAACTTCCACCACCATTGGCATAATTAAAATTTGCTTTAACAATGCAGGTATCAGTGGCTGGTAAAAATTCAAAAAGTGTTCCAACCATATAGGCTCCTTCAGAATTGGTCATTCCATAAAAACGGTGTGTGGAATCTTCCATAAGGTTACCATAAGGATAACTACCGCTTGAACCATATTTAAAATTATACTTTACTATATTGGAATCGCCAGTAATATCATATTCAAAAACAATTCCGGCCCCGTATAATCCTCCGGAACTTGCCATTCCATATAACTTACCAGTACTGGATAACATCAAACTTCCATAGGGGTATTCTCCACCTATTCCGCCGAAATTAACATTTGTTTTAACCGTATCAGCCCCTGCATTGTATTCAAAGAGAGTACCATAAGTTCCCCCTCCAAAGGTAGTCATCCCATATAATTTACCATTTGTGGCTTTTATTAAATCACCGTAAGGGTTTGCACCATTTGAGCCAAAAAAATCAACCTTTTTATTATAAATCCCGCTTTTGGTATCGAACTCAAAAATTACGCCACTACCATTTCCCCCATTACTGGCCATACCATATAATTTACCATTATCGGCTAAAGTCAAACTTCCATAGGGATTCTGTCCGTAAGCTGCACCTAAATCAAATTTTTTTGTATATTCGTTTTTGTAGGGATCGTATTCAAATATAACCCCCGACCCAATAGTACCACCAATTGAAGTAGTTCCATATAATAGACCGTTGGGAGCCTTTACTAAACTCCCTTTAGGGCTTTCGCCCGATGCACCACCGAATTCAAATTTAATTTTATAATCGTTGGAAATTGGATCGAATTCAAATATAACCCCGAAATTATTACTACCCCCGCTGCTGGTAAGGCCATACAGCTTTCCATTGTTGGCTTCGCATAGTTTTGTGTACGTAGGGGACTGTCCCCCCATTGAAGAAAACTCATATTCTATAGTTAAATTCTTTCCAACGGAATCCGTTTTAAATATTTTACCTGTTTCACCATTCATCCCAGTTTTAGCTACTCCACTACCAGGAAAAGTCCCCCAAAATTGTGTTTGAGAATATCCAACGCTTAATAACATTGAAATTGCAACGCTTAATAAAAGTAGTTTTGTTTTCATTTCATGTAATGTTTTAATATCCTTTTTAATACCATCAATAGCCGCTTACTATATTCCTAAAAATTGTTTTGATAAAACAACTTCCGTTCAAAAAAACTCCGGAAATATCAAATTCAAAAGAACTCTATATCGTTTTAATCTTCAATTTCATTCCTTTCCGATAACCTAATTAAGAGTATTGAAATATCCTTACATGCACATTGGTAAATTGTTCAAGCTATATTTCTTATTTTTTCAGCAATGGTTTAAGTACATATAACATAGTTTTGACTTATTTGTTTTTAAGTTATTTAGCTCTTCAAATCAAAATTAAAGCATGTTTTCGTCAAAAAAAAATAAACTTACTCTTGTTATCATGTTGTTTTAGGAATCTTTAATTTGAATATATGAATCGTTCTATTCGTGATGTGAACTGCAACGGTTTTAAAATTTATTGTTGTTACAAAATACTTGAAGTATCCACCTTATAACAATATCATAATGTGGTAAATACTATTACTTGTTGGGAAATACCCCAATAACCTACTTTTTTTTTATGAACTATTTACAAAAAAGACTCATTAAATGACTTTGACAACAAATTTGAATCTCAAATTTCTAATACTTTGTATATTTGAACACAAAATAAAATGGTATGAAACAAACAGCACTCTATTTCTTGCTCAGTATATCAGTCCTATTAACCGGTTGCAACCGTGGAAAAATTAAAAATAGTTTATTGCCCGCCGTTTCAGGAAGTCCCGGTGAAGTGATTGTTGTAATGGAACCTTCTTTTTGGAAAACTTCGAGTGGTGAAGCAATTAAATTTCTTTTAATGGAAGACACTCCAGGGCTACCGCAAAGTGAACCCCTTTTTACCACAGTTAACATTGCTCCTAAAGCTTTTACTGAATTATTTAGGATACACCGGAATATACTTATTACCTCCATTAGTTCGTCAGTAAAAAAAAGAGGCATTACCGTAGAATACGATAAGTGGGCAAGGCCGCAAACCATTATAACTTTAATTGCACCTACCCGCGAAAGCTTTGATAGTTTGTTTAACGAAAACAACCAAAAAATACTTGGCTTATTGTTGAAAGCTGAACGCGATAGACTCACCGCCAATTATGCCGATTATCCGGAGATTAAGCTAATTAAACAGTTGGAAAAGAATACAGGCGTTCATTTGACCATTCCTAAAGGATATTCGTACGATATGGATACCACCGGTTTTCATTGGATTGCTTTGGAAACTCCCGAAATAAGCCAAGGAATATTTGTTTATTATTACGATTACACCGATAAAGAAACATTTACTTCAACCTATTTGATTAAAAAGCGGGATGAATTTTTGAAACAATTTGTTCATGGTACCCGGCCCGATTCCTATATGACCACAGAATTGCAAGTATTCCCCACTTTTCGGTCGTATGAATTACAAGGCAATTATACAGCCGAATTGCGAGGCTTGTGGAAAATGGAAGGCGATTTTATGGGAGGTCCGTTTATTAGCTTTACGCAATTGGATAAAAAAAATAATCGAGTAGTTACCGTGGAGGGCTTTGTTTATGCCCCAAAATTTAACAAACGCAATTATGTGCGCCAATTGGAAGCTATTTTATATACCCTGAGTTTTGTAGAACCGGAAAAGAAGTAAAAGAGGTTAGAGATTCGAGGTTAGAAATTAGAGATTAGAAATTGGAAGACTGAAGACAGTAGTTAGAGACTAGATACCAGAAACTAGAAATTAGAGGTTAGAGGTTAGAATTATTAATCCTACTATTCAGCCATATTATTTAAAAAACTCACCATTTTTTGCATCGCCAAGCCTCGATGACTAATCTTGTTTTTCAAGTTAATTGGCATTTGTGCAAAAGACTCCGCATAACCATCAGGCTGAAAAATGGGGTCGTAGCCAAAACCTGAGGCTCCTTGTTTTTGAGTTAATAGGGTACCTTTTACAATTCCTTCGAACAAATATTCCTTATGATTTAAAATCAAACAAATAGCGGTTCGAAATTGGGCTTTTCTATTCTCAGCCGTTTTCATTTTTTGCAGAACCAATTGCAAATTATCTTCCGATGTTTTGCTTGGACCCGCATATCGGGCCGAAAAAACTCCGGGTTCGCCGTTTAATGCTTCAATTTCGAGGCCGGTGTCATCGGCAAAAACATTTGATTTGGTGAGGTTATAGATAAATTGGGCTTTTGTCCGGGCATTTCCTTCCAATGTAGGCTCATTTTCGGGAATGTCTTCGGTAAAACCAGCTTCCGACATACCTACTACTTGAAAAAGCCCTGATAAAATATGTTTTACTTCTTCCAGTTTATGACGATTGTTGGTTGCAAATATCAATTGTTCCATGTTAATTTTTTGGCTAAAATACACATACAAATAGAATTCACAAGGGTGTTCCAACTATAATAAAAAGAGCCCGGACAATTAGCCGGGCTCTTTAATGTTACTAAAAACTCTATTTAGTTAAGTACAATCCTTCCGGTAAATGTGCTATTTCCTGAAGTAATCTTAATAAAATAAACACCTTGTTTGTTCCCCGATAAATCAATAGTTGATTCTATGGGCAACCATTCCTGACTTAGAATAACTTTACCACCCAAGTCGGTTATAGTTATTTGAGCTGATTCCACAACAGGGTTTAAAGTCAAGTAAACTTTCCCGTTGGTTGGATTTGGATACAAACTGCTTACTAAGCTGTTTTGATCGGTAACTCCCACCAAAATCAATACCACATCAACCGTAATATCGGAATTTGATACGGTCAATGTACTGCTGTATGCTTCATAAACATTCACCCCTTTTGTAACTGTAAATGGTGCATCGGCAATTGGAGCCACATTGGCAAATACAGCATCTCCCTGAGCATTGGTATTTACATTGGCTCCATTAAAATCAACCGTTGCGCCCTCAACAAGAGCACTGCTGTTGTCGGTAATATGGAACGTAACAGTAAATACTGTTTGTGCACCCAAGGTGAAATGAACCGAGTAGGACAATGTTGTTTCACCATCTTCGGCAACTACCGAAACAGTAGCATCACCAGGTAAATTAGTAGCCTGAGTAATAGTCACATCTGCATTTACATCAGTAGCTGTTGCTCCAACTTCAGGAGCAGAGGTTGTGTTGTAAGGCAATTCAATGCTATATTCAAATACTGAAGCACTGAATCCGGTTACGGTGGTCCCTCCAACTTTTAAGTCACTCAACGTAGCATCGGTGTTTGCAGAGATAGCAAATTGAACAACATAAGTTAATTGTGTAATACCATCTTCTGCTGTAACTATTACCGTATCATAGCTTGGTAATATACCTGCTTGAATTATATTGATTGTGGCATTTGAATCGGTAGCTACTCCATTTAATACAGGAACATTAACATTACCATAAGGCAATTCAACCAAATATTGGAACGTATTTTGATTAAATCCCGCAACAGTTACCCCATCCACGGTTAAATCGCTCAAGGTAGCATCGGTGTTAGCTGCTATGGTAAAATGAACGATATAAACCAATATGTTTCCACCATCTTCTGCTTTCACTGTTATGGTTGCATCACCCGGTAAAACAGTTGCTTGTACAGTTACAACATCTGCATTAGCATCCGTTGCAGTTGCTTCCACAACAGGTGCAGTTGTTGTACCATAAGCCAATTCAACATTGTATTCCAATATAGCTTTATCAAAATTAGCTATAGTAGTTCCGTCCAATTTTAAATCGCTTAATGTAGCATCGTGTCCGAGACTTTCATCCACAAAAGTTACTTTATAGATTAATTTAGTTATTCCATCTTCCGCAGTAACTTCCACTGTTGCCATACCAGGAACTACAGAAGCCTGAACATAAACAAGTGTGGCTTTAGAATCGTTCGCTTCAGCAGAAACCACAGGAATTACCGCTGGATTGGTTAAACCAACAACATACGAGGTAATTGCCGGAACAAAGCCTTCCAATGCAACACCATCCAACATCAAACTACTCAAGGTTGCATCGGTATTGGGTGCTACTTTAAAATGAACGGTATAAACTAATTCGGTAACTTTATCCTCCGCAGTAACCTGAATAGTAGCATCGCCGGGAAGTGAAGCCGCCTGAGTAGCCACAACTATGGCAGTGGACTGGTTTGCAGTTCCTGAAACTGTAGGAATAATTGTGGAACCATAGTTCAACACTACTGTGTATTCCATGGTTGCACTATCGAAGTCAACTATGGTAACGTCATCTACTTTCAAATCGCTCAAAGTAGCATCGTTGCTCAAGTTTTCATAAGTAAACCGTACCTCATAAGTAAGCATGGTTTCGGCATCTTGGGCCAATACATTTACCTTGGTAATACCAGGAATGGTTGTTGCTGGCACCACTTCAACCAACGCATTTGCATGGGCTGCGGTAGCTGTTACTGTAGGAACTACAGTTATTGATGATGCAAGTTCCACGGTATAAACAAACACATCGGTACTAAATCCCGTAATGGTTGTACCATCAACCGAAAGGTCGCTCAATTTGGCATTGTTCGATGGGAAAACCAGTTCCGTAGCGTTACGTGAAGTAATGTAATTTCCTGTTGTTCTGGAATTCGCAATACCTGTAATCACACCCCGGGTTACTGGAACAACCGCGCCAATATAATCGGCTTGATAGAAATTGGTATAGAAATTTGCGGTGTTTGTTCCATCGCTTAATCCAAACGATTTGCCTGTTGTAAAAGCAACAGTACCATCGGCTTCAACAAATTTAACTTCTTCAAAAGTCACTAATTCCGATTCGAACGATTCGAAATCAGCAGCAAATTCATCTAAAGAAATAACCTGTGGGGTTATGGTTATGCTTGTTGCTGTGGGAGCTCCAGGATCTTTGGTTGGTACAAATTCTTTCATGCCTCCGTATTCGGTTAATGAACCTTCCAAACCGGTCATTTCATCACCTTGAACATAAGCAGTGGTAATTTTTGCACCTGAATCATCAATTAAGATGGCACCCGAAGCATCTTGAATAAACTTCTGGTTGCGGCTACTTTGAGTAAAGGTAACAACGGCTTTACCTGTTAATTTGGCAACAGCGCCATTTGGCATTGCCCGCAATTGAGCAATGTCAGTTGCTACAGCAATTATTGTAAACCCGGCACTACTATCAACAACAGCGTTGTTAGTTGCATCGCTTATCCGGATTTTGTATGTTGTAGCATAAGCCGCATCGGCAGGGATTGTGATGGTTTCATTTCCATCGGTGGCATCGGTAGATGCTACCAGTTCATCCCATGCAGCATTTGATGGTACATACGCCTCAATCTTCACATTGGTAATGTTAGCCGAGGTCCAGGTAATATTCACATTATCGCCGGCATAATAGGTTTCGCCACCAATAGGTGCTATTAATTCGACAACAGGTGCGTTTGCATCAATAGTTGTAAACGATGCCTGAGCCAACGCTGCTTCATTTCCCGATAAATCTTCAACACTATTGGCTTTAAGTACCACAGAGTATTGCAGGTTATTTGTCAAATTTGCTGATGGAACAATGGTGATAACTTTTCCACTAATGGTAGCTGTAAAAGCAACAGTATTTAATGGGGTTGCCGTTTCATAGAATTCAATCAATGAAGCAACATCTTCATTGGCTGTAAAAGAGGAACCATCGGCAGCTTTGTAAACATTTTCATCGAAAGTTAAGGTAACCATTGAAGTGATTAAAACACCGGTAGCCCCATTTTCAGGGTTGAAAACTACAACAGGTGCCGTTTCATCAACTACCGCTAAACTATGCGAACCGATATTGGAAAAATCATCTTGTGCTAAAACACTCCATTCGGAATCGTCGGTTGAAGTTCCGGCAGAGCCAGTCCAGTCGGAATTGCCACTGATTACTGTTGATTTACGGACTAGCGTGTGATTAGCTGTTGCAGAAGTAATACCAGCAACACTCCACCCAGCTCCGGGATCAACCATATCATAAGCACCAATTAAATCAATTAATGTGGTGTCGGTTCCATTAACTTTAAATAGTCCACGGACATCGTCACCATTGAAAACAACGACATACGAGGTGCCTCCGGCGTAAGGATCGGCAACAATGGAATCGGTAACCGCTAATATGGTAGCACTTGCTGCTGCATGTGCAATAACATATACATCGTTACTTGCCAGGATTGTTCCTGCTGGGAATTCAAATTTAGATGACCAGGCACTGCCATTTCCGTTGATCCGGATCACATAATCCGATAAATCAACATCATTGAGTGTTGGGTTGAATATCTCCAAAGCTTTATTATTGCCAGATCCCTCAATGTATTCGGAGAAGAATAAATCAGAGGCAGGAGCATCTTTCAAGGTAATGGTATAAACCTTGGTTGTAACACCATCCTGGGCGGTAACAATTACTTTTTGACCTGAAGCCAAAGTTGCGGCTACAGTAGTGCTATCCGATTCATACACCTCAAAAGTGGCAAAGCCAGCCGGAGTCAGGTTCGACTTAAATGCGGACAGGCTGGCATTGTACGGAACATTGGTAATGGTTCCAGCGGTTCCATCCACAGTATAAACGGTGGAAGTTACATAAGCTTCGGTGCTGGCTGCATCCCAGGCAAAATTAACGGTATAGGTAATTTTGGTGGTACCATCCTGGGCTGTCACCTCAACGGTGGTAGCTCCGGGTATTACAGTTGCATCGGTTTGAACGGCTGTAGCTGTTACATCATTCAAAGCAAAAGCAACCGCAGGTACGGTGATTGTTCCATAAGGATAATTTACTGTATATTCCAATGTTGAAGCCACAAAACCGGTTACCGTGGCACCCTCCACTTTCAAATCGCTCAAAGTAGCATCGGTATTGGGAGCTTTTACAGTAACTGTTACGGTCCAATCCTGAGTAGTTGTAGCATCCTCGGCAGTTATAGTGTAAACCACAGGGTTTGTAAAGTTATTGGCGGTTACAGCACTAACTTGAATATCGGTACCCACTTTGGCTGTAGCACCTGTTGACAAGGTAAAGCCGGCCACCAAATTTGCTACATTGGTTCCATAAGCTACTTCGATAGCAACGGTATGGTTGGTCCCGTTGATGGCAGCCGCTCCTGTTTGGGCAGTAAACGAATAGGTAAGAACGTTGGTTTCGGTATTTACAGATGCATTTTTATTGATGGTGTAAGTTTTTGTAGTAACGTCATCTTCGGCGGTACAAATCAACTTATAACCATTTTGCAAATCAGTGGCAACAGTACTTTCATCAGCTAAAAATACTTCAAAAGAAGCTCCAAGGGCAGGAACAATAAGGCTTTTGAACCCAATTAATGTTGTGCTGAATGAGACTCCTGAAATGGTGTTCCCGGCATTGTCCACGCTATATTCGGTTGAAGTAACCGTGGCATCGGTACTAGCCGGACGTACGGTAAAGCTTGCATTGCTTTCGGCATTTTCGTTTCCGTCGGCATCTTCCACTTTATTGGCCAATAACGACACGGTATATTGCATACCCAACTTTAGATAGGCGGTGGGATCAACAGTTACCACTTTGCCAGAAATAGTTGCGGTAAATGCAACCGTGTTGGCTGGCGTGGCTGTTTCAAAGAAGGAAATCTTTGCAGCCAAATCGCCATTTGCAACAACAGAACCATCGGCAGCATTAAATACGTCTTCGTCAAACGATAAGGTAACATTTGTTGATTCGGCAACTGTTGTAGCTCCATTTGCTGGGACAAAAGTTACCACTGGGGCAACAAAATCACCTGATGTATGCGATCCTAAATAAGTGGTTTCATCTTGAGCATACACTATCCATTCAGAATCATCGGAATTGGTCCCGGCTGAAGTTGTCCAATCGGTATTCCCCTCGGTAATGGTTGCTTTACGAACCAATGTGTGTTCTACGGTTCCTGCTGTTGTTCCGGCAACGTCCCAAGCAGTACCGGGATCGGTACCAATAACACCAATCACATCAATTAATGTAGTACCATTAAATAAACCAACAGCATCATCACCATTAAAATAGGTAATAGTAGCTGTTACATCAGCTTGTGCTAAAATTGTTGCATTAGCGCTAGCATTAGCAATAATGTACACTTCACCATTAGCTAATGAACCCGAAAGTGGTAAACTATAAGTAGCCGTTGCTGAACCGTTGGCGAATGTTTCAACCTTATAATTAGCAAGATTAATACTGGTACCGGTTCCATTATAAATTTCAACAGCTTTATTACTTGAAGAACCTTCAATATATTCTGAAAAGAACAAATCACCCAGTGGAGCAGCATTAATGGTAATGGTGTATGTTTTATGGGTTGTTCCATCCTGAGCTGTGGTAATTACTTTATAACCGGTAGTCAAATCAACAGCAACATCAGTTCCATTGCTTTGATAAACTTCAAAAGTGGCATCTGCAGCCGGTGTAATATTTGTTTTGAAGGTAGCCAAGGTTTCACCAAAAGGCACGTTGGTAATATCGGTGGCTCCCACGGTATAAACCGATGATGAAACCACAGCATCGGCACTTGGAGCCGCGTTTGTGATAGTCACTACCCAATCCTGAGTGGTGGCATCTTCAGCAGTAACCGTATAAGTAACCGGATTGGTAAAATCGTTGGCGGTTACACCACTTTCCTGATCGGTAGCTCCTACTTTGGCGGTGGCTGCTGGAGAAAGGGTAAAAGTGGCAACCAATGCGGAACGATCCGTTCCGTAAGGCAAGGTGGCAGTAACTGTATGGTCGCCATTGGTAACGGTAGCATTAACACCCAAAACTGAAAAAGTCAACATGTCTTTCTCCGATGAAGGGGTTGCCTGTTTTGTTACCGTAACCGTCCAGTCTTTCGTATTTCCATCTTCGGCGGTTACCGTGTAGACTACCGGACTGGTAAAGTTATTTGCAGTAACACCGCTTTCTTGTAGGTCAGTTCCAATTTTTGCCGTGGCGCCGCTTGACAATGTAAAGATAGCCGTTAAATTGGTAACATCGGCGGTGTAAGGAACCGTAACAGCAATGGCTGGGTCGGTAAGTACCCCAACGCTGGTTCCAAAAGAATATGAAAGAAAATCTTTCCCGGTAAGGGCAGCATTTTTGGTAACGGTATAGGTTTGCTGGGTAAGTCCATCTTCGGCGGTAACTTTCACTATATATCCTGTAGCTAAATCGGTAGCAACAGTTGTTCCGTTGGCTTCGTAGGTTTCAAAAACAGCTCCGGTTGCAACAGTAAGGTTCGATTCAAACACGGCCAATGTAGCATCGTATGGAACCGCAGTAATATCGCTGGCTCCCACGGTATAAACACTGGAGCTCACCGTTGATTCAGCACTTTGGAAATCGGCTAAATTACGGGAAGTAACTTGCATGGTGGTGTTATATTGACCTACTAACACTACCGCAGTAACTGGAGTAATGGGAATTGCCGTGGTAAGGTAATCTGATTCGGAAAAAGCGGTACGGAAAGCGAACGAAGCTACTGGATACCCTGTAAAATCATAATTTTTATTATATACAAAATTGTTTGATATTACATATTGTGCCCCAGCCTGATCGAAAGCAACATTCACTAATTTAACCAATTTACATTGGTCGTTGTGCGTTAAACTGGCTATAGTCCTTACCTCCGGTGTAATTACCGGGTTTCCGGTTACTTTTTCTCCAGTTGTGGCTTGAGGTACTAATTCAATCAATCCGTTGTAAAGGGTAACTTTTCCTTCAACATTGGAAATCCCTTCACCAATTGCATAAGTATCGGTAATATATCCGGGAGCTGTTGTGTTGTCATAAATAAGAACAGCAGCTGTTTCATCTTGAATGTATTTTTGATTTTGAGCCGTCCTTGTGTAAGTTACCGTGGCTTTACCGGTATATTTTGCGATGGAGTTTGCAGGCATGGCAATTAAATCGGCTAATGTTGATGCAACAGCTTTTACTGTAAATGTAGCACTGCTATCAACCACGGCTGCGTTAGTTGCGTCACTAATACGCATTTTGTAAGTTGTTGCATAAGCAGCATCAGTAGCAATAGAAATTGTTTCGTTGCCATCGGCGGCAATAGTAGTAGTTACTTGGCTCCATTCGGTACTTGAAGGAATATACATCTCTACTTTTAAGGTGGTTAAGTTGGCCGAAATCCAAGTGAGGTTTACCGCATCTCCTGCATAATAAGTTGAAGCACTTAATGCGTTTAAAACCAGCTTTGGGGTTGAGGCCGAAGTGGTTGGAGGTGCAGTCAACAGGTAATTAATAGCTGTTCCGCTATTAGTATAGGAGTAAACCACAAAATAGTAGGTGGTTCCGGCAACGGCATTGGTCCACTGCTTTGTTCCAACCCCTTGTGCTATATTCACAATTGAAGTACCATCCGATAAGTCCAAATCATCGGCTTGTACCGTTCCATCTACCGGATCGGAAAAAGTACCGGTTGTATTAGCCAAAACCAGATATCCTTCTGGAGCTTGAGCTACAGTAGCATCATTCCAACTCAAAGTCATGGTTGTCTGATTATTCAATACAACACCTAAACCCGTTGCCTGAGCTGCCGGTTCTGCCAAAATATTGGTTGTGGTAACATCGGCAATTGCAGCAACGGTCGCCTGAGTGTTTGGAACCGTTTCATCATCCTCGGCTACTACATAAACATCGTAAGTGGTTCCTGGAGTTAACGAACTAATATTGCCAGAGAATTCAGTTGACGCTGTTGTAACGCTAATATTTCCTGACGAAACAAGCCCTGCAGCCGTTGCCCCTTTTACTTCGGCAACAGAAGGTACTGCAGAACCATTAGCCAATACCACATAATAGGCATTTCCTATCTCATCCAAGTTTACTAAAAGGTCACAATCGGTGTTGGCAATGCCTGATACTTTTGGGTAGGTCCCTGTCCAAACTGGTGCGGTAATATCTGGAGTAAGAGTGGTAAAATTCCAATCTGTGGTAACACTTATTCCTCCATAGGTATTTCCTGATATATCTTCGAAAGCTCCCGCATCAATCAAAACATAGTATTCTGAAGTGAAGTCTAAATTTCCAGGAAGAGTTACAGTCGCAGTAGCATTTGAAATCGCCACACTAGCCGTTGTAACATCTATAGAATAAACCGTAGAATTGTCTGATACTTTCTTGATTACGATATTTCCTGTACCCTTAACAATGTCTTCATCAAAGCTCATAGAAAGGATTGGATTTTTTTCAACATCCGTTGCATTATCGGTGGGTGATGTTGATGAAAGGGTTGGGGGGGTAGCATCAGCATTTGCTGTTATTGAAAAATTATCGATACTTAGAGCTTGAGAATTTGATGTTGTTGTACCTGAAGTGACACTATAATTCCAAGCTAAATATAAACTATTACCTGACAGTAAAGATACATTTAATGTTTTGCTAATTATTGATGTTGTAAAACCAGGAGCATCTGTATATCCATTGTTATCTGCATCGGCAGAAAAAGAAACAATAAAATCTGATCCAGCATTTGTCCACGTAGAACCATCCGTTGAATAGTACATTTGGATACTAAAACCTGCTGCATTTGTTCCATTTCGATATTTTTCAATATCAATACTCAATGTAAAATCTTTTATTAATGTTAACCCATTATTGGTTAAATATGTATAAATATTTACACTTTTTGATGCTGAACTTGAAGATAAACCACCAATCGCTCTATCTGTTGCAGAAGCGGCTACTCCATCTCCAAAATTATAAATTCCATTACCAGCAGTTGAAGACATAGCATCACCACCTATACGTTCTGTTGCAGTTAATGCTGCAGAATAAGTTCCTACTGTTCTTGCTGTGGTTTTTTTATCAACCCTCCAATTTGCAGGAGTTGTTGCTGTTGCTGAAGTACCTATTCCATCTAAATTTTCAGTAACTGTAGTTCCTGTAGAAATATTTATCTGCCCCCAGCTCACGGAACTGAAAGCCATAAAAAGGAACAAGACCAGCAAGCGGTGCCAGTAAGTGTTCCAACGATTGGTAATTTTTCTCATAATAGTAAAGTTTAGATTTTAGTATTTAACGTTTTAGAAATTTATTAACTCCAAAATTTGCCACAGATTCACAGATTATTCTTTTTTTAAAAAATCACAGATTTAATGCGTTGATATTTCATTGCTATGTTCAGAGATTATTAATTGTTCAAATAATCACAGATTTTTTTAAAAAGAAATTTTTTTAATCAGTGAATCTGTGGCGTATTATCACCACCTCAACCAAAAAGAAAATGCAGGGTAATTTACAACTATTTTTATATTATAAACAAACAAATATTTTATTTTTTAAGGAATATTTCCTGTTTTACAAACATATTACCACACAAAGGTATGGTGTATATATTAAATAATAGTAAATTGGTTGTTAACTTATGGTTATCCTATTTGCCGGAGGAGGTGCTACTTTAAGGTGAGTTCGACATAACAAAATTCACAACTATAGAATTGTTTGATCATTCTTAAAAATTAATTGGAATGTTGGAAGAATAAAAAATTGGAAGAATGGAAGAAAATTTGGATAGAGGTCAGTAGATAAATACATATTGCAAATTCAGGATTAGATATAACTTTTCCCCCTCTGGCCTAAAGGCCATCTCCCCCGGGGGGAGAACTAACTCAGTTGTTTGTTTCTTGCAGTATTAGCACCAAAAAGTCACAAATTCAAATCGAAGCTAGTCCTTCCATCGGGGCGGAGAGGTGCTCTCGAGTAATAAGGAAGGGAGAAAATAACAAAATGTATATGCAATTAGCTATCTACCTCCAAAATTGGAATTTAACCCGGATTATGTTTTAATCTTTCCAACTTCCCATTTCCCCAGTTTCCAAACATCCCACCTTTCCACCATTCCATCGTTCCAACTTCCCATTTAGCCTTCTTTTCACCCTGTTACCTTGATACCTTGTTACCCTGTTACCTTGATACCTTCCCACCTTCCCATTTCCCCACCTTCCCAGTTTCCCATCATTATATCATTCCAACTTCTCGCAGCAGCCTGTCTCGCTTTAGCGGAGCGCTACGCTGTCCCTTAGGAGATTAATGGGCTTCGAGCCAGTTGCTGCCAAAACCTGAATCTACGGTCAAAGGCACACTTAACGAAACCGCATGTTCCATTTCTTCTTTCACCAGTTTTTTTACAGCTTCCAATTCTAATTTTAACACATCAAACACCAACTCATCGTGTACCTGCAAAATCATTTTCGATTGCAGCTTTTCGGCCTTCATGCGTTTGTGGATGTTTATCATGGCAATTTTTATTACATCGGCTGCTGCCCCTTGAATGGGTGCGTTAATGGCGTTGCGTTCGGCAGCCCCCCGAACAATGGCATTGTTAGAGTTAATATCGGCCAAATAGCGGCGGCGGCCAAACAAAGTTTCCGCAAAACCTTTTTCACGCACTGTCTTGATACTCTCATCCATAAAAAGTTTAACACCGGGGTAACTCGCAAAATAATTGTCAATCATGCTTTTTGCCTCGCTCCGGCCAATGGATAAGTTTTGTGCCAATCCAAAAGCCGAAATGCCATATATAATCCCAAAGTTGGCTCCTTTGGCAAAACTCCGCTGTTGGCGGGTAACTTCCGTTTGTGGGATATGGAAAATCCGGGCAGCGGTGGCCGCATGAATGTCTTCGCCTTTTTGGAAAGCCTCAATCATATTGGCATCCTTGCTCAAGTGTGCCATTAGCCGCAGTTCAATTTGGAATAATCGGCTGCCAGCAAAACATGGGTTGAATCGCTGGGAATAAACGATTTGCGGATTTCCCTTCCCCGTTCTTCCCGTATGGGGATGTTTTGCAAGTTCGGGTTGTTCGAGCTTAACCGCCCGGTAGCTGTAACGGTCTGATTGTACGAGGTGTGAATACGGTTTGTTTTTTTGTGAATCAGTTCCGGCAACGCTTCCACATAAGTGGAAACCAGTTTTTTTAGCGATCGGTAATCCAAAATCATAGGTACAATAGGGTGTTTGTCTTTGATTTTTATCAGAATCTCTTCGCCGGTAGCATATTGCTGGGTTTTGGTCATTTTAGCATCGCTGGAAATAGCCAGTTTTTCGAACAAAATATCGCCCAACTGTTTGGGGCTCGAAATGTTGAACTCCACTCCAGCCTGTTGGTAAATCTGCTTTTCAATTTCCACAATTTCGGCATTTAACAGCACGGCATATTCATCCAAACTTTTTTTGTCGATGCGTATGCCTTGGTACTCCATAGTGGCCAAAACCTGAACCAAGGGAATTTCAATTTCATTAAAAAGCTTTGTCAGGTTCCACTTTTCCAGTTCCTTTTTTAGCAACGGGTAAAGCCGGAAGGTAATATCGGCATCTTCACAGGCGTAGTTTTTAACCGTTTCAACAAGAACTTGACGCATGTTAATTTGGCCTTTTCCTTTTTTTCCAATTAATTCTTCGGTGGTTATGTTCTGATAGTGCAAATAAACCCGCGCCATGTCATCGAGGCCATGCCTAAAATCGGGTTGAATGAGGTAATGGGCAATCATGGTATCAAAAAATGGTCCGGCCACCTCAACCCCATAGTTTTTCAAAACCGAAATATCGTATTTGGTATTCTGCCCAATTTTTAAAATGGTTGTGTTTTCGAAGAAAGGACGGAATAAATCAACTGTTGATTGTGCCTCGTTATAAATTTGTGATACAGGAACATACCAAGCCTTACCGAAAGTATTGGAAAAAGACATTCCCACCAATTCGGCGGAATGGATATCGAGGGATGTGGTTTCGGTATCGAAACAAACTTCTGTCGAATTCAATAGCTCTTGTAAAAGCTGGTGTTGCATTTCGGGTGTATCGGCCAAAACATAGTTCACTTTTTGGGCATCAAATATTTCAAAAGTGCTTACAGGCGCTTCCGTCGTAACGGCAACGGGGGCTTCATCTGGGAAATCGAACAGTGAGCCTTGTGTTGATACTACATTTTTCTTTACTGGAATTGTTTTTTCACTATTGCCAAATTGCAAAACCCGGGGTAAAAGGGTTCTGAATTCTAATCGATCAAACAAAGCTTCCACTTTTTTTACATCGGGAGGTTCAATCAAAAAATGGTTGAAATCAAATACTACCGGAACATCCAGTTCAATGGTAACTAATTTTTGTGACAAAAGGACTTGTTCCTTAAAAGCAATCAGGTTCTCCTTTTGCTTTCCTTTCAACTCGTCAATATGTTCGTAAACGCCTTGCAGCGAACCATAATCGGATATTAGTTTTTCGGCACCTTTGGGTCCAACCCCAGGACAACCGGGAACATTATCGGCACTGTCGCCCATCAAACCCAATAGATCGATCATTTGATGGGGATATACATTAAATTTTTCCTTCACTTTCGCCACATCCCAAATTTCCACCTCGTTCCCTGAACGCGCCGGTTTATAAACAAAAACGCGGTCGGTAACCAATTGTGCATAATCTTTGTCGGGAGTCATCATAAATACTTCATAACCCTCTTTTTCAGCCTTTTTTGCCAAGGTGCCAATCACATCGTCGGCCTCAAAACCTTCCACTTCCATTACCGGAATGTTCATGGCCAACATCATTTCTTTAATTAAAGGGATTGATTGACGCATATCTTCAGGCATTGCCTCACGGTGTGCTTTATATTCGGGATACAGGTGGTGCCGAAAAGTCGGGCCGTGGGGATCGAAAACCACGCCTACATGCGAAGGTTTTTGTTTTTGAATTACTTCAAGCAACGCATTGGCAAAACCAAAAATAGCCGAGGTATTTTCACCTTTTGAATTAATTCTCGGGTTTTTTATAAAAGCAAAATACGCTCTGTAAGCAATGGCATGGGCATCTATAAAGAAAATTGTTTTATCGGACATATTCATGAAATTAAGTATTCAACAAATATAACAAAAAGGGGAACCGATGCAATTTGATAAAACAGGAGTGCGGATGGTTTTTTATTTGGCTTTTGAGCTATTTACAGGTTATTATCGGAAGCAAACCATTCAGAATACGATGTAGCTGTTTCATACAATCGCAAACTAAAGAGTTTAATTTCCGGAGGAAAAAGAGGAATTAACCGTAGGGCAAAATCTTCCACTAAATTTTCGCAAGTTGGCTGATAGGAAACATAAATAGTTTTACCAAACATTTCATGAGTATTCGCGTCACAATCAAAACCTGATTGATGGGAAAGCACAAAGGCATGGTCAAAAACAGCAACAATGTGTTCCGAAACCAATTGTTTTAAATCGGCAAAATCAATTAACATACCAAGCTTTGGGTTATGAACATTGAGTGAAGGAGCACCTATTACGGTAACAAACAGCTTATATGAATGGCCATGTATATTCTTACAGGGGCCATCATAGTTTTTCAAAGCATGTGCCATTTCAAAATTGAATTCTTTTGTTACCCGTATTATTGCCATGAATTAAAATTTTAGTGCGCAAAATTAACAAATTTAACTTGCTTCTGTTTAAATAATTTAATGATAGATGCACCGTAGGTAATTATTATCTATATTTATAGAAGAAAATTGTTGACCTAAATTCTCCTTGCTAAAAACACAAGATGCACTTGAAATGATTTTTGCAAAAATTTAGACAAGTATTAACTAACTAGTTATATAACGATGAAAACAATTCTAAACTCAGGCTATTTCTTACTAATTATTTGGCTACTAATTGGCTGCCAGTCAAATAAACCTAAAGTTGCCGGTTCTGAAAAAGATTTGTTTGAAGAAGAGATAAGCGATGTGGTGGTGGCAAAAAACCAGACGGATGTTGTATTCTATAATTTATTTTCCCCCATGGACTTGTCGAATATTATTGATAACAAAAGTTCTTATTTTAATTCCTCCTTCATCAATCCAATCAATAATATTACCAAGTATTCCGATAGCTATAAAGTGGCTCTGAACTTGGGAGTTTATGGTGCCGACCTAAGCTATCTTTGGGCATTTGAACAAACGCAACAAGCCTTATCGTATATTTCCGCCATAAAACATCTGACCGATAAATTGGGAATTCCTGCTGATTTTGTCGATTTTACGGTTAGCTCGGCTGAAAACAGCTCCAATGAATTGGATTCACTGATATCACTAGCAAGAGATGCATATCAGGCAACCGATAGATACCTAAAAGGAAGTGAACGGGAAAATGCCGCTGCCTTGATTCTTTTGGGTGGTTGGGTTGAAACGTTGTATATTGCCTTAAATCTTTATAAAGAGCCAAACCCTGCTTTGGCCGGTAAAATTATAAGCCAGAAATATAGTTTAAACAGCCTTATTTTAGTGATTCACAACTACCAGGATGACATTAAAATGACAGAGTATATTCTACTGTTGAAGAAATTAAATGAGGCCTTTCAAAAAATTGAATCGAAACTTAAACCAAATGATATTCAGATTGATACGATTAAAAAAGTAATATCTATTAACGAAACATCGAACTTACAAATAGAACCCGCAGAGTTTAAGGAGCTTTTAGAACAGGTTTCAAGAATACGGATTCATATTATTGAATAACACCGAATAGTTAAAAATTGAACTGCAATGACCAGATACTTTCATAAAATAATTGGAAAGCAATCCTTTTTAACTATTTTTGACCAAAATAATCCCAAACAATACATTTACTATATAAAAGTGAAGAAAACTTATGCATTTCTATATTTTTTAGTGCTTATTTCCTTAACAATAAGTAGTTGTTCCAATCCATCTCAAGATAAAACCACGAATCAATTAAATGATTTGGAAGCGGTGGATACAACCCTGATAGCATTTAAACCAGAAGCTTTAAAAGAGAACGAGATTGTTTTTTACAATTTGTTTTCACCGGTTGATTTTACCTATTTAGTAGCCGAAAATAATGCCTATTTTAATTCGCAGCTAATAAATCCGATTAACAACATTACTAAATACAGCCAAAGTGCAAAAATTGCTTTAAACTTAGGAATTTATGGCGCCGATATAAGCTACTTATGGATGTTTAACCAGTCGCAACAAGCCTTGTCGTATCGTTCGGCCATTCAACGGTTGACCGATCAGTTGGAAATTCCAATGGAAATGGTTGATTTTACTTTTGAAACCGCTGAAAACAATTCCCACAAATTTGATACGTTGGTTAGCATTGCCCGCAAAACCTATCAAACAGCCGATGACTTTTTAAAAGAATCAGGTAGGGAACATTCAGCCGCATTAATATTATTGGGTGGCTGGCTCGAAACCATGTACATAGCCACCAACATGTACGAAAACCCCGATGCTACCTTGCTGGCAAGAATTGCTATTCAAAAATTTTCAATTAATAGTTTGTATCAGGTATTACAACAGCACCAAGAAAAAGCGGATGTGGCTGAATACCTAATTCTATTAAGGAAACTCAAAAAAGTTTACGACGAAAACACCATCAATTTCCCGGCTGAATGTTTGAAGATTGATCCGGTTGCCAAGCAAATAAAATTGGTGAATCCTCCAAAAGAATCAATAACCCATGCCCAGTACAAAGAAATTCAACTAATTACGGCTCAAATCAGAAACCACGTGATTAATTAGATTTTTCAATCAACTGATTTCGTTTTTCTATTCCAAACCCGTTTTCATAATAAACCGCCAAGGCCTATTTTTCCAATAATCTCCAGCATAATCAATCCCCACGCGAACATCGGTAAAATACCCCGCTACTATTCCAGTATCTTCCACCCAAAGTTCCTCCGATTCAAACAGGCTGGTTTGGTTGTGCCGTTTATCAATGCTAAGTATTTTTGAAACTCTTCCCGGACCTTTAATCTCATCAATTCCGCGGATTAAAACGGCTTGTGGAATTCCTTCCTTTTCGGTAACAAAATTGAGCATGAAGTGCATCCCATAAATCAGGTACACATAAATATGCCCACCGCTCCGGTACATAACCTCGGTGCGGTTGGTTCGTCCTTTGCTGGCATGGCATGCCAAATCCTCTTCTCCGCGGTATGCTTCCACTTCAGTAATGGTGAATTGTTTAATCGTTCCGTCAGGGAATCGCCGAACCAACCGATTCCCCAATAAATCAGGAGCAACCAGTAACACATCGCGAAGAAAAAAATCAGGTGTTAGTCTGGATTTGTTGTTCAAGGGGTGAGAATCAAATTGCATTTTTGGATTTCCGAATCAGCAACGCAAATAAAGATAACAATATCTTATACTGAGAAACTGTTTAAATTTTTAATTCAATTTTTCTAAAGCCTACTATGTATTAGTTAATCTTATTTATTCAATGTCATACGTTTTTTATTACACTGAGGTTTATTGAGTTAATATGAGAACCACTGAGTTTTATAATCGAGTATCCTCAGTGGTTCTCATATTTTTTCTCATTTGTACTCAGTGTCATTCTTTTTTAACTCTGTACCTATATTTGAATGTCTTATAAAGCAAATATAAACAGTTTCTGAGTTTACTTCTTTTATGCCATGTATTTATCTACCGACCTCTGCTACTCGAATTTTAATATTCTTTTTTGTCGTCTTTGTTTTCCCATTCCTTGAAAGCTTTTATGGCTTCCTCGGGAGCAGTTGTATAACCTCCACATCGCGTTTTCCAATGGGCTTTTCCAATTCATCGTAAATAAAAGAATCGTCGAAACCGATGTTACCTGCATCCTTTTTATTGTTGCCGTAATAAACTTTGCCGATATGAGCCCAATAAATAGCCCCCAAGCACATAGGACAAGGTTCGCACGAAGTATAAATGACACAATCGGAAAGGTAGTACGTTTTTAACTTTTTACAGGCCAAACGGATGGCATTCACCTCAGCGTGTGCCGTAGGATCGTTGTCGTTGGTAACGCTGTTGGCGGCGGCTGCCACAATTTCACCGTTACGCACAATTACGGCAGCAAACGGACCTCCACCCTTTTTAATATTCTCCACCGAAAGCTCGATGGCGTTCCTCATGAATTTATGATTGTTTAACTCTGACATAATATTTAATTATTTAAGCAACTGAATGGCCCGGGTGGGACAAGTGGATTCAATCTCTTTCATCACCTTCATTTCATCCGGCCAAAGCATACGAAAGTAGCTATCTTTTTTGAATTCTGCATCCATTAAATCGGCTTTTCCATCAATGGAATTATATTCCCAAATATGGGGTGCTTTATTGGAGCAAGTGCTGCAACCATTGCATTTTGAGCGTTTAAAAATTATTCTATCCATCCCTTTCACCACTTATCGTATAAATTATCTAACCTATCAAAAGTCATCGGATGACTTAAAAATCCTATTCTTGTCTATTTTTCCCAACCATGAACATTAAAAGTCATCCGATGACTATAAGTACAATCCCTTCTCCACATAAATAGGCCTTAATTGGTTGCGCAGCGTATTCCGATTGTACAAAAACCAAAAACCCGCCAAAATAGTTATGATTCCACTAATAATTAGGGTAACCGGGATTCCTATCTTGCTAGCCATGGTTCCTGCTATCAAATTACCAATAGGTGAAATTCCCATGAGCGCCATGGAATAAAAGCTCATTACTCGACCCCGTTTATTATCTTCAGAAATTGTTTGTAACAAAGTATTTATTGCGGCAATGCTTAATATCATCGATAATCCTCCGAAATAAAAAAGCACCAGTGAAGCAAAAGTATTTGTTGAAAAAGCGGCTAGCAAAACAGCGAGTCCCATGAGGATAGAAAACCCAGCAATTATTTTGCTCAAACCAAAAACTGAATTACGTCCGGCCATATATAATGCTCCGGTTAACGCTCCGGCACCTAAGGCTGACATCAGGAATCCCAGAGTATCGGCCCCTCCACCCAGAATTTCTTTGGCATAAGCTGGTAGCAAAACAATAAAGGAAATTCCCATCAGGCTAAGAATAGAAAGGTGGATTATCAACGTTCGGATGGGCATGGAGCGGAAGGTATATTGAAACCCTTCGGTAAAGCTTTTTTTGAAATTATCAGAGGTTGAAACCACTTTTTTGGGCGGAAGTTTTATAGAAAGCAAGGCATAGATTACCGTAACAAAACTCAGGGTGTTCATGAGAAAACAAATGCCCTCGCCAACAATCGCTATGGCAATTCCAGCAATAGCGGGCCCTACCAAACGGGCAGCATTAAAAATAGCTGAATTCAAAGCAATGGCGTTTCCCAAATCCGTGGGTTTATCAATCAGGTCAACAACCAATGAATGACGGGTAGGCCCTTCGATAGCCATTATAACACCAAAAAACAGGCTCAACACAATAATATGCCATACCTGAACCACATCAAACATCACCAACAAAGTCATAGCTAAGGCTTGTAATAGGAACAAAACCTGGGCAAAGGTCATCAGCTTTAGCCGGTTATGGCGATCGGTAACAACCCCTAAAAATGGTGACAAAATAAAGGTGGGAATCTGACTGGTAAAGCCAATTAAACCGAGTAAAAACACAGAACCCGTAAGCCGATAAACCAACCAACTCAATGCAACGTGTTGCATCCATGTGCCAATAAGCGAAACGCCCTGCCCAAAAAAATAAAGACGGTAATTCCTTGAATGAAGCGATGTAAAGATGTATTTAAGATTCATGCTGAAGCAGATGAAAGAGTGGGCAAAGATATTAAAAGTTGGGTTACTACTCAGCAACAAATGAAGGAGGGTAGAAAGAAAAAATAAACAATATCAAATGCTCAATATACAATGATCAAATAAAAAAAGAATGAGTTGTTACTTAGCAAAATCGAATCCTTGAGTATTGTTAGTTGTTTATTTGGTATTGAACCTTTTAATTTTTTAATTTTTGGGGAGGTGAGTAGTTACCATTTATTCAATTTCTTTTTGGCTTCTTCTTTTGTGTTAATTTTCCCGCTTTTAGAATCTTCCAATCCTTTTTGAATTTTTTCTATGATAATCAGTTGGTCAATAACTTGATCGATGGTAACATTCTCGGGAAGATTATCCAATGAATTCCTTATTTGTGTTTTTGTAATCATGACTTGTTTTTTTATCAAATGTACTGAAATTTTAAAGTAGTAATTGAACCCTACTGCATCAAATCAGGGGTAGCCGCTACCAGCTTATATACTTTATCGCCCCGGCGGATGAGTTCCTTCATGGGAATTGATAGCTTTTCACCCTTCACCGCTTGCGGAACGGGTTCAAATCGACCCGAATTTCGGGAATGGTAACTTCCACCACTCCGGTGGTATCGCCTATTATCAGAATTTCATCACCAACAGCCAATGCTCCCGATTCCATAGTAATTTCGGCTACATTCAGTTTGGCGAAAAAATTGGTGCATTTGCCTACAAACTGTTTCCGTTTGGTTGCGCGTGACCCATACACCTCGTTCCATTCACCCATTTTCTGTCCCAGGTAATAGCCGTCCCAAAAGCCGCGGTTAAAAACCGTCCGAAGTTTTGCATCCCATTCTTTTACCTTTTCAATAGTAAAATTCCCTTGGAACAAAACATCCAACGCCTCATTATAAGTTGCCACCACCGTTTTTACATATTCCGGTCCGCGGGCACGACCTTCGATTTTAAGTACGCTCACCCCGGCTAGTATCATCCGATCCAAGAATGGCAAGGTGCATAAATCTTTGGGCGACATGATGTACTGATTGTCAATTTCCAGTTGATATCCCGATTCCTTTTCGGTGACATCATAAGCCTTGCGGCAGGTTTGCATGCAGGCTCCGCGGTTTGCCGATGAATTCTGTTCGTGCAGGCTCAGGTAGCATTTCCCCGAAACCGCCATGCACAATGCCCCGTGGGCAAAAATTTCAATCCGCACCAATTCCCCTTTGGGTCCTCGAATGTTTTGCTCCACAATTTGTTGCGAAATAGCTGCCGCCTGATTCAGGTTCAATTCGCGGGCAGTAACAATTACATCGCAGTAATGCGCAAAAAACCGAACCGCCTCAATGTTGGAAATATTCAACTGGGTAGAAGCATGAATCTCCGCCCCTTTTGAAAAAGCATACTGCAACACCGACAAATCGGCGGCAATAATGGCAGTAACCCCATTTTCGACGGCGGCATCCACAATGCGGTGCATTACCGCCATTTCGTGATCGTAAATAATGGTGTTTACGGTAAGATAGGTTTTAACCCCGTGTTCACCGCAAATGGTGCCAATTTTCTTTAAATCGTCGGTGGTAAAATTGTTCGACGACCGCGCCCGCATGTTCAGTTGCTCAATGCCAAAGTAAACCGAATTGGCTCCTGACTGAATGGCCGCCATCAGCGATTCATAAGAACCCACTGGTGCCATAATTTCAATATCTTCCCTGCGAATCTCACGGTTGTATATGGTTTTCATGGGTTGGCTATGTTTTTAATTACTTTATCCAAATCCGAAATGTATTTTTTGTCTTGTTCTATTCTGAACTGCTCATATTCCCGATGGGCCTTTTCTACTGCTTGTTCGTGAGAAATATTCCCGTCATTTGCAGTTGCCGAGAATTCCTCGGTAACTGAATTTTGCTCCAACTCCCCGCTAATAAAAATATTTTTTAAATGCAGCGACACATTATCAAAACTGCAACCAAACAACTGAGCTATTGCTCTTTGGGGTAGCCAAAAAGTATCGTTTTGGTAAGAAACGCTTATGCTTACATTACCCGCTCCGTTGCTATAAAGTATTATGTTGTTTTCCATTACGCCTCAAATTTTGCACAGTAAACCACAATTGTTTTTTAGTTTTTCCTTAATTATATTGTCCTTTAATAATTCGTTTCAATCATCTGGTAATTAGTGCTTCTACCCCCTTGTTCTTCTTGTTTTAGTATCCCTTTTTCAACTAAATCTTTGATATCCCTCAAAGCAGTATCAGCAGAACATTTGGCAATTTTAGCCCATTTTGAGGAGGTTAATTTCCCATCAAATCCGTCATAAAGTTTATTTAGCATCAATCGTTGCCTACTATTTATATCCGTTTCTTTATGCTTATCCCAGAAATTCGTTTTCTGAAGAACCCGTTTCATCGTTTCATCGGTAACCATCAATGCCCGATGCATACAATTTAGAAACCAATATAACCATTCGGTAATATCGCCGCTACTATACTGTACTTTTTGCAAAACCTCATAGTAGCCCTTTTTTTCTATTAATATCTCACTTGAGAGACTATAAAACCGTTGAGAACTATCTTCTGACCGTGCAAGTTGCATATCGGCGATGGCTCTTGCTATTCGTCCATTTCCATCATCGAATGGATGAATTATTATGAACCAAAAATGAGCAATGGCGGCTTTCAGTACAACATCTATCTCAGTTTCACCATTGGACCAATTTAAAAAAGCATCCATTTCTTGTTTAACACACTCGGGCGGGGGAGCTTGGTAATGTATTTTCTCTCTACCCATTGGGCCTGAAACTACTTGCATTTCACCTTTACGATAGCAGCCTGCGTCAATTCTATGCATTCCACTCCAACCTGTTGGAAACAAGGCAGCATGCCATCCGAATAAACGCTCATGGTCAAGTGGCTCATTATATTTTTGCGTCGCATCCAGCATCATTTCCACTACACCTTCAACATTTCTATCCACATGCAGTAAGCCAGCATATTCCAAACCTAATTTTCGAGCAATTGAGGAACGAACTTGCTCATAATTCAACATTTCACCTTCAATCTCTGATGATTTTAAAACATCGAGCGTTAAGGTAGATAGAATAGCTTCTTCCTTTATTGAAAACCCAAGAGATGCCATCTGTCCAAGAACTTTTCCTTGTAAATGTCGAACTAAACCCAAGGTCACATGAATTTCTTTATCGTCCCAAGTGAGCTTAGGCCATTGGTGGTATTGATAGATATATTTTGCCATAATAGATTGAGTCTATTTGCGGTAAATATACAAATTATTCTCCGCAGGTTTAATGAGAATAAGTGAGGCTTTCACCGCACGTGTCATTCATTTATACTGGCTACAACTTTTGTATCCAATCCACCACCTCCTGAACACCTATCTCCTGCATGCACTTGAAATGGCCTTTAGGGCATTTGTTGTAGCCTATTTTAGAGCAAGGGCGGCACCGCAACCCTTTGGTTTCAAAAATTTTGGATTGGTCCCCTGCCAAATAAGGATACATGCCAAACTCGGGAACGGTATTCCCCCAAAGGGAAACGATGTTCTTTTTGAAAGCGGCTGCAATGTGCATCATTCCGGTGTCGGGCGTTAGCACCACCGATGCCTGCCGAATGAACGATGCCGACTGGTGCAGGCTGATGTTCCCCACCGTATTTAGGAAAGGGACTTTCAATTCCTTTTCAATAAGGGAAGCTTGTTCCAGTACATCTTTTCCGCCCACCAGGCAAACCGGAATTCCGGAATGGTTAATAATGTTAATCATTTTGTCGGCAGGAATTTGTTTGGTGGCATGATTGGCACCCACCACAGCTACCATATATTTCCCTTTAAAAGCAGCGTGCATCTGTTCCGGAATTACCTCTTGCGAGTCCGGGATAAAATAATCGAGCCCTTTGCCATCGTTTTTAACATCGAACAGTTGAACGGTTTCCATGTACCGATCCACAATATGAACATCGGGCATCCGGTTAATTTTAAGGTTTACCAACAACCATTTTTTAAAGTTCAACTTGTTGAACGAAAATGCCATAATCCCAGTTTTGCGCTTCACCACGGCGGTGCGAAGGTTGTGGTGCAAATCAATCAGGTAATCGTACTCTTCGGCCATTACCTCTTTTATGGTTTCACCAATCGGGTCTTTAAGGGTAAGAATCTTATCGATATAAGGGTTTTCACTTAAAATTCCTGCAAATTGAGGCTTGGTCAAGTAGTGCACTTCGGCCTCTTCCACCTGTTGCTTCAACCTACGAATTACAGGTGTGGTGAGCACAATATCGCCTATGGAACTAAACCGTACAATCAAATATTTTACCATCGGAGTTTGATTATGTTATTCATATTTTGCCAAAGATAATAGAAATAAAAGGAACAACATTCTCCAAAGCAGTAAGTCACGGGGTGACTAATTTTAACTGTTAAAATCAGTCACCCCGTGACTTTTAAATCAAAAATAAAAAAGCAGACCTTCGCCTGCTTTCCAAAACTCTATGAGATACTATTTCTAGACTTTCTCAGCCAGAATTATAATATTATTTTTCAATACTTCAATCACCCCTTTTTCAATCTCAAAAAAATGCTCCTTTTGATCTTCGTCAATAACCTTTACACGACCTTTCTGCAACGTAGATATAATGGGGGCGTGGTTTTTCAGAATTTCAAACGATCCATTGGTGCCGGGTACTTGAACCAGCCTTACTTCGCTGGCAAAAACTTTCGCATCGGGTGTTACTATTTCTAAATGCATGGTTCACTTATTAGATATTGGATTTTAGGTGCTAAATTCCATTTTCAGGTATCTACTTTCTCAAATCCAAAAATTACTAATTACACATTGTTCATTACTAATTACTTCTTCGCTGCTGCAATCATCTTCTCGCCTTTTTCAATGGCCTGTTCAATGGTACCCACCAAGTTAAACGCGGCTTCGGGGTATTTATCCACTTCGCCGTCCATAATCATGTTGAACCCTTTAATGGTATCCTCAATTTTTACCAACTCGCCTTTTAATCCGGTAAAAGCTTCAGCCACATGGAATGGTTGCGATAAGAACCGTTGAACCCTTCGGGCGCGGTGTACAATCAATTTATCATCTTCCGACAATTCGTCCATACCCAAAATGGAGATAATATCCTGCAATTCTTTGTATCGCTGTAACGTATTGATAACCCGTTGAGCAGTTTCATAATGCGCTTTTCCAACCACATCCACGGATAGAATCCGTGAAGTTGAATCCAATGGATCCACCGCAGGGTAAATACCAAGCTCTGCTATTTTACGGCTCAACACGGTAGTGGCATCCAAGTGAGCAAATGTAGTTGCCGGTGCCGGGTCAGTTAAATCATCGGCAGGAACATATACCGCCTGAACGGAAGTAATGGAACCGCTTTTGGTTGAAGTAATCCGCTCTTGCATGTTTCCCATCTCCGTGGCCAAAGTAGGCTGGTAACCTACAGCCGATGGCATCCTACCCAATAAAGCCGAAACCTCGGAACCTGCTTGGGTAAAACGGAAAATATTATCGATAAAAAACAGAATGTCTTTTCCGGCTCCTTTGCCGTCGCCATCGCGGTAACTTTCGGCAACTGCCAAACCTGACAACGCCACACGCGCACGCGCACCGGGAGGTTCGTTCATTTGACCAAACACCATGCTCAGTTTTGATTTTTGCAAGGCTTCCATATCTACGGTGCTCAAATCCCAACCGCCCTTTTCCATGCTATGACGGAAAGCATCGCCATAATCCACAATTCCGGCTTCAATCATTTCGCGCAACAGGTCGTTTCCCTCGCGGGTACGTTCTCCTACTCCGGCAAATACCGAAATTCCGTCGTAACCCACGGCAATGTTATTAATTAATTCCTGAATCAATACGGTTTTGCCTACACCAGCACCCCCAAATAGACCAATTTTACCCCCTTTTGCATACGGCTCAATCAAGTCAATTACTTTTATACCGGTAAACAACACTTCGGTTTCTGTGGATAAGTCCTCAAATTTAGGAGCGTGTCGGTGAATTGAAGCGCCACCAACTTTTGAAATGGCACCGATACCATCAATGGCATCGCCCGTAACGTTCAGTAAACGTCCCTTTATTGGATCGCCAATAGGCATCATAATAGGCGAACCGGTAGCAATTACTTTAACTCCACGGTTCAAACCATCGGTCGATTCCATTGCAATGGCACGCACCGTATTTTCTCCAATATGCTGTTCTACTTCACATACTAAAACTGAACCGTCGGCCCTGGTTATCTCCAGTGCATCCAAAATGTTAGGAAGAATGGTTCCTTCCGTTTCAAAGCTTACGTCCAACATAGGACCAATAATCTGAATAATTTTACCAACATTTGTTGCCATTATGCCTGAAATTTATGTGTTTAATTCGTTATTTAATTCTCCCTAATAATTCCTGTCCCAACGATTCCAAAATCACTTTATTGTCCTTTGAAACCTGTACCTCTTTTAAGTATTCAAATGCCTTATCAGAATATTCTTCTACCTTTTTCTGAGTTATTTCATCAATCTTTAACTTTTCAAATATCTGTTTTACCGATGCAATTTTTTCTGATTCACTAAACTCCTTTTTTTGCAACCAAGAAGTCAACATCTTTTTTTCATCTCCACTGGCCCGTTCCAAGGCTTTTATTAACAGATAGGTTTTTTTGTTTTCAACAATATCGCCCCCAATTTTTTTACCGAACTCCTGCGAATTGCCAAAAGCATCCAACCAATCATCCTTTAATTGAAAGGCCAATCCCAAATTGATTCCAAACTCGTACAATCTGTCGGCATCAGCATCGTTAGCGCCTCCAATTATAGCCCCGGCTTTTAAGCTTGCGGCTAATAACACCGCCGTTTTCAAGCGAATCATCTCCATATAATCCGATTCACTCACTTGTTCCTGCGTTTCAAACTGCATATCCAGCATTTGCCCTTCGCAAACGGCTAATGCGGTATCCGAAAATAGATCCAGAACCAAGCCCAGACTGCTGGCCGGCGTCCGACAAACAAACTTGTAGGCTTCAATCATCATGGCATCGCCCGAAAGAATGGCCGTATTTGCATTCCATTTCTTGTGAACAGTAGGCATTCCACGCCGCACTGGGGCATTATCCATAATGTCGTCGTGCAATAAGGTGAAGTTATGAAACACTTCAAAACCTATTGCCGGATCAATGGCATCGTCAAACTTTTCAGAGAACATTTGGCAGGCAATCAAGGTCAGAACCGGGCGAATTCTTTTTCCATTGCTGTGTAAGGTGTAAGTAATTGGATTATATAATTCCGCCGGTGGCCGTTCAAACGAAATCGACTGAATTCTTTCCTCCAAAATGGCTCTTAACCCTTCAACTCCCTGCATATTTTATATTTCTTCATTTCAAATAACCCTTCTTCTAAAATCTTTTTAATTCCTTCATCGATGCTCAACAATTTACGGTCAAGCATTTTCTTCATATCAGAATTATCAGGTTTTCGACGCATCATATCACCTTCTTTCAATGGGTCAACATGCACTATTTTCGATTTTGAACCAGTTAACTGAATAATTATTTCTGCTAATTCTTTAATAGTGATTTCCCTGCTCCCCCCAATATTTATAACATCGTTAACCACTTTATTCTCATAAAAAGCCTTTAAGCAAGAATCCACGTTGTCATCCACAAAACAAAAAGTACGGGTTTGATTACCATCCCCATAAAGAGTAATATCCTGATTATGGAACGCCGATAAAAGAAACTTGCTGATGACAAAGTCTTTGCTTTGCTTTGGTCCGTATGTATTAAAAAAGCGGAAAATGGTATAATCCAAATCGTATTCCTGTTTATAGGACCGCATAAATGCTTCGCCTACGTTTTTTACAATTGCATACGGAAGCCGACTATTCAATGGTGTTGTGTAAACATTTTGGGGTATTTCCACGGCATCGCCGTATATTTCAGAGGAAGACGAAAAAAATACGCGTTGCACCGTGGTGTTTTTTGATAACGACAGTATATTTTTAATTCCCTCAATATCTTTTAATACCATCACCGGATTATCCTGAGTCCGTTGCACTCCAACCACCGCAGCAAAGTGGAACACAAATTCAAACATATAGGAAGTCATGATTGGTGCTATTTCAGAATACTCATTCACATCGCACTTTATGAAGCGCCAATTGGTCTTGGGTAATTGCGGAAGTTTTCCCAAATCGCCGGTTGAAAGATTATCAACAATAACCACATAGTTTTCGCTATTGAGTATAAGCTTTTCAGCTATAGCGCTTCCAATAAATCCTGCCCCTCCGGTAACTAAAATTTTTGCCATAGTTTATTCCTATCCTTTTAATGCTTCGGCCCCACTTACTATTTCCAAAATTTCGTTGGTAATGGTCGATTGGCGTGCTTTATTGTACTGCAAATTCAAATTACGTAATAAATCGGTAGCATTATCGGTAGCTTTGTGCATGGCCGTCATTCTTGCCCCGTGTTCCGCTGCATTTGAATCGAGCAGTGCTTTATAAAACTGAATTTTCAACGATTTTGGAATCAAATCCTTTATAATTTCTTCTTTTGATGGTTCAAAAATATAATCAACCGTATTGCCTTTATTTTCAGACGGTTTTGCCACAATAGGCAAAAACTGTTCTACCATTAAATACTGAGTAGCGGCATTTTTAAATTCGTTGTACACTAAATATACTTTATCATATTTACCTTGAACAAAGGCTGCCATTATTTCATCGGCAAGGGGCGCTACTTTTTCAAAAGTAAGGTTATCATACAAGTGATTGTTGTTTGTACTTTCGAAGCCTCTTCGACGGAAAAAATCATACGTGTTTTTTCCTACAGTTACCAAATGCACATTTTTATCGCTAAAATCCTCATGAATCATCTGACTTACACGACGATTAACGTTAGAATTGAACGCCCCGCACAAACCCCTGTTCGAATTTATGGAAACAATTAAAATAATAGTAGCCACTCTATCAACCGAAAATGGGTTGTCCTCAATAGCTGTTAAGCTATCGCTCAAGTTACCAAGAATATCGTATAATTTGTTAGCGTATGGCCTTATACGGATAATTGCCTCCTGAGCCCTGCGCAGCTTTGATGCCGATACCATTTTCATAGCACTGGTAACCTGCCGGGTGGTTCTCACGGAATTCATCCGCGTTCTAATAGCCTTTAGATTTGCCATAGTTACAATTGCTTTGAATAAATTGCAAGGATTTTATACCAAGCAAATTCACTTTTACTTATATTTAGCAGATAATTCCTTAACAACATCCTGCATAATTTTCTCGGCCTCTTCACTTAAATTTCCTGCCTTTAATAACTGCAACACCTCTTTATGCTGAAGTTGTAAACGCTCGATGTATTCTATTTCAAACTCTCTTATTTTATTAACCGGAATTGATGTCAGCAAACCTTTGACCCCACAATAAATAATTGCTATCTGTTTTTCCACTGGAGCCGGATCGTATTGGCCTTGTTTCAGTATCTCCACATTTTTACGTCCTTTATCCAATACAGCCATGGTTGTGGCATCCAAATCGGAACCAAACTTTGAGAAAGCTTCCAATTCACGGAACTGAGCTTGATCAATTTTCAAGGTTCCGGCAATTTTTTTCATTGCTTTAATCTGAGCATTTCCACCAACACGAGATACAGATATACCCACATTAATAGCAGGACGAACTCCAGCGTTGAACAAATCCGATTCCAAAAATATCTGACCATCGGTAATGGAAATCACATTGGTTGGAATGTATGCTGAAACGTCACCTGCTTGGGTTTCAATAATTGGAAGAGCCGTAAGCGAACCACCTCCTTTAACTAAGGGTAATCCGTTCGCATCCTTTGCATCTCGAAGTACAGCTGGTAAATCGTTCATTTGACGGGCTACCTCATCGGATTCTATAATTTTTGCAGCACGCTCTAACAAACGGCTATGCAGATAAAATACGTCACCCGGATAAGCTTCGCGACCCGGTGGGCGACGTAAAAGCAATGAAACTTCACGATAAGATACGGCTTGTTTTGATAAATCATCGTACACTACTAGAGCTGGACGACCTGTATCGCGGAAAAATTCACCAATGGCAGCTCCGGCAAAAGGGGCATTAAACTGCATGGCTGCTGGATCAGAAGCTGTAGCCATAACAATAACCGTATAGGCCATGGCGCCATGCTTTTCTAATATTTTTGCCACATTGGCCACCGTTGAACCTTTTTGTCCAATGGCAACATAGATGCAATAAACCGGTTTTCCCGATTCATAGAATTCCTTCTGGTTGATAATGGCATCAATAGCAATAGCTGTTTTACCTGTTTGACGGTCACCAATAATTAATTCTCGCTGCCCACGACCAATTGGAATCATAGCATCTATTGCCTTTAGTCCCGTTTGAAGTGGTTCTTTTACTGGTTGACGAAATATTACACCGGGGGCTTTACGTTCCAGTGGCATTTCAAAGAGTTTTCCTTGAATGGGACCTCTGCCATCGATGGGTTCACCAATGGTATTAATAACACGTCCCAATAATCCTTCACCCACTGAGATAGAGGCAATTTTTTTAGTCCGTTTTACGGTATCGCCTTCACGGATACCTTCGGTAGAACCTAAAATTACGGCTCCAACATTATCCTCCTCAAGGTTAAGAGCTATTCCTTTAACTCCATTGTCGAATTCTATTAATTCATTGGCTTGCACATTTGACAAACCAAAAATACGGGCAATCCCATCGCCCACGGTTAAAACAGTGCCAACTTCTTCAAGTTCGTTTTCTGATTTAAATCCTTCAAGCTGTTGCTTTAAGATGGAGGAAACTTCTGAAGGTTTAATGTCTGCCATATTTATAAAGTTTTATTTCAATAATTAGATGGAAGTATCAATAAGTTTACGTTTGATCTGATTTATTTTAGTGCTCACACTGGCATCAATTTGCTGGTCGCCCACTCGTAAAATGAATCCTCCCTTAATTGAAGGATTTTCTTCAGTAAAAAGTTCTATTTGTGTATTAAACAGTTTGGAAATCAACTGATGTATCTGTTCTTTTGTTTCTTTGTCGATAGGCCCTGCAGTGGTAACTTTCGCTGCCTGGATTCCACTGTGTTCACGATAAAGTTGAATAAAATCGCGGGAAATATCAGGTAGGTATGCTTCCCTTCTATTCTCAGTCACCATCAATAAAAATTGTATGGTTAACGGATTAACTTTACCCTTGAATAGTTCTTTTATAAGAGCTTTTTTTTGCGATGTTCTAACTACCGGACTTTCGATCAATCTTTTAAAATCAGGCTCTCGACATGTCATAACCACCAATTGAACATCATTTTTCAGTTCATTTAAAATACCTTTTTCAATGGCTAAATTGAAAAAAGCTTTTGAATACCGAACTGCAATTTTACTCTGGTTCATTGTTATTTAATTAATGTTGGTTTTATTGAGCATATCCTGAATAAGTGTTTTTTGATCTGCCGTATTACCTAACTCTTTATCCAATATTTTTTCAGCAATTAACACCGAAAGGGTTGCCACTTCATTTTTAATCTGGTTTATAGCAGCTCTCTTCTCGTTCTGAATGGCATTTTTTGCAGAAGTAATCAGCAATTCCGCTTCAAGTTTAGCTTGAACTTTTGCTTCGGCTATCGTTTTGTCTTTTAAATCACGGGCTTCTTTCAATATTTTATCCCTTTCTATGCGAGCTTCTTTAAGTACCATCTCATTATCGGCCTGAAGTTTTATCATTTCTTCTTTCGCTTTATCGGCGGCAGCCAACGCTTCCTGAATGCTTTCATTTCTTTCATTTACTGCATTCAGAATGGGTTTCCAAGCAAATACCCTTAACAGTACCAGCAGAATTAGAAAGATTAAAACAGTCCAAAAAACCAATCCAATAGCGGGGGTTACTAAATCCATAGTATCTTGTTTTAACGTTAATTTTTTCAACGAAAAACTTTCCTGCAACCAACCGTTACAGGAAAGTTTGTTTCTTACTTAGCAACCATTATCGCTACTACAACAGCAAACAGAGCTACTCCTTCTACAAGGGCGGCAGCAATAATCATCGCTGTTTGAATCTGCGAATACGCTTCCGGTTGACGAGCAATGGCATCCATAGCCGATCCACCAATTTTACCAATACCTAATCCGGCACCGATAACGGCTAATCCTGCACCAATTGCAGCAATTGAAATTCCAGTCATACTATAACTATTAAATTAAACAAACAAAACCATTAATGATGCTCTTGAACGGCCAACCCAATGAATAAAGCCGACAATAAAGTAAAAATATACGCCTGCAAAAGAGCAACCAAAAGTTCCAACACATCCATAAACAAAACTAAAATTATGGAAGCCGGCGATATCCAAACCGTTTTAAATATAAAAATAAGGGAAACCAAACTTAAAACAATTATGTGACCTGCGGTTATATTGGCAAACAAACGAATCATTAAAGCAAAAGGTTTTGATAAAACGCCTATTATCTCAACAGGAATCATAATAATCCATAACCATTTGGGTACCGGAGGAGTAAAAACGTGTCCCCAATAGGTTTTACTACCACTCTTGCTTGTAAGAACTAACGTAAAAAAAGCCAAAGTCATAGTAACGGCAATGTTTCCGGTTAGATTGGCACCTCCTGGAAAAAATGGAATTAAACCCAACATATTATTAAACCAAATAAAGAAAAAAGCAGTTAGCAAATAAGGCAAAAACTTTTGGTAATTGTGTTTGCCGATGTTGGGCTCTGCAATATCTTCCTTTATAAATAGAACAATCGGCTCAAGAAAACCTTGCAATCCGCTTGGCACCAATGTTCCCTTTTTATATTTTCGGGCTATGGGAATAAAAACAGCCAATAAAAGCATAGCACTTAATAAGAGAGAGGTCACATTTTTTGTGATGGAAAAATCCCATGGTTTTGGGTTTGTTGGATGGTGTTCTTCATTCAGTAGTAATCCTGTTTCCTCGATTGCATAAATCTTATCATGGAAAAGCACATATTCCCTATCCTCTTTTTTAACCGAAGTTTCCCCATGATGAAATTTTGAAGAAAGAAAAACATCGAGATGACCTTTGTAAATTAAAATAACAGGAAGAGGTATGCTTACTGGATGCACTTTCCCCGACTCCTTATCGGTTAAATCGAATAAATGCCAATTATGCGAATCACTGATGTGATGCATAATCACCGGAGTAGGATCAAATGCCTCCTCTTTATCAGATTTATTGTGAGATTCTTCATTGGACACATGCTCATCGGTGCCATAAACAGTGAGCGCAAAGAAAAATACTGAAATAAATAGATAAATTCTCTTCATGAGTAAAAACTATATTTTGGACAATTTTTATCGTTTAAAAATACAATAATTTAACAACAATTATTATAAAAAATTCAAGAAACAAAGATGTAAAAATTTTATTTATTTGTTGAATAAAGCATTAACTAAAACACCTGCTTCTTAAGCATGTTTTTAGTTAAATAAATTACCTCAAACGCCAATATAATTAGATAAACAGCCATAAAATTCAAGGCAATTGGGATTGAACAGTGAGTGGCAGGAAAAATATCTGGAAATAAATAAGCAATGGCTATACCCATTTTAAGAAAGCTTAGAGCTGTAAATAAAAACCCTGAATAAATGGGCCATTTTTTAAACAACCAATGAATTCCAATAAAGTGAATTACGGTAAGTAATCCCAAAAAAATATACATCTCAATTAGCCGGGAAATTGATACTGAAATAAATTGAGGAAATATATGTAATAATAAAAAATGGACTAAAAATAAAGTTGCCACTAGGAATAGAAACCTTATTAGAAATCTTATTAAATCAAGAATCATGGTGCAAAAGATCTTTAAGTACTACATATAGGGCAATTCCAATAGAAAGCAGTGACAATACAATGGTCCAAATAGGGAACTCGGAGTTTCTATTGGAGTCGATTTTATTACCTAAAAACGTTCCTAAAGCAATAATGCCAAGCATTTCGAAGACAAGCCCCGAATACCTGGCAAGATAATACCCAGAAGATTTTGAGTCTTTATTTCTTTTTTTCTTCATTCACGGTTACAGTGGCTGCTTGAGCTGCACTGGAATTCATGTTGCAATTTCCGGTAAAGAAAGCACCCGGCTCAATCGCTAATTTTCGTGTTTTAATATCACCCAAAATAGAAGAGGTACTTTTAAGTGAAAGCAATTCTGCTACCGAAATTTTACCTTCTATTTTACCTTCTATCTCTGCACTTTTGCAAGATACTTCTCCCTTAATATTTCCTGTTGCGCCAATTACCACTTTACCTTGCACAAACAGGCTGCCAACTAAGCTCCCATCGATACGGATATCACCAGAACAGTTAATATCACCGTTAATACTGGTTCCTGCTCCTATAATGTTAATTTGCTTCTGCTCTGTTTCAAAAGTTTTTGCCATGGTTTTGTTTATTAGCGTTACTTATTTCAATAGATTGTTAGATTTTCAGATATGAGATATAAGACAAAATGTATTTATTAAACATAGAGTATTGCTTTATTATTCATCAATTTTTATTCGTCTCATTTTCGGATTCGTGTTACTATACTACTTATTTTCCGTTATATGCCCACTTGAGGTAAATACTTCCCCAAGTAAAACCGGCTCCAAAAGCCGATAGAATAATATTATCACCTTTTTTTAATTGCGATTCCCACTCCCACAAACACAATGGAATGGTTGCCGAGGTGGTATTCCCATACCGCTCGATATTGACCATCACCTTGCTGGGATCCAATCCCATCCGCTTTGCTGTTGCATCAATAATGCGCAAGTTTGCCTGATGAGGTACCAACCAAGCTAATTTATCGGCGGTTAAATTGTTTCGTTCCATAATCTCCACCGAAACATCAGCCATATTTGATACGGCATGTTTAAATACAACCTGCCCTTCTTGATAAATAAAATGTTGCTTTTCATCCACCGAATGGTGACTTGCTGGAATGCAAGACCCTCCTGCCTTCATGTGAAGGTGTTTGCGTCCCATGCCATCAGAACGGGCAATGTAATCAATTATTCCAAAATCTTCAGTGGTAGGTTCCAGCATTACAGCGGCGGCGGCATCACCAAATAAAGCGCATGTAGTACGATCTTCGTAATTCGTAATTGATGACATTTTTTCGGCGCCTACTACAATCACTTTTTTGTATTGTCCCGATTCAATAAACTTTGATGCTGTAATTAAAGAATAAACAAAACCAGAACATCCGGCATTTATATCAAAATGAAAGCCATTTTTAATACCTACTTTATCGGCTATAATATTAGCTGTTGCAGGAAATGGCATATCAGGAGTAACCGTAGCACAAATTAATAAATCAACCTCATCGGGAGATGTTTTAGTTTTTTCGAGCAATTGTTTAACTGCCCTTGAACCCATAAATGAAGAACCTTTCCCTTTTTCTTTAAGAATTCTACGCTCACGGATTCCCACCCTTGACATTATCCATTCATCGGTAGTATCAACTATTTTGCTTAGTTCATGGTTATCAAGAATGTACTCGGGAATATAAGAACCTACACCGGTAATCGCTGCTCTAATTTTTGACATTACTTATAAATTTCAATTAATTTTTCAGTTACCTGAGAATTGATTACATCTCTTGTTTTAAGAATCATGGCACAAATTGCTTTGTCATTGGAAACACCATGCCCTATGATAACCGTAGAATTTACTCCCAAAACAGGAGTGCCTCCATAATTTTCGAAATTAAACTTTTCAAAAAAAGCATTGTTTAAATTGAGTTCTTTAGCAATATGATAGAACCCTTCTGCTTCTTTCAAAACCACGTTACCGGTAAAACCATCGCAAACTACCACATCGGCTGGACAATTGCCAAACAATTGATTTCCTTCAATATTTCCAATAAAATTAAATTCAGTATTGTCTTTCATCAAGTCGTAGGCACTTTTTACAACTAAATTTCCTTTTTTCTCTTCTTCGCCAATATTTAGCAAAGCCACCTTAGGATTTTCAATTCCAAAAACCCTGTTAGCATAAACCGAACCAATCCTTCCGTATTGAAAAAGCACATCAGGACGGCAATCGGGGTTTATTCCCACATCGAGCAATAAGGCCGATCGGTTAGTGTATTGGGGCAACTCAGTTGAAATGCAAGGACGGATAACTCCAGGTATTGCCTTGATGGTGTACATGGTAGCAACCAGCATAGCACCGGTATTTCCGGCACTGGCAAAACCATCAAGCTTTTTCTTATACAGCATGGTAAAACCAATCGCTATACTTGAATTTGGTTTAGCACTAAATGCTTTTGCCGGGTTTTCACCCATTTCAATGCTCTCGGTGGTATGGACAATTTCAAAATTTTTCGCATCGAATTTTTCGCGTGCCAATATTTTTAAAATCTGTTCCTGATCACCAATAAGCACCAATTGCACATCGGCAGGTAACGCTTTACTGGCCAATATAGCACCTAACACCGTAGCCTCTGGTGCAAAATCGCCACCCATAACATCCAATCCTATTCTCATGCGAGTTGTATTGAATTAACAAAAAAAAGTTTATGCCGCTACTTCTTTTTCAATAGCTAGTTTTCCACGATAAAAGCCACATTCTGGGCATACGTGATGATACTTTGTTGCTGAACCACAGTTAGAACACTTCGCCAAAGTTGGTGCTATCGCTTTGTCATGAGTTCTTCTTTTATCTCTCCTGGTTTTTGAGTGTTTGTGTTTAGGATGTGCCATTTTTCAATCGCTTTAAATTAATTAATTAAATCTTTCAATTTATCCCATCGGGGATCCACTATCTCGTCTTCTTCGTTGTTCCTGTATAATGTGTTCAGTTTATCAAGCATTTCCTGGTTACACAAGGTTTTACCCTTGGCATCGTTGGGATGAAACTTCTGAATGGGTAAGCTTAAAACAATAAATTCATAAATGTATTGATCCAACTCCAGTGAATTTTGACTGGCCGATATCATAATCAGCTCATCGGTTACTTCCTGGGTTTCTTGCCCATATTCAAAGTAAAGTTTTCCCTCATAATCAATATCCATTTCCAAGTCATCGAGACAACGGTCGCAAGCAACAGTAACTTTTCCGTGAATTGAAAACACTGTTTCCAATCCGGTGGAGCGCTTTGTTAAATCGACCGATACTTCCAAATTACCTTGGTGAACATCACCTTCGGGAAATGCTTCAAAGAACTTATTGCCAATACTAAACTGGTATTGATGGTTGCCCTCTTTTAACCCTTGAAATGGAATACTCAAATCCATTGTGGTTTATTTTAAAATACCTGCAAAAGTATAAACTAAATGCTAAATAAAAAATTTAGCGCGCAAATTTATAGGTATTTGTGGTGTTATCCAAATGAAATTGTAATAATAATTAAATATATTACAAATGTGCAGGGATTCCCGCAATCGTATTGGTCATAAGCTTTACGGACAATGGGTTGAAGCAGGGTTGAAGCCCGGCATTGACGAAAAATATTCACCACCTCCTGAAAACTATCTGGATTTAACCCTAATCCACATTTGTTTCTTGCGCCGGAAAAGGGATTTTCCCGCTAATTTTGATGCTGATCCGGCGCCATAATCTGCACTAATATTTTACCCCGGCTTTTAAGCCGGGGCTATTCATATTAAATCCCTCCGGGGTTTGTTTGATTGGAGAACAGCAGAACCAGAAAATTTCTGCTGTCGTTTTGATGCGGGCATGGATCGCTGAGCTCCTGCCCGGTATTTTTTAATTGCTAAAGCAAGTTGGCATTCCATTCATTATACCTTTTTGAGAATTAACGATTTTATATTTAAATTCCCCCTCGCGCAGAATGAAGGGCGGCGGAATCTAATGTTTCTGCAAGTATTTCAGAGGTGGGCATGGATCACAGTGCTCACTCGTGCTGAGCTTGTCGAAGTAAGCACGGTATTGGAAAGACCGTACCGACAGCCTACGGCATGTCTGCGATCCATTGGATGATTGTAGGTTAGTAGAACTAAAAAAGCCTAATCTAGTCCGTACAATTTTTAGTACAACCATTCTCCCTTGCTTGCAGTGGATTCCGATAACTATCGGAACGACAGGGAGAGGGGTATATAAAATACCGACTCCAAAAATCTTTTCTCGCAGCAGCCTGTCTCGCTTTAGCGGAGCGCTGCGAGTTCCCAAAAGCCTAGTTCCGAATGCTCGGTAACAGGCTTATATTTTATTTGCTTTTTTTCTTTTAATAGTTACCAGCCACATGGTAGGCTACAGTGTGGTAGCTTTAAAGTGCCACACGATGGGACTCGTGCAGTAGCAGGGTTAGCAGCTATTTAAACTCCAATTCAAATTCTTCCAATCGTAAAATATTGATTTTTGGAAAATCTATATCTTTTAAAATATTGAAATGCCTATCATTAGACACTAAACAATATGCATTGGAAGAAATTGCACAATCAATAAATTTATTATCGTCTGGGTCAGCTTCAATCAAATTCCAGTAGTAGAAAATATCAATTAAATGTACATTGGGTGATATCAAAAGAAAATCAATTACATTTCTGGCAATATCTATATTTGTTTTTTGTGTTAGGATTTCCTCATATTCAAAAAGGATTTCACTACTAACACAAAGATGCAATTCACAATTTATAATTTTATGAAAAATCCATCTATTAGGCGATTTTCGCCCTAATATAGTGATGAAAATATTTGTATCAATTACGACCTTTACTTCTGTTGTGTTCATTAGCCCATTGACTCATAGTATCGTTATTCCAGTTGTTCTCGTCCCAAAGTTTGTCCATTTCATTGGATGCTTTATCAGCAAAATAATAACTTAACAGAAGTTTTATCTCCTTTAATTGCTCGTCGGGTATATTTGTAGAGTATAACTTCAGCAACTCTTTTTGCATGTTACTTAATGCAGTTCCCATAATTTCATACTTTATTTTTGCAAAGTTAACGATTAATTCATTCCGAATTCAATATTTTACTTTAACCAACGGTGTGGGAACAGGTTAACGTACCACACGAGAGGACTCGTGCGGTAGCGGGGGCGCTGCGAGTTCCCAAAAGCTCGCTCGGTATTAACAAAACACCAACGGCTTAGAGAGGCGGTGATCCAGGATTACCAGACTCTTACCGTGTATTTAAACCAAAAACCTAATTACATTATTTAGGAAGGGTGATCTTAAATGTAGTTCCTTTATCGATTTCAGAGTTCAATACAAATATTTTTCCACCATGATAGTTCTCAATGATGCGCTTAGCCAATGACAGCCCCAGCCCCCAACCCCGATCTTTTGAGGTATATCCTGGATTGAAAATGGTTTTATGTTTTCCTTTGGGTATTCCTTTGCCTGTATCGGTTATTTCAATGGATGCTTCCTTATGATTTTCAACTAAATAGATGGTTATACTACCTTTTCCTTCCATGGCATCAACCGAATTTTTAACCAGGTTTTCAATTACCCAATGAAATAGTGATTTGTTCAAGGGCAAAATAACTTCGCTTGCTGTATTATAATGTATGTTGAATTGAATATTTTTTGAAGTACGGGTTTTCATGTAATCGATAGCTGCTTCTAATGTCTTTCTTAAATCAGAAAGCGGAAGCTCAGGCAATGACCCTATTTTGGAAAAGCGGTCGGCAATCATTTCCAACCGGTTCACATCTTTGGAAATTTCGTGAATATATGCTTTATTCTGTTCATTCTGCCCCAAAATTTCAACCCATGCCATGAGCGATGAAATGGGCGTACCCAATTGGTGGGCCGTTTCCTTTGACATTCCCACCCATACCCTGTTTTGTTCTGCTTTGCGCGATGAACTGAATGCCAAATAAGAGATTAAAATAAAAAGGGATATTATTCCTAATTGAACATACGGATAAATGGCCAACTGTCTTAAAATGGATGAATCTTCATAATAAATTATGTTCTTACCTCCATCTAAAAATAAGATTTCAATGGCTTGATGCCCTTCCTTCATTTTTAGCAAACGCTTTTCTTCATAAGCCCGTGTAACCGGTTTACCTTTTCTAAGATTTGAACTGCTAATTATAGTATCATTTCCATCGGTTAATATTACCGGAATGGTGGTATTGTTGGTAATTATATTCAAATAAAAGTTGATGTTCTGTCCCAAGTCTTCGTTATTTGCCAAATATCGGGTGGCTTCTGCCCAAATTACCATCCGTTTGTTTTCCTCAACTTTCATTTTCTCAACCAACTGCCGGGTATATGACAATGACAATACACCAATAACTATGGCCACAAAAAAAAGGGCCAGTTTCCATTTACGTTTATGAGAATAAAAATTCATTTTCCTTATAATTACATAGTTGTAAACGGCTGTATTGTTCCGTTTATTATTATTCTTCGTCCCACTCAATAGTAAATTCTGTTTTTTTCTCTTTTGTAGTTTTCGGTTTTGTTAAGGTTGAATCATTCTTAAACCAACCAAATTCTGTGTTTAATGCTTTTTTAAGTTCCTTTTTTTCTTCGTTACCCCCTAATTTAATATTCGTTTTTAAAGCAGCTTTATCAATGGCCACTTTGAAATTGTTCCCTTTATTACTAACAACCAAATACAACTTACTTCTATTGGATCCATCATCGGCTACTAAACCAAATTCCGATTTTTGTTCACTTTTGCTTCTTTTTTTACCGAAAAGCAAATCGGACATATATAGTTGTAAATGATATTCATAATCGCCAGAAAAAAGGTGTTCGCCCGATAAAGCAATTTCGAAGGCGCTGCTGTTGATTTCCATCCTTGGTACTTGAATGCGACTGTTACTGATAAGCAAATCGTTTTCGAGGGTTGAAAACTTTATATCTTCCAATTCCGACACATCAATAAATGTGGCCATTTCTTTAATGGGTTCAAAGTGTTGCAGCCTGCCATTATCAATCTTAACATGCCCGGAGTATTCCAGTGATGAGGCATCGGAAATTCCCTTTACATAAGTCATTTTCAGATTAAATTGGCTACTCAACCGCCCATCGATGTTTTTGTCGGTAATAAAATCTTGTCCAAAATTGTTGAAGATTTGAAAGAGTTGATTCATATTAACCGAACTAACCCATCCGGCAACGGTTAGTTTTGAGATGGTTTTGTGGGTAAAGTTGTATGATACTGCCAGTGATGACTTTCCGCCAATACTTTGAAACGTTAACTCTGGAACCGTAACAACAAACTTTGCATAAGAAAGCAATCCACTTAAGTTCGTTGCCACGAATGAATCTTGGGTGTATTTCCGGACCGTAATCTTTGAAGTAAAGTCCGTTTCGAAATTAGAACTTGTAGTGTCGCTGGTTATAAACAAAAATTCAAGGTCTTTATAATCAACTTCTCCCAATTGCATCTCAGCTTCTACCTTAAGCGGTTCTTTATTGGGGGTAAAAAGAGTAAAAATATTGTGGATAGAAGCATTCACCGAACAAGTGGTATTCTGAACATTAGCTGTTAAATCTCTTATCTGTAAATTCTGGTTTACCAAACTAAGTTCTGCTATTAGGTTGTTGAATTTAAAACGTCCGTCGGTACTTTCATAGCTAATGTTGTTTAAGGTAAGGGAACCGCTATTGTTTAGTCGCTGAAAAATAGTTGAAGTAGAAAGGGAATCAAGATCAATTTGACCTTGTGAAGAAAGTTCCCCAACAATGGTTCCTGTGTTTTTCAATCCTGATTTGGCGGGTAAAAACCCAATCAAATCCTCAACTTCCATAGTTACCTTCGATTGTAAATTGATGTTTGGATGCTCAAAATTTGACACCAATAACGAACCATGAAATGAGCTTTTTCCGAATATGAAATTCAATCCGTTCAGTTCTATTTTTGAAGAAGCCGCATTCCGTAACGACCCGTTGGAATATTTTCCAGTAAAAGAGAGACCGGAAATGGTAGCATCGGTATCCTTATTTTTCAAACTTGCTTTGGAAACACTATAATTGACAGCAATTTGAGGAGATGTTTTTTCATTCACTTCGCCTTTAATTATGGCTTTAAAATTCAATAATCCATGGATGCGGTATTTTTGCAACGATTCCACTTGTATCCATTGGTTCGTTTTCAGTAAATCAATGTTATCACCTGCCATTTTTAAATCGAGTACCTTTTTTTCACCCATTTTAATAGTTCCAGCTAATTGAAATTCCAATCCCAAGGTCTTAAGTTTTGCATGGTTTAGGGTAATAAGTTGATTGTTGATATCAAAATTCATTTTCACATTGGCGGGAGCTTTGGGCTTAAAATGGATAAACCCCTGATGAACCTCTTCCAAAAGCAGGTCGCCGGTTGTATTCACGGAATACTGTTCTTTAAAAAACGCTCCTTTTAATTTATAGTAGGGAATGTTAAAAGAGGCCGAAATATTTTTAAACTGATTGTTATAGCAGATTCTTGCCTGCTTCAGTTCCACCTGTTCCATTAAAAATTGGACGCTGTTGGTATCCGTATTTTCATTATCGGAAACTGAAATAAAGACATCATAATTTGATTTTCCTTTATTATCAACCAATATATTTATCAAAACCCCATCGGCATAAGCACGGGTAAGTTCAATTTTATCTTGCCGGAGGCTCCTCAAGTTAAACGCCATATATAAATTGCCTATCCAAAATAAGGTGTCGGATTTAATACCCGAAAAGTCACCCCTCCGGAAATTGCTTGCCGATAGAACGGTTAAATTCTTAAATTGCATGGTGGCGTAAGGGAACTTTTTAAAGAGGGAGAAATTAACCTCATCAACATAAATGGGAACCTTAAACTCCTTGTTCAGTTCTTCAATGGCTTTTTGAACTACTTTTTGCTCAATCACTTTTGTGGCACCCAACAATAAACCAAAAAGAATGAATAGGCTAAACAGAATCCAGAATATCCACTTTAAAAAACGGGGTACAATCATTTCAACTAAAAATTAATTCCATTCCAACTTATTAAATAAGAGCATATTTTATAATGAATTGTTATCAAAAATTTACCCTGCTGGATTAACACAAAAGTAATTGTTTGTAGTTTTATCCATTCTCTAATACACAACTATTTTTAGAAAGTTACATTTTGATTTTTTTACAACTATTCACCCCAATTAAGCCACAGATTCACAGATTAAAAATTTCCAAATTGATGACAAGAATTACTCAGATTATTCGCTATGCGAATAAAATTGAGCGAAGCGAACAATCTGAGTAAATAATTTTTTGATTTAATCTGTGAATCTGTGGCATAAAACAATTATAAAAAAAATTTGAGGCTGAATAGTCACAACGATTTTAATCGCGATAATTTTTATTCAATAATTTTTCAATAGAAGAATTCACCCCTATTTTTTGGGGTTTTACCGATTTATGAAGGTGGATTTCATTAAAATATGTAATTTTGTCAGGTTAAATTAAAAGATGAAGTGTCGAAACGGTAATTCACCGCCTAAGTAGGCTTAAACTTTAAAAAGCTTTTCGCATCATGGATGTACAACAGATAAAACAACGATTTGGGATTATTGGAAATACGAATGGCTTGGTTCGTAACATTGAAATTGCCATTCAGGTGGCTCCTACTGATTTAACGGTACTAATATCGGGCGAAAGTGGTACAGGAAAAGAAACATTTCCAAAAATAATTCATCAGTTTAGCAGCCGCAAACATGGGGCTTATATTGCAGTAAACTGCGGAGCTATTCCTGAAGGGACCATTGATTCAGAATTGTTTGGCCATGAAAAAGGATCGTTTACCGGAGCTACTGATTCCCGCAAAGGCTATTTTGAGGTAGCCGATAACGGAACCATCTTTTTGGACGAAGTGGCTGAGTTACCGTTGTCAACACAGGTCCGTTTACTTCGGGTGTTAGAAAGCGGCGAGTTCATCCGCGTAGGATCGTCGAAAGCCATGAAAACGAATGTGAGGGTAGTTGCAGCATCCAATGTAAATATGGTTAAGGCTGTTGACGAAGGACGCTTTCGCGAAGACTTGTACTACCGACTAAATACGGTTCCTATCATGGTTCCACCGCTTCGGGAGCGCAAAGAAGATGTTTATATGCTGTTCCGTAAATTTGCTACCGATTTTGCCGAAAAATTCAAAATGCCCGCTCTAACATTGACTACCGAAGCCCGCGAAATGCTTGAAAACTACCGCTGGCCGGGTAACATCAGGCTATTGAAGAATATTACCGAACAAATTTCAATTTTGGAGCAAAACCGCGAAGTATCGGCCGGTACCCTTAAAAAATATCTGCCCATATCGGAAGGCTCCAAATTACCGGCTTTGTATAAAAGAATCGATGAACAGACGTTCAATTCAGAGCGGGAAATACTGTACAAGGTTCTTTTTGATATGAAAAGTGATATGAGCGATTTGAAACGGTTGGTGCATGATTTAATGAGCCAAGGGGTTGAAAAAACCCACCAAAATGAAGATCACGCCCGCATTATCAAAAACTTGTACGACGACACCAAACTTTCATATACTCAACCCAATGAAAAGGCTACTTCGGTTTTTATCAATCAGGAAGAGGAAGCTAGTGCTCAAATTCAGGATACAGAAGAGTTTATTGAAGAATCGCTTTCGTTAAGTGATAAAGAAAAGGAGATGATTATTAAAGCCCTTGAAAAGCATAATGGTAAACGAAAAAATGCTGCCGATGATTTGGGTATATCGGAACGTACCTTATATCGGAAGATAAAAGAATACGATATTGACTTATAATACAAAACCTTGTATCCGCAAGTCATCCGATAGCTTATCCAGAATTTCGGGAACTATCAATAATAATTTGGCTGGCAATTAAGTTTTGCGCGATTTTTGAATCGTAATTCTAATCGTTGCACAATAAATTATTCGATATCTTTTAGTAAATCAAAACTATAAAACATGACCTATTCAAAATTACTAGTAGTACTAATGGCTGTTTCATTACTGTCGGGCTGCACCATGAAATATTCATTTACGGGAGCAAGCATCCCACAGGAAACAAAAACCGTATCGGTGTATGATTTTCCCAATATGGCACCCTTAGTAAACCCTACGTTAACCAACATTTTTACCGAAGCACTTAAAGACAAGTTTGTAAGCCTTACCCGACTTCAAGTGGTTACAGAATATGGCGATTTAGAATTTTCGGGATCCATTGTCGATTACCGGACTCAACCCATGGCCATTCAAGCAAACAGTGATCAAGCGGCACAAAACCGGTTAACCATTACGGTTAAAGTGAAATTTACCAATGCCCAAAACCCAAAAGCCAATTTCGATACTAATTTTTCGCGTTATTCTGATTATAGCAGCGACAAGAATCTTCAAGATGTTGAAGATGCTTTAGTAACCGAAATATTGGAGCAGTTAATTGACGATATTTTTAACAAAGCGGTGGTAAATTGGTAACTTCACTCTATGAATAAAGAAGATTTTTATAGCTATCTGACTCATCCGGAATTATTAGACGACCGCTCTTTGCCATTTCTGGAAAAAATTCTGGAAGAATATCCTTATTTCCAATCGGTACGGTTGCTGTATATTAAAAATTTAAACAATCAGGGAAGTATTCGCTACGATAGAGAACTAAGAAAAACAGCAGTTTGGATTACCGATCGCAGTAAATTGTTTTATTTACTGGATAAGCGGGTGTTGCTGCCTGTTAATGAATCCGTTCCAAGTTTTCACAGAACTGCGTTGGCAACCGAAAATCAGGATTCCGATATTGATTTCTCCGCCCTTTCACTGATTACTGATTTTACCGTTGACCAAACTACCCACGAATTCGAAAATGATGAATTAGACCAATTAATAATGACCGGAAGTGCCCAATCAACGACCTTTTTTGATGTGGGCGATCAAATTAATTTAGAAGAATTCAAAAAATCGTTCCAAAAGAAAAAAGTATCCGAAGCCCAATCGCCCATAATTGAAACTCCAGCTAACCGAAGAAGCAAATTGATAGATACCTTTATTGTTGAGCAACCACGCATTATACCACGCAATCAAAAAGAAGCCAATTCAAAAACTGAAGAATACCTGCCCAAAGGAGAGAACCCGGAACTAATTACCGATACTTTGGCTCAGATATATATTAAACAGGGATTTTATGAAAAAGCGATATTTGCTTATGAAAAATTAAGTTTGAAATATCCAGAAAAAAATAGTTACTTTGCCGATCAAATTCGAAAAATAAAACAAATTATTAATAATCAATAAAGCAAAGACGATGTTTTACGTAATTTCAGTACTAATTATTATTGTTTGTCTTCTTCTAATTTTAATCGTATTGGTTCAAAATTCAAAAGGAGGCGGACTCGCAGCTAATTTTTCATCATCGTACCAAGTAATGGGCGTTAGAAAAACTACTGACTTTTTAGAGAAAGCAACTTGGGTATTAGCCGGTTCATTATTGGTTTTATGCATCTTAGCCGCAGCCTACATTCCACGGGAATCGGGTGAAAGTGCTAAATCATTGATGCAACAACAAATTGATGCCGCTCAAGATCCTTCTACTCCAGGAAATTTTCCATTGACGGCTCCAGCAGAAGAGCCAGAAAAATAATAATTATCCCAAAAAATGGGAGAAAATGTCAGCTTGTCATGCAAGCTGACATTTTTTTTTGACCCAACCGTAGCGTTTAAATCGTTTGTAGATTATTGATTAGCCATTTTGTAAAATGATATTGATTGCAATTCTTGCTACAATCCGTGAAAAAATGTCGGATAAAAGAATTCAATAAGGGTTTGGCATAATATGTGACCAAGCTGTCCCGTAAATCAAAACTAATTGTTGAATTTAAAATAAAATAAAATGGCAAAAGTTAATGGTAAAGTAATAGCAGGGAAAGTACTCGTTCTTCCCTCAGTAGCTGAAGAAAAGACCGCAGGCGGACTATTTATCCCCGATTCAGCAAAAGATGCTCCTCTAAATGGTGAAGTTATTTTGGTTGGCTCTGCATTGAAAGATCAAAACATTGAAGTAAAAGCTGGCGATAAAGTTATGTATGGCAAATACGCAGGAACTGAGTTAACCATTGATGGTGTCAAATACCTGCTTATTGCTCACAACGATGTTCTTTATATTTTTTAGTTACTATATTCTGAAATTATTAAAAACTTACAAATATGTCAAAAGAAATAAAATTTAATGTAGAAGCCCGCGACCTTATTAAAAAAGGCGTTGACTCATTGGCCGACGCAGTAAAAGTAACCTTAGGCCCTAAAGGAAGAAATGTAGTAATTGGTAAAAAATTCGGAGCTCCTCAAATTACAAAAGATGGAGTAACCGATGCCAAAGAAATTGAACTATCGGATGCTTATGCCAACTTAGGTGCTCAAATGGTGAAAGAAGTAGCTTCAAAAACCGCTGATGATGCCGGTGATGGAACTACCACTGCTACTGTTTTGGCTCAATCAATTATTAACGTGGGTTTAAAATACGTTACTGCCGGTTCAAACCCAATGGATATAAAACGCGGTATCGACAAAGCAGTTATTGCTGTAGTTGCCGATCTTAAAAAGCAATCACACGTAATTGGTGAGGACATTGAAAAAATTGAGCAAGTGGCCAAAATATCAGCAAACAACGATGCTGCCATTGGTAAGTTGATAGCTCAAGCTATGGAAAAAGTGAAAAAGGAAGGAGTAATTACCGTTGAAGAAGCTAAAGGAACCGATACTACAGTAGAAATTGTAGAAGGTATGCAATTCGACCGTGGGTATATTTCTCCTTATTTTATTACCGATACCGAAAAAATGCAGTCGGATATGGAGAATCCTTATGTGTTGCTATACGACAAAAAGATTTCGACCATGAAAGATTTGTTGCCAATTTTGGAACCCGTTGCACAAAGCGGCCGTCCGTTGGTAATTATTGCTGAAGATGTGGATGGTGAAGCATTAGCAACTTTAGTGGTTAACCGCATCCGTGGTTCGCTGAAAGTAGCAGCTGTAAAAGCCCCAGGATTTGGTGACCGCAGAAAAGAAATGTTGGAAGACATTGCCGTATTGACCGGTGGAGTGGTGATTACCGAAGAAAAAGGCATGAAATTGGAAAATACCACCATGGATATGTTAGGCCGTTGCGAAAAAATTACCATCGACAAGGAAAACACTACCTTGGTAAACGGTGTAGGCGAAAAAGCTACTATTGCAGCAAGGGTTAACCAAATAAAAGCTCAAATTGAAGCTACCACGTCTGATTACGATCGTGAAAAACTTCAGGAACGTTTGGCTAAATTAGCCGGAGGAGTTGCCGTATTGTATATTGGAGCCGCTTCAGAAGTTGAAATGAAAGAGAAAAAAGACCGTGTGGATGATGCCTTAAGTGCAACCCGTGCTGCAGTTGAAGAAGGAATTGTTCCTGGTGGTGGTGTGGCTTACATACGTGCCATTAAATCGTTGGACGGTTTAGAAGGCGAAAACATTGACCAAACTTACGGTATTGCTATTGTACGCCGTGCTATTGAAGAGCCGTTGCGCCAAATTGTAGCAAACGCTGGTGGCGAAGGTTCAGTAGTAGTACAAAAAGTTAAAGAAGGTACTGCTGATTTTGGCTACAATGCTCAAGTTGACGAATATCAAAACTTATACAAAGCCGGAGTTATTGACCCAACCAAAGTAACCCGTGTAGCTCTTGAAAATGCCGCTTCCATTGCCGGTATGTTCTTAACTACCGAATGTGTACTGGTTGAAGAGAAAGAAGAAAATGCTCCACAAATGCCAATGGGCGGTGGTGGTATGGGTGGAATGATGTAATATTCCCTATATATTTTCCGGATACTAATGCAAAAAAGCCTTCCAGAAATGGAGGCCACTGAAAAAGTATCTATTATTTCATGTAGTCCATAAAAGGATAACTGGCAGGTGAAGACCAATTCTTCATCTACCAGTTTTTTTTAAGTGTGAAGTGTATTTTTTCTGGTTAAAAG
>JBAYKX010000034.1:0-56742 GCA_041664345.1 Salinivirgaceae bacterium
AGAAGGAAGAATTGAAAACTCAGCATGAAGAGCTATTACAGCAAAAAGAAACGCTGCAGTCGCAACGGGAAGAGCTTCGGGCACAAAAAGAATTGCTGGAGATAAAAAACGTAGAATTAGCAAAATTGTCATTGGTTGCGAGCAAAACTGATAATTATATATACATTTTTAATCCCGATGGTGAATTAGATTGGTTCAATGCATCATTCAGCTTAGTTTTAGGGTTAACAACCGAAGAATACAAAAGAGGAAAACCGTTGAATATTGTTGATTTAAGCACCAACAAAAACATACGACACGTTCTCAATACTTGCATTCGCGAAAAAATTGTTGTTTCTTATGAATCAACATTAATTGACAATAATAAAAGCACCAAGTGGTTTCATACAACCCTAACCCCAATAGTTGACGACCGGGATCAAATTACACACCTGATAGCAATTGATACAGATATTACCCGGTTAAAACAATTTGAAGATGAATTAGAGCAACAAAGCAAAGATGCTGATCATCAAAAAAATCTGGCTATTATCCGTAAAGAAGAATTGGAAGAGCGGCAAATTGAAATTTATGATAGTATTCGCTATGCTAAAAGGATACAAACAGCAATTATGCCTAAAATAAAGCAAATTCAGCGTGATTTTCAGGACAGTTTTGTGCTCTTTTTACCTAAAGATATTGTTAGCGGTGACTTTTACTGGTATCACCGGATTGGCAATAAATATTTTATAGCCGCGGTTGATTGCACTGGGCATGGAGTACCTGGAGCGTTTATGTCGATTATTGGTAATTATTTGTTAAATTCCATCGTGATTCACAATCTGATATTTGATCCTGCTGAAATTTTAAAGCAACTCAACCGTAAAATAAAAATAGCACTGAAATCGGATAATCGCACACAAACATCCGATGGAATGGATATTGCTTTAGTCGTTATTGATAAGAATGAAAAAACGCTAGAATTTGCAAGTGCACTGCGACCGATGTATTTATTTTCAAATGATAATTTTACTGAGGTAAAAGGCGATAAAACACCTATAACAAGCAGTATTTCTGGAACTTCAATAACAACTTTTACCAATCAGAAATTTGATTTTAATGAGGGTGATATGTTCTATATTTTTTCGGATGGAATTATTGATCAGTTTGGTGGCGATGGTGGCAAAAAATACCTGACCAAACGATTTAAACAATTGTTATTCGAAATAAGCCCAATGCCAATGAAGGAACAAAAGGACATTATAAAGCATGCTTTTGATGAATGGCGTGGCGATTATGAACAGGTTGATGATATATTAGTGATGGGAATCCGTTACATGGAAGAAACACGCTATTAATGGAATTTTAGAGCTATTCAATTTTCAATGCTCCTTTTTCATAATCACTGAATTTTTTTGATAAATCGGAAAGCAAACTAGCAAAAAGAACTACCGATTGCTGGGTATCCTCTGTAATTACCTGTTTTTTTAATTTCAACACAAAAATACCATAAATAGCATTAACCATTAGTTGTATTTCATTATCAACTTCTGGATATTTTTGCTTCAATTGAGATATGGAATGGGTGCATTTTTTGTAAGCTTGCTGATAGATTCTATAATCTTTGTTCTGTAAAAGGTATTTATGAAAATCAAAAACCTCATCAAATAAGTTATTTATAAAACCTAAATGCCCGGTTTTGTGTAGTTTTTCTTCAACCATTAATTCCGATAGTCCCAAATACCAATTATTTATTTGCGACTTTGTTAGGGTGTCGGTATTGTAATGTGATATTAAATGCTCCTCAATGAGCTCTGATTCAAATTGGCAAGCACGCAGCAAATCTTCCACTTGATACATGTACAAAAAGTATTCGCCAATGTTTGAAGTTCTTTTTTCTTTTGCTATTAACATATTTTAAAAACGTCAGGTTTCAGATGTTCTTAATTGGCAATTAATTTTTTACCAACTGCCGCTAGCACCACCGCCTCCAAAACTTCCGCCTCCAAAACCTCCAAAACTACCTGAGCCTGATGAGAAATCGCCAAAACCAGAGCCTCTATGCGATCCGCTACCGAGCATGAATAAAGCCGCCCATAAAGGTAAATTGCTTTTAGTACCCGCATTATAATGCCTGCCAGTTCTCGATTTTCCGATGAGTGAAAATACGGTAATTAAGAAGATGATTAAAATGAAAAGGGCACCACCTATATTTTCCGATTTCTTTATTTGCGATTCATAATTGGCAGCCGTAAATTCCCCTTTTGTAAGCGACATGCATACATCAATGGCTTTATTAAAACCGTTATAAATGTTTCCATTTTTGAATTCAGGAATCATTTCATTATCAATGATTCGATTGGCTACAGCATCTGGAATTAGAGGTTCAATACCATAACCAGTTTGTATTGTTATGCGACCGGGTTCACTGTCTTTTGGTTTAAAAACTATTACAATACCGTTATCAAACCCTTTGGAGCCTATTCCCCATGATTGGCCTAGGCGTTGTGCAAAATCGCCCACATCATAGCCTTGTAAGTCTGGAGTTGTGTATATTAAAACTTGTGTTGAAGTTTCATTACTGAATCGGTGTAGTTTCTCTTTAAGTTGACTTATTTCCTGTTCTGTAAATACACCAGCTTGATCGACCACTAATTGTTGTTTAGCGGGTTTTGAAAAAATATCGGTTTGCGCTGGAACCAAAAAAGAACTGAATAACGCGACGATACTTAGTAAAAATAACTTTTTCATACTTCAATTTTGTATTGGTTAACGATTATTTGCCGTACGAAATCTCGTCCGATAGTTCATTCACATCATTTTCTTGATATGGGAAATGGAGTTTGAGTTGCTCTCCTGCCATTAATATCCCTTTTTCTAACCCTTCTGAAACATTGCCATCTCTAAAAAAAGCGGTCATGTTTTCTTTAATTGAATTCCAAAAATCGGAGGAAACTTTTTGATTAATACCAATATCGCCCAAAATGGCAAACTTTTTATCTTCAAGCGTTAGGTAAAACAATACACCGTTTCGGGCTTCAGTTTTATGCATGTGCAATTGGCTGAAAATAAAGGCAGCGCGATCTAAAACATCAGTTTTACAATGGGTTTCAACATGCAACCTAATTTCACCGGAAGTATTCATTTCAGCCATTTTAATAGCGTTGGCTATTTTTGCTTTGTCATCGGTGTTAAAAAAATCGTTTGGTTTCACAGGATTGAGTGTTTGTTATATTAAATGAATGGCTGATAAATCTTGTAAATTGAATAATCTGAAATCCTAAAATTTTAGGATTTCAGATTATTGCAATAAAATTAGAATTTTACTTCAGGTGCTTTATCAGAACCTTCAAGCGATTTAAAATAGTCTCTTTTTTCAAAGCTAAATAGGGCAGCGTAAAGATTTTTTGGAAATATGCGGATGAATGCATTGTAAGCTTTTACCGATTCGTTAAAGTTTCTGCGCTCAACAGTAATCCTATTTTCAGTTCCTTCAAGTTGGGCTTGTAAATCCCTGAAATTTTGGTTCGCTTTTAAGTCGGGATAGTTTTCAACTACTACCATTAAACGACCCAAAGCAGAACTCAACCCTTCTTGAGCCGATTGAAATTCTTGTAACGATTGAGCATCCAGTTTATCAGGAGTGATGTTAACGCTAGTTGCTTTAGCGCGTGCTTCAACAATGGCTGTAAAGGTTTGGTTTTCGTGGGCAGCATACCCTTTTACTGTATTTACCAGATTGGGGATAAGGTCAGCGCGCCGTTGGTACACGTTTTCCACCTGACTCCAGTTGCCAGTTATTTGCTCATCCATGGTAGCCATTTTATTGTAGCTATTTTTTACTCCTGAAAATAGGAATAAAACCACCAAAACAATTACTCCAATTATTATCCATTTTTTTTGTTGTTGTGTCATAGTTGTATTTTTTAAATTTCTAGTTTGTGACGAGTGAACTATCAAATATGATACAAATTATTAAAAAATAATAGAAATAAAAAATGGCTGCCACAGTGACAGCCATTTTTTTAAAAACTTTTTTTGTTCTATTTGGCAACTCGTTCAAGCCATTTAACCATTGCAAGCATTACTAACATTGAAAGCATACAAACAACAGCAAAAACGCCCCAAGTAATAGAAATAGATATATTGTCATACATCATAGCACCTAAGAACAATGAGAAATTGCCAACGGCTGTTGCAGTTAACCAACCACCTTGCATTAATCCTTGCATATGAGCTGGAGCTACTTTTGATACGAATGAAATACCAAGCGGTGAAATAAATAATTCAGCTACAGTTAATATAAAGTAAGTTGCGAATAATAACCAAGGTGTTACTTTTAATGAAGCATCAAGTCCTCCTTGTGCAGTTAATTCACTAAATAATGGTAAGCCGATTGATCCTAGAGCCATAACAACAAATGCTAAAGCAGCTATACCCATACCTATACCTATTTTTTTAGGTGTTGAAGGAACAATACCTTTTTTTTCTAAAAAATTGAAAATGAATATTATAAGAGGGGTAAGGAATACAACCAAAAATGGATTAACTGATTGGAATATTTCAGCTGATCCAAAAATACCACTTAAAAAAGTATAGTCTTTTGCAAACATTGTAAGAGTAAGACCTTTTTGATGGAATGAGAACCAGAAGAATATTACGATACCAAATACAGCTAATAAAGCATAAATCCTCTGTTTGATTTCTGTTGCATCCTGTTTTATTTCATCAGCAGTCATGTTCGAAACAGTTTTTACTTTTGATTTTGGCGATGGCAACGTTTTTTTAGTTACAAGGAAAATAACTAATGAAATTGCCATAGCAACAACTGCTGTTAAAAATGCATAGTGAAATCCAGTATTGAAAGCATTTAAATAACCAGTAGCAAAGTCTGCTAAATTAGTTGGAGCAACTCCATCAGAAACTGTTTTAGCTAATTCCGAAAATTTACCAGTTGCAACTTCTTCCGACATTTTACCGCCAAGGAATTGATGACATAAACCTGGTAATTCCGCATTATAAGCGTATCCTTGCATCTTCACAAAAGTATTTCTTACCCAGCTTGCTAAGAATGGTGCAAACATAGCTCCAATATTTATGAACATATAAAAAATTTGGAATCCGGAATCTCTTTTGTTACGAAATTCATCGTTATCGTACATTTGACCAACAAGCGCTTGTAAATTACCTTTGAACAATCCATTACCAAATGCAATAACTAATAAAGCCCCTAATGCAATATATTTAGTTGAAATGAGGGCTGGCATGGCCATCAAAGAATAACCAACTGACATAATAATAAGCCCGACAATAATAGTCCCTTTATAGTTTCTAAGTTTATCGGCAATAATACCACCAACTAAAGCTAAAATATAAATTGAGCCATAAAAAATGGAATATAAAGCACCAGCTTCAGTTCCTGTCAAATTAAATTTAGCCATTAAAAACAGAACTAAAATAGCCATAATGGTATAGAAGCCAAAACGTTCACCCATATTAGCAAGTGCGGCTGCAATAAGTCCTTTAGGATGTCCTTTAAACATAGTTATAATTTTTTAGTTAATATTTCTATATAATTCAATACAGGCAAATATAGAAATCTTTTCTTGCTGACCAATCTTTCAAATTCTATTGCAAAACATTTAAGTGAAGTTGTAATTTAGATATATCCCGAATAGCAATCGGGATTAGAGTATAGATATTAGATGTGAGCTATTCATTTCTCTTAATCTAATCATCAATCATAATAATTAACTAAATTTATGCAGTTTCTAAAGCTTTGGTAATTATAAGTTTTTAAATGCGACCATGAAGATATTAACTGTTGAGCAAATCCGTCAAGCCGATGCTTTTACAATAACCAATGAACCCATACCTTCTATTCAATTAATGGAACGTGCAGCGAATGAGCTTTTTAAATGGATAAAAAAACATTATTTAGTATCGCAGCCCATATATTTGTTTGCTGGTAATGGTAATAATGGCGGCGATGCTTTGGCTTTAGCCCGATTGCTTTATATGGGTGGATTCACATCTATTCAGGTATTTGTTCTTACTATATCCGAAAAATTGACGGCTGATTGTGAAACCAATTTACATAGTGTGCATGAGTTGGGTGAGATTCCGGTAAACTATTTAAACGAGAGCGATGAATTCCCTTTTATTCCTGAAGATGCTGTAATTATAGACGGAATTTTTGGTTCAGGTTTATCGCGTTCCGTAACAGGATATTGGGCTCAATTAATTGATTGGATAAATCGGAATGCTACTGAAATTGTGGCTATCGATATTCCCTCGGGTTTGAGTAGTGATGCCCCTTTCTGTTTAGGTGGAGCAGTTGTAGAGGCTGATTTTACACTTACTTTTCAAGTGCCCAAATTGGCTTTTATGTTTGCTGAAAATTACCAATATGTAGGAGAATGGATACTTTTGGATATTGGCTTGCATCCAGATTATATGAATTCAGTGGAAACCAATTATGAATTGTTTGGTTTAGGAGAAGCAAAAAAGCTATTGAAACCAAGGCAGAAGTTTTCGCATAAAGGAATTTATGGTCATGGGTTGCTGATTGCCGGGAGTTACCAAAAAACAGGAGCAGCTATACTATCAGCCAGAGCATGTCTTAGTTCAGGGATTGGTTTATTAACCGTTCATGTTCCTCAATCCTCCTATCAGATTCTTCAAACCGCAGTACCTGAAGCCATGCTGCATATCGATGATACGGAATTGGAATATTGCAGTGCTGCCTCCCTAAAGCCATATGGCACCATAGGAATAGGACCGGGCATTGGAACTAAACCAGCCATACAAAACGCTTTTAGGAACCTAATGGAAAACCATAAAAAACCAATGGTTATAGATGCCGATGCAATTAATATCTTAGCGGAAAACCCAAACTGGCTCGATAGGGTTCCTTTAAATTCTATTCTAACACCTCATCCGGGTGAATTTGATAGGTTAACCCATGCCCACGATTCGGGATATTCCAGAATGCAGACACAATTGGAATTTTCAAAAAAGCATCAAGTTATAATTGTTTTAAAAGGGGCAAATACCAGTATTACGGATCCCGAAGGAAAGATATATTTCAATTCAACGGGGAATCCGGGTATGGCAACTGGTGGAAGCGGCGATGTATTGACAGGAATTATTTTATCTTTACTGGCACAAAAATACCAACCCTTGGATGCTGCTTTGCTTGGAGTTTATCTGCATGGACTTGCTGGTGATATAGCGTCCCAAAAAGTTGGTGAAGATTCTTTAATTGCATCGGATATCATAAAATGCTTAGGAAAAGCGTTCTTAACACTGAAAGAATAAAATAATCAAAAAGAGGTTAGCTCAATCGGAGCAAGTTCTCCCTTGGGGAGAAACCCGAAGGGAGAGGGGGAATAGCAATATTTATCCTTCAAAATAAATATAACACAACACTAGAATATATTTTTTAATAGAAAAACGTACTATTTTAGCGGAGTAAACTAAAATTCTGAATCAATAACCTATGAATAAAAACCTTTTTATACTTGTTGGCAGTTTATTTTTTGTTCTGCCTGTTTTTTCACAAAAGCCCGAAACAGCAAGTTGTGAAGTCCGTGCAGTTAATTCAAAATTATCGGTTGATGGACATCAAATAATGTATGCACTGCCAAAAAACACCATTCATATAACCATTCAATTAAAACAGACCCACCAAATACCTGGGCCATATATGGACTATGCCGAAAAGTATTTAAATATAACTGATGGTGTAATACATACTGAAAATATTTCTTACGAAATTACTGACATCAATTTTGAAAAAAATAGTTACCCTGATTCCAGTTGTTTTTATTGTATAAGTTGCACAGGATATCTTAATATGCCTGAGTTGCAGCTTAATTCCGATGGTGTTATTCTTGGGTGTAATCTTCCCTATTCGGTTGCTGATTATAAAATCAATGATAATTTGGTTATTAACATGCAAAAAGAGCCCGATCCTTTTTATTTTTACGATTTAGGAGCCATTCCATTTGTTGAAGAAAAAGATGAAACTTCCTTTAAAACACAGCAAACGGATTCAACGCATGTTAAAGTACCTGTTACCATTAGCAAGTTAGTACCTACTTCGGAAGAGAATAATGCCAAGGAGGCCGCCGATTTTATTCGGAAACTCCGCAAACGTCGTTTAAAGTTATTAGTAGGTTTAAAAGATGAGTCGTTTGCTGTTGAAGGACCAGCAATGCAAGTGATGGTAAATGAATTGGAGCAATTGGAAAATAAATACTTAGAATTATTCATTGGTAAAAGCCAGTCACGCAATATGATTTATTATTTCGATGTAGAACCGGAAGCTGATATAGAATCAGAACAACAGATTTTAGGGTGGTTTTCGCCTAATTCAGGTCTTGTTTATTCAAAACCCGATGTCCGGAAAAGTGATTTTAAACCCTTGCTTTTGCGTTCGGAAGTTGTGGGTAGAATACCTGATTTAACCATTCAAACCATGGATAATTCCACAAAGAATCCGATACCTATCAAATATGGATTGTATTATCGCATTCCGGGAATGATTTCCGTTTCACTTCAGTTGGCTGATTTGACGCTGGCACAACAAAAAATGCAAATAGCGCAAAAAGGTAGAGTAATTCCCCTACCCAATGATTATCTTTCTAATAATCAGTATGGAATTGAGTTCTATCCGGAATCGGGTGCTTTGAAAAAAATCATCCAAAAAGAAGTAGGTAAGTAATTTATATTCGTTCTAAATATAAATTAAATCGCTGATATTCAGGTTTGTGTTGTTTTTCGCATACTTATAAAAATTGTTTTTTGAACCTGAAAACAAAATAAATATCGTTAATTCTTCACAGAGTCTCATCTATTACTAAGTATTTGAATAACGTATGTTATTGATTAGTAATGTTATGATGAAATTATTTTCCCCTTTAAATTGGAATAATTATTCAAAAACGCACAAAGATTCGGATAATGCAATAGGTGAATATGCCCCTTGAACTCTCACTAAAATATTTATCTTTGCTGCGTTTCATTTCAAAAAGTGTTATTTATGAAAGGATTAAAGATCATTGTTCTTGCCAAGCAGGTTCCCGATACCCGCAATGTTGGTAAGGATGCCATGAAAGCAGATGGTACCGTTAACCGGGCGGCCCTTCCCGCTATTTTTAACCCGGAAGACCTTAATGCGCTTGAACAAGCCCTACGAATAAAAGATAACTATCCTGGAACTACAGTTACCCTATTAACCATGGGTCCAGGTCGTGCTGCTGAAATTGTCCGCGAAGGCATGTACCGCGGTGCCGATAATGGTTATTTATTAACCGATAGGGCTTTTGCCGGATCGGATACTTTGGCTACATCGTATGCCATATCGTGCGCTATCAAAAAAATAAATTTTGATTTAATTATTGCGGGTCGTCAGGCTATTGATGGCGATACGGCGCAGGTTGGACCTCAGGTTGCTGAAAAACTTGGATTGCCTCAGGTTACCTATGCCGAACATATTGATAAAATAGTTAAAAACAAAATTACCATACAACGACGTTTAGAGCGTGGTATTGAAACCGTAACGGCTCCACTGCCTTGTTTAATAACCGTAAACGCAACAGCTCCTGAATGTAGGTCGCGCAATGCAAAGCATTTAATGAAATTTAAACATGCCAAAACGGTAACGGAATTACAAAGTGCTGTTGAAGACTATTATAAACTTCACGAAGATCGCCCGTATTTGAGAATCCCAGAATTTAGCGTGCTCGATGTGGAAGCCGATATTAATTGGTTAGGACTTGCTGGTTCGCCAACAAAAGTTAAAGCCATTGAAAATGTAGTATTTGTGGCAAAAGATGCCAAACAATTAACGGCTGACCAAAAGGATTTGGATTGGTTAATGGGCGAGTTAGTAGCTAACCACACGTTGGGTTAATAGTGATTTTTTGATTTTAAATTGGATGTAACATGAACAATATATTTGTTTTTTGCGAAATAGATGAAGGCAAAATTGCCGATGTAAGTCAGGAACTGCTAACTAAAGGGCGCAGCCTGGCCAATGAACTGAAATGTAATCTTGAAGCCATAGTTATTGGAAGTAAGCTCGAAGGAATTGAAAGCGAGATTGCCCCTTATGGAGCCGATACCATTTTTGTAGCTGACGATAAAAGATTGGAGTTCTATCTAACCTTGCCTTTTACCACAATTATTGTTGATTTATTTAAAAAGCAACAACCTCAAATTGCACTTTTTGGTGCCACATCCGTTGGACGCGATTTAGGTCCAAGGGTTTCTTCATCTCTTAAATCAGGTTTAACTGCCGACTGCACCAGTTTGGTTATTGGAAACCACGAAGACAAAAAAGAGGGCAAGATATATGAAAACCTGTTGTACCAAATACGACCAGCTTTTGGTGGTAACATTATTGCTACCATTATAAATCCCGATTTTCGTCCTCAGATGGCTACTGTGCGTGAAGGCGTGATGAAGAAAGAAATCATCAATAAAAACCATAAAAGTAAAGTGGTTGCTATTGATGTAAATAAAGTGGTTACCGATATTGATTTTGCGGTTGAAATAATTGAGCGGCACATGGAACCCCGAAAAATTGACATTAAAGGCTCACAAATTATTGTATCAGGAGGTTATGGAGTAGGCTCGCGCGAAAACTTTAAATTGCTTTACGAACTGGCTCATGTACTAGGTGGTGAAGTAGGCGCATCCCGTGCAGCAGTGGATGCCGGTTATGCTGATCATGCGCGACAAGTAGGACAAACCGGTGTTACGGTGCGCCCAAAGTTGTATATTGCCTGTGGAATTTCGGGTCAGGTTCAACACACCGCCGGAATGGAAGAATCGGCAATGATAATTTCAATTAATACCGACCCAACAGCACCCATTACAAAAATTGCCGATTACAATATCACCGGTGATGTAAGTGAAGTTGTTCCCCGATTGATTGAGGCATATCGTAAACACTCGAAATAACTAGGGAATCATTCGTTAATTCATTAAAATTTCAAAGAGATGGCTAATTTCTATTTAGATAATAAAGATTTAAAATTCCACCTAGAACATCCTTTAATGAAGAAGATTATTGCATTAAAGGAAAATAATTTTGTGGATAAAGATAAGTTCGAATACGCTCCGGTTGATTTTGAAGATGCTTTAGATAGCTACGACAAAGTGCTTGAAATAGTGGGCGATATTTGTGGTGAAATTATCGAACCTAATGCCGAATCGGTTGACCACGAAGGACCTGAGGTTATTAACGGTCGGGTAAAATATGCCCGTGGTACTCAGGAAAACCATGAAGCATTGGCTAATGCCGGTTTAATTGGGATGTCGCTTCCAAGACAATATGGTGGATTAAATTTTTCGATGGTTCCGTATGTAATGTCTGCCGAATTGGTATCGCGTGCCGATGCTGGGTTTGCAAATATTTGGGGATTGCAGGATTGTGCTGAAACATTGAACGAATTTGCTTCAGCAGAGTTGAAAAATGATTTTTTGCCACGATTCCATAAAGGAGCCACTGCTGCCATGGATTTAACAGAACCCGATGCTGGTTCCGACTTACAAGCAGTGATGCTTAAGGCAAGTTACGACGAAAAGCGTGGCGAATGGATATTGAACGGGGTAAAAAGGTTTATCACCAATGGTGATGCCGATGTTTCATTAGTATTAGCCCGTTCCGAAGAAGGAACCAGCGATGGCCGTGGTTTATCACTTTTTGTTTATGATAAAGCTCATGGTGGCATGACTGTCCGTCGGATTGAAAATAAATTAGGAATAAAAGGCTCACCTACCTGCGAGTTGGTATTTAAAAATGCCCCTGCAAAATTGGTAGGTGATCGCAAACTTGGGTTGATAAAATATGTAATGTCGCTGATGAATGGAGCCCGTTTAGGTGTTGGCGCACAATCGGTGGGAATTGCTGAGGCAGCATATCGCGAAGGATTAGCCTACGCCAAAGAACGTCAACAGTTTGGTAAACCCATCATACAATTTCCTGCAGTTTACGAAATGCTTACCGACATGGAAGTTAAAGTGAAAGCCAGCCGCTCATTACTTTACGAAACCACCCGTTTGGTTGATGTTTATAAAGCATACAGTCATATAGCAACAGAACGTACTTTAGATAAGGTGGAACGTGAGGAATTAAAAACATATCAGCGATTAGCCGATGTTTATACCCCATTGCTTAAATTATTTGCCAGTGAATATTGCAATCAGGTAGCTTACGATTCTTTGCAAATACATGGTGGTTCGGGATATATGAAGGATTATCCCATTGAGCGTATTTACCGCGATGCCCGCATTACCAATATCTACGAAGGAACTACACAATTGCAGGTTGTTGCCGCAATACGTGGGGTAACCACCGGTGTATATTTGAAACAAATACGCGATTACGAAACTCAGGAAATCCGTCCCGAATTGGATTATATCCGTCGTGATTTAATTGAGATGACCGATCAGTATGAAAAGGCTGTAACCATAGTAACTGAAGTGAATGGCAAGGAAGAGAATAACGATTATCTTGATTTTCATGCCCGCCGGTTAGTTGAAATGGCTGGACATATAATTATGGTTTATTTATTGCTGAACGATACCATGCGTGACGCTGAATTTGAAAAATTTGCTGAACTGTTGGTTCGTACCACTAAAGCTGAAAACCAAAAAAGAATGTATTACATCCAAAACTTTGAATTGAAAAATTTGGGAATGTATAAGAAATAAAATATGCAACAAATTAAAACGGAAGAGGCCACTACATTGTAGTGGCCTTTTTTCGTTTGCGAAGTGATGGAAACCAGTAGAAAATTTCAGTACTCCATCAATTCAAGGGAGTCGGAGGGAAGTCAAACTTTGGCTGCATGTTCATATACGTTGGTGTATAAATCAATTTCAAGAACCAAATTCCGGATTAAAAGATCCAATTCAATTTTTAAAAAGTGAATTCCTTGTTGAATTCTCAGTTCATTTTCTTTGTTTTTGAATTGAATATTATCAGGGCTTTTTAAATTATTTCGCAAAAATTGATTGCCTTCCAGGTATTTTAAAAATAAACTGCATTCCAATAATAAAAACAGCAATTGTCCATTGGGTTTTTCCAGTAAGTAGTTTTCCATTGAGTAAACAATACTGGTAATTTCATGACCGGTTAAACTTATGGGATTACGGGCATTATTTTTAATCGTTTTTAATATGCGAATCAACGGCTTTACATTTTGATTGACCAAAATGTCTTTGCGGTTTAATTGCAATGTGTTTTGAAATGGATTCATATCAACCAATTCCATGTTTCTGAAGTTGAGAACACTTATTTTTTCAGGCGAAGTATTCATTCCGGGGGCTTTGTCCAAGTTAGTATGCTTAGTGCCGAAAAAAAGGTTTATGTTGAACGGTTTATCCTGATTTATTGATTTGAGCGAAAACTGTTGGCTTTCGGAAAACTTAGTCTCCGGAAATTTGGAACTGATTTGATTTTGAACCAGGCATTTAAGTTGAACCAATTGCTCTATAATCCAATTATCTCCAACTCTTGATTTTTCTTCATCAGTATTTATTTGTACCAACAAATCAACACAGCAATTGGGTTCAATGTGTGTTTGTGCGGCAACACTACCTACCATCAAAAAATCGGCTTTAATTCCTTGTTGTGCAACTATCGGTTTTACTATGTTTTCAATTAAAGATGTTTGCTCCATAATTTTATGGGTAACCTCTTTATTTACCGGATTCATTGCGCGAATGGCATAGTCGAGCCAGAGTTTTGTTGCCATGAGGTTTTATTTAATTGGGTGAATAATTTGTATGGTCAAAAATTCTATGGTAAACAGTTTTTAAAGTTTTCTTGGTAATTCTTCTTTTGAAGGGGTTTGAACTATACCCCTCCTCAATGCGTTTTTCATATCGTTTACTGTTAATTTGGCAAATTGCCCAAAATATTGTTTCTTACTCCCGGTGTTTTTAACTAGTTGTTTCATAACTTTGTGTTTTAAAAAGGGTAATTGCAAAAATTAACGTATTTGTTTGTTCTTAGACTTTAATTGGCTGTTCTTCTTCTGGAGGGATTTCATCAGTACCCCCTTGAATTTTTATCATTTGATTTACGGTTAACTTAGCAAATTGCCCAAAATTTTGTTTTTTGTTTCCAGTGTTTTTAACAGGTCGTTTCATAGCTTTATGTATTAGTTAGTATCTATATATTAATTGCAAAAAAATGAAAGTGTGTAAGATTTTGGGCAAAACATTTTTAATTGATGGTTGTTAAATAACTAGTAATCAGTAAATAAAAAGACAAAAAATAATTGAAAATATTTTTGACTTTTGTAATTATGTTAAAAAAAATTTGGCTTTGTTTTTTATTATTTATCCTTTTTTTTGGTTCGGGTCAAGCCATTCCATTGGAAATATTTTTGGATGATACCTATAATTCGAATAGGGTTAGCCCTTCGGTTTCAACCTTGCAAATTGGAACTTTTAAATATACCAACCGCAAAAAGGAACTAAATGCCATACTTTTAAACCATCTCATTGCAATTAAAAGCGGCAGTTTAACCGATTCTGCCCTTCAGGATCTTTTTTTTCAGCACATCCGTAATTTATTAAATGCTGAATTATCCGATGAAGCAGTTATTTTCCTTGATTCCATTGAAGGTAAAATTCAGTTTAAAAATCATATCCCACATTGGAAACTGTGTTTTTGGAGGGGTGTAGTTTATACTTTAACCGGAGATTTGATTGATGCTGAAAAACTATACAATATTGCTGCAAAAGAATTAGCTGCAACAAGGTATGATTCAATCAATTTGGGATTAGTCTATTATTACCATGCATTGTTGTATCAAAGGCAAGGTAAAAGGAACCAAGCTTTACCATTCTATCTCAAAAGTATTGAATTATTGAGTGCTCAAAGTAGGGAATCTATTGATGCGTATCGTCGTATTTCTACTACTTACACCTTACGAAATGATTTCAAAAAAGGGTTAGATTGTATTAATTTAGCTCTTGCCCAAGTTGGAGAAAAGGATAAATTAAGCTTTCCGTATGAAATTCCAAAAGTGGGCAAAATAGATAATCTGGATATTTTTGCAAATATTTTGCAATCAAGGGCTTTTATATTTCGCGAAATGGCTAAAGGTACCAACGATTCAGTTTTCTTTTTGCAACTATCGGTACGCGATGCTGAGGCCTCCATTGTAGCGTTTGAGAAATACAAGCGCAGTCTGGTTTTCGAAAGCGATTTAGTTTATGTGAATTCGCTGTACCGGAATTTTTATTCCAAAACCATTGAGGCCATAAACCGCTTGTATTTGGCAACAGGAAACGACAGTTTGTTGTATCGAGCTTTGGAATATGCCGAAATGGACAAAGTGTCGGCTTTGGTTTACACCATTCAACGAAATAAAGCCCTTAATAATTCTGATATCCCTAATGAGGCAATTGATTCCGTTGAATTGCTTTACCGGGAGTTGAGCAATGTTGAGGCATTGCGCTACAATGAACAAGCAAATAGTAGGATTAATGATACTTCCTTGTATGATATTAACAAAAAACTCTATCAATTGGTTACTGAGATAACCCAAAAAGAAAAAAACCTCGAAAATAGGTTCCCAGCGTACCAATTTACTAAATATGATGTGGTAGCACCTAAATTGGAATCCATGCTGAAAATGTCGCATGAAAAGGCCATTTTTGAGTATATATTATCCAAAGAAAAGCTTTATACATTTTTATTGACCGATGGTAAACTATATTTCAGCAGTGTGGTTTTCGATAATGACTTTCTTGTAAATATTGCAGAATTGCAACTTATGATTTCCGATTCGCGTTCCATTGACTTTTCGGTGGAAGAACAAACAAAATTTGTAACTATTTCAAATTCGTTATATTCCGTTTTGATAGGCCCATTTGCCAACCGAATTAAAGGAAAATCCTTGCTTATTGTACCCGATGAACAATTATCGTTAATACCTTTCGAGGTTTTGGTGACGAGTCCTGTGATACATGATAAGCTAAATTATGCCACATTGGAATATTTGGTAAATACCCACGACATTTCCTATACTTATAGCCTGTCGTTAAGCCAAAACCGCGATGAAAAAAAAGCTTCCAAGATGCAGCACGAGGTTTTTTCCATGGCCCCAAGTTACAGTAAATTAGCCGGGAACAAAGGCGAACAGTATTTGGCTATGCGCGATGCCCGGGATAATCTCGGATACCTGAAAGGTGCTTTTGATGAAGTTAAACTCTTGAACAAAACCATTAAAGGGATTGCTTTGTTGGGGAATGAGGCAACGGAAGAGGAGTTCAAGTTAAATGCCGGTAATTATTCAGTACTTCATTTAGCTATGCACACTTTAGTTAACAATGAAGAACCGTTATATTCAAAATTGATTTTTACCCCCAATGCCGATAAATCGGAAGATGGGTTATTAAACACTTATGAACTGTCGGAATTGAATTTGGGTTCGGAATTGGTTGTGCTAAGTGCATGCAATACGGGCTTTGGTAAATTAAACAATGGCGAGGGAATCGTAGGTATCACCCGCGGGTTTTTTCAAGCTGGGTGTAAAAGTATTTTAGCCACCTTGTGGTCGGTTTCCGATAAAACCAGCTTCGATATTGTGAAGGGATTCTATAAGGAGCTGGAACAAGGGCAAACAAAATCGGAAAGCTTATCTGCTTCAAAAAGGAAATATTTAGCATCGGCAAAAGGAATGCTGGCGCACCCTTTTTTTTGGGCAGGTTTTGTAACCATAGGAAACGATCAACCTATTGAATTATCCCCAAAAACCTCTATCGTTGGGTATGTTTTAGTGGGTTCATTTATTCTGCTTGCATTTTTTGGAACCTTGTTTTTTATTGGAAAAAAAAGTATAGAGGTAGATAGTTAATTACATATACATTTTGTCATATTCCCCCATCCCGAGTACTCGGGACCACCTCCCCCAGTTGAGGACTAGCGCTGAGTGTAGGTTGTAGTACTAAAAATCCTCAATTAGTCCGTACCATTTGCACTACAACCGATCTCCCTTGCTCGCAGGGGAGATGTCGACAACTTGTCCCGAGACCTCGGGAGACAGAGGGGTAAAAGTCATAAAAAACGTTTACTTTCCACTAATAATGTCGAATAACCAAAAAATCCCAAAAGGGATTTAACATGAATAGCCCCGGCTGGTTGCTGAGCCTGTCGAAGCATAAGCCGGGGTATATGAATTTGCAGTATAAAATCGGCGCAAGCACTTTAGTTAAATTGAAACTATGCGGAATCCATGCGCCGAAAATGGGAATTATATATTTCATTTCTTTAAAATGATTTTCCTACTTAATTCATTTTATCTAAAATATCCAACGCCTCTTTTGAATAGGAATTTCCTTCTTTAACTATCTGTTGCATCTGAATTTTAGCCTCTTCCACTTTATTGGTTTTCAAATAGCACAAGGCATTATACCACAATGCTGTTTCGGTATAAAATGTATAGGTTGCGGTGTCAAAATTACGAAATACTTGTATTGCTTGGTCAAACTCTTTAAGTTCCATGTAAGCACATCCTTTTAGCAGCCATAATTTTGGACTATTGTTTTCTTTACTAGGCAGTTGATCAATGGTTTCAATGGTATTCAAATAATTTCCCGATTCGAACAATTTCAAGATAGCATCCATGTTTTTTTCCTCTTCAATTCCCCGTGTAGTGAACGATGGTTGCCAAATTTCATAATACTTGTTGTACAACCTGTCGGGCGGTTGGTTGTATTTTGATATAGAAAAGGCAGCGGTTCCAGTAATAACGGTAATGGACGCAGCTGCCCAATACCATTTGCTTTGCAGGTTTAAAAAGAAGATTTTTTTCGACAGTCCCTCTTTTTCGTGAATGAATTCCAATTTTTGACGGAATGAGTTTACTTTTATTTCATTAAGGATTGTTTGGTCAATTTCCTGGTGCAGTTTTAGTTCACCCTGCAAATCGAGATCGGTGGCCAATTCTTTTTCAAAATCGTTTAATTCCTTAGGGTTCATTTCTCCGTAAAGGTACTTCGTAATCTTCTGGGTTTGCATTTCTGAGTTTTTCATAATCTGGGTTTTCTTTAATTTTTTCAACAAGGTATTGTTTGCATTTCATGCGTTTTGTGCGGACATAGAATTCGGAGATCAAACTCATAGTCTCCGCAATTTCTGATGTTTTGTATCCTTTGAGTGTCAGTGCTATTATCTGCTGACATTCTATTGACAGTGTTTTGTAAATGGTTCTGAATATCTCTCTTCTTTTTTCTAGAATTATTTTTTCGAAATCATCCTTTTCATCACTATTATCGTTTTCATCAATTATACTTTCAGCTTCAAACAGTTCGGTTCTTAACTGCATACTTAAATGTCTCTCATTTAACAAAAGATTCTTCTTGGCCATCGAAACTATATAAGTATGGACAGAACAAGTTAATATAAGGTTACCACTCAATATCTGCCGATAAAAGGACTCAAACGCATCTTGTACTGCTTCTTTTATATCAGCTTCCGTCGACATTAGGTTGTTGCCATACCTTTCCATTGTTTTGTAAACATTTTTATAAACTGCTGTCAGAACCTTATCGTTGCCATTGAGTATTTCATTTACTATTTTGTTTTCCGGAACTTTACTCATCTTATATATTAATTGCAAAAAAATTGAAGTGTGTAAGAATTTAACAAATTGTTAATGATAAATGTTTTATTTGCCTATATGTAAACAAGTGATATATAGATATATGAGAGACTGAAAAAAAAATGAAAATATTTTAGCAAAACATGATTATGTTAATAATAAAAATTGTATCCCGACGACTTTTCTTATAAAAAATTACCATTGAATGGGTTCAATTCCATGCATTTTCAAAAATTCGTTGGTTTTGCTGAACTGGTGGTTCCCAAAAAATCCGCGCGAAGCTGAAAGCGGTGATGGATGTACTGATTCCAATACCAAGTGTTTAGTTTTGTCAATCATTTCTGCTTTCCTTTGGGCATAAGCGCCCCAAAGAATGAATACCACATGCTCTTTTTTGTCGGCAATGCATTTAATGGCAGCATCGGTAAAGGTTTCCCATCCTTTTTTCTGATGCGAGCCCGCGAGATTAGCCTGCACTGTTAAGGTTGCATTTAAAAGGAAAACCCCTTGCTGTGCCCAACGGGTCAAGTTGCCTGATTTAGGGATTGGAATGTGTAAATCGTTCTCTATTTCTTTGAAAATATTCCGCAGCGACGGAGGAAAAGGAATCCCATCTTGTACTGAAAAACACAACCCGTGAGCCTGACTATGACCATGGTAAGGATCCTGCCCAATAATTACCACTTTTACCTGATTAAACGGACAAAGATTGAATGCATTGAAAATGAGTTTACCGGGAGGATAAACTGGTGTTGAGTTGTATTCCGATTTAATAAATGCAACCAATTCCTTAAAATAGGGTTTATCAAATTCAGGTTGCAGTTTTTCCTTCCAGGTGGCTTCTATCTCAACATTCATACTTGTTTTGTTTGATACCATGCGAAGGTAGCTATTTTGCGTTGTTGCTGCAATTGATATTTTGCTGATTCCACTGTTTGGAATGTGGCTTCGGATTTTCTGATTGTTTATGACCTCTTTTTTCAAAGTGTAACTATACTAAAACAATAACGACAAATGGTTAAATCTTGTATTTATTAACTACTTCAATTTATGAGATATGAAAACAGCGATAATAGGTTTATTTTGTGCTTTAACCCTTTTGTTGCATGGCATGGCCAGTGCACAGGAAAAAGATGTAATGTTCGGGAAACAGTTTACAATTGATTCAAAAATTCTTATCGAGCAACGCAAAATCCGGATTTATTTACCACCAAAGTACGGGCAGAATAACCAAAATTATCCGGTTCTTTACCTGTTGGATGGTGATGTGCATTTTTTTCATGGGTCATCCACTTCCCAGTTTCTTTCCCAAAATGGGATTATACCTGAATTAATAGTGGTTGGCATCTTAAATATTGATAGAAATAGGGATTTTTCACCTACTCATGTTGCCGAAGTGCCAACTTCGGGTGGGGCAGAAAATTTCCTGAATTTTTTGGATAAAGAATTGATTCCCTTCATCAACCAAAGTTACCGGACTACCCCGTTTCGGGTTTTGATGGGGCACTCGTTTGGAGGTGCATTTGCCACCTATTCGTTTTTAACCAACCCCGGTTTATTTGACGGATACATTGCCATTAGCCCATACCTGCAATACGACAACAATAATTTAGTATCTCAATCGGCAAACTTATTGGGTAAACATTACCAAACCCAGAAATCGTTTTATATGACAGTTGGGGATGAACCAGCATATTTCGATCCTTTGAGAAACTTTTCCGATCAAATAACCAGCAAAACTGACTCATCGCTGATATTCAAATATGTTATAATGAACAACGAGAACCATGCTACCATTCCCTATTTGAGCATTTTTAACGGGCTTCAATTTATTTTTAGCGAATGGCAATTGCCGGAAAAAACAATGAAAGCTGGTTTGCAAGCCATTGATTTACACTATAGGCACATTTCTGAATTATACCACACCCTTATTGTTACACCAGAATTCATTATAAACCGGTTGGGCTACAATTATTTGCAATTAAATGATTACACAAAAGCAATTGACACGTTTACCGAAAACGTAAAAAGATATCCAAAATCGGCAAATGTATATGATAGCCTTTGTGAAGCTTATGAAAAAAGCAACAACCTTGAAATGGCATCGGACAACTACAAAAAAGCTTATGAATTGGGCTTACTTGAACTTAATCCAAACGTCATGCTATTTAAAACAAATTTTGATAGGGTAACTAATCGGTAACATTGTTTGAAGCAAAGAATCGGAATTGGCAAACAGTCCCAACTCGACTTTACACTAAATAGGTCAGCATCTCCGCGAATGACTAATACGTACGTAGCGAAAAAAAACAACTTCAATTCACGGGGTGACTCAAAGTCACCCCGTGAATAAGAAATGACTTGCAAAATTGAGGGTTTCGCTCAAAGCGAAGCCCTCAATAATTGCTAGGCACTTTCCAATCCTGTTTCATATTCAAAAGCCCATCTGTTTAACATATATTATCTTCACTCAATTTATTTTTACTATTAGTAGTATTGTAACATTCTGTAATTCTTTCGTTTATGGCGGTATGCTTTACGGCACATTCAAAAACTGTACACAAAATTCACTTTTTGGAATAAATATATAAAGTCATTATACAATTATCAATGTGCAATTGACAATTAATAATTGAAAAATGAGCAAATGAACTAATTAGCTAATGAACCAATGAATTTATTATGGAAAAACTAAAACCGATTGACATTGAACACAAGTTTATCCGGAGCCTACGCCGTGAAAACACCGGAAACCGGAAAGAATTTGCAAAGCATTTGGGTATTTCTCCTACCCGGGTAACAGTTTACAAAAACAAGATTGAAATGATTTACAAAGTAACTATCCTTTACAACCGAAAGAGCGAAACCTACTTTGTTAGTGAAAATGACCTCGGCAAATTACCCCCCCCAATTTAGAATTATTATAAATTACATGCTAAACCTTCGGATGTGCCACGCAATTCCGAGCGGACTTATATTTGAAAGTACAAAACCGGATTAAGGACCCAATGATGGTTTTGAGAGAAATTTATTGTTTAATTTAAAAAAATTACTGAAATGAAAAAGAAAAAATTAGATTTTGGAAAATTTCAAATTGAGGAAATTAAACCAAGTGAATTGAATGAATTAAATGGTGCTTGGTGTGGAATTGGAAACTACGGTGGTGGATTTTGTGCTATTGGTAATCACCCTGATGAAGACCCACGTGATGATAGTAGTTGTTTGATAAGTAATCATCAATAATGCATTACTAGTTTTATTAACAAAGGCTGATAAAGTCCTATTTTATTGCATTTTGAAGTAAAAAATAGTCCAATTTCAGCCTTTGTTCCATTTTAATATATTCAATATTATGTATTGTATTTCTAGATTTAATTTTCTGTGGCAAAAGCATAAGAACTATTTTATATACAATTCATTATCAAATAGTTTTTTAAAGATCAATAAGGAACTTTATGACTTGATGAAAGATAGTCAAGATGTTATTGATATCGAGTTGGTTCCTCAAAGCTTAATAGATTATTTAAGCAAAAACTATTTTATTTTAAAAAATAAGGAAGATGATATTAATCTATTTAAAAAACATTTTACTTTGACAAGATATAAGAGCAAAACTTTGAGATTAACAATTGCTCCAACAACTGATTGTAATTTTAGATGCCCCTATTGCTATGAGGAAGGTATTACCTATGAAACAATGAATAAGGGTACAGAACAACTTGTTTGTGAGTACATTAATGAGTCCTCAGAAGATACAGTTCGGATTGATTGGTATGGCGGTGAACCATTATTAGCATTTGATAAAATATTAAATATATGCAATTATGTCAAAAATCATAAAAAGACATTAATAATAGGAATGGTAACCAATGGTTTTTTACTTACAAAAGAAAGGGTAAATGCACTATTAAATTATAATATAGCTGATATCCAAATAACATTAGATGGTATTGGATCTGAACATGAAAATACTAGGATTCATAAAGATGGTGAACAAACTTTTGATAAGATAATTGAAAATATTTCATATATTCTTAATGAGACAAATATATTTTGTAGTATTCGAGTTAATGTTAGCAAAGTAAAAGATGAATATCAACAGGTTTTACAATATTTTGAGGAACATTTTAAAGGATTAAATTACAAAATACATCCTGGATTTGTTAGAGATTATTCCGGATTAAAGCCTGATTTGACAAATGGAAATTGTAATAATGGAATGGATTTTAAGGAAAAAGTATCATTATATAGGAAAAATTACAAATTTAAAAAGAACATTAATTTTCCTACCCTAAAATGGAATGATTGTTCTGCAAGAAGTTTTGAAACTTACGTGATTGCACCAGACGGAAATTTTTATAAATGTTGGGAAGATATACATAATAAAAGTCTTGCAATTTTTAATATTCATAACAAAGGATATTTCAATGATAATTTATCGAATAAATATTTGTTTACAGCTGATGTTCTTTCAGATAATAGATGTCTAAATTGTAATGTTCTACCAATTTGTGGAGGAGGTTGTCCCGCATCAAGAATTAGACATGCTGATGATTCTCGTTTCAAGCACGATTGTGACGTATATAAAAATAATATAGAAGAATTTTTAACTTATTACTATGAAAACATTTCTAATTAGCCTCTTTTTATTTTTCACTTCAGATTTCATAGTAGCTCAGAATTTTAATAGCTATCAAGAAGATTTTATTCAATTAGCCGATTTGGTTCAAACAAGCCATCCGGCAAGTGACAGTTTAAAAATCACTTTATTAAATAGTAGAGAATTTTACATAAGAATGTTAGACTCTTGTGACAATAGCGATGATTTTGAAATAATTGCACAAACATACCTAGCACGATTGAAGGATGGACATTCATGCGTGACTTCAGGAGAGGCTTATACAAGAAAAGGAAGATATCCTATTAAGTTTGGTGTTGTAAATGGGGAATTATTTATTTCAAATTACCCAAAAGAAATTCCTGTAAGTATTATTGGGAGTAAGGTAGTTTCAATAAATGGAGTTCCGATAGATACCATTGCAAACCGGGCTAAAAGATATATTTCATTTGATAATGATGCCGGTTTTTATGATTGGTTTCATTCCAGTATTAAACAGGTGTCATTCCTTGAATTATGTGGGGTTGATGTTAACACAGAATATTCAATTGGTATTGAGGGCGGAGAATTCACTGAATTTGTTTGGAAACGTGATTTGAATACATCTGTATATTCGGTAAAGTTGGGTGATAAAGTATATACACCAAATATCAAAAAGTTAGCATACCATAAAGTAAAAGAAAATAAATTGACCGGTTGGTCGGGCAATTTATTTGAATACACGGTACTAAAAGACTTAAATACGTGTTATTTTAAGTTTTCAGAATGTGCCGACATCCAGTATGTAAACGCTAATCCGGGTTTTATGAAGCCATTACCTGATTGGCTGATAAAATTTTTTTGGTATTTCCGAGGTGGTGACTTTCATAAATTTCTAAGAAAGATGTTTAATAATATTGAAGATTCCCATATTGATAATTTGGTTATAGATTTAAGGGAGAATAAAGGAGGAACCAGTATTTTAGGCTATCAACTGCTGGATTATTTAACCGATATTGAAAAGATAGATGATTACAGTGAATCCATAATGCTTTCGGACTTGTTACGGAATAACCATCCTGCGTATTTTAGCGAGATTTTATTGGAAAATAACATTGATACCAGTGGTTTGAAAGTGCCCATTATGATCGAGCCAAAAAAATCATCACAAGATGAAATTAACAAATATTTGAGAGCTCAAGATTCACCTTATTTTCAGTCAAAACCCAAACAGAAATTTACAGGGAATGTATTTGTCTTAGTTAGCAATGATACTTTTAGCAGTGCAGCAATGCTTGCAGTCCTTTTATCGGACAACAATATTGCAAAAACAGTTGGTAATGCAATAAGTACCAATCCTTCACATTATGGCGAAGTGTTAGAATTTACCTTGAAAAACACTGGTGTTCAAGGCACATTATCATGTAAAATATTTATCAGGCCAGCAACTGGTAAGGGGATAAGTGAATTGCCCATTGATATAAGAATAAGTAATTCAGTTCTTGATACTCATAATGGAAACGATAAGGAGTTTGAAACCTTGATAAAAACCATATCAAAAATCTAAAACCCAAATTATTGTTATATTTACCTTCACAAACAAAATAGTACACTGATTTTTTAAGATTGTTATGATTAAAACTTATCTTAACCAATCATAATTATCTTAATAAATCAGTGTACCATTAAACCATATAACAATTTAGCAATATAACAATTTAACTTTTGAACTTCCCTTTCCACAAACAGCTCGACGCCATGGACTGCGGCCCCACTTGCTTAAAGATGGTGGCTGAGTTTTATGGTAAAAAATATTCGTTACAAAACTTGCGCAGCAAGAGCTTTATTACCCGCGCTGGGGTTAGCATGTTGGGCATTTCCGATGCGGCTGAGGCCATTGGGTTCCGTACCATGGGGGTAAAAACCACGCTGGAAAAATTGGCACAGGAACAGCCCGTCCCGTTTATTGCCCACTGGCGGCAAAACCACTTTGTGGTGGTGTATAAAATTAAAAAAGTGCGCTTTAATCGGGGCGCGACTTTAAGTCGCACTCCGATTAGCGCATACAAGGTTTACGTAGCTGATCCGGCGCATGGGCTGATTACCTATACCGGCGAGGAATTCATGAAACAGTGGGCCACCACCAAACAGGACGGCGATGATGTGGGAGTAGCACTGTTGCTAGAGCCTACACCGGCTTTTTATGAGACGAAAGGAGAGGAACACCAGCGGACCTCGTTTGCATTTTTGTTACAATACCTCCGTCCGCACAAAAAGTTTGTGGTGCAGTTGCTGTTGGGGATGATTCTGGGCAGTTTGCTTCAACTTATTTTTCCGTTTCTTACCCAAAGCATTGTTGATGTGGGCATAAACACCCAAAACCTGAATTTTGTGTATCTGGTGCTTATTGCCCAATTGGTTTTGTTTGTAGCCCGCACTACCACCGAATTTATCAGGGGCTGGATATTGCTACACATCAGCACCCGGGTGAACATTTCGCTTATTTCCGATTTTCTGATAAAGCTGATGAAGCTGCCCGTTGGTTTTTTCGATACCAAAATGATTGGCGACCTTATGCAGCGCATTGGCGACCACCGACGCATTGAGAATTTCCTAACTTCGGAAACGCTCAACATTTTGTTTTCCTTTTTTAACCTAATTATTTTTGGAGCCGTACTGGCGTTTTACAGTTGGAGCATCTTCTTTATATTTTTGGTTGGTTCGTTGCTTTATATCGGTTGGATTTTGTTGTTTATGAAAAAGCGCCGCGAACTCGATTACAAGCGGTTTCAAGCGGGTTCCGATAACCAAAGCAACTTGTTCCAGTTAATTACCGGAATGCAGGAAATTAAACTCAACAACTGCGAAAAGCAAAAGCGGTGGGAGTGGGAGCGCATACAAGCAAGGTTGTTCCATGTGAGTGTGAAAGGGTTGGCACTGAACCAATATCAGCAGGCCGGTTCGGTGTTTTTTAACGAAGGGAAGAATATTTTAATATCCGTGGTGGCGGCAACGTTGGTAATTAAGGGAGAAATGACCCTGGGGATGATGATGGCCGTGCAATACATTACCGGACAGTTGAACAGTCCCATTGCCCAAATGATAACCTTTATGCAGAGCATGCAGGATGCCAAGATAAGCTTAGAGCGGTTGGGCGAGATTCATGAGAAAAAGGATGAGGAAGATTTTGAACAGCCCAAATTGACCGAATTACCTGAAACAAAAGATATTTTCATCGAAAAGCTGATGTTTCAGTACGAAGGGCCTCATTCACCTAAAGTTTTGGACAACATTCACCTACTAATTCCTCATAACAAAATTACCGCCATTGTTGGGGCCAGTGGCAGCGGAAAAACTACATTAATAAAACTGTTGCTGGGTTTTTATCCACCTACATTAGGAAGTGTCCTTATCGGTAAAACCGGGTTGGAGAATTACAGCCAGCGAATGTGGCGCGAAAAGTGCGGGGTGGTAATGCAGGATGGTTTTATTTTCAGCGACAGCATCGCCAATAACATTGCCGTAAGCGATGAGTCGGTGAATCGGAAAAAACTGCTTGAAGCTGTAAAAGTAGCCAACATTCAGGAGTTTGTGGAAAGCTTGCCATTGGGATATAACACCAAAATAGGGCAGGAGGGAAGCGGCATCAGTCAAGGACAAAAACAGAGGATGTTGATAGCCCGGGCGGTGTATAAAAACCCCGATTACCTGTTTTTGGATGAAGCCACCAATGCCTTGGATGCCAACAACGAAAAGGTGATTATGGAAAATCTGCAGGAATTCTTTAAAGGGAGAACTGTGGTAGTGGTTGCCCATCGCCTGAGCACGGTAAAAAATGCCGACCAGATTGTGGTGCTCGATAAAGGAAAAATTGTGGAAGTGGGGACCCATGAAGAACTAGCCGCTAAAAAAGGGGTGTATTATGAGTTGGTGAAGAACCAATTGGAATTGGGGAGTTAGATTGATAAATGGTTAAACTGATATATTGATAAATTGTTAAACTGCTAAATTAATATATTATGGAAAATATGAATGATTATTATTTAAAGTTGAATGATATTTCAGCCTATAAAATTGCTTTTCATTTATCGAATTATGTTTGGGATATTGTATTAACTTGGGATTACTTTGCCAAAGATACCATTGGAAAGCAATTTGTCCGTTCCACCGATTCTATTTCAGCAAATATTGCTGAGGGATTTGGACGATATAGAAATTAGAAATCAATGTCGTTTTGTTAATGTTTTTCACCCTCCGCCCTTCGGGCACCTCCCTCAAAGGAGGACTAGCAATGCTGCCACGGAGGAAGTATTCCCCTTGGGGGATTATAGGGGGGAATCAGAAAGCAAAAGTTAGGAAACTTATTACTGATGAGCAATATAATTACATATTTAGAGAACTTGAAAAACTTCCAAAAGAAATACATCATCTGATCAATTACACCAACCAAAAATTAAAGAAATAGATTTTAAAACAAAAAACAAAAAACAATAGAACAATAGAACAATAAAACAATAAAACAATAGAGCAATAGAGCAATAAAAACAATAGAACCATTGAGCAACGAAGTAGAACATATTGAATTACGATCAGAAGAGGTACAGGAAATCCTTGGCCATATTCCTGCCAGAATTATCCGGTATGGAATTACGGTAATTCTTTCGGTAGTTGTGGTTTTATTTGTAGGGAGTTTCCTTTTTAGTTACCCCGATATTCTAACCGCTCCGGTTGAGGTGGTTAGCCAAAATGCTCCAGCAGCCATTGTTGCCAAAACTTCAGGTAATCTAACTTCAATTTTTGTAGCCGATTCGCAATGGGTTAAGGAACACCAAGTGATGGCGGTACTGAAAAATCCGGCATTGTTTGAACATGTTCAATGGTTGCAAACCGAACTTCGAATCCAAAAGCAAAATGGAATTATTGATACCCAATGGTTTAATCATCTACCCGACACCTTACAATTGGGCGATTTACAAGTTGGTTATGCATCGCTTTTAAGAGCAGGGCAGGAGTACCTCCGGTTTGGACAACTAAATGTATTGGAGAAGAAAATAGCAGCTTTGCAGCAAAAGCAAGTTGAACTCGAAAAATATATAAGAATAAGTTCCAGACAGGTACTTTTGAAACAACAGGACAATCAGCTATCGAAAAGCCAGTTTCTGCGCGACTCCCAGCTTTTCCGTAAGGAAGTAATTTCGTTGGCCGATTATGAAAAAGCACGAAATGAGCTGTTGCAGCAATCCATGAATCTGGAAAGTCTTCGCTCCTCGGAGGTGAATGGCCGGATGCAGATGCAGGATTTGGTTCAGCAAATTATAGATTATCAGTTGGAAAACATTAAACAGGAGCAGCAATTTCGGAATCAATGGATGGAAAGTATCCAAAACATGGAGGGCCTTATTGATGGCTGGTTTGATGGCTATGTTCTGGTTGCTCCCATGGAAGGAATTGTGGCATTTAATAAAATTTGGAGCCAAAACCAATTTGTACAAGCCGGTAATGAGGTTTTCACGGTAATTCCGTTGCACCGGGCACAAATTATTGGCCGCATCACATTGCCGGCTAAAGGTTCCGGGAAAGTAGCCATTGGGCAACGGGTGAATTTAAAATTTGAGAGTTTTCCCTATCAGGAATTTGGTATGGTAACCGCCATTGTTTCAGCAGTATCATTGGTTCCTGCAGAACAAAACTACATGGTGGAAATTAACCTGCCCGACACTTTAATAACCAATTACGGTTTTTTGTTGCCTTTCACCCAAAAGATGCTGGGAACAGCGGAAATAATTACCGAGGATATGCCACTCATCATGCGGTTGTTCAATCCGTTGAAAGCTATTTTCAAAAAGCATTGGAATAGTGAGCCGGCATTTCGAAAGAGTGAGAAATAGGAACTAATTCCGACTAGTCACAGTCGAACGCTAATCGAAGTGAAGTCGAGCGATCTTCTAGATTTTATTTGCTTTGCCGAGTTCGTAAACTCAGTTTCCCGCCCCTTGGAGTTTAATTGAAAGGAAATCCTTTGCTATATATTGTCCGCTTGCGGCGAGGTAGTTCATTCTGAAATTTTTGAAGTGATATTTCAATGCCGAAAATCTAAACTTCAAGGGTAAAAAAATGAAGTCCAACGCTATTCAATTGTCTAGGCTTTCCTCTCGTAGTATTTTTGAATCGTGAAATTTAAAATATTAATTCTTAAAACTTTATTACCATGAAAACACGATTCTTTCTTTTAGTTTCCTTGATGGTTTTTTTAGTTATTGCAGCAAATGCTCAAAACAATTCAGTTGAGAAACCATGCAAAGCTGATGTACAGCTTTCAGCCAACAATCAAATTGTGATTAGGTATATTGATGTAAATCAAGACAAAATCAAAGTATTGGTTTACAATGCGAAGGGCGAAAAAATTGATAGCCACACCTTTAAAACCGACGGCACGATGAAAGTCACCTACGATGTAGCGGATTATAAACAATCAAAATTGCTTTTCAAGGTAATGTGCAATGGTCAGGTAGCTTGTAGCGAATTAGTTACCATTACCGAACAAGGTATTGTACAAATACCAAAACCTACTAATGCTGATTACGAAACGACAAATGGTACCAAAACCTTAATGGTTGGTAACAATCAATAGGGTTTAACAGGTAAAAAATGAGATTTTTAGTTACATTAGCAAATAAAAACTATGTATTCCATGCAGTATCAGTCGCTTTTACAGAACATTAAGCTAAGGGTATCGGCAGCTCTGGTTGCCGGTATCTTTTTTAAGTTTTTTACCGACGTGATATTTGGTTTGTTGTACAAAAATTGCAGCATCTTTCAACCTTTTTTCGGCTATTTCCAGTCCATTGGATTGGCTTTTCTTGTTATATATATCTATTATTTGCTCGAGAAAAGGTTAAACAAAACACTGCCTTGGAACCAATCCATGATGAAGCGGTTTCTGGTTCAGTTAGCCTTGGAAACATTGGTTATATTTTCCCTGTTTGTGGTTTTTAGATGGCTTATTTTATGGTTGTTTTACCAGAATGCCTTGGTGGTTTTAACTGATGAGTTGATTCTCATTTTTACCGTTATATTGGTAGCTTTTTTGTACAATCTATTGAATTTATGGTTGTTCTTGGTTTTTCAGTGGCGCTATTCGTTGTCCGAGATGGAGCGGTTTAAAAAAGAGAGTGCCGAATCGAAATTTGAAGCCCTTCAAAACCAGATAAACCCACATTTTTTGTTTAACAGTTTAAATACACTTTCATCGCTGATGTATGAGAATGTGGATACTGCCGCCAGTTACATCCGTCAATTGTCATCGGTTTACAGGTACGTTCTTGAAAATAGCCAAACCGATTTGGTACCCTTAAAGCAAGAACTCAGTTTTATTGATGCTTACGAATACTTATTGGGTTTGCGTTTTTCAGATCGTTTGCTTTTTAAACGGAATATCGACAACCGTTTGCTTGAATCCATGATTGCCCCAATGACTTTGCAACTACTGATTGAAAATGCAGTAAAGCATAATGTTATAAGTACTAAAATGCCATTAACCATTGAAATTATTGCCCAAAAAGGGTATGTTGAAATACGGAACAACGTTCAAATTAAAACTGCCGATGGATATTCATCGGGGCAGGGACTGAAAAATATCCAAAGCAGGTATCAGTTTTTATCGTCCTACCCGGTAATGATTGAAAATTCAGAATCGCAGTTTGTGGTGCAGATTCCATTAATTGAATCAACCCTTAAAAAATAGCGGATGCTTAAAGTGCTGATTATCGAGGATGAGCCATTTGCGCAAAATGAACTGAAGCGGTTGCTCCAGAATACAGGGTACCCACATCAGGTGCTTGCTTGTATTGAATCGGTGGAAGATGCCGTTGAATGGTTCTCGACTCATGATTTACCTGAACTTGTTTTTATGGATATTCAATTGGCTGATGGATTGAGTTTTGAAATTTTCACCCGGACAACAATCAACGTTCCGGTTATTTTTACTACGGCTTACGATGCTTATGCCATTCAAGCTTTCAAAATAAATAGCATTGATTATCTTTTAAAACCGGTTGAACAACAGGCACTGAACAATGCCTTACAAAAACATGAGCTGTTAAATAAACAACGATCGCCAAAAGAAGCCTCATTGTCGTTGGAACAGCTTAATAGCCTATTGAATGTGGTTCAGGCATCGAAAGAATATAAATCGAAGATGTTGGTAAAATCAGGCGACCAGTTAAAGTTTATTGCACTCAACGAGGTGGCTTATTTTTATTCCGAAGATAATGAAGTGCTCTTGATGACACAGGATAAAAAGCGGTATGTGGTTGATTTTTCAATTGACCAATTGGCTGGAATGGTAAATCCAAAACTGTTCTTCCGGTTAAACCGTGGCTACTTAGCCAATAAAGACTCTATTGTGAAGGTGCACAAACATTTTAACAGCCGGTTGAAAATTGAATTAGTGCCTCAACCAGCCGAAGAGGTGCTGATAAGCCGGGTAAAGGTTTCTGATTTTCTGGAATGGATGGAACTTTAATAATGACAGCGATGAAAAAGATTATATATCTATTATTTTTGATTTTGGTAACCTTCTCCTGCAAAAAAGCGGTGTTAAAGGTAGAGAGTGTACCCGCGAATACTCCACAAGGTGCTCCTATCTATGTTACGGGTAATTTTAATCATTGGGATCCGGGTGATTCCCGTTTCCAGTTACAATTGCAGCCCGATAGCACTTATAGGGTAGAATTACCCAGAAGTTTTGGTACATTGGCCTATAAATTTACCCGGGGAAATTGGTCCACCGTGGAAGCAAACCGTTGTGGAAATGATATTGAAGACCATCAACTGGAATATTCAAGGTGGGATACCATAAGTCATAGGATTGAATGCTGGCGCGACCTTGAGCCATTAAATTGCGATTCAATCACCATTATTGTAGAGAAAATCCCGTTGAATACACCGGTTCAGGATTCCATAAAAATTGCCGGAAGTTTCAATGCTTGGAATCCAGGAAACAAACCTGAATTTCTATTGCGGAAAAATCCGGTTGGAGCCAATTATTTTGTAACAGTTCCCCGCATTTCGTGGAACAATAAATCAGCGAATTATTTCACCTATAAATTTATCAGACAAGATATTAGCATATCGGAGGATGACCGTTTTGGCCGCGAAAAAGAACCGAGGGTACTTGAATTTGAGAAAGACGACACTGTTGTGGTTCAAATTGACAACTGGAGCGACATGGTAAATCCGACCATGAATTATGTGACTATCGTACTGAAATCAGTTCCAAAAAATACCCCAAAAAGCGATAATATATATTTAACCGGGAACTTTAACAATTGGAATCCACAGGATCATGATTTCATTTTTAAAAAAGATGCCGAAGGAAAGTATTTGATAACCCTGCCACGAAAGAAATACGGACTTTCGTTTAAAATTACCCGGGGTGGTTGGCAAAATGAATTTACTGATGATTGCGGTCATAAAATGGATAATAAGGAGTATAATTACGACGAAATTGATACCCTTTACCTGAAAATTGAAAATTGGTTGGATTTGCCAAAAAATAGCGGTCAGGACTTAACCTTAGTTATCAACCAATTGCCTAAAAATACACCCAGTACCGATGTTCTCTATTTGATTGGTCGCGAATTTCCTTTTGGAAACAAACCTGAGAAATATGCTTTTACCCGGCAGGAAAATGGTTTGCATACGCTGACAATTAGGCGTAAAACAATAAATGGGTTTTATGTTGTTTGCCGGGGAACCCATCGTTCCCAAGAGGTTGATAAAGGCGGGCAGTATGTAATTCCGCGGAATTTTGTTCAGGAATGCAGCGATTCTGTCTTTTTGAATATTGCCCAATGGAATGACCTATTTGATACGGAAGAAAAATATGTGACGATACAACTAACGCACTTACCCAAACGAACTCCTGAAAAGGATAATATTTACATTACCGGTCAATTCAATGGTTGGGATCCGGGTGATGTTAATTATATTCTTAAGCGCGATGGCAAAGGAATGTGCTCCATTAAGATACCGCTGCGTTATTTGAGGTCGGGTTTTAAATTTACCCGGGGCAATTGGAGTACCGTAGAGGGCAATATTTTTGGAGTTTATATTGAAAACCGTACCTACACTGGTAATGAAGAGGTAGTGAAATTAAGAATTGAAAGTTGGTAAAATATAACCTAAGTTGAGCGATTTGACCCCGAGTGCTAGGGGGAAAAAGCGCTTTACTTAGATATAACCCCGACATAGCAATTGTTTTTTTTCACAAATTGAGTGAAGCGAAAATTTGTGGAAACTTACAATTGTTCAGTCAGCTTGCCCCGATTGCTCGGGGATTGAGCAGATTTGCGATAGCAAATCGCTCAATTTGGGTGAAAAAGAATAAATTGAACCCTTTCCGGGTTCCAATTCCATTATCACCATTTACCCCGCATTGCTATGCGGGGTTATTCAAATTTAATCCCTTCGGGATTTTCGATGCAAGCTTTTTGCGCAGAAGGATTAATAATGTTTGCATATAAACATATTAAATTCACTATATTTTATTCCAAATCAATAATTTACTAATTTTTCAGCAGACCCTAATTAAATTGTTGCATTACGAGTTAATTTATTTATGGTTAATAACTTACTTTATCCATTTATAGCTTAATCCAAATTTCAAATTGGCTTGTTCTGTTAGGTATGCATTTCCAATCATCCAACCATCGGTTTTATAGCCAATGGCTAATTGCGTTGAAAACCCCTTTCCCAACTCATAACCTCCTGTTATCTCAATGTTACCTCCCAATTTACCATTAGTATCAAAGTAACTTTGGTGTTCAGGTTGTTTCCAAACAGAGAGCGTTCCTCCTATAGCGATTTTTTTATTTAGAAATGGTTTCATTTCATAAACGGCGTATTGAAGTCCTATATAGCTTTGTTGGCTATTCTGGTAGCTATGTACGGCCAATAATTGTTTGTTAGTCCTGAATGTAAATGGAACATACAAAGCCATAGCATTTCCAAAATGTGTTGGTGCATATTGCATAAATGGTAAAAAACTGAAATCGCTTGAAACGTTAATTTGGTTCACCAAGAAAATGGCTGGATTCGCAAAATTGAGCAACGACAGCGATTTTTGCTTTTTAAGAAAGTTTTGACCATCACTTGATAATTCGCTAAAACCAATTCTACGATTAACCCCATCGCCATTAGGAAAAGTATCGCGGTTTTCGTAAGGTGCATCGGGCGAAAACATATCGTAAACCCATGCAGTTAAATCGGCTCCGGCATAATCGCGATAAAAAGGATTTGTGTCTTCGTGTGGTGGAGCTAAAATTTTAACTGAATCGGATGCCGGACTGGTAGAAAACCTAAAATAATCATACACATACCAGGCATTATAGAGGTAAAGAGCATTTTTATAAAATTTTCGTTTGTGATAAAAATCAGTCATTACGCTTTGTTGTGTAGTGTAAACTTCGGAATGAATACCGGCTGTATAGGAATACAACAGTTGCGAAAGGTTTTCATTTTTTAGCACGGTTAAATCTTCATCGGTTAGTCCGTAAACGGTACCATCCCATCGGTTAAAAATTGAATTTCCGTTTACCGCTGATTTATTGACTGTTCCCAGCACGCTGCAATGAAAAGCCTCATGTGCCCAAACACCAAGTGGAATGGGTAATTCACTGGCATATTTTGAATAAACCAAACCCAGTGTATATTCCAGTCCTTTTTGAGCTACCTTGCCTCCCCACGTATTTTTTTTATTTTTAATTATTCGTACTGAAGCCTCATTGATTCCCCAAAAACTTAAGTCGTATAAATTGGCCGACCATTCCGAGGCCTGTAACATTGACGGATAAGGGTGTGGGGATTTTATGTTTTCAGGAATATCAAGAAGAGTAAATTCTATATTTAATACTAGCTTATCGTTGTTCTGCGAAAAGCATGGCATAGCATACAATGCAAAGGATGTCAGCAGGATTTTTTTTAAAGTTTTAAGGAAATTCTGTTTTCTCATAATTATCATAACGGTTAAATAAAATGATTTTTTTAAATTAAGTACTATTAAATTTTAAAAGGATGCAAATGTATGTGTCTGAATTGAAATAAACGTCTTATCCGACAATCTAAGTCCTTTTTTGTTGAGGCATTTAAATGGGTTTTTTGCAATTGTTATTGCTTCGTTAGCTGTGCAGGGAATAGTGGATAGTTATCAGGTTTTAGGTCAAGATTATTTTTTTGTTGTTGTTGTAAACTTTCAGCATACCTCCCATTTTCAATGGTTATGGGTTTACTTTTTTGTACATGGAAGGGGTAAGTCCTGTAATTTTTTTGAACGCAGCATTAAATGTAGCTTTAGAGTTAAACCCCGAATCAGTTGCTAATGCCATAAGAGTTAGATTTTGGAGTGAAGGATCCGAAAGTTTTTGTTTTAATTCATTTACCCGGTATTCGTTTATAAAATCAAAAAAGTTCTTTCCCACTTTTTCATTAATAATTTGCGAGAGGTGGTGTTTTGATATGTTCACCATTTCCGATAGTTGAAAAATAGTTAATTCGGGTTCCAGAAATGGTTTTTTGGTATCCATAAAATCCAATAAATATTGATATTGAGAAACTAGCTTGTCAGAATCAAGTCCTGATTTTTTGTACTTTTTGGTTTCGGGCCATTCGGTTAATTCTATTTTTTCAGTCAGGGTTTGGTGGTTTTTCATATTCAAGTTCACAAAGTGGTTTTCGGTTCCAAAAATAATGGGTTGTGTGGCCACTTTAAAAGCTATCCAATAAATTAATATAACAACAAGGGCATAGGTATAATGATAAAACTCGGATAGGAATGCTAAATTCACCTTTCTGCCATAGAATGCCAATCCTGTAAAAATAAGAATAACCAGAACTAGGTAAATAAAATGACGTAACCAATCGAGCCTCACTTTTGAAGTTTCCGAATAGCTGTTTTTTATTCTTTCGCGGTGTTTACGTAAGTATAGTAATGTGATGAGAAAATAAAACAGAATAATAAATATGCTCAGTTGATTAATAAACCCGAAATCATCAACACTTGCCAATTCAAAATTGTTAAAATAAGTTCTTTTTTCCTCAGCAGATTTAGTAAACCAAGGAAATAATACAGCCATATAAATACTAAAAGGAATAAAATGTACTAAATCAGCCGGTTTGAATTTTTCGTAACCTGAACTGATTTTGATTGTAAACAAATACACCAATGGTCCAAATAGACTTGGTGTCAACCATGAAATTTTACCCAAATGGGGAAAGAGCAAAAAGAAATCCCGATTGTCGAAGGCGTTAAGTACAGCCTGAAAGGAGACAATAATTAGCAATAAGCTTAAGTAGATGTTTGCAGAATGATGGTTTTTTCGAAAGGCTAAAAACAAACTCACCGCAAACGCATTTATGAGTCCGGCAATGGTGATATATTGAAAGAATGATAAAATCATAGGTCTTTTGTTCTTTAATTACGTTTTTACACTTGCGCTTAAAATAAGTATAAATATCGTTTCGCCTTCTCGTTATAAGGATTGACGAAAATAAGAATTTTCTATATTTTGCGCAATATACACCTATTGCCTGTTTGGCATAGTAAGCAAAGCGTAAAGCCATTTTACTTTTGTTGATTGCTTAAATTTGTGTTTATAGATATTCCGGATCAGTATTACTTGCATGGCTCGTACGTTAGAATAATTGTTGTGATAGTACTAACCCGGATTATTCATGAATAATCCTGACGATAAAGCTACTCCTCAAAATTGGGAAAATAAAAACTCCCAATTTTGGGTGTAGCTAAATCGGGGTTTCCCGCTTTGCAACCCAATGGCCATCGCACATTCACACCTTTCGCTATGCTCAGGTATGAATAAAGCGGGCTAAGGGAGAAATGGTTTACTCGATTGATTGACAGGCCAACCTATTGATATTGCTCATGTTGTTTTATTTTTAGATGCTTGATTAAAAAAAAAGCCCGGAAATATTCCAGGCTTAGTTTGTATTTACTTCTGATTTTATTGATTTCCGTAAATATCAATATGACTTAATTCACGGATGTTGTTCAAGTCGGAATAATCGTATTGAAACAATCCATCAACACCTATCATTACTAAAACGGAACCCAGCGGGATTACATCGAAAGCATGGTTATTAGGGTATGCCGTTAATTGGTTGGCTGCAATTTCCAAAGGATTGGCAGCATTGTAAATTTTTAAACCGGCACTGCCATCGCAAACAAACAACACCGAGTCATCAATTCCTAATCCATAAGGTTCTACCATTGGGTACGATGCTATCATTTGAGGGTTTTCAATGGTTGAAATATCAATTACGTTGAGCTGGCTTTCAATAGCACCACACAAGTTTCCGCCTAGAAGGGTTACATAAGCATAATTTCCGCTTACTACCACCGGGTCGCAACTGCTGGCATGGCGGAATTGGCTTATAAATTCAGGATTGGATGGGTCTTGAACACTGTAAACGTACATCCCTGTTTTGGTTCCTATAAAAAGCTTATCCTGATAAGGGAAAATGGTTTCAATATTCCAGCTGATGCCAATATTTTTCTCGAAATTTGGATTGCTATTTTGTGATATGTTAAACAGTTTTAACGAAGCATTATCAACCACATAAAGGTAATTCTGATTGAGTGTGAAACGTGCCATTGAACCACCTGTTCCAACACTTTCGCCACCGGTTTGTCCGCCGTTCGAAATATCGGCCATGTAGTCAACTTCACCACGATACCAGTATTTGTCGTAATAATTTCCTTGATCTTTCACTTCAACCGTGCGTTCAGTTATTGTGTAGCCAACAATTACGCCTTGGTTTTGGTCAATTGATTCCACAATTCCTGATTCATAAGCAGGAATTATATAAGGAAATACGTTTGTATCCCGGTCAACTTCAACTAGGTTGTTTATATCGCTGATATCAATGGAAAGCAAGTCAACATAGCTATCGGCGTATAGAATGGATCCTTTAATAGCTAAATCCACATTACCGGGTATCTCAATAAATTTTAAATTAATGGGGTTCGAAGGATTTGAATTGTCGATAATATGAATCCCTTTTTGGAACTCATTCACGTAAATAAAGCTGTCTTTAAAATAAATTTTGCCCGATTGAATTATTTCCTGTGCATCAGCCGATTTAAAGGAAGTGCGAAGCTCAGTGTACGAAAGATACACTGGAGTGTTTACTTTGTATGTTTGGGTGATAGTATCCTGACATGAAGCCATAATTGCTATCATTACAAACCCTGTTAAATAAAGAGTAATCCGGTTGGTTTTCATTTTGCAAATTTTTAAGTTAGTACGTTATTTTATAAGGCTTGGTGATTTGCAGATGGAACCAACCCTAAAATGGTTGCGCCTAATTTGTAAATTTTATAAATATAAGCAACCATTTGATGAAGTAGGCATCATTAGCTATATTCGCACTAAATAAATTGACCGATGAAAAAAATTGTATCAATTTTACTACTTTTTTTTATTACATATTTTACTTTATTAGGCCAAGATTCTATTGCCACTGTTTACCTGAAAAGTGGAAGTATCATAAAAGGAACGCTAGTGGATAATTCTTCAGGAGGATTAAAAATTAAAATAGAGGGTGGAAGTGTTTTTGCCTTTTCGGCTCAGGAAGTAGAGAAAATAAGTTATGACAAAGGGTTGGCAAGTAAAGAAACAAATTATGCTTTTTCGTTTTCAGGTGGGTGTTTGATAGGTTCCTCAAAAAATGAAAAGCAAACTCCATTGAGCCTTATAATGGAGCATCAGATTAGAGTTAAGTCGGTAAGTGTTGGGGGATTGGTTGGGTTGGAGTTTTTAAATGAAGCGGTTATGCCCCTTGGGTTTTCATTGAAATGGATTACACCCATTGCTAAAAATACAGAATTCTTTGTTGGATGTTCCGGTGGTTACTTGTATTCGTTGGAAGAACCGTTTGACCCTTATGAACAAATGAAGGAACACAATGGAGGATCCTTTGTAAATCCTGAAATTGGGGTAATTTTTACTTCAGTTAGCCGCACCCGGCTTTTTGTAGCAACTGGATACCGATATGCTGAACTTCATTATGTATATAACAGATGGTGGTACACTGAAGTGGATCAAGATATGTACTTCGACCGTTTTTCAGTAAGGTTTGGTTTGTGGTTTCAATAATTCCAATCAAATTTTTTTCTACTCAATTTTCACTATTGCTTATATTATTCCGTTATGAGGTACTAAAAAAAACTCCTATCCCTAATGATTTTATACCAAAAATTGGTAACTTTGAGTGAAAAATTTATAATTATGGATAGAAATACTTCAATATCAATAGGAAACTATTTTGACACTTTTATTCAAGGTCGAATATCAGCAGGGCGGTATAAAAATGCAAGTGAAGTAATCAGAGCAGGGTTAAGGCTTCTGGAAGAAGAAGAAAGCAAGCTGATTGCTTTAAGAGAAGCTATTCAAGAAGGGATAGAAAGCGGAATCGCTTATGATTTTGAACCAAAGTCTCATTTAGAAAAATTAAAAGCTACGAAGAACTTGAATGGCAAAGTATAAACTAACCAATAAGGCAGTTGATGATTTAACTCAGATATGGAATTACACCTTTGATAAATGGTCTGAAAGTCAAGCTGACAAGTATTATCATATACTTTTAGATAATTGCCAGGAAATTGCAGACAACTCAGATTTAGGTAAAATTTATTCAGAAGTAACGAAAAATTTGTTGGGATTTAAAGTGGGTCGTCATATCATTTTTTATCACAGGATTGACGAGAATGAAATAGAAATCGCTAGGATTCTACATGAACAAATGGATTTAAAGAATAGAATTAAAGATAAATAACTCCAAGTATCCCGCACTCAAACGTAATTGTTTCAAGGGTTTTGGAGGTTCGACTTATTTAATAGTATTGGAAATGAAGAAAGTTTTAATTCCCGCACTCTTTTTGCTTTTTGGCATCGGCCAACTTGTTGGGCAAAATTTAACAGCAATCACCTATAACATCAGGCTCGATGTGGCCAGCGATGGAGAAAATGCATGGATGTATAGAAAAGACAAGGTCTGCGGATTATTAGCCTTTTATGAGCCGGATGTTATTGGGGTTCAGGAAGCAGTGCCCTCCCAAATGTCATATATTGATAGTTCATTGACTGCTTATAATTTTGTGGGTGTAGGCCGCGATGGAGGAAATATTGGGGAATACAGTGCCATTTTTTATAAAACAAACCGATTCGAAGTTTTGGAACAATCGACATTCTGGTTGTCGGAAACCCCCGATACTGTTAGTTTTGGATGGGATGCCGCTTGCCGAAGGATTTGCACCTATTCCCTTTTTAAAGATAAGGAATCGGGTAAAAAGTTCTGGGTTTTCAATTTACACCTCGACCATGTAGGTCAGGAAGCGCGCATCAATGGAGTGAAATTGGTTGTTCATAAAATCAAGGACTTAAATAGCGATAATCTTCCAGTTATTTTATTGGGCGATTTTAATGCCACCCTTGAAAGTGAACCCATTCAGTTGGTAAGCCAAGAATTCGTAGATAGCCGCGAAGCAAGCGGGTTGGTTTACGGAAGTAACGGAACATTTAATGGATTCAAATTTCATGAACCCGCCAGTGAATGCATCGATTACATTTTTACTTCGCGCAAAGGCTTTAAGGTATTGAAATATGCTGTTCTGACCGATTCTTACAATTGTCACTATCCATCGGATCATTTTCCCGTTTTGGTTAAGTTGGGTTGGGAATAGGTCAGTTGAATTGCTCCGATTTTTCGCGAAGCGAGGCCAATTCAACCTGTAATTCCTGAAATTCATTCTCTTTTTGGCGCAATTCTGTTTCGTAAGTTTTGTAGCTTTCCAGTAATAATTTGGTGTCGGTATTTATTTTTACAATGTTCAATTGTCCGGCAATGCTTACTAAGGCTTTTCTGAGGAATTCCATCTGCCAGGTTTGTAAGGGTTTGAAAGAGGCGATTTCAAGCACCCCAATCACCTTCTCGTCATTAATTAGTGGCATAAGCAGTAACAGGGCTGGTTTTGAATTGCCTAAACCCGATGTTACCATAAAATATTTTTCAGGTACTTCTTCAACCACTATTTCTTTTTCTGAACTGAAGCATTTTCCGGGTAACCCTTCGTTTACATCCAACTCTTCAATCATTGATTCACCATTCAATCCGTAATTGGCTATCAATTTAAGTTTCGATTCGTTTCCGGTACCCACTAGGAAATAAAGCGCTCCTAAATTTCCGTTTACTCTTTTTATAAGGGTTGCCAATAATTGATCGGCAAGAATGGAAAGATTTTCTTTGTTTTGATGCATCACATCCGAAACGGCATTCAAACTTTCGTTTATCCAATTTTGTTTTTCCTGAACTTGCCTATATTTTTCCAGTTCCGATGCTTGTTTTGAAAGCTCGGAGGTTCGTTCTTCAATATGTTTTTCAAGATTCATTTTTTCCAACCGGAGTTCATCGCTCAATTGTTCATTGTTTTTCAACGCAAATGCCGATTGCCGTGTTAGTAGGTACGATTCCAAAACCATAAAAAAAGCAATTCCGTAAGGGGCAACATAGAGGGTATGAATCAAACCCATACTACTCAATACATCGTTTATGGCAGTGGCATACAGCACAAACATGCCTAAAAAGGTAAGGAATCCTCCGGAACGCTTCTTAAAAGCTGCGCGAAGTAAAACCCCAAAAGTGAGATACAAACCGCCAAATAATATATACAGTTCAAAGATAGTGCGGAATTGACCATAAAAATAAGCTTTAGTAGTGAATACCAACAAGGTAATAAGAACTCCAATACCGGTAATCAAATAAAACATGAATTTGGGGAATTCGCTTTTGAATAGGAAATAGAAGTAAAATGCAAAGAGCGAAATGGTGGCAAAACCAGAGAAATTGTCGAGCCGTACCAACATCTCCCAACTAATATTTGGGAATAAGTGCATCAAAACCCGTTCACCGGTCGATAAATTTCGGAGAATCATCACTACGCATAGAATTCCAAATATTAGGTTCGACAAATCGGTTCTGCGCAGAAAATACATCAATAAATGGTTCAAGCCAATGATTAATATTATTCCAATAAGGAGCAGGTTTAGTATTATGGCATTCGAAGTGGTGTTGATAATCTCATCCATGGTGCCAAACAGAATAGGCTGTTGGGCGCCAGCGCGCCGGTGGTGAAAGTTTGAAACCTGCATCACTACATCAACCCATTGATAGGGTTCGCTTCCAGTGAGGATAACCGGAATGGGAATTTCCTGAGTTAGAAATTTTGGATGGCTTTCGGTTTTTGTTTTTCCGGTTTGACCTATGCTAGTTACTAATTTATTATTTATGAAAACCCGATAAGCTGTAAAAACGCTTTGAAGTTTCAAACCATAAACTTGGTCGCGGTTGGGGACTTTTATATGGAGCCGGTAAGTTCCATACCCTTGAGTAGGGCAATTTAAATTGTTGTTTAGCACCACCTTGGTCCATGATGAAGGTAATATCGAAACGTAATGATTTTTTGAAAGAAGGGAATCGTTGCAATTAACCGGCAACACAAATTCATTCCAATAAAAATCCCATTCGCCAGAAAGCTTAATTACATTGTTGTGCCAGCTTATTTTGGTTAAATCAATGATGCCGTCCTTTGCCGATGGATTTTGTGCAACAACCGTATTATTGGGTTGATTGGCAAAAAGATACGCAGTGAACAGTACTAAAACGTTTTTTCGGATAATCATGGGTAATAGACTTATTGTTTCCCCGAAATTATAATTTTTTTCTGGTGAAGCAAATCCTTGGCTTTACTATTTTGCATTAAAACAGTGAAAGGTTTAATAATCAGCCATTACCGCTTAGCAAATTGTAAGGTTATTTCTTTTTCAATTTGTCTTTAAAAAGTTTTTCGAATTTTTCAACTTTGGGAACAATCACCATTTTACAATACATTTGCCCGGTATTGTTATCAAAATAATCTTGGTGGTAAGCTTCGGCGGAATAAAAAACTTCAAACGGTACCAGTTGGGTTACCAATGGGTCGTCCCATATTTTTGCGCCGTTGAGATTATCTATAATCTTCAGAGCAATGTTCTTTTGCTCATCGGAATGGTATAAAACCACCGAGCGGTATTGTGTCCCCGCATCTTCGCCTTGACGGTTAAGGGTTGTGGGGTTGTGTGTTTTAAAGAATATTTCCAGCAATTCGGTATAGGTAATTATTTCGGGATTGTAAACTACCTGAATTACTTCGGCATGACCGGTGGTTCCAGTGCACACCTCTTTGTAGGTAGGGTTTGCGGTATGTCCTGCGGAATAACCCGATGTGGCACTTATTACCCCATTCAAGCGGGAATACATGGCTTCGGTGCACCAAAAGCACCCACCGCCAAATGTGGCTATTTCTGTTTTCATATTTTTATCGGTTAAAAGTGAATCTTCGTTAGCAACAGGCACCTTCTTTGCGTTACATGCAGCACCTGTAAGTGCAAATGTTGCAAAAAATATAACAATAACTTTGTTGTTCATCTGTTTTTTTTGAATACAAACAAAAGCAAAGGCATTTAGTTAAGTAAAAAACACGATTTTCGGGGGAAGTTATTCTTTTTTTGTAATTTTAGGTTTGTCTTAATCGGAAAGCAGGGAAATCGCTTTTAAAAACCCGCCACGGCGGGTTAAATATGAATAGCCCCGACTTTCAAGTCGGGGTAGATGGATTTGCGGTATAAAATCGGCGCAAGCACTACCTTTTAATTGAAAATATGCGGAATCCATGCGCCGAAAATAGGAATTCAATATTGAAATTTTTAAAAGCGATTTCCCTGAATCGGAAAGTAGAAATAATTTTGATTAATTAAATACGCTGTAAAATGAACCGAATACTACTTATTACCTTTTTAGCTTTCTTAAGCATTAAAGGATTAGCTCAAGGAGTTACCACCGATACCAGTAATTATTTAGCTTCAGGCAACTGGGACAATTACTTATTGTGGAGCTTATCAAAGAATTCAGGTGTTTCCGCAGCTAAAAGTAATTTTAATGGTTTAAATAACGATGGGTTAGCCATTGCCTATACATTTCCTGTTCAGGGCAACTGGCTTGATTTGAGTATTGCCTTACCTGATAATTTTGTTCGCAAAAACCCGATTGCATTTTTTGTTAAATCTTCAACTTCCGCAAATAACCTCGAATTAAAATTTATGGATAATGATGGTTCGATATTTTGGCGGGTAGTTCCCCTAAGCGGATATACCGAATGGGAACATGTAGTTATATACCTAGGCGACACGGAATATGCTTGGGGCGGAAATGCTACCTTTGATGAGTTTTCGAAATTTTCGGTTGCTGTGAATGGCATTGGTTCAGGCACTATCTGGATAGATGAAATAGGAATCGGGTTAGATACCTTACCATCAACTTTCCCATCTACTTACGATCCCGATAGCACCTTGTCGGGAATTGGGTTTGCACAACGGCGCGATTCATCAATGATTAAGGAAGACCCTTTGGTACTTAACTATTTGAAAGTAATACAGGATATTTCTTCTTCGGGCCAGGATTTGCTGCCTGCGCAGGAAGATGACCAGGTCCAAACATTCAACAACAGTTTGGTGGCTATTTCATTCATCATTAAAGATGAAAGGGAACGGGCCGAAAGGATTTTGGATTTTTATGCCAATGCAACCAATGTAAACAATACCGATATCCAACTTCAAAATTTTTATTACAACGACCAGGCCAGGGGCTTTTATCAGTGGGTGTCGCTGGCTACAAAAAGAGCCCCTGCCCTTACGGAGGATAGGTGGATGGGCGATATGGCTTGGTTACTTATAGCCTGTAAGAACTATGAATGGAAATTTAATTCCGACCGTTATTCGAATTTGGTTAACATCATAAAAGACTTACTGATTTCCTATTATAAAGAAGCCCCGGTTGGCGGATATGTACAAAGCGGTTGGCGAAAAGGGGATAGTGATTTGCATGAGGCTAATGGTCATCCCGAAGGAAATATTGATTGTTATGTTGCCCTGAAATTGTGTAACGAAAATTATTATGCACAGAAAATAAAGGAATGGTTGGTAAATGAATTGAACGATAGAACCAACCTTCCATTAGATTTATATACTTGGCGTACATTAGCATTTGGAAACGATTTTGCCAATTTGTTGAATATACCGGAATACGATTTCCGGTACCGCAAAATTATTGAAGTTGGGGGAAACGATGTGATGGGTTTTTACTCAATGGCTGATATTGCCATTGATAATTTTTGGAATGACGGTACCGGACATATTGCTTGTGCATATTTGGCTTTTGGCGATACCACCAGAGGCTTTTTTTATGCCAACCAGCTTGACCCTTTAATAATAAGCAGGGTTTTTGACAACGACACCACACACACCATTCCCTATACGTTGAATAAAACCGGTGGGTACGATTGGGTTGACCCTGCAAAAGGATTTGTATCCTGTGCCGCTTGGTATATCTTTGCTAAAAACCGTTACAACCCATTTCTTTCTGAGGATTTCACAGATACGGTACTTTCGGTTCCAAATAAAACCCTTGATCAAGGATTTTTAAACGTTTCCCCCAATCCTTTCACAGTGCAAACAAATATTGATTTTTATGTACCGGGCAATGATTTTGTAACCATAGACCTTTTCGACCTTTATGGACGAAAGGTTATTACCTTGAAGGAAGGAACTGTTTCAATCGGAAGATATTCGGTAACATGGAACGGAGAGAATACTAATCACGAGAGAGTTGACTCAGGGGTATATTTAGTCAGGATGGTGCAGAAAAGTAATACAGATACCCGGCGGGTCTTATTTATTGAATAATTGTAAACTAGATTATTGTTGTTCAATTAGTCACTCTAAGCTTGCGGAAAAGAATACTTTCTTTTTAAGTTATTTCTTATAAAAGTGCATTTCCTCCAAGTAATACCAAACCTTTTCAGGCACAAAAAACCGCATATCTTTCCCTTCTTTAATAGATTGACGGATAAAACTCGATGAAATTTCAATGAGCGGAGCTTGAATGAACGTAACGCTGGGATGCTCATGGAACTTGCTTTTTGGGCAGTTAGGGCGTGGGTAAACCATGAGTTTTCTTTTTTCCAGAATCAGTTCGTGGTTTTTCCATTTGTCGAGCGAGGACAGATTGTCTTCGCCCAATATTAGTGCAAATTCCCGGTTGGGGTATTTCTCATCCAAATAAGCCAGTGTATTTACCGTGAACGAAGGTTGTGGTAAGGTGAATTCAATGTTTGAAGCTTTAAAATGGGGATAGTTCCGCAGAGCACGGGTAACCATTTCAAAGCGCTGATAGTCGGGCAGGAGGGTGGTTTTTTGTTTTAAGGGGTTTTGAGGACTAACCACAAACCAGATTTCGCTGAGGCCGCCAAATTCCAAAAAGTAGTTGGCAATGGCCAAATGACCAATGTGGATGGGATTAAAGGAACCAAAATACAATCCGGTCATACTAATGCTTGTAATTATTAAGCCTTAAAATTAATTTATTAATTGTTTTGAATGCCACAGATTCACAGATTAAAAAATTTCCAAATTGATGAGAAGAATTACTCAGATTATTCGCTATGCGAATAAAATTGAGCAAAGCGAACAATCTGAGTAAATTATTTTTGATTTAATCTGTGAATCTGTGGCTAGTTTGGTGTGAATAGGCACTAATATTTTAATTTCCCAAAAAGAGGGTTAATAAATTTTCGGTTTCAGTTATGGCAGCTTCTAAATCATCGTTTATTACTACAAAGTCAAATTTATCGGAAAAACTCATTTCATCTTTTGCTTTTGCCAAGCGGCGCTCAATTTCTTCAGGAGCGTCTGTAGCTCTTTGATGCAGCCGTTCACGAAGGGTGTCTATTGCCGGAGGCATTACAAATAGGGCAAGCGCTTTATCGCCGAATTGCTTTTTTAGATTAACGCCACCAACCACATCCACATCGAACAACACATGATTGCCTTTGCTCCAAATACGTTCCACTTCACTTTTCAGGGTTCCATAGTACCGACCCTCATAAACTTCTTCCCATTCCACAAATTCGTTGGCTGCAATCCGGGCTTTGAACTCTTCGGTAGTCAGAAAATAGTAATCCACTCCATGTTGCTCCTTCCCTCGGGGTGGACGGTTGCAGGCCGAAATTGAAAATTCCAAGTTATACCCTTTTGCGAGCAACTGGCGCACGATGGTGGTTTTACCGGAGCCCGAAGGAGCTGAAAAAATAACTAATTTACCTTCCATGGAAATGGGTTAAATCGTGAGAACAAAAATTATAAAACATTCAACAATTGCTCTTTAATTTTTTCCAGTTCACCTTTCATTTTAATTACCAATTTCTGCATATCAGAATCGTTGGCTTTTGAACCTAAGGTATTTATTTCGCGTCCCATTTCCTGAGTAATAAAGCCCAGTTTCTTCCCTACGTTTTCTTCGTTTCCAAGGTTGTTGATAAAGTATTCGCAATGGTTAGCCAGCCTGATTTTTTCTTCGGTAATGTCGAGTTTTTCAATATAAAAAATAAGTTCCTGTTCAAACCGGTTTTCATCGTATTCGTCATTCTCCGACAGCTCTTTCAGGTTTTGGCGCAGGCGTTCCCTCACTTTTATGATGCGTTGTTTTTCGAGTGGATCTACCTGTTTAAGCAAATCCAATATGATCTGGGTTCGTTCGGTAATATCTTTTTCCAGAGCTTTTCCTTCCTGGGCTCGGAATTTATTGAGTTCGTCCATCGACTTTTCAATACCTTCCAAAATTAACTTCCATTCCCCTTCATCCAGTTCTTCGCGCTCTGTTTTCAGCACATCGGGCAACCGCATAATTATTTGGAGCAGCTCGGTTTTTGAGCCGATGCCCAATTCGTTGGAAATTTTGGAAAGCTGCTGGTAGTAATTCTTAACAATTTCGGTATTTATAACAGAATTATTTTCCGACCCGGTTACTTCGGCATACAGGCTGAAATCGACTTTTCCGCGCTCCAGGCGTCGTGAAATAAGGTTCCTCACCTCAATTTCTTTTTCGCGGTAAAAACCCGGAAGGCGTGTGTTCAAATCAAGTTGCTTGCTGTTCAAGCTTTTTATTTCAATGGTAAGCTTTTTATTGCCTATTTCGCACAAAGCTTTCCCGTAACCGGTCATCGATAGTAGCATAGTTGTTGTTTTTGTGAGGCAAATGTAAGAAAAAACAATTAGGGTTTCCCAATTCAAGTTTATGAACAGCAGGATAACCGCATTTAAAAAATTAAAAACAAAAACTGACCACGAATTACACTAATTTAAAATCAACTTTAGTTGATTTTAAATTAGTGTTAACCTGTCCCGAAACCTCGTGGATTGGTGTAATTCGTGGATAAAAGAATAATTGGATAGTGTGATGATTAAAATTTGTAAGTTATTCCAAAGGTGCCACCCGAAATATTGCCGCCACCCAACTCAAGGTTTAAACCCAAGTTATTTTTAAAAAAGTACCTTCCCCCTATTTGGGCATAAAGCCCTAAACCGAAATCGCTGTAGGCAAAGTAGCCGCAAGTTAAACCGGCATAAAAATCCCATTCCTTGGGAATATCCAACAGGGTGTTGAAGTGGTAGTTTCCATTGGCTGCCAGACCAATGATTAAATCATTTCCTTGATGCGCTGTGAGCGAGAGTTTGCCGCCTAGGGTAATGTCTTCTACCAAACCGTAATCCAAACCTACATACAACGGAACTCCCCAGCCTGAAAAACCCACACCCGCATTTAATTGTTTGCCACCAACTTCCAATGGACATTGTGCCTGCAACATCAGTGATGTAAACACTGTTACAAAGCTTACTAAAACTATTTTTTTCATTTTAAATTTAATTTATGATACCGGTAATTTTCATTTGAGCGCAAAAATAATGGAAATTGTTTGTGATTTGCAACTAGGCCATTTTTTTGACAGGGAATTAGCTTTTAAAAAATCCCGAAGGGGATTTAATATGAATAGCCCCGGCTTGAAAGCCGGGGTAATGAATTTGCAATATAAAATCGGTGCAAGCACCATCGTTTAATTGAAATTATGCAGAATCCATGCACCGAAAACGGGAATTTAAAATTGAAATTCTTAAAAGCGATTTCCCTTATTTTTTTGATTGAAAACGTTTTTTAATTGTCCATTAGTATGGAAATAGAGCTTCACATACCTCTTTATATAAACTTTACGTTATTTTTGTTTATCCTAAAACAAATTCACTATGGCCACTATAAGGTTTTGGACTGTTTTTTTTGTCCTTTCATGTACTTGGTTTTCGTTCTTCGTTCATGCCCAACCTAGTAAAAATGTACCCCTCGATACGCTTTGGCAGCGGGTGGACGAGTACGAATCGGATGGGCTTCCGAAATCGGCACTTGCTGTTATCGATACCATTTACCGAACGGCCAAATTGCAAGGGTTGTATCCCGATGCCATAAAAGCATTGATGCACCGAATTAAGTACACCAAACAACTGGAACCCGATCCCGTTCCCGGTTTGATACAATATGTTGAATCGGAGATAAATGGATTCCCTTCGCCGGCAAAGAATATCGGGGAAAGCATGTTGGCCGAACTGTATCAAAACTATTACCAAGAGAACCAATGGATTATAAACGGGCGCACTCCAGCAACCAATACTGACTTAAAAGAAATGCAAGAATGGGATTTTACCCGATTCTTTTCGGCGATAAGAAAGCATTACCAAGCTTCGTTGCAGAATCCGGAACTGTTGGTTTCTACAAATACTTCGGAATTTGCACCCATTATTGAGAAGGGTAATGCTACCAAGGAACGGCCAACGCTTTATGATTTTTTAGTGAACCGCACTTTGTATTACTTTTCAGGAAATGATATGTTGTCGCAACACCTGTCCGATGCCTTTCTACTAAACGAAGCGGAAGCTTTTGCCCCTTCAACAGTTTTTGTTTCTTTCCCTTTTGAAACGTTGAATAGCAGCCATCCATTAGCAGAAGCATTGCAATTATACCAGAATTGGCTCAAAATACGGTTGGCTAGTAATAAGGAACGGCATGCCCTTTTGTTTGCCGATTTGCAGCGGTTTGATTTTGTTAAAACCCATTCCACCCGCACCGATAAAGATTCCCTTTACCTGTCAGCCCTCAATCAATTGTTGATTGAATTTACCGAACCCAACCTACATGCCGAAGTTACCTATCGAAAGGCTGAGTATTATAACGATAACAACAGTTTATATCAGCACGGTGAACCACAAACCGAAAAATACCGGAATTATTTGCTGATTGCTTGTCGGTACGCTGAAGAAACTTTGGCAGAAAGCACCGACTCCCTGTTACAGGAAAAATGTAGATTTCTAATCAATATCATCCAAAGGCCTCAATTATCTTACGAATCGGAAGCTGTGACTATTCCAGAGACTGTTTTTCCTGTTTCGTTGACTTTTGCCAACGTGAAAAAAGTTTTCATCCGGGCCAACCGCCTTTCGTTGGATCAATTGGAAAAAAACCAACGGAATTACAATCGGAATGAATATTACAAATCGCTGATTAGCCAATCAACCCAAACTTATACCTATTCACTTGATTTGCCGGCTGTAACTAATTTTAGGGAATACAACACCGAATTATTGGTAAACCCATTGCCCAAAGGATATTACCTGCTAACCATCAGCAATACGGAAACTTTTAACCCTGATTCCGGGGTGGTGGCCTTTCATGTGATACAAGCTTCGAATCTGGCTTACCTGCAAAAAAGCAATAGTAATGGCAGTCAGCAGTTTTATGTAGCCAACCGGGTCACCGGAACTCCCATTCAGGGCGCAATAGCTAACGTTTACCAAATTAATTACAATTACCGCAAAAGTGGAAATAGCAAAGAATTTTCCGAAAAACTGCAAAGCGATAAAGATGGAATGGTGGTGGTTAAGGCTTCGGACAAAAAGAATTCCGGTTCCCTTGTTTTGCAGTTTATTTCAGAAAACGATACGCTGCAAACCAATAACTTTTATACGTATCAGCCAAACATTGAACAACCGCAAAAGCGCATCGATTGGTTTACCGACCGGGCGATTTACCGACCGGGCCAAATAGTTTATTTTAAGGGATTGGTTACTGAAAAAGCGGGTAAAACAGCACCCAAAAAAGTGGAGAAATTGAGTGTTAATATCAGTTTCCGCGATGCCAATTGGCAGGAAATTTCGAAGCAGAGCTTCACCACCAATTCTTTTGGAACCTTCAATGGTTCGTTGGTCATCCCGCAAGGTATTCTTAACGGACAATTTACCATTCAAAGTAATTTTGGAAGAAAAACCATTCAGGTGGAAGAGTACAAACGGCCCACCTTTGAAGCGACTATGGATACCTTGAAAGGTCAATACAAATTGGAACAACCGGTTGAAGTTACCGGAAAAGCACTGGCTTATAACGGTATGGCTGTTTCAGGAGCTAAAGCTACCTGGCGCGTGGTTCGTGCTCCGCATTATCGGGGTTGGTGGATGCCGCAATTAAATGAACAACAGGTAGCTTTCGGCGAATCGGTAACTGATGACAACGGAGTATTTCATTTTCAGTTTAAAGCCGTTTCCGGTGAAGTATTTCCCTCAAAAGGCAGTTCGTTTACTTTCCGGATGGAGGTTTCAGTTACTGAAACTTCCGGCGAAACCCAAACAGTTACCGATTATCTGACCATTGGCGGTACCTCATTGCAAATAAACTTAGCGAGCGATGATAAACTCGATATTCGTAACCCATCAAAGTGGAACATTACGGTAACGAACAATTCCGGTCAGGAGGCGCAAGCCAAGGTTCAAATTTTGGTCTCAAAATTACAGCTTTCTGCCCTGCCTTTGTTGGAGCGAAAATGGCAAACCCCTGACACGACGCTGTTTAGCGAATCAGCTTATCAAAAAGCTTTTCCCGGCTTCCATTACAATAGTTCCGATTATTACAAAAAGCTTCCGCCACAAGGCAATGCAAGGGTAAACGAGGAATTGGAAGTAAAAGGAGCGGTTTCATATTTGCCCAAAGGTGTCGAACATTGGGAACCGGGAATTTATAAGTTGGAACTGAAAGCCCAAGATGCTTTTGGCGAATGGGTTTCGCAAACTAACTATGTTACGGTTTTTGATGGTTCCAGTAAAAAGGTACCGTTTGCCCAAATTGGTTGGAAGGTGAATGCGAAACAAAAGCTGGAACCCGGATCCGTCGGGAAACTGAAAATCGGTACTTCGGAAAATGTTTGGGTTTTGTATGATGTGGAATTTGATGGTACCATTCTCCATTCGGAACAAGTGGCGTTAAAAAATGGAATTAAAGAGTTTACTTGGCCTGTAACAGAGGATTTACGCGGTGGATTTGCCTTGCATGCCACGTATATTCTGCAAGGTAGGGTGTTTGAGCAAACCCAAGTTATTGAAGTCCCATTTACCAACAAAGAGTTAAAAATAAGTTACCAAACCTTCCGGAATAAAATGCATCCGGGCGCCAAGGAAGAATGGACCCTCAAACTGGAAGGTCCCAAAGGTGAAAAAGTGGCTGCCGAAATGGTAGCCTCCATGTACGATGCTTCGCTGGATCAATTGGCACCCAATCCTTGGAATTTGAATTTGTATCCCGGTTATTATTACAACAACCTCTGGGAACAGCCTGATTTTGGTGCAGACCAAGCAGTGAGTCTGAATTTTCAAGAGCGGGATGCCTATTCCAATTCTTTTAAAACCTACGACCAATTAAACTGGTTTGGAGCATTTAGTTATTCAGGCATGGGAATGACAGGATATCGTAGAAAGAATTATTCCAATAAGGCTGAACAAATTCCAATGACGGCTCAATACATGGTGGAGTATGACCAAGCTGATTTGAAAATTGCTGATTCTGAGATGGATATTGAAGAAGCTACTGTTTTCGGTAATTCAGAAATGCACTTGAAGAATAAAAATCCAGAAACAAAAAAGATAGAATTGCGAACCAATTTCAACGAAACTGCCTTTTTTTATCCCAACTTGTATGCTGATTCGTCAGGCGTTGTAACCATAAAATTTACCTTACCCGAAAGCCTTACCCGATGGAAATTCCAGGCTCTGGCTCACACTAAAAATTTGGAATACGGAATAACCCAAAACGAAGTAGTGGCCCAAAAAGAGTTAATGGTTCACGTTCAAGCTCCCCGTTTTGTTACACAAGGCGACCAATTGATGCTTCCTTGCAAGATTGAAAACCTTACCGACAGCGTTCAATCCGGTAAAGTTACGTTGAATTTGTCGAATCCGTTAAGCGATGCCAATTACAGTTCCTTGGTAAACGGCCCAACAACCCTCGAATTCACTTGTCAGCCAAAAGGATCACAAACCGTGTTTTGGCCGATAGCCATTCCCGATACCATCACCGCTTTGCAATATTCCGTGGTGGCAGAATCGGAACGGTTTTCCGATGGGGAGCAAAAATGGATTCCGGTATTGTCGAATAAAATATTGGTAACCGAATCGAAACCGTTGTGGATAAATGGCACCGGAACCAAAACCTTTGAATTGGACGGACTTGTAAACAGTGCATCCAGCAAAACCTTGCAAAATCATAGCCTTACCCTTGAATTTACGTCAAATCCCAGTTGGTACGCCGTAATGGCGCTGCCTTACCTTATGGAACCGGAAACCGGTTGCAGCGAACAGCTTTTTGCCTCGCTGTATGCAAACCAACTGGCGGCTTATGTAGTGGCTAAAAACCCATTGATTGCCAAACTTTTTGCGGAGTGGAAGCGCATGGGGACGGAATGGCCCTTTTTGTCGGGTTTGGAACAAAACCCGGAACTGAAACAGACCCTATTGCGCGAAACCCCTTGGGTGGTTGATGCTTTAAAGGAAACGGAACAGAAACAACGGATTGCGCTGCTATTCGATGCCAACCAAATGGAGAACCGGATGCGCGAAAGCATCGGCAAATTGAAAGCCATGCAATACAACAGCGGCGCCTGGCCTTGGTTCAGTGGCATGATGGAGAGCCGCTACGTTACCCAATATTTGGTTAGCGAGTTCGGCAAATTAAAACACGTTGGTGCTCTTGGAACTCACGAAGCCGAGGTTATGGAAATGGTAACCAATGCCATCCGTTTTTTGGATGCAAAAATGGTGGAGGATTACAAACAAATGGTTGCCGATAAAGGAAACCCTTTTATCAGCTCCTATATGGCTCAATACCTGTACATGCGGAGTTTTTATCCAAATATGGAAATGGAGGCTGAAACCAAAACAGCATACAATTATTTTGTTCAAATAGGCAAAAGCCAATGGACAAAGACTGATAAATTCTCGCAAGGAATGTTGGCTCTGGCGTTTTACCGAACCAATGAAAAACAAACCGCCCTAAAAATTACCGCATCGCTGAAAGAACATGCCTTGCAGAGTGAGGAAATGGGTATGTTTTGGAAAGAAAATGTGGCTGGGTACAACTGGTATCAGGCACCGGTAGAGTTTCAAAGTTTGATGGTAGCGGTTTTTCATGAAATTGAACCCAATGTTACTGTTGAAAATGAATTAAAAAAGTGGCTGCTCAAAAACAAACAAACCCATGCCTGGAAAACCACCAAAGCTACGGCTGATGCGGTATATGCTTTTTTGAATTCCGGCAGCAATTGGATTGGTAGCCAACCAGAAATTGAATTAAGCGTTGGTAAAACCATCATTACTTCCACCGAATATGCTCAACATTCAGAGCCGGGTTCCGGCTATTTTAAACAAACGTGGACGGCTATTGACATTAAACCGGAAATGGGTAACGTAGCTATCCAACGGAAAGGGGAGGGGATATCGTGGGGAGCTTTGTATTGGCAGTATTTTCAACAGATTGATCAAATTCAATCGGCAGCTACAGGATTGAAAATAACCAAAGAGCTGTTTATCGAAAAAACAACACCGGCGGGCCTTGTGTTGGAGCCCATTTCAGCCACCCATCCGGTTAACGTAGGCGATAAAATACGGGTTCGCATGACTATTCAAACCGACCGGGCTATGGAATTTGTGCAGCTAAAAGATCAGCGGGCCGCAGCATTTGAACCCGTAAGTGTAATTTCGGGCTACCGGTACCAGCAAGGATTGGGATATTATCAGGTAACACACGATGCTTCCACCGATTTCTTTATCGATTACCTGCCACAAGGAAATTTTTTGATTGAGTATTCCTTGTTTGCTACCCATCCAGGGAAATTCAGCAGCGGCCTGGCTACCTTGCAATGCATGTATGCCCCGGAATTCAGTGCGCATTCACAAGGGTTAAAAGTTGAGGAAAAACCATAAATAGGGTCAATAAGAAAACTCCAAAAAATCAATACTCAAAAATCAAAAAAGAATCAAAACTCAAAATATGGACAAAGTTAAAATGATAATTATTAAAAAGATATGATTGCTCATTATGAGTTTTGTTATTTTTTCGCTATCGCTCCCGATCCCTCACGAGATTCGGGATCGGGAGGAACAAGCTAAGAACACTGTGTTAAGTTGTAGTTTTCAAAAAAGCACGAATGACTTTTTGTATTGCGATTAACTATTGACGGTATAATTCAGTGTGGAGCAAGAACAAGCAATGCTTCCGCGCAATTTTTGCACTCCATTAGTTGTGCCCTTAGGGCTGCGGCGCCATCGTACCCGTTTATGTAAATTTTAAAAAACCGTTTCAGAATATTGAAGTTCTTTTCCTTTCCCCAAAACTGTTCAAAAAGGGTAATATGTTGGGTCAAAAGCTGCATTCTGGTTTGGGTATTAACTATCGGCGGTTCGGAATTGAAAAGCCAAGGGTTTTTAAAAATGCCCCTTCCAACCATAACGCCATCGAGTTGGTGGGTTGATATTTTTTCCATCCCATCGGTATAGTTATCTACATCGCCATTTCCAATTATTTGGGTGTGGGCTGATAGTTGGTTCCGCAAGGGTATGGCTTTCCCTATCTCGTTCCAATCGGCCAACCCATCCGATTGCTGTTTCTGAGTGCGGCCATGAATGGTGATGGCGGCTAAGTTGGATGCCAACAAATGGGAAATCCACCTTTCGGTTACCACGGAATTGAACCCAATGCGTGTTTTTACCGATACCGGCAACCCGCTCCCTTCCTGAGTGGCTGCAATAATTTCTTTAGCTAGTTCTGGTAATTGTATTAATGCCGAACAGGTGTTCTTTTGCACCACCTTTTTTACCGGGCATCCCATGTTGATGTCAATGCCTTGAAACCGGTTTAAAGAAGTTAGGAATTGTGCCACTTGGAAAAATTTTTCCGGTTCGTTACCCCAAATCTGAGCCACCAGCGGAATGTTTTTCTGATGTAATAATAGTTTTTCGCTTTCGCTGACCAACAACCGTTGCGCCACGGCATCGTGTCCACGGCTATCCAGCAGGCCATCCACGGAAGTGAATTCGGTAAACAAAACCTTGAGAACGCTTGGATTGGAAACTGAAAGCACCAACTCCCGGAAAACGGTATCGGTAACGTCCTCCATGGGGGCCAAAATGAAAAATGGTCCAGTCTTTTCAACCCAAAAATTTGTTG
>JBAYKX010000035.1:0-54540 GCA_041664345.1 Salinivirgaceae bacterium
AAAAACCACCAACAAAGCCTTCTCTTAAATTAAAAAGAGCAGCCAAACTTTGTAAAAATTCACAAGAACGAAGATTAAACAGAAATTACCGTTAGTGTAATTTTCAATTTAGAAATTTAGGTTTATTTATGAGCAGGTTGAAAAGTTGAAGAAGGAATTCATTTCACTTGGCAGCGATTTATGGGTTTTTTACGACAAACCTTTGAATGTTTTCCAGAGAATCATTCAAAAATTTATGGTTTCCGCCATTTATGCTAACCATGACTATGAACCTTATGCACAAACTCATGATAAATCCATCGCTGAGTTTTGTCAATTCAAAGGAATACCGTTTAAAACCTTTAAGGACCAAGTTGTTTTTGAAAAAAACGAAGTTACTAAATCCGATGGCAACCCTTATACTGTATATACTCACTATATGCGGCGATGGAAAGAGACATTGATTCAGAATCCTATAAAAATTAACGACTCAAAATCATTTTTAGGCAACTTGAATCAACATGAAAAAATTAGCCAAAAGCCAGCGTTGGAATTCATGGGTTTTAAAAATATAGTACACGGTGTACCTCATCCAATTATTCCAACTGAAATAATTGTCCATTACCAAACCACCCGTGACTTAATGGGAATCGAAGGTACTTCACGTCTTTCGGTTCACCTGCGGTTTGGAACCATCAGCATCCGCCAATTGGCGCTAATAGCACTTAAAACCAATGAATCCTATTTAAACGAACTCATCTGGCGCGAGTTTTATATGCAGATACTCTGGCATTTCCCGAAAGTTGTAACTCAAAGCTTTAAACCCAATTACGACAATATTCCCTGGAATTCCAGCCAATCGGATTTTAAGCGATGGTGCACTGCCCAAACGGGTTACCCAATTGTTGATGCGGCGATGAACCAACTGCTCCAAACCGGGTTTATGCACAACCGTGCCCGGATGATTGTAGCCAGTTTCCTGACCAAACACTTGCTCATTGACTGGCGAAAAGGGGAATCATTTTTTGCCCAACATCTTACCGATTACGAATTAAGCAGTAATAATGGCGGCTGGCAATGGGCCGCAAGCTCAGGCTGCGATGCCGTTCCCTACTTCCGTATTTTTAATCCTTATACCCAAGCCGAAAAGTTTGATCCCAATAGAACCTATCAAAAAAAGTGGGGCAATAAAAGAGCGATTGCACCCATTATTGAGCATACAGCCGCCCGTGAACGGTGCTTGCGGGTTTATAAAAAGGCATTGATGAATTATTCAATATCAATCTGATATTTATCAAGCAACCCTGGAATGCCGGAAAATGAAAATTTCGCTTTTCGCACCCGATTAATTTCCGGATCAAAGGAATAGTTGTGGGCGGTTCGGAAATCGGTTTTTTCCAGAATGGTATTTTCAAATTTTGCCCCCAATAAGTCGCAGTTTGTAAATGCCACACCGGTTAAATCGGCATCGGTAAAATCAACTTCGTGAAGGGTGCAATTATTGAATTTTGTATTCCTTAACCGGAGCTTATAAAACGAAGATAAGTTCAACTGGCAACCCTGAAATTGAATGGATAACCCAAATTGGTTGCACCCATCGAACTGCAACCCTAACATTTTACAACCTTTGAAGGTAACATCACGGAAAGCAGTGTTTGCAATAGTTGCCAAGCTTAAATCGCAATTTTCGAATACACAGTCCAAAAAGGAACTATCAACCAACTTGGAATTCGTAAAAACACAATCTACAAAACGGCACTGCTCATAGTCACCTTTTAAGAGCAATTCTTTCGAAAAATCAACCTTTTGAAATTCTTTGCTTTCAATAAATATTCTACTCATTTCATCGTTTGATTTTGATTCCTATCAAACTACAAAAATATGCTTTTTATCGTTTGGCGGAATTAAAAGTTGCCATTTGCGGATGAAACCCTATCAAACTATACAAAAAATGCTGCGGCTTATTTTATTATTTCTAATCCTGCAATCCTATTGAAATGTTTGTCATTCAATGTTGCAATGGGTATATTATGAGTGATGGCAGTTGCTCCAATCAAAATATCAGCCAAATCAATTATTTTATTTGCCCTTAATAAGTCAAGATATATAGTTATGGCATTATCAGAACATTCTTTATCAAAAGGAAGAATCCGCAAATTTTCACTCAATTTTTCCCAATAGTCATAATGTGATTCTCTATTACCTATGCCAATTTCATAACAGGTAATTGACGATATACATAAAGTCTTATAAGTCTTTGCTAAGCTAAAGAATAATGTTTTCTCTTTATCCTTTTTACGAAATAACTCAATCAATATTGAAGAATCCAATAGAATCATGCAATCCTAGAATTATTAATATGAATCCTTGCGTCATTATAAAAATCTAAATCGGATTCGGTCCAAGTTGGTGCTTGTAAAATCAAATTTTGTAACGATCTTGTTGACTTGCTGGCAGTAATCTCGCTTTGTAAAATATTAGTCAATTTTTTAATGTCCTTTTTGGGAAGTTGCCGAATCAGTCCAAGTATTTGATTATAATTTATATCTACTCTTAATTCCATATATCAAATCGTTTGAAACAAAGATACAAAATTTAATTTACACAGAATTCCGTTAGTTAAATGGCAGGTTAAGTCTTCGGGGATTCTAAATGTGTTTGCCCTGACTATTCATACCCATCGTTATGCACCGTTTTAACGGCACGCCCCGAAGGATCGTTGGCGTTCTGAAACGATGCATCCCAAGCCAAAGCCTCAGGTGTACTGCAAGCCACCGATTTTACCGAAGGTACGCAGGTTGCTGCGGAATCGGAAGGGAAAAGCTCACTAAAAATGGTGCGGTAGCGGTATTCTTCCTTCGACATAGGTGGGTGTATCGGAAAACGGAATTTGGCGTTTTTCAACTGTTCTTCTGAAACCTCTTGTTCGGCCACTGCTTTCAAGGTGTCAATCCAGGTGTAACCCACGCCATCGGAGAACTGTTCCTTTTGACGCCAGGTAATGCTATCGGGCAAATAATCTTCAAATGTTTTGCGCAAGATCCATTTCTCCATTTTACCGTTTCCGGCCATTTTGTCTTTCGGATTCAGGCGCATGGCAATATCCATGAATTCTTTATCCAAAAATGGTACGCGGCCTTCTATGCCCCAAGCCATGAGCGATTTATTGGCACGCAAACAATCGTATAAATGCAGTTTACTCAACTTGCGAACAGTTTCTTCGTGGAAAGCTTGTGCATTGGGCGCTTTGTGGAAATACAAGTAACCACCAAATATTTCATCGGCTCCTTCGCCCGAGAGCACCATTTTAATTCCCATCGATTTTATGACACGGGCCAGCAAATACATGGGTGTAGATGCCCGAACCGTAGTTACATCGTAGGTTTCCAGATGATAAATCACATCGCGTAAGGCATCTAACCCTTCCTGTACGGTAAAGTGTATTTCGTGATGAATGCACCCAATGTGGTCGGCGGCTTTGCGGGCAGCAGCCAAGTCGGGTGAACCCAATAAACCAACAGCAAATGAATGCAACTGTGGATACCAAGCCTGTTGCTGGTAGCCTGTTTCGATGCGGTTGGCTGCATATTTTTTGGCAATGGCCGATATAATGGATGAATCCAATCCTCCGGAAAGCAATACTCCATAAGGCACATCGGACATTAACTGTCTATGAACGGCTTCTTCCAATCCTTTCCGCAATTCGGCAGCATCCGAAACGTTATCTTTTACATTTTCATAGTTTTCCCAATCGCGTTGGTACCACTTCTTAAGTTCTTGTCCCTCTTTGCTGTAAATATAATGGCCGGGTAGGAATTCCTCAATTTTGTTGCAAACGCCCTCCAACGCTTTTAATTCCGATGCCACATAAAAATTTCCGTGAACATCCCAACCCATGTACAATGGCACAATACCCATGTGGTCGCGGGCAATTAAGTAGGTGTCTGTTTCCTTGTCGTACAGGGCAAAAGCAAAAATTCCACTTAAATCCTCAATAAAATCAATTCCCTTTTTTCGATACAATGCCAAAATTACCTCGCAATCGGAATGGGTCATAAATTCGTAATCGGTTAAGCCTTTCCGCAATTCTTGATGGTTGTATATTTCACCATTAACGGCTAAAATCAACGATTTATCTTTACTGTACAAAGGTTGCCCGCCTGATTGCGGATCAACAATTGCAAGCCTTTCATGAGAAAAAATTACCTTATGGTTGCAATAAATCCCTGACCAATCGGGACCCCGATGGCGGATTTTTTTTGACATCTCCAATATATTCGACCGTAATTCTTTAGCATCGCTGTTTAAAGTAAAAATTCCAATAATTCCACACATATCTTACTATTTTTTTATAATTAACTTACTGTTTAATTATTTTATTGATGTTTTTCTTTCAATTTGATTGTATATATCAAATTTTGTTTCAAATATAACATTTTTTCTTATCCTGATACAATTGAATGAAATAAAACTTATTATACTTACTACTTTACTTTTGCTATTGCTTGATTTAAAGATATATTATAACCCAAATTGTAAGTAATTCACTATAATTTGTTCATCTGTTTGGTGAATGGCAACAATTTCCAGAGTTGGTCTGCCGCAGCAGATTTTTCGTTACTTTTGATTTTCAAAGCCGTAGGTTCTATGAATGCAATGTATTTGGTGATAGCTGCGCTGGTAGTATTTGCGTTGACATATCGTTTTTACAACCGCTTTATTTGTGCAAAAGTGCTGACTTTAAATTCGTTGAGGCTGTTTGCAACAAGGTAACGCTGGTTTCGGTAACATTCGGTGTGAATAAACCCGTTGGTACGCCCGGGGCCTGTGTGTCGGTACTAAGTGTTGGCAACGGATTGGATACGTAATTGGTTGCTGCAATATAAGCATGTAAGGCCGCAGTAGAAGAAGTTATCTGGAATGCATCCTGGTTACCGGGTGCTGTATAATCAGTGTCGAACCATATAATGGCATCAACAAGATTGTAATTACCTGAATTTCTTACTTGGTTGTAAACTTCGCTAATCCAAGCAGCTTTATTGCCACCTACCTCAACGCTACCTATTTCGGAGATGAAAATGGGCTTCCCTTTTGCTGCAAATGCAGAATATGCGCTGTTAAAACAAATAGCGAACGATTGCCATGTAGATGGCCAGTTGGGGTGGCTGGTTCCCCAGTTGTAACAGTCAATACTCATATAATCGACATACGAATCGCCGGGATATGGGCCTAAAAATGTGTTGCTGCCTTTGTTTTCCTGGGCTACAGAAAATCCCCAACGTATATTGGTAGCACCTACGCTATCGGCAATATTTACAAAACGCTGAAATGCCGCTATAAATGAAGCATTTGTGTTGCTATTCTTGCCAACCGACCAATCGTACCAATCGCCATTCCATTCGTGCATGGGCCGAATATACATAAGTTTCCCCCAGTTTTTAATTGCTGTAACATAGCTGGTAATGTAGCTATCCCATGCTCCTGAGTTAATTTCTGAATTGTAAAGGCCTCGCGTACCATTGTGAGGTTGCCATGCCAGTTCGAGTACCGACCCGTTGTTGTAAATGGCTGTACATTCGTCGGACATGTCGGAGAAATCGGCTGTCCAGTTAATCCAGTGTTCAACAAAATCAACATGTCGGTTGCCATTGCGGGTTTCAATGGTATCGATATTTGACTGTGGGCTTGGCCAGGGGCTTATATTCTGCCCTACCCATACGTTGTTTACCCCAAATAATAATTGTGCCTGTATTGTAAACACTATTGCCGATAGGATAAGTTTAAAATTTATCATAACAGTTTGTTTTGATTAGTTTCGCATATAATTTTACTTTACCACTTATTATTTGTACCCCTCTTCATCAATTTGATGTTGGCGGCATTCGCTCATCCGGTTTTCAATCAGTTCTTCATATACTTTCATTTCAGCAAATAAAAGTTAGACTTTTATAAACGTTTTATTCTTATACAGATACCACAATATTAGATATAACAAGCCAAAACCACCAATTGTAGTAATTAAATTGTAAAAGGTTCCAACATATTGTTTTAATCCTATTAACACCGGTTCTGCTATAGCTGGGAAATAAAATACATGCGAAACTACATAGGCAAAAATAGCATTCATTCCAACCACCTTTAAAGGAAATGCCCAACTGACTTTTCCTTTTACATCGATGACCCAGTAAAATACCGAGAGTAAAAGGAAACAAACCCCAGATGATGCCAAGACAAAAGAGCTGGTCCATATCTTTTTAATTATGGGATGCCATATTCCAAGCAGTATTCCGGCCATAAGACCGGCGGTCCCGATTAAAAATAAATAAAGTGCCACTTTCTTTCGCGGCAGATTTGATTTAATTAGTTCGCCGGCAAAAACGCCGGATAAGGTGGTGGCTATAAAACCGAATCCACTAATAAGCCATGTATATTGGGTTCCGTCCTGAAACTCTCCAAAAACCAGATGATCGACAAAAATGGCAAAATTACCTTCAGGAGTTAGAACTCCGCGGCCAAAACCGGGAACATTCGGTATAATAAGGAGTAACGTATAAATGAGTAAACTTAAAGCAAAAACCAGGATGCGACCCTTTTTCTTCAAATGAATATAGGCAATACTGGAAAAGAGGTATCCAACGGCAATGGCTTGCAAGGTATTACTAAAAATGCTGAATGTATCCAAATCAAGTTGGAGCAAATTACCCTGAACAATCCAACCTAAAATAAAGAGTATAAAAAAGCGCCGAATAAGTTTTATATAGATGCCTGATAAACCAATACCTTTCTCCATTTGTTTCGATAGCGCAAAGGGTATGGATGCACCAACAATAAAAAGGAATAAGGGCATTACAATATCATAAATGTTTGAACCAAACCATTCGGGATGGTCAAATTGCTTTGCTACTGCAAATGTCCAAGGCCTTCCTACACCCTCATTCAGGGAATTAAAAAAACGATCAAGAAATATTATAAATAACATATCAAAGCCTCGCAATGCGTCGATGGAAGCTATTCGGGTAGGTTTTTCAAAATTTTCATTCATTATCCTATGTATTAACTGATCTTACTTCTGGACTTGCTAACATAAAACCGAGGGTGTTTATTTGTTGCTAATTCTACTTTACGACTCTTGTTCTTTATACCACTCTGTCCTATCGGACATCTCCCCTGCGAGCAAGGGAGAACCCTCCGATTACTTTAAACTAACGTGAGTTCGACCTATCTATTCGCCGCTTATAAAAGAGTTAAATCATTCTTAAAAAACCATTTGGAAAATTGGAATGATGGAAAAAAAATAGGAAATTAACCCGGATTATGTTTTAATATCTCCAACTTCCCATTTCCCCACCTTCCCAGTATCCCATTTTTTCACCTTGCTACCTTGTCACCCTGTTACCCCCGAAGCAAGTTCGGGGCAAGCTCTATTACCTTCCCACCATACTAACCTTTAACCTTTCCTTTTTTACTGCCGCAAACTTGGGAATTTCTTTTCAATTACATCGCAAAGCTTTTGAAAAACGGTGTCAAAAGTACCCATGCCATCAATTTTTGTAACCCCGTGCAATTGGTTGTATTTTTCAATTACGGGTATTGTTTTTTGTTCATGATCGAACAACCGTTTCACAATTTTGGCGGTATCGGTATCGTAGGGCATGCAACCGTCCGTTTTGCTGCGCTTATCAAGGCGGCTAATGAGTTCAAGGGTAGGTACTTCAATATCCATGATTAATGATATGCGGGTGCCATGTTTTTTAAGCAATCCGTCGAGTATGTACGATTGAACCAAAGTTCGCGGATATCCTTTAAAAATAAAACCTTTTACGTCCGCTGAGGTGGCTATTTTCCGTTCAATCAATTGAATTACTATTTCGTCGGGAACCAGCTCGCCATTTTCATACAAATGTTTTATTTTCATCCCGATGGGCGTGTTTTTATCAATTTCGGCATCCAACATTTCGCCGGTAGCCACATATTCCAGACCATATTTTTGGGCCAATGCTTTACCTTGCGAACCCCTTCCAGAGCCTGGGTATCCGAAAAGGACAAAATTAATGCGGCTTTTGCTAAGCTCAGCGTTAACCAGTTTTTTTATGTTGTTATGAACTTCTTCAATGGATTGAATTCCGTCCAGTTCAAAGCAGATGCCTTTGTCTTTATAAAATTCCAGTACGGGCAACGTTTTGTCGTTATATTCCTTTAACCGGTTACGGATTACCGCTTCATTATCGTCGGAACGGCCTGATGTTATTCCGCGTTGCAGCAGCCTGTCCACCGATATTTCTTCATCAACCTTTAAACTAATCAAGCAATTCAGGGCAGTGTTCAGTTTTATCATTAAACCTTCCAGAATGTATGCCTGCACATAAGTACGCGGGAAGCCATCGAACAAAAACCCGTTCGAATCGCGGTGTTCGGTTATGGTATTTTCAATAATCTGCACTATAATTTCGTCCGAAACCAATCCACCCGAAGCAATAATACTTTGAGCCTCAATACCCAATTTTGTTTTATTCTGGATTTCTTTGCGTAAAATATCGCCGGTTGAAATATAAAAGAGTTTGTATTCCTTAATTAAATACTCGCTTTGTGTTCCCTTTCCGGCGCCCGGAGGCCCAAATAATGCAACATTCAACATAATGATGGAGTGTTAAATTAGAACTTGTTTTTGATGCGTTTAGTAGTTACTGATATCAAATATAAGAATTGTTTCTTTTATTCAGTTAAGATTAAACAGACAACATAGTATTATAATAATAGAAAATGCTCTGCTATCCTAGAATAGATAACAAAGCATTTTTTAAACCAAATTAGTATTATGGTCTTAAGGTAATATTGCTAATTCTTTAGTTTTTTTTCAATAATTGTACTGGCTACAAACCATAATATAAATGAAAATAGATAAATAATTATCCCATAAAGGGTGGTTATCATGCTAGCTTTTATTCCTCCAAATACCATTGTCGGAGAAATATCTGCTGCCTGTTCCATTGCTGAAAAAGCAAAATAAAATCCAATCAACTGACCAAAAATTCCGGTTACCATGGCAAATAAACCCATTGATTTTCCATAGTCAATCTTGCGTAACAATTTTTCCTGATTTGTTTGTTTTGAATTATAACCAATAATAAAATGATAAATAATCCATGCAGTTGTAATAACTAATAGTAATGTTAGAACACCCATAAATCCAGGACCTCCCATAAAAAATAAATCTTTCATAATAATATATTTTTAGATTAATACTTCTGCCAAATTATACTTGATAACGAAATTCATCAAGGGCGAATCCAGTTCTTAATTGGTTGTTTGTCGACTCAAATTTGTAATTTCAATTTCTTTGACGAAATTAGACCGAAATAATTAAAAAAGCATGAATAAAAAATCAAAAAATCCTTATTATCATGTTGGATATTGGATACTTGTAATACTAGTTTTAACCCTGGTTTTTGGATTGTTATGGGGAAACAATACTGCGGCATTTTTTTTTATTAGCATGTTACTTCCCATTGTTTTAGGAACCTCCTATTTTTTTAACTATGTACTTGTACCCAAGTATTATCTCACTAAAAAGTATGTACGATTTGCACTTTATACCTTTTATACAGTAATTATTTCATTATACCTTGAAATGATAGTTTTAGTGTTTTCGTTAATATACTTGGTAAATTTTAGTTTTAAAAGTCTGAGTCCTAATGCTTCCGATACTATTTTATTGGCTGTAATAATGTATTTGCTGGTATTTATAGGGTCGTTTATATTAATGGTGAATCAAATAAAAGAAAATCGGAAAGTAATTCAACAACTTTTGGACGAAAATGGAAAAATGAAAAAATCGTTTCTTGAAATTACATCCAATAGAAAAATTACGAAAATACCATACGATGATATTGTTTATATTGAGAGTTTATCAGATTATATTAAAGTTATCACGGTTAGAGAGCAAATTGTGAGTAAGGAGAAAATAAGCAATTTAGCCTCTAGATTACCCGATATTTTTTTAAGAATCCACCGTTCATTCATTATTAATATAGAAAGAGTAAAAAATAGTTCTTATGATGAAGTTATGGTGGACGAAGTGCTTTTAACAATTGGGCGTAGTTATAGAAAAGAGGTTAAAGAATCTTTAAAGAATAATTAATACGTTAATACAAGCTACCAAAATAAATTAACTACCTCTAAAAACTCCCATAGCGCAATTGCTCGCCATTTAGAGCGGTGGTGGCATCCATTCTTATAGGTTCTTTCTTCTTAATTCAACGGTATTGATTCCCACCACCACAAAAAACTAAAGCGTAATTATGGTTAAGGTATTCAATTTTTTTGATTAGCTTTGATAACCGTTACCCAGAGCATTCAATAAACCAACGTTACAACCGATGCATATATGAGAAATAAACACACCTATTTGGGATTATACAGCAAATTTAGTCGTATATCGCCGGTTGGGCAGGAGATATACAGTAGTTGTGTACAATTTTGTTGAAATATGCCACAGGAGATAATACCAAAAAAAGCAAGAATAAGACTTGAAGCTGACTCAATTACCAATGATTATGTTGGAATTGTTCAAAATTCTTGCAACATGTTAGCATTCATAACTTCAAATCTCAATAATATCCCATTTGAAGATATTCCGTCACCAGATTATTTTTCAGGTTACATAGAATTTAATAAAATCAATTATGTCGGAGATAAGAAAATTTATCTTGACATGTGGTTATTTAATCATGGTATTAATGATATAATTAAAGCTTTAAATTTAAGTATGGCTCGTGCAAGCTATTTGTCGGAAATGACAAGGGTAAAAGGAAAAACTATGTTGTACGAGGATTATATGGATTTCGAAAAAAGCATAAATAAAAAAATTCTAAAAAAAGACTTGCCAACTCTTATTTCTCTAACTTCAAAGCTTGTAAATAAGCCATTAATTTTGACTGAGGAAATTTTATCCCTAAACAAAGCCAGAAAATGTTTAGAGCACAGAACCGGAATTGTCACTGAGACAGACACTAACACTTAGAATGAATACGGAAAGCAATTAGAAATTAAATGGATTGGTACGCAATTAACTGTTTTGAGAAATGAAGAAAAGGTGATAATAGATAAATCTGGCTTTTCTCTCAACAAAGGAGAAAAAATTCAGATTTCAAACGTAAATAAAAAGAAGATCTTTGATATAGGAGAGCGGTTTAGAATCGATATGAAAACTTTTTATGAATTGTCGTATACTGGTTATTTGTTTGTTAAGCATATAGCAGACAATTTCAATTTTGGAAATAAATAAAAAACTGTACACAACCCGCTATAAACTCAATGCTACAACTTGGTTATTTTAAGCGTGTTCTCATTCATTAGCCCCGCCGAAAATAAATTTTCGACTACAGATAATTTCACTAAATTGCAGACACAAAATTTATTTTGGCTATGAATAAAACCGCAAAATGTAAGGTAATCAATACGCACTGGGTTTATAGCCATCGTTGTATGCCATACTAGGAGCGATAGTGCCAAATTGAATCTTAAGAAATAAAATTATGAATCCAATTTATCTTGATTTACATATTCACACTTCTGAGAACCCTGATTCACTTGTGGTTAACTATGATATTGACAAGCTAATTGAAAAAATTTTAATTACATCAAATGATTCAGATTATTTGATTTCACTTACAGACCACAATACGATTAATAAGGCGGTTTATCTTGATGCTATTAATAAAGTTCAAAATTTACTCTTAGGAGTTGAGCTACATGTTAGGAATTATAAAGATGCTGTACCATATCATTGTCATATATACTTTGATAAGGTAATAGAAGCAGATGTCATAGACGATTTAAATGAAAAACTTGATAAACTTTATATAAAAAAAACTGTTGGAAACGATGATGAAATTCCATATTTAGAGGATATAATTAAGTCCTTTGATTCATATGATTTTCTATTGTTACCGCATGGAGGACAATCTCACTCAACTTTGATAAGTCAATACCCGATGGAGCTCAATTTGACAGTAGAATTGAAAAAGGCATTTACTATAACCAATTTGATGGTTTTACAGCTAGAAGTAATACTCGTTTAGAAAGGACAATTAATTATTTTGTACGATTAGGCATCAGTGAGTTTACTAATTTGATTACATGTACGGATAATTATAACCCCAATAGTTACCCAAATGCAAAAGACCCTAAGGCAGAACCGTTTCTGCCAACTTGGATGCTTGCACTACCAACTTTTGATGGTTTAAGACTTTCACTATCGGAGTCTTCGAGATTAATTTATAGTCATGAAAAACCTGAAATGTGGTCAGAGTATATCAAGCATGTATCTCACAACAATGAATTTATAGATATTGATGTTGAGCTAACCTCTGGATTAAATGTTGTAATCGGAGGTTCATCAAGTGGAAAAACATTATTTGTCGACTCGCTTTATAATAAAATTGTCAACGACTATAGTGATAGTAACTACCTAGAAACAAACTACGATGTAGAATCAATAAATGTGGTAAATCCATCTGGTAAAAAACCACATTATATTTACCAAAACTATATTACAAAAGTAGTTGATAACAAAGACTCTGATAATACAATCGATGATATTGCCATTATTCGAAATGTATTTCCAGAGGATGCCAGTATTCGAGAAAAAGTTAACCAAGGTTTACTAAAGCTAAAAAAGGATTTGTCAGAGCTTGTTGATTCTGTTAAAATAATAGAGTTGACACAGAATGAGCTTTATCGGATATCAAAATTATCTCATTTGATAACTACAGAGGAAGTAAAGAATAATATCCTTAAAAAACTATTACCTAACAATGAATTAGTTAATAAAATTTCATACAGTGAAAGTCAAATTGAAAAACATATTGAGTGTTTAGACGAAATTGACAAATTTCTGGAGCAAAATCCTTTTATAAAACACGATAAAAGCCTTATAGAAGGCATACAATTAGAATTGATAAATGCTTATGACGCATCGGTTTTTGAATTGCAAATAAGAGGGCTAATAAAGAATAAAAAGGAAGCTATTGATTCAGAGTTAAGAGAAGATAATAAAGAACAACAAGGTAAAAAACAGGATTTTGATAAGCTGTTAGAATTAATAGCAACTTATGTTTCTTCACTTTCTAAGTTTAAAAAATCTTATAATAAAATTCTCAATTATTCCATAAAATGTGAAACAAAAGAAGTTGTTTCAATGGGGCATAAGTTATTTATTGCCAATGAATTTGAACTAAATAAAGAAAAATTTAAAGAGGTTTTAAATCATTTTCTAAAAACTGATAGAAAAATAGAAAATATTGATAGGCTTGAACCTGAACAGCTTTTTGAAGAAAATTTTAAACAACAATCTCCTAAAGTAAAGGATTATGATGATTTTGTAAATAAAGTAAATTCAAGTTTTGAGGGTTTAAATAAAAAGACCTATAAAATAATTACTAATGACAATCGAAATTTCGAGAGACTTAGTGCTGGTTGGAAAACATCAGTGATTCTAGATTTAATGTTGGGATATGAAGGAGATATGGCACCATTAATAATTGACCAGCCTGAAGATAACTTAGCTACAAAGTATATCAATGAAGGGTTAATAAAGGCAATTAAAAATATCAAGACTAAAAAGCAAATTATTTTAGTTTCGCATAACGCAACCATTCCAATGCTTGGTGATGCTCAAAATGTTATCCTTTGCAAAAATACAGAAAATAAGATAAGTATTAAATCTGCGAGACTTGAAGGAAAATTAGACAATAAGAGTATTGTCGATTATATTGCTGAGATTACAGATGGTGGAAAAAGTTCAATTAAAAAGCGAGTAAAAAAATATAATCTTAAGAAATTTAACTAATAGCTTATGAAACTTATATTTAGAAAAATCGAGGGCGAAATGGAAGTGCTTATTAGAACAGGTACTGCTGAGGATGAATTTTCGTATATTGAAATGGTTAAATCACTAATTGATAACAACAAATTTGAAGATACTGAATTTGATGTTTCCATTACAGACAAGGAAAAAGAAAGTATAAATGAGTTACTTTCCAAAATAAATGTCACGGTTGAAGAGAATTCTAAAGAAAAAGTTGAATAAAGTACGGCATACAACAATGTATAAAAATGATAGCCGATCCAGTAGGAAATTCAAGGGTTGTAGCCCGCTTCAACTTTTGAGTTTTTTGAATGTTGAGTGCCACACAAAAGCCTACTTTTCATATACGTAACATTAGGTACAAGTAAAGCGGAGATTTGCGAGTTCGTATTGAGTAGTCTTTTTTTGTATATTTTTGCATATAATAAAAGTATTATATGAAAGTATATCATGGAGGTTTTACTGCAATAGAAAAGCCTGAAATTCTGGAAAGCAAGTTTCCAAAGGACTTTGGAGAAGGTTTTTATTGCAATAAATTAGAATCACAAGCTGAACGTTGGGCAAGCCGTTATGATACAGCCGTTGTCTCAATTTATGAGTATACTCCAAACAAAACACTGAAAACTCTTGTATTCGAAGAAATGACCGAAAAATGGCTTGATTTTATAGTTGAATGCCGTTCGGGAGTGAAACATAATTATGATATTGTAATTGGTGCAATGGCTAATGACCAAATTTACAATTATATCTCCGACTTTATCGATGGAATACTTAATCGTGAGCAGTTTTGGGTTTTAGCTAAATTTAAGCACCCAACCCACCAAGTCTGTTTTTGTAGCGATAAATCTTTGAAAACTTTACAATTTACTGAATATAAAACTATAAGCAATTATGATAGGAAGAGAAGATAAAGTTGCAAATAATTTGTTTTTTCTTTGCTCTTTGATTGAATACATAGGCAGAAAAACAAAAAATCACCGTAATGTGATAGTAAATGCTATTGGGAAAAATGATTTACAGCATATTTTGGACTTAGCAGATATTTACCATAACGAAAATATGGATAAACTGACATTTGAGCTTATTGAAAAACACAATATAAAAGATGGAGTATTCGACAATGTCTTAAATGCGAAATATTCAATACCAACTCATTGGGATATTGGGAAAGTGTATAAACGTTTAATTATTGATGTTACCAAAATGGAAAACAAGCCATTGGTTGAAGCACTTATAGAAGTTTATAATCTATGGTTATCTCGTAAAATAGAAGATTTTAACAGTAGTATTTATTACGAAAGTCCTGAATATCTTTTTCAATCATATTTGATGGGCGATAATCTATAACCTAAGTTGAGCGATTTGAGCGCAGCGAAAAAGCGCTTTACATAGGTATAACCCCGACCTAGAAATTGTTGTAACTCATTAATCAGATGAACAGTTAAATGTGAGTTACTTACAATTTGGGTATAAATCACCTGGACCTAACCATGTATATAAAAAATAGGCGGTTTAGTAGTGAATTCAATCCCGAATTCTCGGGAGTAGCCTGCTTCAACTTTCATATAACTTGACAGGAATGAAGCCTGCAGTCGGCTACTATTCTTATACTAAACGTTGCGGAGAATACGCCCCATATTTAACGCATATTTAGCGGAGAAAAACAACTAAAGTATTTATACAATAATCAAAATTGGCCAGTCTTTGAATGGAATAGCGAGAAACTTTTGCCATTGCTTTCGAATGCTAGAAACCGACAAGGCAAGCTAATTGGGAAAATGGGAACTTTGGGGTTTGAACTTCGCAATGAAGCATATCTTGCGTTATGTTTGCGAAAAGCAAAAAATAATAGGTACTGATTTCAAGAATTCTTTTGCCGAGTAATAACGATTATGCTTTTATCGCCCACCGAAGCTTAGCGGAACGGGCCCTTAGGTTGGTAAAACATTCTTGTGCTGAGGGTCGGATGGGGTCGGGCGCTACCGCACTATAAACCCCTTCGCGGAACAAGCGTTGAAACGATTTCTTTACACGGCGGTCTTCGCCGGAATGAAAGGAGAGTATGGCCACTTTTCCTCCGGAAATTAAGGCGTCAGGAAGTTTTTCTAAAAAAGTATCCAATACCCCAAATTCATTGTTCACTTCAATCCGCAGCGCCTGAAAGCAACGTTGGCACGATTTCTTTACACCTTCTTTGCGTTCATTTGCAGGAAGGAATTCCAGCGTATCCCAAATGATTTTTTGCAGTTGGGTGGTGGTTTCAATCGCCATTCCTTTGGCAATATGCTTGGTTATTGCTCTTGCAATGGATCCGGCATAGGGTTCGTCGGAATTTTCCGTGAGCAGTTCTTCTAATTGATCAGTAGAAACGGTTTTTAAAAGTGCTGAGGCCGGTTTTCCATTTTCAGGATTCAACCGTAAATCCAACGGACCTTCCACTTTAAAGGAAAACCCCCGCTCAGGATTGTCAATTTGCATGGAAGAAACTCCCAAATCGGCCAAAACAAAATTTAGCGGTCCTGCTTCATCAGCAATTTGGTCAATTTCGGAAAAGTTCAATTGTTTTACAGTCAGCACCTCGGTACCATATCCCAAACTACGCAGCCTATCCTGCGTACGGGGCAGTTCAAAAGGATCCACATAAATGGCATATAATCGTCCACCGGGTGTTAACTGCTTCAAAATCTCCTGACTATGCCCACCATAACCCAGAGTGGCATCCAAACCAATTTGTCCGGGAACTATTTTCAGAATATCCATTATTTCAGTAACACAAATAGAACGGTGCATTCCTGCTGGTGTCCGTCCTTGTTCCATAACCTTGGCTACATCATCGGCATACAATTCTGGCTGAAGCTCTTTGTATTTTTCTTTGAATGATTTTGGATGCGTTCCTTTGTATCGGGTACGTCGGATATGCTTTGGTTCTTGATTTTCCATAAGTGCAAAGTTAATAAATTGAAGCTTTTTTGGCGGATTAAAAACCTATTTTGGTTACAAAATTCAGGGAAATCGCTTTTAAAAACCCGCCACGGCGGGTTAAATATGAATAGCCCCGACTTGAAAGTCGGGGTAGATGGATTTGCGGTATAAAATCGGCGCAAGCACTAACTTTTAATTGAAAATATGTGGAATCCATGTGCCGAAAATAGGAATTCAATATTGAAATTTTTAAAAGCGATTTCCTTGTTACAAAATTAAACTCCTATTTGGATTATATAAAAAGTAGTATCTTAGCACCGTTTTATTTTGAAAAATGATTAAAAGAACAACAGCATTTATTTTTATCCTTTTTGCCAATATTATTCTATTGGCACATGCTGTTATTCCCCATCATTACCATCAGATAAAAATTTGTGTTGAGGCCACCCATTGTCAAGATGATGGCGTTACCCATGAACAGGGTGCGTCAGGCGAAGAACATGAACACGATGGGGATGAATCCTCAACCAGTTGTATTTTAAACCAAGCAACGGTATTGTTCACAAACCAAAGTAAAGAAAACTTCAACAGCATTCATGATACCGACAGACAACAACACTTCTTTACACTTACATCATCCAATACATGCAATGAATTAATTCCAACGATTTCATGGAATGTTTCATTTCCATTGGTTAATACAATTCATTCTTCTTTTGTTACCGCATCCTTGTGTTTGCGGGCTCCCCCATTGGTTTAAATTTTTAGTTCAGCATTAGAAATGCTGAATTTGGGTTTCATCGGTTGAGCATTTAAACACAATGCTTCAACCCGATGGTTATTTCATTATTTCTAAGAATTTAAACTAAAACAAAATGAGTTACAAGATATTCAAGGTTGCTCTATTCGCTTTTATAGTAACGGCATGCAACCCGTACAAGAATGAAACAGAATCACATGAGGAACACACGGATGTAAAAATTCAATTTACGGCCTACAGCAATGAATTTGAACTTTTTGCCGAGGCCGATGCATTCGTGGTTGGAAAAACTTCCAATGTATTGTCCCATTTCTCAACGCTCCCCAACTTCAAAGCATTGGAAACAGGAGTAATAACCATTCACCTAATAATAAACGGTAAGGAAACAAGTCAAATCCTCGATAAGCCTACACGAAAAGGCATCTATAGTTTTGACCTAAAACCCGAAACTACGGGCACCGGGCATATTTTGTTTGACATTAAAACCGAAACCGGAAATTTTCAACTTACCACACCGCCACTAACTGTTTTTGCAAGCGAGGAGGAGGCCGACAAAGATTCCGAGAACAGGGTTTTACCCAAAACCAACACCACCGTTTTTACCAAACAACAGACTTGGAAAATTGACTATGAAAGTGCCCTGCCGCTTATTGAACCTTTTGGGCAAGTCATTAAAACCACTGCCTTGGTGCAATCGGCTAAGGGAGATGAGATAATTATATCGGCTAAAACATCAGGAATTATTATGCTTTCAAGTACTCATGTTCTGGAAGGTACCGATGTGGCTAGCGGTCAGGTTTTGTTTACCATTTCGGGAAACGAATTTACCGATAACAATGCTGCTGTAAGGTTTGCTGAGGCCAAAAATAATCTCGAAAGAGCCAAAGCCGAATACGATAGGGCTCAAGAGTTGGCGAAAGACAAAATTGTATCGGAAAAGGACTTGCTGAATGCAAAAATTCAATACAGCAATGCAAAAACCACCTTCGACAACCTGAATAAAAATTTCAGTGCAAATGGGCAGAAGGTGATAAGTCCGATATCGGGTTTTGTGAAGGAATTGTTTGTTGAGAACGGACAATACGTTGAGGCCGGTAATTCCATTGCAAGCATATCGCAAAACAAAAAGCTACTGTTGATCGCTGAGGTGCAGCAGAAATACGCGGCTTTATTGGGCAGCATTTATTCCGCCAACATCCGCACCCTGCACAACAATCAAACCTATGGTTTTGAACAGGTAAATGGCAAAATTGTGTCGTACGGGAAAAGCGCCAACAGCAGCAATTACCTGATTCCTGTCACCATCCAAATTGACAATATGGGGAGTTTCACGGCTGGCGGATTTGTTGAAATTTATTTAAAAACCCTAACTAATGCGCAAGCATTAACGATTCCAAATACAGCCCTAATGGAAGAGCAAGGTAACTTTTTTGTTTATGTGCAACTTACTCCCGAATTGTTCGAAAAAAGGGAAGTGAGAATGGGTGGCAATGATGGATTGAAAACAGAAATCATAACCGGGATAACATCCACCGAACGCATAGTTACCAAAGGTGCCGTATTGATTAAACTGGCCCAGGCAACCGGGACATTGGATGCCCATTCGGGACATGTGCATTAATTTAAAATCTATAAAGTGTTAAATAATATCATAAAATTCTCGCTGAACAACAAATACCTCATCTTGCTTTGTTCAGTATTACTGGTGGTTTTCGGGATGAGAACCGCCATAAATATGGATGTGGATGTATTCCCCGACCTTACCGCTCCCACAGTGGTGGTGATGACCGATGCCCATGGTATGGCTTCGGAAGAAGTGGAACGAATGGTAACATTTCCCATTGAAACGGCTGTAAACGGAGCCACCGATGTTCGCAGGGTGCGTTCGGCTTCGTCGCAGGGCTTTTCGTTTGTGTGGGTAGAATTCGATTGGGGAACCGATATTTTTAAAGCGCGCCAAATTGTAAGCGAAAAACTTATCAGTGTATCTACGCAGATGCCGTTGGGCATTGGTCAACCTGTGTTGGCACCCCAATCGAGCGTAATGGGCGAAATATTTTTTATTGGCATGCAAGCCGATAGCACCAGCATGATGGATTTGCGCACGCTGGCCGAATGGAATGTAAAACCCTTGATTCTCGCAACAGGTGGCGTTTCGCAGGTTACCATCATTGGCGGCGATTACAAGCAATACCAGGTGTTGGCCAACCCGCACAAAATGAAATATTACCATGTAGGCATGGCTGAATTGGTTGAAACCTGCAAAGGCATCAGTCAAAATTCTACAGGCGGAGTGGTTCGTCAGTACGGCAACGAATATGTGGTGCGCGGAATGGCCAGAAGCTCCGATGTGGAAGTTTTGGGCAATTCGTACATTAAGTCGGTTGATGGCAAACCCATAAAAATAAGGGATGTGGCCGAGGTGGTTATCGGAGCTGCGCCAAAAATGGGATACGCATCGGAAAATGGTAAGGCTGCCATCATAATTTCCATATCAAAACAACCCAATGCCAACACCCTCGATGTAACCCGGCGGATTGAGGAAAATCTGACGGTGCTGCATAAAACCTTGCCTCCTGATGTAAAATTGGATACTAAAATTTTTCGTCAAGCCGACTTTATTGAGACCTCGGTCAACAACATTCAAAACGCTTTGATTGAAGGGGGCATTTTTGTCATCATCATTCTATTTGTCTTTTTAGGAAGTTTCCGAACCACGTTGATTTCGCTGGTGGCTATTCCCTTATCGCTGCTGGGAGCCATTATTGTCATGAAATTGCTGGGAATCACCATCAATACCATGAGTTTGGGCGGAATGGCTATTGCCGTGGGTTCGCTGGTTGATGATGCCATTATTGACGTGGAAAACGTGTATAAAAGGCTTCGGCAGAATAGAACGAGACCTCAACACGAGCGTGAAAACTCTTTTACTGTGGTTTACGAGGCTTCGAAAGAAATTCGTGCCTCCATACTGAATGCCACCTTAATCATCATGGTGGCTTTCCTGCCCTTGTTTTTCCTATCGGGGATGGAAGGGCGGATGCTGCAACCGCTTGGCATTTCATTCGTGGTATCTCTGTTTGTATCGCTCATTGTGGCCATGACTTTAACGCCTTTGCTCTGCAACCTGATGTTGACCAATGAGAAGTATCTGGCAAAAAACCAAGAGGAAAAGTGGTTGGTGCGAAAACTCAGTCAATCCTACGAAAAATCCCTTTCATGGGCCATGCAGCATAAAAGGGTGGTGCTATTATCCACCTTGGGTTTGTTTGGGGTTTCACTTTTAGCATTTGCAACCTTGGGGAGAAGCTTTTTGCCCGAATTCAACGAAGGTTCCTTGACCCTTTCGGTGGTGACAAAGCCCGGCGCATCGCTTGAGGAGAGCAACCGTTTGGGTAATTTGGTGGAAACCGAATTGTTGATGATACCCGAAATATCATCCACAGCCCGAAGAACGGGCAGGGGTGAACTCGACGAACATTCACAAACCACAAACAGCGCTGAAATAGATGTGAATTTTGAACTATCCGACCGCAGTCAACAAGAGTTTATGGCCGATGTTCGAACCACATTGTCGCGAGTCCCTGGCATCGCTTTTACGGTAGGTCAACCTTTAGGACACAGAATCGACCACATGCTATCGGGTACACGCGCCAACATTGCCATAAAACTGTTTGGCACTGATTTAAACAAGATGTTTGCCGTAGGGAATGAAATAAAAAATACCATTGTGGATATTGAAGGTTTGGTGGACGTAAATGTGGACCAGCAAGTTGAAATTCCTCAAATTCAAATTCGAGCCAACCGCGATATGATGGCGCAATACGGTATAACCACCGCTGAGTTCAACGAGTTTGTTGATGTGGCCTTTGGGGGCGAAAAGCTGGCCGATATTTATGAAGGACAACGAAGTTTTGATTTGGTACTGCGTTTGGATAAGGACTATACCGAAACCATAGATGGAATTCGTTCGGCCTTGTTGGACACCCACGATGACAAAAAAGTTCCTTTAGAACAAGTGGCAGAAATTGTTTCGGTTTCGGGTCCAAGTTCCATTAGCAGGGAAAACGTGCAACGCAAAATTGTGATTTCGGCAAACGTAGCCGAACGCGATTTACGGAGTGTGGTTAAAGACATCCAGAAAAACATAAATGCGGATATTCAACTTCCCGAGGGGTATAGGGTGGAGTATGGCGGACAGTTTGAAAGCGAGGCCAAAGCGTCGCGAACCCTTATGCTCACATCCATCCTTGCCATTCTCATTATTTTTTTGTTGCTGTTTCAGGAATTTAAGGACTTTAAACTGGCGGGTATTATTTTGCTGAATCTCCCCTTGGCTCTTATTGGCGGGGTGTTTTCCATTTGGTTAACTTCAGGGATATTGAGCATTCCGGCCATTATTGGCTTCATCCCCCTATTTGGAATAGCCACCCGTAACGGGATATTACTTATTTCAAATTATCAGAAGCTGCAAAATCAAGGTGTTTCATTAAATGAAACCGTAACCAAAGGCTCATCGGACCGTTTGAACGCCATTTTAATGACGGCACTTACGGCTGCGTTGGCTCTGATACCCCTAGCTTTGCGGGGCGATTTGTCGGGTAACGAAATACAAAGCCCAATGGCCAAAGTCATATTGGGTGGTTTACTTACTTCAACCTTGCTTAATATTTACATTGTGCCCTTGGTGTACAGTATTTTAAATAACCGAGGAATTATTAAAACCGATAAGAAATGAAGAATATAATTCTATTAGCAGCCTTGTCGTTGTTCGGTTCAACGCTGTTTTCACAGATAAGCATCGATAGTGTGTTGTCACAGGTAGCAAAAAACAACACAACACTTTCGGCCTTTCGCAAAAATACAGATGCCGAGAAAATTGGCAATAAAACGGGCATTTACTTACAAAACCCTGAGCTTGGGGTCAATTACCTTTTGGGCAACCCTGATGGTATTGGCAACCGCACCGATTTCAGCCTTACGCAATCTTTTGATTTTCCGACCGCTTATGCCTATAAAAATCAACTATCAAATTTGATGAACGAAACAGCCGAACTGGAATATCAAAAACAGCGAAAGGAAATACTTTTACAAACCCGTTTGGTTTGTGTCGAACTAACGTACCAAAATGCTTTGAAAGCTGAACTTAGCAAGCGTTTGAACAATGCCACGCAAATTGCCAATGCCTACAAATCGAAATTCAACATTGGCGATGCAGGTATTTTGGAGTTCAACAAAGCACAGGTAAACCTTTTGAATAGTACCAAAGCTGTTGAAGCCAATGAAATTGAGCGAAACGCTTTGTTAGCAGAACTGGCAAGGCTTAACGGTGGTGTAGTAATCGAGTTTAACGACAGTATTTTCGTTCAAACAAACATTTCTCCCGACTTTGAACAATGGTACGCTCAGGTCGAGCAAGGCAACCCCGTTTTACAATGGATAAAACAAGAAATTGTAGTCAGCCAAAAGCAAAAACAGCTTAGTTCCGCTTTGAGCCTTCCTAAATTCAATGCAGGTTACATGAGCGAGAAAGTGGTAGGACAACAGTTTCAGGGAATATCAGTCGGCGTTTCCATCCCTTTATGGGAAAACAAAAACACGGTAAAGTATGCAAAAGCCAAAACCATTGCCATTCAAAGCATGGAAACCGATGCAAAATTGCAGTTTTACAACCAAATGAAGGCTTTACATTTAAAAGTGGTAAGCCTGCAAATCAGTGCAACAGACTATCGCCAAAACCTGAATGCTTATAGTAATGCCGACCTGTTGCAAAAAGCATTGGATAAAGGCGAAATTTCATTGTCCGAATACATTTTTGAACTTTCGTTGTATTACGAAAGCATCAACAAATTGCTTGAAATGGAAATGAACCTCAATGTAGGCTTTGCAGAATTAATCAAATATCAGTAACATAATAAATTGAGGTTGGAAAAATATTATTTTCAACCTCAATCTAAAATTTAAAGTGAAAAAATATGATAACAGCAATGTATATACTCGCATTTTTAACAATCTACTTTCTGGTAGTGTTTGTAGTACCATCGGTACGGGTAAAACGTAAAACAGGAATAAATCCCTACGTATTTAAAAATACCGACTCGGCACACGACTTTTTAGGCAAAGTTTCAGCTCCTATAACCTCATTAATCTTTATCGTAGCATTGGTAAACCTCATTTATCCCACAGGTTTACATTATTTCGCACCATTTACATGGCTTCAAATATCAATACTGAAATATTCTGGCTTCGCAATCATACACCTTGCTTTGTTATGGATTATCATTGCGCAGTTACAAATGAGCAATTCATGGAGGGTTGGTATTGACCATTCTACAAAAACTGAACTCAAAACCAACGGCTTATTTTCTATTTCCCGAAACCCTGTGTTTTTGGGTATGCTTTTAACTTTGGCAGGGATATTTTTCATTGTCCCCAATGCCATTACCTTATTAGTTTTCGTTACGTCCACACTGCTTTTTCAAGTACAAGTCAGGCTCGAAGAAGAATATCTGGCAAAAACGCACGGCGAAAACTATTTGAATTACTGTCGAAAAACGGGTAGATGGTTTTAACTTTTTAAAACTTAAAACAATGACAACACATATAAAATTTTCAGTAATAGCTATGCTGTTAAGCCTTACAGGCCAGCTTTTCGCACAAAATGGAAATGAAATAAAAAACAGCGAAGTTGAAGGAATATATCTTTCACTTTCCGACTTCACGAATGGTAAACTCACCCGCCCAACTGATATGCAACACGAAGGCGACAAAATCAAACTCAATCAATTCTTTATTTCGCCCGACATCATAAGCATTGAACAGAACAAAGAAACCGTTTTTTATAAGGACAGTATTTTTGCCATTCGTTTAAACAATAGCGCAGATTACCGCTTTATCAACCGCACACCTTGTTTAATTGCCGATACTTCGTATTTGTACATCTATACGAATGAAACCACGAAAACCGAATACGAACGCTCAGGGGCGCAACGCAGGTCTAAAGAAGTACCTGTTACCTATTATTATTTCAGTATTGACAACCACAAAGCAGTTTATTCGCTCACGTTGCCAAATCTACGTAAGCACGCACTTACCAATTCCGATGTGCATAAAACCGTATGCGATAAATACACAACCGATGAAATGCTATTTAAAGTAAATCCTAAAACGGGTAGATTTGAGTTAAATGAAACAATTCTTGAGGTATTGAAGAAATAGTTAATTTTGGACACTATTTTATAATTGTTTAATATGAAGCGTATTGCTATAATAACAGGTCTTCTTTCAGGTTTACTTTTTGGTGTTGCTACTCCCTTTAGTAAACTTTTATTAAATGGACTAAACTCCTTTCAATTGGCTGGTTTACTATATTTGGGAGCCGCATTAGCAATGTTTCCGTATATGTTCAAAAAGAATAGCAATCTAAAATTACTTTTTCAATCGGGTAGCAGGGCTAAAACCACAGGAATAATATTTTTCGGTGGTTTTATGGCTCCCTTGCTTTTGTTGGCTGGTTTAAAATCAGCCAATGCAGCTTCGGTTTCTATTTGGTTAAATATAGAACTCGTGGCAACAGCTATTTTAGGCGTTTTAATTTTTAAAGATACACTTGACAAATATACATGGATAGGCGTTTCCCTGACTTTAATTGCCGGTTTAATAACCACGGTTGGGGATGGGTTTAGTGGTGTATCTTCAGCGTTACTAATAACAGCAGCTTGTATTTGCTGGGGCATCGACAACCATTTAACAGCCCTTACTGATGGAGATTCACCTCAAACGGTTACTTTTGTAAAGGGCATTGTGGCAGGGTCGGTTAATTTTATTATCGGTGGTATTATTGCTACGCAACCCATTCAGTTTGGTAGTATTGCTCCCGCATTAATTGTAGGTGTTTTCTCTTATGGGTTTAGCATTGTACTTTATGTTACTTCGGCACAAAATTTAGGAGCAACCCGCAGTCAAATATTGTTTTCTACTGCACCCTTATGGGGTGTGGTATTGTCATATATCTTTTATCATGAGTCGTTTCAATGGGTACACATAATATCTATTGTGCTTTTGGCGCTTGCGGTTGTGGTAACCAACATACTTTCGCACAAACATTCGCATACCCATACCGCAGCCCAACACATACATTACCATCAGCATGCCGATGGGCATCATATCCATTCGCATAGTGGCGAAATAGTTTCACAAGGCAAATGGCATTCGCATATACATTCACATGAACCTATAACCCACGAACACCCACACGACCCGGATTTACATCACAGGCATGAACATTGAATCAAGGATACCGTTTAATTGTACAATTTAACCTGTAGCACCCACACTCAGCAATAATACTATCAATCCAAAAACAAATACGACTCTCACCAAATTCAGTGAAAGCTTTTGTAATTTGGTTTTATAGGTAGAATTCTGTGCTATTTCAATCTTTTTTGAAAGTCTAAAGTTCCGATATAGGTGTATCAGAATCATCATAATTACAAAAACATGTTTTATAATCATTAGAAGTGTATTATGTCCAACTTTGGCTCCATCAGGAGTTTCTACCTTAGAAATGAGCGACAACACAATTCCCGTGATTATTAACAGTATTATAGACCAATCGGCAAATAATTTAAATTGCTTCGAGACTTCGCCTATCAATTTTCCGGCATCCTGCCCCAGCACTTCTTTGGTTTTTGGGATAAGTATTAGTAAAATGAAACCAATACCACCAATCCATACTACTGTTGCAACTAGGTGCAACCAATACATTATAAGGTTTGCTATTGCTATCATATTAATATCCCTTTCGTTTTTATTATTAAATTTTGAATTAAAACGAACAAGGGACAAAAAAGACGCAAAATTTTAATCCGGCGTGAGCGAGAATTGCTCAATTTAGGTTATATTCGATTACAGATGCACCTTTCACCGTTGGGGTGAAAATCAATAACCCTGCCTTGTTTATCGAATTCATAAGTACTGCATTTCAAGAAATTTTCTTTCAATATTTTCCGAGCCCGTTGAATTCTAGATTTCGTCCCTGAAAGAGACAAGCTTAATTTTTCAGCAATTTGTTTTTGGTTCATTCCTTCAATATCCGACAGAATGAGCGGCTCCTTGTACTTTGACGGTAAGTTATTTATAAACTCATCAAGCGCAGGCATTAAATTCTTATAGGTTTCAGGTAAATCTTCAAAAGACACCTTATTTTCCATAACTTCCTGTAATTCATTGTGTGTTTTGTTTTTCCTGAAATAATCAATCAACATATTTTTTGTTATCCTAAATACCCACCCCTGATAATTTTTATCCGACTTATAAAGTTCTTCTTTCTCTATTACTTTCAGAAATACATCCTGTAAAATATCTTTCGCCACTTCTTCATTTTTCACATTTACAAGCAGGTAGCCGTATAACTTACCAGAAAGGTCCTTCCAAGTTTTATAATTATTCATTAGTGGACGATTATTTATTGATGAAATAATTTTTATCAAAAGTACTTATAAAAATTACAAATCATATATTCAATAATACTATTGAATTATTGAATATATGATTATCTTTGTATCCTAATTTTCATAAAATATGAAAGGACGGGAATTCAAAGATGCTATGTACGATGGGCTTTCAAAACTACTAAAAGCTCTATCAAATCCATTTCGATTGGAGATAATTGAAATGCTTTCGCAGGGCGAAAAAAGTGTAGAAGGAATTGTGCAAACAACTACCCTTTCATTCGCAAATGCATCGCAACACTTGCAGATACTCAAAAATAACAACATCGTAAAATCGCGAAAGGAGGGTCATTATGTGTTTTATTCCTTGGTTAACGATGATTTCTTATCGGTATATCAGCATATTATAAAATATGCGGTTAATGAAATTGCTGAACTGGAGCGGATTATAAACCGTCAACGGGAAGACAATAAATCGCTCAATGCCGTCAGTTTAGGTGAGTTAGAACTGATGATTGCCCATGAGAATATTCTGTTGCTTGATGTTAGGCCATCCATTGAGTTCGAGTTTGGACATATAACCAATGCGTTATCCATACCAATGGATGAACTTTTAACTCAGCTTAAAACCTTACCCAAAGACAAAGAGATAATTGCCTACTGCCGCGGGCCATTTTGCGTGCTTGCCGATGAAGCCGTAAAACTGCTTAGCGAGCAAGGGTATAATGTTCGTAGGCTTGACGAGGGTTACCCCGAATGGAAAATGAAACAACTAGAAACCTTTTAGTATGGAATCGCCTATCTACCTTGATTACAATGCCACCACTCCCATTGACCCGGAAGTTGCCAATGAAATGTTGCCCTTTTTCCAAGATTTTTTTGGTAATCCGTCCACTGCTTATGCAATAGGCAGAGCCAGCAAAGAAGCCATTGCGAAAGCCCGAAAGCAAGTTGCCAATTTAATAAATGCCAATCCTGAAGAAATAGTATTTACGGGTAGTGCCACCGAATCGAATAATTTGGCCATTCACGGTTTTATGCTAGCCAATAAAAACAAAGGAACGCATATTATCACCTCGGCTGTTGAACACCCTGCGGTAACCGAAGTGTGCCGTTATTTATCGACATTGGGTTACCAAATAACTTATATTGAAGTCGATGGTTTTGGGAGAGTCAATCCCAACAATGTTGAAAAAGCCATTCGCCCCGATACAGCCCTTATTACCATAATGCATGCCAACAATGAAGTAGGCACAATACAACCAATAAGCGAAATAGCAGCTATTGCAAAGAAAAACAACATAGCGTTCCATACCGATGCATCGCAATCAGTAGGCAAAATTGAGGCTGATGTTACAAAACTTGGAGTTGATTTACTAACCATAGCCGGGCATAAAATATATGCACCCAAAGGTGTAGGAGCCTTGTATATAAAGGAGGGCATTAAAATTCAAAATATAGTACACGGTGCTGGGCAGGAACATGGCATTAGGCCAGGAACCGAAAATGTAATGCATTTGGTTGGGTTAGGAAAAGCCTGCGAAATAGCACATCGCGACTTTGAAAAAAACCACCAAAACATGCGTTCCACAAGGGATGCCTTATTAAGTGGACTGAGAAAATATTTGGCCGATAATGTTCTTTTAAATGCTGATTTACAAAACTGCCTTCCCAATACCCTAAGCATTTCATTTAAAAAGGTGGAGGCTCATACGCTGGCATCGGTCATCAGTAAAACCATTTGCATTTCCACGGGATCAGCCTGTCATGCCGATTCGATAGAAATTTCTTCGGTGTTAAAAGCTATGAATCTGGATAGTAAAAAAGCAGCTGGTACCATACGCATCAGCACCGGAAAACATACAACTGTGGCTGAAATTGAGGCGGCTGTTCAACTAATTTCGGATGCAGTAAAAAAACTATCTATTTAATTCATTAAAAATAATTATTCAAAAATCATTAAAACAACGCATCATTATGAAAAATATTCTTGTATTCAGTTTGCTTTTAATCTCAGTTGGGGTTAACAAAATTCAGGCTCAAAATAATAATTCAGATGCTGTCATAAAGGCTACAAGTGTTGGTATTGTTATTTACTCCAACGACTCCGAAACCGTTTGGAATGCCTTGCGTTTAGCAAATTATTCTAAAAACGAAGGCGATACGGTTTGTGTTTTTCTACTTGGCAAAGGAGTTGAAGTGGAAAAACTGGTTAACGAAAATGATGACATAAAGGAGCAGGTGAACAAATTATTGGATAAGGGTGGGGTAATTCTCGGATGTGGCACTTGCTTGCAAAGCCGCAACAACAATGAACCCCAGGTATGCAAATTCTCATCAATGCAAGACTTGTATGAATTAATTCGCAAAAGCAAAGTAGTAGTAACTTTTTAACTATATTATATGCTCAAGAAAGTAATGCTGGCTTTAATGCCCCCGAAAAAAATGATTGATATGTTTACTTATAAAATAGTAAGCAATAACCCAATCGGACAAATAGCTGAAAAAGTTGCCACAGCTTGTGAACAAAACAAGTTTGCGTTGCTTCATACGTATGTTTATCACGAAATTGTTGAAAGCAAAGGCTTTCCTATCAAGCGAAAAGTTTTTATCTATGAAATTTGTCAGGCAAAAACAGCAGCAGCCATGCTGACCGATTTTCCACACTTTGCCATATTTATGCCCTGTAAATTGGCAATCTATGAAGAACATGGCCAAACAGTAATTTCAACAATGAATATGGAGATTATGCTTAGTGCTGTTAGTTCTAATCAGGGGCTTTATCATGATGCTACTTCTCTTTTTAAAACATTAAAATCATTAATGCATTCATTGTCTAATAAATAAATTTATCGGTATGAAAATCGGAATTATTATCGAAACCAAAGAATTCGAAAAAGCTTGGAACGCATTTCGCTTTGCCATAACAGCCAAAAAGCAAGGCCACGAAACAAAAGTATTCTTAATGGGCGAAGCCGTTGAATGTGAGGGACTAACCCACGACAAATACAATGTGGATGAACAACTAAAAAATTATGTGAATCTTGGGGGTGAAATACTCGCCTGTGGCACTTGTTTAAAATCGCGCCAATTGGATAGTTCTGATGCTTGCCCTCTTTCAACCATGGTTGATTGTGTTAACTTGGTGGTTTGGGCCGACATGACAGTTACGTTTTAAAAACACTACCTTTTTTACTGATAAATAACATCTTTTTTATCTGAATCGTTTTCAGTCAATTAGCTCTAATATCCCTATATTTGATATCAATTGAAAAAACATAATTGTATGAAACCACTATCCTTTCTTGCTATCGCCATTCTCTTAGTTTCGTGTAATCAACCTGTTCCAAAAATAGATGAATGGCGCGGACCCAACCGTTCGGGTATTTATAACGAAAGTAATTTGTTAAAAAACTGGCCTTCAACCGGACCCAACCTGATTTGGGAATTGAACGAGCTGGGTTATGGTTATGGATCACCCACCATTAACGATGATAAATTATTTGTGGTTGGAACCCAAGACAGCACTTCCTTTTTGTTTGCTTATAGCCTGGATGGCAAACAACTATCAAAATATACCGTAGGAGATGAATGGGTTGTTAATTTCCCAGGTTCACGCTGTACCCCAACAGTTGTTGATAATCTGATATATGTGGTTACCGGAACCGGCGATGTGACCTGCTTGGATAAGGATAGCGGTATAGTGAAATGGCATATTGATATGGTTACAGGGTTTGGAGGAGTTACTCCCCTTTTTGGCTTTTCGGAATCTCTCAAAGTTGAGGGTGAAATGGTTTTTTGCACTCCAGGCGGTCCTGAAAATAATGTAGTTGCTTTGAACCGCTTTTCTGGTAAAGTGATCTGGAGCTGTGCTGGGAAAGGTGAGCGTTCGGCATATCATGCCCCAACGGTTATTAATTGTGGAACACGAAAAGTATTAATAGCATTTTCGGCTTATAATCTGCTGGCCATTGATGTAGCAACCGGCAACTTACTTTGGAACCATGAACAAACAAACACCCCTTTAGACAAGCGGGGACCTGGAATGGGAGATACCCATGCCAACACCATTCATTTCGAAAACAACATACTTTATTATGTTGAAGGCGATGGGAACTGCACCGTGGCCCTTCAATTGAACCAAGATGGCACCGAAGCCAAACAGATATGGAACAATACCGCCGTGGATAACTATATGGGTGGAATAGTAATGATTGATAAGTATTTGTATAGCTGCGCCTTTTCAAAAAACAGTCTGGTAAAAATGGATGCCCAAAGTGGGGCAATAGTTGATTCTTTGCCACTTGGACGGGGATCGCTTATTGCAGCCGATAACATGCTCTATTACTACAACTTTAAAGGCGAAGTGCATTTGGTTTCTATTCAAGGCGATAAGATGCAAGATATTTCATGGTTTAAAATTACCAAGGGAAGTAAAGAATATTTTGCGCATCCGGTAATCCGGAATGGTGTTTTATATGTGAGGCATGGCGAGTATTTGGGTGCTTATTCCATTTCAAATTATAGAGGTCAGTAGATAAATACATAACACGAAAACAATGGTATTCATACTTTAAACCTTCTGTTTGTGTTTCTTGTACCCCTCTGACTGTCGACATCTCTCTTAGGCTTAGGGGTGATCGTATCAAATTAGCAATACTGCCAGCAATTTACATCTTCCCCTTCACAAGGGGAAGTCCCGACAGGGGAAGGGGTATATAGCAAAAAACACAAATGGATGTGCAATTTGCTACCGACCTCTATCAAATTAAATAGAGTTGCAAATTGAATATTCTTATTTAAAACTATATTTTATTCAATTCCTTAATATTTTTATATTCAAACTCAAAATCAATTTCGAAACAATCGATAAATTGTTTTTTAAGTGCTTGTGTTAATTGCGCTGGATTCTGGCAATAAAAAATAAACGCCCCGCCTCCTCCGGCACCGCATATTTTTCCTCCATAAGCACCATTTTGCTTGGCAAAGGAGTAAATACCATCTAAGTATTCATTCGAGGTTGCCGGTGCCAATTCCTTTTGAGCCTCAAAATTTGCTTCCATAATTTGGGCACATCCTATAAAATCTTTTTTTGCCAACATTTCATAAAAAAGCTTTCCGTAAGCTGAAATCTTATCTAAAGCCGCACTTCCAATGGCAGAGGAATGGTTCTGGTAAACCTGTTCCACCGCTGATTGGGCATTCCGAGATGCACCGCTATGAATAAGAAGCAATCCTTGCCGGAATTCTTCCAGTAAATCCATGGATAGCGGGTTACCAATGGGTTTGGCATAATTATTTCCAAATTCAAAACAGTTAAAACCTCCAAAAACGATGGAATACTGATCCTGACGGCCTATTGCCCAGTTGAGTTCCTCATTTTCGAAGTTAAATAAATCTTCGGCAATGGCTGCAAGTGGTTTTGAGTCGGCATTGTAGTTTTTGGCACTTATCATCTCCAACAACTTAGCCGCCGTTGAAGTACTGAGTCCACTGCCACGTGGATAACCTGAAAAATTGAATTTATTTCCTTTTAATTCAATAAGCGGTTTAATGGCCACATTGGAAACATAACCGGTCTTACCATGCATAATAAAGGGCACATCAGCCCATCCACCACTAAAATCAATACGTAGGGGAGCTCTGAATGCCGAATTTATTTTATCGATGATCCGGGTTGTGGAGGTAGCTTCTAATTCAACAGGCACCAACCTCGACACAAATTGAACGTCAACGCCATACCTATTGCACAGTTCCTTTTTTTGTTCGGTTGCTGAATCGTCGTCGTTTAAAACAAAGGTATCGGGTCGTAATTTCTCAACTATGTTTTCAAAATCAATTTTTCCGGGTTTAATTTCGCTGCCATTTAAAACGGCATAATCAACATCGTGAAGGGCTGCCACCAGGTAAAGCCTATTATTCTCAGGATTAACCGGACGACCGGGACCTTTTAATTGAGATATAACCGAATCGCGGCCAATACCTACTATCAAAATATCGCCAAACTCCCGGCACTGGCTAAAAAATACGGCATGACCCGATTGTAAAATATCGTAACAACCCGAACAAAGAACAATTTTTTTGTCGGAATGCAATTCCCTAATAGCACTCAATTTATCTTCGGTAATTACTTTTGATTTTACACGTTCGAACATTTGCTGGTTTTAATTTGAAATTAAAAAATAAAGGATATGGGATACAAGAAATTCTTTTGTGGTAATACTTTTTTGAGTTATTGATTCTAGTGTTTAGCTAACTATTTTATTATCCAAACATAATAATAATTTGCTCTATTTGAGAAATTGATTTACTATTATTTCCAGAAAAGTTTCTAAAACAATTTAAAAGTGTGAGGTTAGTAGTGATTTGTAATATAATAAGGGCTATTACTAATTAATTTGTAACAGAATAAGGGATATATTTTTAATATTTTGTAACAGAATAAAGGTTGTATTATCAATATTTTGTAACAAAATAAGGGTTGTTTGCATCCAAATTAGGTTGTGACATTACAACTATTTCGCCCCAGGAAGCCTGTATTTGCTGAGTATTTCGACTTATGAAGTTCTAATATATTTATTTCTATTTCGAATAGGTAGTACAGCTACCCAAATAGATATATTTAGAAAGGTATCAATTCATTCTAACCTAGTAAAAATAAGTCATTATAAATGATTCGGGTATGACAAATAAAAAAATTCTTGATAATCAGGAGGTTTTGTGACCCCATCGGGATTCGAACCCAAATCTTCAGAACCGGAATCTGAAATTCTATCCATTGAACTATGGGGCCAATGGTTGCGCAAAAGTACAGTTTTTTTCTTAATAAAAAAGGTGTGACAGGTTTATAAAGAATTAAAGTGGCTGTAATAAAAAAAACGCTAAATTTGGTTTTTAACTGACGACCCTGTTAATCTGATTTTTTTTAGAAAGTGTAACATTTCAAAATTTTAATTGTCTATACAGGGTGTTCAATAATTAATTACCTTATGATACTATTTATTGTAGTTGTTATAGTAGCCTTTTTTGCAACCTTTTTTTTAAAATCAGCGAGACTATAATCCTTAGTACTCGGGATTATCTAGTCGAACTGATCCCGAGTGGACTCCACTGAGACTTCGGCGTGAGCGTTCGACTGAGCTCACGCCGAAGTCTCAGTCGAACGCTTGTCGAAGTGAAGGCGTGGGATCTACTAGGTTTTAATCTTTGCCATTGGAACGAAATTGAAAATAATCCGTTGTTGATACCTCGTTTGCTTGCAACGAATTGGTTCATTCAATACTCTTTGAATCTCTTGAACTTCAAAATACCCGATTTAGATTATACAAATAGTCAGTTTGTACATAAAGGCTTATAGCATTTTGCTTTGCAGAAACTTTATAGAAATTGAAGGGTTAACCTCACGAATAAATCCCTACTTTTACATCAATGAAAAGAGCTATTTCCATAGTGCTATTATTGGTATTTGTCTTTAATACAGGCGGTTTTATAGTGTTGTTTAAAATACAACAAGTTCAGATACGAAAAGAAATTAAACGACAAATTAAAGAAAACCTGGATTCGCAGGAATTAGCAATTATTAGAGTTACCACTGAAAACCAAAACCAATTGCATTGGGAACACGCTAAGGAGTTCCAGTATGGCGGAATTATGTACGATGTGGTAAAAAAAGTGGTAATTGATAACTTGACTACGGTTTATTATTGCATCACCGATACTCAGGAAACTATTCTGTTCGATAAACTGGATATTTTGGTAAACAAAAGCATGGATGCAAAAAGTGATGGAAACCACCCGTTGAAGAATTTGTTGAAATTCCTTTCAAACTTATATTCTTTAGTTAACAATAAATGGTCTTTTTATTTGAATGGAGTTGCTTTATTTACAGGGTATATTGAAGCTTTCAATGAACCTTTGTTAGATAGTATATTTCCCCCTCCCAAAATGATTTAACACGTTCATAAGGAAGAGTAGCATCAACAAAAACAGATGCTTAAAATAGCGTTAAATCAATATTATTAAAAATGAGAAAAATATTTTTGCTTGTTATGGGCATTATGTTTGCGCACGCCGTATTTGCGCAAACAATTACTATAAAAAATAAGGATACCAAACAACCCATCGAGCTGGTTACCCTGATGGATGCAAAACCCAATGCTTTTGCCACAACAAATGCTGAAGGACAGGCTGATATTTCAGTGTTCCGGGGTTCAGAAAAAATTGTGATCCGCTCACTGGGATTCAAGACCTTAACCAAAAGCTATGCTGAATTGCAAGCGGCTAACTTTGAAGTGATGCTGGAAGCTTCTGTGCTTAATTTAGATGAAGTGGTAATATCAGGCTCAAAATGGCGACAAAATACCAACAATGTTCCTTCAAAAATCATTTCAATAGCTCCTAATGAAGTCATTTTGCATAATCCGCAAACCGCTGCCGATCTATTAGGGATATCGGGAAAGGTATTTATCCAAAAAAGTCAGCAAGGTGGAGGTAGCCCAATGATTAGAGGGTTTGCAACCAACCGACTACTTTATACAGTGGATGGGGTTCGCATGAATACGGCTATTTTTAGAGCCGGAAATATTCAAAATGTCATCAACATCGACCCATTTGCCACTGAGAGTACCGAGGTGTTTTTTGGACCGGGATCGGTAATTTATGGAAGCGATGCAATAGGAGGGGTTATGAGTTTTCAAACATTGACACCCCAACTTTCGCTCACCAACAATCCATTGATTACCGGAAAAGCAGATGCCCGATATTCATCGGCAAATAATGAGAAAACGGGTCATTTTGATGTAAATGTGGGTTGGAAAAAATGGGCCATGGTAACCAGCATCAGTTCGTGGAATTTTGACCACTTGCGGCAAGGAAGCAACGGACCAGATGATTACCTAAAGTCTTACTATGTGCAGCGTCACGACAGTGTGGATAGGGTGATTACCCAAGATGATCCGTTGTTGCAAATACCTACAGCTTATTCGCAGATTAATTTAATGCAAAAGGTGCGCTTCAAACCTAACCAAAAGTGGGACTTTCAGTATGGATTCCATTATTCCGAAACATCAACTTATGGGCGTTACGACAGGCACAACCGTGTAAAAAACGGTACCGCCCGCTATGCTGAATGGAACTATGGTCCTCAACTATGGATGATGAATAATTTGAACATTTCGCATACCGGAACCAATGCCCTGTACGATGTGATGACAATCCGGTTGGCTTTGCAATCATTCGAAGAAAGCCGCATCGACCGGTCGTTGAATAAAGACCAACGCAATACCCAGTCGGAGGAAGTTCAAGCGTATTCTTTCAATCTTGATTTCAACAAATCAATGGGTATAAGGAATACTTTGTTCTATGGCGTAGAGTATGTAATGAACGACGTGAAATCAACCGGTATGTTGACGGATATTTCAACCGATATGAGTGAGCCGGGACCAATGCGTTATCCTCAGTCGAAATGGGCGTCAATTGCTGCCTATTTGAACGATGAGTTTAAGGTTTCCGATAAATTCACCATGCAAGCCGGATTGCGCTACAACCAGTTTATTTTGGATGCTCAATTTGATACTACCTTTTATCCGTTCCCTTTTACCACTGCCAATAATAACAATGGGGCGTTAACAGGAAGTATAGGCGGTGTTTACCGTCCAACGGAAAGCTGGGTTATAAACGCAAATTTTGGTACGGCTTTTCGGGCACCCAATGTGGATGATTTGGGAAAAGTATTTGATTCTGAACCGGGTACGGTTACGGTTCCAAATCCCGACTTGGAAGCAGAATACGCCTACAACTTTGACCTTGGAATTGCAAAAGTTTTTGGCGATGTGGCAAAAGTTGATTTGACCGGCTATTATACGCTTTTACAAAATGCCATTGTTCGAAGGGATTATCAGTTTAACGGACAAGACAGCATTGCATACAATGGTGAAATGAGTCAAGTGCAAGCCAATCAAAATGCGGCTGTAGCCAATGTTTATGGTATTCAGGCCGGATTGGAATTAAAACTTCCAGCCGGTTTCAATTTTTCTTCCGATTTGAATTATCAGGTAGGTGAAGAAGAACTCGACAATGGTACTACCAGTCCTTCAAGACATGCCGCGCCATTATTTGGAGTTTCGCGCTTGATTTATAAGGCCAACAAACTGAATATGCAATTGAATGCCACCTATCAAGGGGAACGTAAGTTTGACGATTTAGCCCAAGAAGAGAAAGGAAAAGATGAGCTTTATGCAAAAGATGCCAACGGCAATAACTATGCGCCATCTTGGTACACCTTAAATTTCCATGCCAGGTATCAAATTACCAGCAATTTTAACTTGGGTGCGGGTATCGAAAACATAACCGATCAACGTTACAGACCTTATAGTTCAGGAATATCAGGTGCTGGAAGAAATTATATGCTTTCAGTACGGGCCAATTTCTAATATTAGGGATCAAAAAAAATTGTAATAAGAGAAGACCTAACCCGGATTATTTACGAATAATCCGGGTTAATTATTTGGGGACAGTTCAATAAAATAAAACAATACTAAGTCCACTCTTTATTCTTTAGTGAAAACCAGTACTCCATTTTGGCCCCCAAAACCAAAGGAATTCGAAATGGCGGCATTAATGTTTACAGCTCTTGATTTATTGGGTATTACATCCAAATCACACTCCGGATCGTGGGTTTCGTAATTAATGGTTGGAGGTAATATTCCATGATGCACAGCAAGCAATGTAGCCGCAGCTTCAATGGCACCAGCTGCTCCCAATGTATGTCCAATCATTGACTTGGTGGAACTTACAGGGATATTCCTATCATTGAATGCTTTTTTTATGGCTAGGGCTTCTGTTTTGTCATTCACCTTTGTTGAAGTGCCATGCGCATTTACATAGCCAATATCATCCATACTAAGGTTTGCATCTTTCACCGCCAACTGCATGGCTGTTGCAGCCCATAGTCCATTGGGTTCAGGAGCTGCAATACCGTAAGCATCGGCGGTCATTCCAAAGCCGCGTAAACTGGCCAGAATTTTTGCGCCTCTTTTTTGGGCATGTTCAAAGGTTTCCAAAACCAACACACAAGCGCCTTCGCCAATCACAAATCCATCGCGGTTCAAATCGAACGGGCGGCTGGCTTTTTCAGGCACCAAATTGGATGTTGATAAAACTCCCATACTTGCGTATGCATCCAAAACCAATGGCGTTAATGAGGCTTCGGATCCACCGGCTAATATTACATCGGCCATTCCTCCGCGGAGTAAGCCAAGTGCTATTCCAATGGAATGAGTGCCTGTGGCACAGGCTGCGGTAACGCCCAAAGTTGGCCCATGAAGCCCCAAAACCATGGAGGCGGTACAAACGGGCATATTGGGAATAACCCTGGGAACCGTTAACGGATTCACCGAACCGGGGCCCATTTTTAAAAACCGGGCATGTTGATCTTCGATGTGGTAAAAATCGCCACCAGCCGAGCCAATTACACAGCCAATTCGAAGTCGGTCTTCGTTATTCAAATCCAAACCGGCATCTTTAACAGCCTCAATGGCGGCACTGGCAGCAAATTGGCTTCCCCGCGACATTTTTCGGGCCTCTTTGCGGTCGAAATAATCTTCGGGTTTATATGTCAATACTTCAGAAGCAATCTGGCTTTTGTGCCCCTGCGGATCGAAAGACTGAATTCTATGAATCCCTGATTTACCGGCTATTAGCGAATTCCAAAAATCGGCCCGTGTAGAACCTATTGAAGTAAATATTCCAATTCCTGTAACTACTACTGCCCTTTTATTATCCATGACCAACTTGGGTTCTTTTTAAATTATCTTGGTGTTTTTTGTCAAATATACAAAAGTTGGCAAATTAATCATACTATTTAATTTGGATTGAAGATTTAACGATTCTCTAAAGGCTATTTTCTGCTTTTTATCAACCAACCAAAATTAAATATTTGCTAGGAAGCAATATGGTTTGCTGATGTGTGAATAACATAACATGTTTATAAAGTTATGTAACATAAACTATACTAATTTGGCTGAACTTTGCTACCTGAAAAATATGGAGTGATAAAACATAAAGAAATGGAGCAGATGAAAATTTGTACAAATAATTCCATTCAAAAAAATAGTGAATCATGAAAACATACCGATTTTTAGTTTTAGTAATGGCCATTATGGCCGCCATTTCAATAAATGCAAAACAAGCCTTGGCACAGGAGTCATCAATAAGCATTCAGGTTTTTTATGATGAGCTGAGCCCTTATGGGCAATGGGTTGAATATCCAAATTATGGATATGTTTGGATACCGGATGGAGGACCTGATTTTGTACCCTATTCTTCAGGTGGTTATTGGGTTTTAACCGATTATGGCTGGACTTGGGTATCGGATTATTCCTGGGGATGGGCTCCTTTTCATTATGGTCGTTGGGATTATGATAATTATTACGGATGGTTTTGGGTGCCCGATACGGAATGGGGACCTTCGTGGGTAGTATGGAGAAGTTCACCGGGTTATTACGGTTGGGCTCCAATGGGACCTGGCATAAGCATTAATTTAAGTTTTGAAACCAATTACAATTACCACCACGATTATTGGGTATTTGTAAGGGATACCGATTTTGACCGAAGAGATATACACCGTTATTACGTCAATAAACATGATAACGATAGAATAATAAGGAGTTCCACCGTTATTCATAAAACTACGGCAGATAACCACAGACGGACTACCTATATTGCCGGACCTGAAAGAGCCGATGTTCAAAAAGCAACCGGGCGCAAGATTAATGCCCGGTCAATTCAAGACAATAGCAAACCGGGTCAAAAAGTAAGCAACAAAAAGCTTAACATTTACCGGCCACAAGTAAATAAAAGCAATAATGCGACTGGAAAACCGGCTCCAAACCATGCTTCGCAGTATAAAGAGGAGAAGACGATGCCTGCAAGAAATGTAAAAGATGCTGGAAACAATAAAAAGCAAAAAATAAATAACAACGGAAATAATAATGCACAGCCCGCACAAAATAGAAATGTGAATCCAACAGAAAACAAAAAGCAAAACCAACCACAAAAAGGGGTAAATCCTACTGAAAACAATCGGCAGAGTGAACCTAAAAAAGGAATTGATCCAGCGCAGAAGAACAAAAGGAATGAGTCCCAAAGACAGGTGAACCCTGCTGAAAAGAGTAAACAGAGTGAACCACAAAAAAGTATAAATCCTTTTAAGAAGAATAAGCCAAGTGAGTCAAAACCGGCAAAAACTGATAAAAAAAGATCACCCGAAAAGACTGCTCCGGCGAAAGGAAAAAATCCATCAAAATAACTGATGGATTTTCAATAACATCATAACAAAGTGATTCCGGATAAATCTGCTTTTCCTTGTTTCAGGAATTCGTAGGTTATCCGGTCTGCTTTACAATCGATAAACTGGATGCGTTTCAATTTTTTATTGTTTTTAAAAAACGTGTTACTAAGGGTTGCATTCTGGAATGTTACTCTGGTAAATGCGCAGTTTTCAAAATAGCAGTCCTCAAATTTATCGGTGAAAACTATATCTGCAATCTGTGTATCAATAAAAGAGGTGTGGTTCCAAACAGCATTTACAATGGTATTTTTATTTAAGCCACCTAATTTATTCACCACTCCAGTAATGCCGCCTGATTTAATAACCACTCCGGTAAAATCAACGCCAGTGAAATCGCAACCATAGAGATAGCTTTCTAAAAATTTTGTTCCGGTAAAAATAACGCCCGAGAAATCGCTGACATTGATATGGCTTCGTGAAAATTCAGCTTCTTTCAGTAAACAGTCCTTAAATATATTTTTATTTAAGTGGGAAAACTGAATGTGGCTGTTGCTGATGTCGGAACCTGAAAAGTCACAGCTATCAACATTATTGCTTTTTAGAAGAAGTCCCGACAAATCGGAACCGATAAATTTGCAGCGCTGCATATTAGAAGAACTGAATTTTTCATGCAGATTTTTCAATCCGGAAAAGTCGGCATCCACCCAGTTTCCGCTCGACATATCCCAGCTAAGCTTTTGCCTCATTTTTCCTGTTGGTAATTCAACCGATTGCTTTACCAATGGCTCACCAAGTGCCATTTCAGTGGACGGTGATTGGAAGTTTTCTGAAAAATAGTTAAGGTCAACACCCAGAATTTCTGCCAGACGCATAACAGTAATGATGTCAGGCATTGATTCTCCGCGCTCCCACTTCCCGACAGCCTGTGGGCTTATGAATAGGAGCTCAGCAAGCTGTGCTTGAGAAATATTCACTTTCTTTCGTGCTGTGGCAATTTTATTGCCAATCATTTTAGTTTCCATAAGTAGTATTTTTTTATTTTTTCTTATACAACAAAGATATGCCGATTCATTTCCAGAATATGTCAAAATGCGGATACTATTAGTTGTAATTTAGCTACTTATGGTTGTATTTACACAACCAAGAGTTGTATATGAGCCACCAATGCACTAAAGCCTTTCTTGCTAACTGGGCGTTGATATATAAAACAAAAAACAGCCACAGTTAACTGTGGCTGCAATGTTTTTGAACCAACTATAAATTAGTTAGGAAAATTCACGGTATCAGCGCAAGCTTTATACAAATCTTTCATCTGAGCTAGCGTAATATCAAATTCACCCACCATGGCAGAACCAAGCTGTCCGTAATGAATTTTGTGTTGAACTTCGTTTGGCTTTGTGCGAACAAATTTACCTAATGTCAACGTTTCTAATGCTATTTGTGTTCCATTGGTACCGTGGCAAGCTTTACAATTAGCGGTATAATAAGTGTTGCCATTGGCTGCATTACCATCTAAACCAACGTTAGCAAAAACTGCTTTACCTGTTGGATAGGCACCGGTGTAAGTTGCATCGTAAAGTTTTGATACATCAAACATTCCTTCTTTCATAAATTTAACTATATCCCAAATTTGAGCATCGGTTAATAATTGACCTAAATTTGGCATTTTGTCGCCTTCGGTGCTGTTGGTTGCAGGGTCATAGGTCGATAAATCATAAGCTATATCGCGTCTTCCGGCAGTAGCTTTCATAGCATCAAATAATTCTTTTGATGTTTTAGTTTGAGCTAAGCTATAAAGATTTATTGCACTTATATTGGGTCTTGTGGTTTTAGGAGCTCTGTTAATATATGAACCATTGCTACCTAAACCATCCCATGCGTGACATTGTTTACATCTGAAGAAATCACTTTTGGCATTTAAGGTTGCTAAATTGGAATTGTTTTGGTCAAAGCCTGATTCTGTGCTCCAAAATTTGTCATACATTATACCTCCTTTTGAAATGGAAGCACTGTCATAAGCTACTTGATTAGGATCTGGAACTGGTTCTGGTTCTGGATCATCACTACAACTTGTAAAAACACTAGCACTTACTAAAGCTACTGCTAAAAACCAACTAAATTGTTTCATGAAATTTAAAATTAAAAGTTAATAAAAGCTATTTGTTTAATTGTTCTATTCTATTAAAAAATTATCCTTCAAAAGTTCTTCAATTGTTTTGCTGTCCATAATATCTTTAATTTTTGAATTCAATTCAAACCAGTAATCTTTTGAGGGACAATTGCTTGATCTTCGGCATTCGTTTGTTTCGCATAAGCAATTTACAAGTTGAAGCTCTGGACTAAATGCCCTATAAATCTGATAAACAGTAATATCCTTTGGTTTCTTTGCAAGAATATATCCACTTCCTTTTCCTTCATAATTCACTATCAATCCGGCATTTTTAAGTCCTGCAATAATGGAATCAAGATAATTCACTGAAATTTCTTGTCTTTCGGCTATTTCTTTTTGTAAAACGGGTGTAGGACTTTTAGCTATTTCAACCATAGCTCTTAATCCGTACCGAATATTTGTGTTTATTTTCATTAACCAAGTAATCCAATTGTATTAGTTGGATGCAAAAATAATACTATTTATAAGCCGGAAAATATTTTTTAATAAATTAACACTATTTGTTAAACATGTTTTAGAGAAAGACTGTGCAGGCTTGCAAATTCACTTGCGACTGTTCATCTGTTTATGCTCAATACCGATTTGATTCGAATTTGCTATTATTTATTGTCAATTATTAGCGTTGACGGAATTTTTGTAAGCCAAGTACTTTTTTCATCAATTAAATTTTTCCACCCAAAAATACTTATCAGCATTAAGCTCTGTTGGTTAAAAAAGTCTAAATCAATTCCGTTCTTGCTTATAAGGTTAATGTGGTTTGGGGCAATTTGCTCAATAGCTTTAATCAATTCTTTGGTTTCAATGTTGTTTTTAATTCGTCCATTAACATCTACAATTGTAATTTGAGAATCGGAATTATGAATTAATTTTTGTGCCAGTTTTATTAAAAATGCATCATCTTCAGTAAACAGTGGAATTATAACTTTGTCAACGCTCTTTAAGTCTTTATCAATCAAAACGCCAATTGCAACATTGCTTTTCGAAATAATTAAATTCGTTCTTTCGTCAAAGGGTGCCTCTTTAAACATATTCTCTTTGCCAATGACTTGATTTATAATTTTGTCGGGATTTATAATTTTTGTAGTTAACCCAAATATCCTTCCCAATAAACTTCCTTCATAAATTGAGTGGCCTATTCCAACCAGTATCAAATCAAAATCACCTTTATTGGCCACCGAGGCTATATCATTTTCAACATCGTTTGATGCTTTAAACAGGGTGGTTATTTTTTGATTGAGATTATGTGATTCCTCAATTATCGGATAAAAGCTTTCCTTTTCATATTTATCTAAATTATAGCTATTCATTTCATTACTTGGCGATAAGTGCATTACGGTAACAGAAGCATTTCCGTTTAACCTTTTAACCAGACTGTTTGCCAAACGCAGCAACGATACGCCCCTAACAGGGTTGCCAAATGATACCAATATCTTAAATTTGCTAATGGCACTTAACTCTTGCTCGGTTTCTGTTTTTGGGCTTTTGAATACCCAGTTTATGAATGTTAGGGCCGGGCCTGTCATAAACGTGGTAACCAATGCCATAATCACCATCATGGCAAAAACCTCGGGGGTGAGCACTCCTAAATCGTACCCAATGTTCAGAATAACCAATTCCATTAAGCCACGGGTATTCATCAATGCCCCAATGGTTAAGCTGTCTTTCCACTTTTGGCCAACAAATTTCGCAGCCAATGCGCTTCCAACAAATTTGCCTGTTACCGCTACCAGAATTATCAGGCCTGTAACTTTCCACAGATACGGGTCGTTGAGCAACCCAATTTGTGTACGCAAACCCGTAAATACAAAAAACAAGGGCAGTAAAAGAACCAAAGCAACATCTTCTATTTTTTCAATAAAAACACTTCTGAATTTCGCATTATCAGGCATTATTGCACCAGCCATAAAAGCACCGAACAATGCGTGAATGCCAATTACTTCAGTAGCAAAAGCGGATAGGATGAGGGTAAGAAAAAAGATGGCAACAATCGGTTTGCTCAAGTTTTCACTGTAAGCATGAAGATTTCCCACACGCCTTAAAAAAGGCCGAACTATTTTTATCATAAAAAAAACATACCCAATTGCCAACAAAATGGTGTAAATTGAACTTACAAAAGAACCGGCTTTTACAATAGCAATAATAACGGCCAATAACGACCATGCGGTAATATCGTCGGCAGCGGCGCAAGTAATAACAATGGTTCCTATGCGGGTTTTATGAATGCCCCGTTCCTGTGTAATGCGGGCAAGCACCGGAAATGCGGTTACACTCATTGAAATACCCAAAAACAAACCGAAAGAAGAAAACTGAACACCCGCGGGGGCAAAGGAACTATAAATAAAATAGGCCAAACCCATGCCCAATGCAAACGGAATGATTATACTGGCATGACTGATTACTACCGCATCGTGGGCCCTATTTTTAAGTACCTTTAAGTCTAGCTCCATGCCCACAATAAACATAAACAAAATTAGACCTATTTGGCTTATAAACTGTAAATTACCTAAGGAATGCACAGGAAACAGCGCTGTTGAGAATTCGGGAAAGTAGAAACCAATTAATGAAGGCCCAAGGATTATACCGGCAACAATTTCACCAATAACCGTTGGTTGGCCTATTTTTGCACACAACCAACCCAAAAGGCGGGCTACAAATATGATGGTGACAATTTGCGCCAATAATATAGCCAACGGATGTCCCATATTGCTAAGCAACGAATTAATAAACTCGGCCCACTGGCTAATTTCGGATTTTGGGATTTTTATGTTTTGGCCGTTTTCCAATTTTGAACCCAGCACAACAATCCAATACATTAAGGACGAAAAACCACCAATAATTACAATATAAAAGATAATGTTTCTAAATTTTTTCATTTTTAACATATTAAAATAGTGGTCATAAACAACAGTATTAAAACATTAGCATTAATGAATTGATTATTTTTCATTTCTATATTTGTACATAATGTCCTTAAATAATTCTCCTATGGTAGGTGGTGTATATGATATTGCGTTTGCACCGGAATTTATAGCCAGGCGTATTGTTTCTTCTGATTTTCCACCTGTAGCAAGTATTGCTATTTTGCTATTTATATCTCTGATAATTTTAATGATATTCGAAGTCTTTTCTGCACCTGAAACATTAAATATATCCACACCTGCTTTGATTCTCCCTTCGAAGTCGTCATTTTCTGAAACTACTGTTATAACCACAGGGATATCAATTTTATCTTTAAGTCGTTTTATTAAGTCATTTGATGTTGGCTTATTTAATACAACACCCAGTGCGCCTTGGAATTCGGCATCAATGGCAAGGTTAATAGATCTGTCTCCATTTGTTATTCCTCCACCAACACCACAAAGAATTGGCTTATCAGATGCTAAAATAAGCGAATGCGAAATTAATGGCTGAGGGGTAAATGGATAAACCGCTATGATTGCATTTGCATTGGTGTTCCTAATAATTGCGACATCTGTAGTGAATAAAAAAGATTTTAGTAACTGACCAAAAATTCGAATTCCCGAACATTCATTGATTATTTCGGGAACTGTAACTATGTTTTTTCGTAACCTACTTTGAAATGTTGGAATTTTGTCCATGTTTTTCTGTTTCGTTAATTGATTTTGTAGGCTATAAATTCTACTTGTGGGCAATAATCACACGTGGGGGCTCGCCATATGCCCTTTATTTTGCTTTGGTTGTTACCAGTCAGTCTGAAAGATATGCTGATTTCCATTTGAAAATCGCAGAACCTGCCTGATTTGGAAGATTTTAACACCTGGCGCGCATAAAAAAAACTTTTGTCAGCTTGCGCCATCCATACGTGGTGCTGTCCGTTAAACTGCAATAATATGTCCTCACCTTTTCTTGTCAATATAAACGTAGCAGGAGTGTCAGTAAAATTTGTTTCCACACAATGATGCACAATAGCCTGATGTGTTTTTTCATCAAGTTGCCATGTACTGCGTAAATGATTATCATTCCCTTTTTCCCCTCCGGGACTTACACAGGCACAAAACAACATAGTTAAACCTACCAAACTGTATGTAATAATTCTGCGTCCCATTTGTCATACCTTTAGAAATTCACATTACACTGTTTCCGTTTCTTGTAATTTTTATCGAAGTCATAGAATTTAAAATTCTAACCACTCACATCCAATTTTTGCCTGCTGTCATTAATAGTTGGAAAAATATCGTAATAAAATATCTTCAAAATTGTATAGCCCATATTTTTGTCAGCAAAGTTCTCTGCAATAAATTAAGACTCCATTTCCGAAAGCCTCTCTTGAAAAGGATGTGGACAATTCTGTGTTAGTATCAATATATCGCAAAGATGCAAATTTCAGTGCGATGTAAGTTTACAATTGGAGCATAGTGGCCGAGAATTGGAATAAGAAGGAGAAAACCTGTAATAAAAATCAGATATTTACTTTTTGCAGGAAATCTTTTCGGAAGGCTTCGCTGAGGGTTAGCGTAAGGTTTTTACCTGATGTAGTTTGTATTGTGGTAGTAATTTCGTCAAACGAGAACACCCGAACTATTTTCAATGCAATGAGCTCCTTTTTGTTAATTCTGCAAAAATCAATATATGGCAATTCCTTTAGCATGGCGCTGAATGTGTAATTTTTTGCAGTTAGCGTTGAGCCATCTTGCAATACAATAATTTTATCACGGCTGTCAACATCCGATGAATACAAATACAGTATTTGGTTGAAAAAGAGGATTGCCTTTCCTTTGTCGGTGTTTAAATGAAAAAATTCTCTCGTTTCTTTGGCATTATTAAGTAGCATTGAAGCCTTTTTTACAGCCTTTTCAAGGCGTTCTTTAGTTAATGGTTTACGAACATAATCAACTGCATTAAGGTCAAATGCATCAGCGGCATATTCCTTGTAAGCGGTTGTGAAAATTACGGGTCTGCCATTTAGTAAATTTGCTACTTGCAAACCGTTCATATCAGGCATTTCAATATCCAAAATACAGATGTCAAAATCTAACTTGGGTAGCTCAGCACAAAACTTCAATGGGCTGTTAAATGCCTTTACCACTTCCAATTCAGGAATTTGTTCACATAGCATTTTCAGGTACGATAAACCTTTAAGCTCATCATCGAGCAGCAAGCATTTGATTTTTGTGTCCAAGCAGGTTAATTTTTAAGTGGCTGTTATATACATCGCCTTCAATATATTTATCGAGTTTGAAATTGTTCTTGTAAATTATTTTAAGCCGTTGTTCCAGTATTTCAGAACCCAAGCCGCTTTTCTCTTTTTTCATCGGGGTTTTTGCTGATATTTTATTGGCCACCGTAAGCGAGAAAATGCTATCGTTAAATTCGAAAACAATGGAAATAAAAGCATCAGGGCTTTGCAAATCGGCATGTTTAAATGCATTTTCAATAAGGTCAATGGTTATTAATGGAGTTAACAGATTCTGTTCGTAAAGGGGTTCTGCTTCATTAATCTTTGTTTTTACCTTAAGTTCAAAAAGCGGACTAACTTTGATTTTGTTTATTTCAATCAGGTTAAGGGCAAATTCTACCTCTTCCTTTGGGGTAACATATTTTTTTCGGCTATCATACAAAATGTAATCCAGCACATTTGCCAGTTTGTCGAGTGCAAAATAGGTCTGGTATGCATGTGATTGAATGGAGTTTAGGATATTTTTAAAAAGATGGGGATTTAGTTTCGATTCCAGTTTTTCAAGTTGCAAGGCATTAATTCTATCTTCAAGTTCTTGAAATTTTGATTCAACCACCTTTTTCTTTTTCTCTGAATTTGAGAGCCTTACCATTAAATTGGCGAAAAGTATAACCGCACTAAATGCAGCACCTATTGCGATGTAAATAAATTGAATGGGTATTTCTTTCATTATGCTCAAGGTATTATCAACTATTCAAATGTAAAAATACAAACTTCAGTGGAGCGTTGGTAAAAAAAACAGCACAATTCGTCAAGCCCATTGCATCGCTTTTGCAAGTAGTACGGATGATTTTCCGTGGGAGCCATTTATACCCAATTTATTATTGGTTTTGTTTTTTCCAATCGTCGGTCAACATACCTGAGAATCCCCAGTTCCCGTCTTCAATTTCCTGAATAACAATGTGTGTATGTTCGGGTTCCTTCCCTAAAACACGCACAAGTGTATTGGTAAATTCAGCAACAATCTGGGCTTTCTGCTCTCTAGTGGCTCCTTTGGTGATTTGTAGATTGATGTATGGCATAATTATAAATCTAAAATTTTGTTTGCTATGTTTTGAAGTTCGTTGACTGTTTTCCAATTTCTTGTAGTTGCTGTAACCTTCAATTTATTTTCAAAAAAACTATTTGTCAGTTTTGAGTTGCTGTAACTGTTTGGACAATAAAGATAAATGGCTTTATCAACTAATTGAAATTCATCTTGTTGATATTGTTCGTCTTTAATTTTGTTAAAATTTTCCTGGTCTGGTTTGTCTGACAAAAAAGTTACGTGAAAATGGGTAATGTCTTTTCCTTTATCGGTCATAAAAGGGTTGTTTGAAATAATTTGTTTGAATTCGTCAAGTTCTTTTACAATTACAGGAACATCAAAAGTAAATTTCTCAGTAATTGCTTTTGCAATTTTATTTTCTAGTTTTTGTTGGTCGTCCTTTTTGCTTTGGAATACAATGTTTCCACTTTGTATATAGGTCTGAATATTTATAAAACCAAGGTCAGCAAACAATTGTCTCAATGCATCCATTTTAATCATTCGGTGTCCGCTTACATTTATGCCCCTTAAAATTGATAGGTATGTTGTCATTTTTTGTCGTTTTATTTTGATTTGCACGATGTCTCTTTCAATGGTTGCCAAAGGTTGCAAGTTAATCTATAAAACGACTTCGAAATTCCTACTTCACCTTGATGTTATATTTCACCAATTAATTCTATTCAACAATAGAATTCCAACCACTTTTAAGATGACCCAAAGAGATTACTTATTCTCTTTTAAAAATTGTTTCAATGAATTAGCAAAAGCTTACCAGATTCACTTCGCGTATTGCTTGATAAACGGAAAAAATAAATTCCTTCAGGAAAATTGTTGGCATTAAAATCGACCTGATAATTTCCCGGTTCAAAATCCTGATTAAGCAGTTGTTTCACTTCTTGTCCCTGGCTATTGTAAATAGTTAAGAGAATTGTTTCGGGTGAATTAACTAAAAACTGAATGGTTGTTTTTTCGGAAAACGGATTTGGATAACTACCCAGAGTTAATTTTTCATTGTAGATAAAAGTATCTACTGTATCCTGAGGAGTGTTGAAATTGTATCTGACAATTCCCACACCAAAACCATCACGATTAACCATTTCAACAGGGCCGGCCACATAAAGCGCATCATCCATAATGGCAATATTTAAATTTTCTGGTAGGATGCCTCCACCCACATCGTTCCATTGATTTCCATCAAAATATGCCAGATTATTTAGGTTTTGTGATCCAGCTTTGGTAAAGTAACCTGAAACAATCATTCCACTATCACGGGGAACAATGCTGTTTACGTAAGCATACCTTGAACCTGCCGTAAGATTTTCACCAACACCTATCCAGGTTTTTCCATCCCACTTCATTATAGCAAATGTTTCGTCGGTATTATCCGGCTGAAGTATTCCGCCAATATAAATTTCCCCGTTAATTACTTTTATAGTTCTGATATCTCCGTTAATACCAATATTGGGATTTTCTCCGATGCCTGTCCATTTATTTTGATCAAGTACAGCTATGTTTTCATAGAAAGTATCATCCACACTAAAAAATTCTCCGCCCACATATATTTTGTTATCATAAACATCCATTGTTGTTACTAAACCAGGCATTCCAAATACATATTCAATACTTCGTCCCAAGGCTTCCCAGCGTTGGGTTGACAAATCAAAGCGAGCCATGGAATTAGCCGGAAGATCATAATTGGCATCATCACCAACAATTGAAAAATATCCACCTACATAAAGGTAATTTCCAATTTTAGCCAAAGCATTCACATGAGCCCCAGGCACACCACCCACACCAATTCCAATCGACGACCAATGAGTACCATCCCATTTGGCAATATGGTAAGCTTCAGATGTACCAGCACCTCCAAAGTAACCTCCAACATATAAATTATTACTGTCGGCTAGTATGCAAAAAACTCTTCCCTTTATCCCATTTTCATAAGATGATCCTACTGACTCCCATTGGGTTCCACCCCATTTGGCAATATTTCGGGTATAAATTCCGCCGGCCACACTAAATGAACCTCCGGCATAAAGCGTATCTTTAGTTGCATGAAGTGTCTCAATAGTTCCGTTATAAATGCCTTGATGAGCATCACCATTGTCTAATAGTTTCCACGATTCTTGCATCCAATCCCATTCAACTACATTAACCGGAAATAGTTCACCAGCCTTGGTAAAACCGCCAGCCACGTAAAGCTTATTATTTGATTTTTGAAGACAAAAAACATTCGCAGGAAAGAATTCATTAGCAGCATTTCCCAATCCATAAATAATCTTCCATTCAAAGCCATTCCACTCGGCAAAAGATGCCACATAATATCCTAAATTTGTACTTATTGTACCCGTAGCAAAAAGTGCATTATTGTGAAATTTTATTCTGGTAAAGGAAGCGTTGTACCCTTCAGGATTCGGTAATGAATCCCACTTAGTACCGTTCCATTTGCGGATTCCACACGATTTATTTTCAGGGCCTGAGGCATTAAAACTAGCTGAAAATAAGGTGCCCGAAGGGTCAAATTCCAAATCAAAAACAGCATAAGCATCAATACTGTCTAAAGCATACCAGTTACTTCCATCCCATTTGGCAATATTTTTAACCGGAACACCACCAGCCATATCAAATTTTCCACCAACATAAATATCATTATCTTTAGCTTCAATAGCGTAAGCATGAGCAACATCGTATTCAGAAATAGTGCCAAGCCCACCGTTAAAGGTTTCCCAGCTTTCGTTGGTAATGTCCCATGCAGCAATTCCCTCGCTTATTTTATTCCCTGCAAAATGAAAATACCCACCCAAATAAACTTTATTGTTATGGGCAAACAACTCGTAAACAAATCCTCCGCCAAACAGGGTATCGTTTGGTAGGGTGTCATATTCATATACAAGCCTTCGTGTTACACCGTTTATACTGTCGTTACCCAATTTATTCCATTGGACGCCATCCCAACAGGCAACTCCATTTGCAGCTACAGTTCCGGCTTTCAAGAAATTACCGCCTACATATAATTTACCTTCATAATAAGCCAATGCTTGCACTGCCCAATCATCACCGCTAATTCCGTTTTCATCTCCTTCACCAATTGAATGCCAGTTTTGCCCATCCCACATAGCAAGATTATTTGCCAAAACATTTCCGGCTACCATAAAACTTCCTCCAATATACAGATTGGTACTATCGGTTGCAGTGGCGTAAACCGTTCCTACAATTCCGGGAACTGTAAAACCGTTTACCCAGTTGCCGTTGTCACTTTTTTTATTTTGGTGTATTAGGTTGTTTATTGAATCGGCAGTAAAAGAATCAATATGGTTCGGAATTTTCAGCGATGCATCGTAGGAATACAAATTATTCTGTGCAAATACGCAGGTATTCAATAAAACAAGTAGAGCAAGGGAAAAACAAATTTTCATATTTAGTAGCAATAATGAAATTAATTGGACTAGAATTTTTTATTTTCGTCAACAGATTATTATTAATACAATAGCAATAACCAAAAATTTTGCGATTAGTGTAAACGATAAAGAAGATAAAAAGTTCAAAATTCTTTTTTTTTTGCGTGGAAATTTTGAAATATTACAAAAAAAAGCAACCAGAAGCCAGTTGTTCTAATGGCAAAAACTCGGAGGTTAAATACAACGAGAGTGTGTATGAAACGTTTGGAATTGTGTGGCTGTGTCCCGTATCCCACCGTATAGTACTTGATGCGGGCTGAAACGCTTGCAAACCCATTGAAACCCTATATTTTATACCTGTTGTAAGGGTTCGTTGTTCCATCCTATTTCCATCCCAATGTAAGGGTCAGTTTTTATTTATATTTTCGCTGTAACTTCCAACCGATTGTTGTCTGGGTCTAGTGTTTCAAACTCAAAGTATCCGTCTCCGGTAAATCGGGGGCCACTTAATATTTTGAAACCAGCCGTTTGTAATTCATTTGCTTTGTCTTCAACTTCTTTCTTTGTGCCAGCACCGAAAGCCAAGTGAATAATGCCTTTATGTTGCTTGATAATTGTATCATTAGTATTGTCAGGTATGTTTGGCTTTGTCATAATTTCAAGCCTTGCTCCTGATTTGAATGTTATAAAATAACTTTGATATTCATTCTTTTCATTTGTGTATTTCTCATTTGAAATTCCGCCAAAATATTTTGTGTAATACTCTTTCAACTTTTCTAAGTTTTCTGTCCAAATGGCAACATGTTCAAGTGTCATAAAATTAGTTTTTGTTTGTTGCAAGTTTAATAAAATAGCCATGTGGAGAATTTCTGAGCCTTGATTACCTTACAGTTTACGGTATTATTCACTACCTTATTAAATTTACGAATGCAATTTAAGGTTTTTTACAAAACAAGCGAACATTCAGTTGAGGTGGGGATTACAATGCAAATACGAACACGCATAAAATTAACGAGTTGCAGCATTGAGTTTATAGCGGGTTGGGCTGTGTTATTCTAGATTTACTAATTTTAATAAAAACATCCATATTTTTGACTTTTTCTTCTTCAATGTCAAAATCGTCCTGAAGTCCTAGCCAAAATTTTGCAGAATTTCCAAAATAAGAACTAAGTCTTAATGCAGTATCCGCAGTAATCCTTCTTTTACCCTTAATAATTTGAGAAATCCGAGTTTGAGGAATATCCAAGTCCTTAGAAAGTCTATATGCAGATATTTCCATTGGTTTTAAAAACTCTTCTATTAAAATTTCACCTGGGTGAATGTTATCTAATTTTTCCATAATCCTTTTTTTAATGATAACCTACAATTTCAACTTCGTATGCATGATTATTAATCCATTGAAAAACAATCCTCCATTGGTCATTAATCCTTATGCTGTAAAAATCCTGTCCTTTTCCAATTAGTTTTTCAAGTCGATTAGATGGCGGAATACGCAAATCCTGAATATTTTGCGAGTTACTTATCATTCTAAGTTTCCTACGTCCAATTTTTTGAATTTCTGCCGGAATCTTTTTTACACGTTCTCCATTCCAAATCGTTTCGGTCTCTTTTGAACCAAATGTAACTATCATACAGCCTTTTCACGTTACTAACGCCAAAGATAACTATAGTTTGTCAAATTAGCAAATTTGTGAATTCCGAGCCTCTTTTTTAATACAGCCCACTGAAAAGTAGGCGTTTGCTGGCTTCATTCCTTTCAATTCACATCCCGATAACCATCGGGATTGAAGCGGGCTACTCCCGAGAATTCGGGATTGAATAACCTACTATCCCGGCAATTTTTTATACTGCGTGTTGAACTAAATCCCTAACGGGATAGTTTCCGTTGGGCAAACAAAGATATACAAAATTGGAAGGTTAACTTTTGGGCATTATAAATTTAACAAATAATGCTTTATGAGAAAAAGGACAGAACCCACTCTGGTGGAAAAAGCCATCCAAAGTGTTGATGGTTTTGAAAAAGTGTACAAATTGTTGCAGCAACAGGTTACCCTCAGGGGACAAAGCCGCAGTACGTTGGAAAACTACATCAGGCGCATCGCCCTGATAAGCCTTCATTTCGGCAGGCTGCCCGAGCAGGTTAGCGACGACGAGATCAACGAGTACCTTGCTGCGCTGGCCCTGTCGGCCAAATCGCCATCCCGCAGCAGCTTCAAGCACGCCGTTTACGGGCTGCGCTATTACTTCCGGCTGATCGGACAGAACAAACGGGCCATTGCGCTGCCATCCTTGAAACAGGCTTGCGCCAGCACAGCATTGGAATTTACACTGCCACACGATGCAACTTAACGAAGTGATCTCACCGTATACTCTGACAAAAGCAAATTATGACACAAGTTTTTTTTCATTGTTTCTAGGGTCACTACAAATATAGTTTTGGCTATAAGGTATCCCATTAGCTACAACACTATAAATTGTTC
>JBAYKX010000036.1:0-54098 GCA_041664345.1 Salinivirgaceae bacterium
AAATTTAATTGTCTTATTATCTTTGTTCTGCATCTGTTGGGTGTATGTCTGTTTTTGTTGTAACGAACTAAAGATAAGCATTTTACCTGACAGATGCATCTTTTATTTTAGAAATTTAGGTATTATATAATTTAATTGTAAACTTAACAATATCTTATTCTAATACAAAAATATAAGCAAAAGCAAGTTTAACCGGGTTATCAAAGAATAACTGAAATACTAACCCAAACCAATTATTTCTATAAATAAATGATAGTCTCATTAGCAACTTAGATATTTTTTTATCTTTGCACCGCGATTTCGTAGCTCAGTTGGTAGAGCAGCAGACTCTTAATCTGCGGGTCGAGGGTTCGACCCCCTCCGGGATCACAATTATAAATACTAACCGCTTATAAATCAATAGATTGTAAGCGGTTTTTTATTTTTACATACCTTATTACATACCTTTTTGAAGTATTACCCCTTGCATTACACCTCTATTTTTAGCAAATAATAAGTGTATTTACATAAAAAAAGAACATAGCCGGATTAACTTTGTTGAAAATTTATCAGTCACGAAATATTTTACTGATACATTTTCTTTCTTAGCTAACTTAATCGAGTTCTTTTTCAATAGCTCTTTTAAATTTTGTATATCCTTTACCGATGAAAATTTTTCATTAGCTAACTTAATGGATTTTTGCCTTAACAGGTTTTTAAGTCGCTGTATATCGTTATTCATGTTTATATCTTTTAAAAAAAAGGGTTACTATAAAAAAGTAACCCCTAAAGTTAATAACCAATCAAAAAAAAGAGTATCTTATAATTGTGCAATCTTGGTGCAATCTAGCTCGAATCTATTATCAACCATCCGGATCAATTGATTAAACTGCGAGCCTAAAAAATGTGTTGATGCACCTAATACCAAGCTATCATATTTCAATCTCAATTCGTTGGTTAAATCGACTATTTTAGTTAAACTATTATAGATTTCCAGTTGAGCATCATTTTTAGTATAAACATCACAATCTTGTTTTATCTTTTCAATATGTCTTTCTGAAGCAATTAATTGCCCTTCATTATCTATGTCGCATGGGTTTGAATAGCTTTTTAGCTTACCAAATAATGAATCCATTTTTTCGTAGCTTATGCCTAGCAATTCAAGCGAGTGGCGCTCGCGGGCATTCGGAAAAGTATAATTACCTCTAATCTCTAATTTTACACCTTCAATAAAGGTTTGGGCATTATCGCACAATGCTGTTTTTTGTTCCAATGTAAGGGGTACTCTTAAAATATTAGCTTCCAATTCTGAAACAATATCGTTCAAAATATCAATGTCGGCCAAATAAGCCCGGTGTAATTCCTTATTTCTCATGTAATTGAAATACAAAAACTGTTTTTTTTCTTTCATTTTATTTTTTTTTTAGTTAATTTTTAACGTTTAAATCTAATTCATCTAAAAAGATTGGATGCTCTGCCCATTCCGGCAGGTTACCATAATTTTTGTAATAATCTTTAAGTTTATCCACTAACAAAATTCTATTTCCCTCTTCAGCTCCAATAACAACATGGAATGTTTCCCATACCAATCTAGGGAAAATACTTATTGGTGTTTTCTTATCCATTATACACGCGTATAAATCAGCCAATGAGTTTATTTCAATTTTCATCTGCATTCGGTTTAATTCCAGAACCTAAATTTATGATAACAGGGCGAAATAAATCGGGGTTTGTGTTATCTGTTAAATCAGTACTTCGCATCCGGGGCAATATAAATTCACTTAATTTTAAAAATAGTTCTAATGCCTTTGCCGGGTTCTGTTCTGCCGTTTCTTTTAGCCATGTTTCTAAATTACCAATGTTCTTATTTAGTATATCGCTATAAGCCTGTTTAATTTCTTCGCTACTTCTATTTTTTACGCCCTTTCTTGATGAATTGGCTCCGGCTATCTTTGCAGTATCACTATTAAATTTCATCGTTTGATTATCGTTAGTTTAACGGTATTCACTTAACAACAAGTTTACAACGCCCGAAGCTGTTAAACCTTTTTCAAATGCCAATTCTTGTAATTTAACCCCCGTTTTTTCGGTTAATGTTACACTTACTCTTACTTCCTTTTTCGGTGAGAGGTCTGCGGTCTTCCATGCTTTATTTTTATTGTACATAGCATCAAATTTTATGTGTCTATATTATAAACTACCCTTTTAATATTTCGTTGCTGTATTTTTGAACATATTTGCGCAAAATCGAATAAAACAGGTTAACTTGCCGTTGCAGAAAAAAAAGAGCTTCCAATTTTAACTTAATGAAAATTTATAATTATGAAAACACTAACAAGTCTATTGTTTGTAACAATCATATTTTCGATTGAAACTATTGCTCAGGATACTATATTTAAGTTTACTAAAGAAAGTTTTACTGATTTTGTGGTTACTCCTTGCGATGGCAAAACTCAATCTGAAATATATATTAAAACACTTGATTGGGTTTCGGCAACTTATAAAAATCCCAAAGAGGTGCTAAAAGTTCAAAAAGAGAATGATTATATAAGAATTGAAGGTGCAAGTGATAATTTAGTTTGTTTCGGTGCAGCCGGAACAAATTGCTGTGCGTCTAAATACATAATTGAAATTGCTTTTAAGGAGGGCAAATACAAATTTGATGTTATTGGCAATATTGAATATTTGTATAGTGCAGGTTGGGCTGATATTAAATTAGACAATACCGCACTCTACTATAATAATAAGGGAGTAATAAGAAATAATTATATGCACCTCCCCGATATTGCAGACTATTTTAATAATCTTAATGTTGAGTTAAAACAATTTATTATGAGTGAAAAAAATCCACTAAAGGATAATAATTGGTAAAAATTTTAAATAGTTTTTTCTGCTTGTATTGTTTTTATTTATTATATAAGTTTTATCTTAAAAAAAAGTACATGAATTTTTCTTTCATGTGAACTCTTTATTAATTTTAATTAGAAACTTTAATTAAGAACTTTAATTAAGAATATTATTTAAGCTGCTGTAATCTTGTTGTAAACTTGTTGTTCTAAATGTTGATATGATGCTGTAAAATACAAGGGGCTTAAAAGGGGCTTGCAAGGGGCTTAATATTCCTTATTAAGCGGTTGCCCTTTATTAAGCTGCTGTATTGCCTTTTCCTTAGCATCTCTTTTTTTGTTTTTAATTTCATTCAAACGCCTGGTTTGTTTCTTAGTTTCTGCGATAATAGCGAGCTGTTCTATTGTCATTTTATCAACATTGGCAACATAGATGCCTCGCATATTATTTGAGTAGGTTAAAACGCCCCAATTCAATTCAAGAAAACTGATTATTTTATCAATATGATAACGTTTAGAATACTTTTTATAAAGTTCCGGCGGTTCTTTAGGTAATTGCTTAATACTTGAATAACCAAACGCCCGGCAAAGTATCATTTGTTTATTTGTTTTACTGTATGGTTTTATGCCAATTATTGAGCGAAAACCAACATAGCAAGCAAACTGCATTAAATCAAATTCCGTTTTATTATTATCCCTAAACGCAAACAAATGTTTTGTATTAATCATTGGCAAAGGTTCGCCGGATGGGATACTTTTTTCAAGTTTTAAACCTTGTTTGATGCAATTATTAAAATCACCGGTTAACTTTAAAAAACTGTATGCCTGTTTTATTTGATAAAATTCAATTGCCTTGTTTTTAAAATCAGGATCATCATTGAATAATTCATGCAATTCAGTTAATGAATATTCAGGATCGAAAGTATTGCCGGCAAATCCGTTGTAATCCTCATCAATTGGCAATTTATCAGCATTAATGTACATTTCCATTGTCGGGCGTAAATCATTTGTTAAATCGCCCCTATAATAGCCATACATCAATTGCCTTGCTACTTCATTAATATCATATTTTATAGTGGTTGAAAATCTATAAATCCCATAAGTTAGGATTGTATTAATGGTGGCGTTCTTATCCTTAAATAAATTCCTTAATAGATATAAAGGAAATTGAATGTAAGCAAGTTGTTTATTCATGGCTGCCAAATGTTAATATGAACCAATTATAAAACTGTTCAAAATCGGTGGCAATAAAATAAACCCCGCCGGAATTTTCAACTAACTTTTGATAGTCTTTTTGCGCCTGGCTCTGCCTATCCCTACCAATTTTCACCTCTATTTTAACGCTTCGCCCTTTAATGGTTGCTGAAATATCAGCCGTTCCACGTTGCCCGGTTGTTTTACCATATTGCACCCGGCCAATGGTTCTAATATTTCCCATTACATCGGAAACAGTTTCCCGGTTATCTATAATTCTACCCATGCAATTAATTCGCTCCGCCTGGTAGCCTGATAGTTTTATAAAATCAATAATACATTTGGTTAATCCATTGGCGGTTTTATCTGAATAGTCAGGAAAGCTTCGCGCATAGTCAGGAATACTAGGATATTTGCGTTTATTTTCTGCTAAATATAAAGCCTTAAGGTGTTTAATACCTTGCTTTTTGTTATCTTTACGGTGCGATTGAAAAGATATTCCGGGGTTATTAGTGCTATTTTGCATTTTTAACCCCTTTCTTTTTAGGGTTATTCAACCATTCCATAATTTCAACCGTATCAAAAATAACTTTACGCCCGTATTGAATACAGGGCATACCTTCATTTTTGTACTTTTGTGCGGTGGTGGTTGATACTTGCAAGTATTCAGCTACTTCAATAATTGAATGTAGTTTTTTACTGCCCTGGGGGGGTAATTCTTGTTTATTACCATTCAGCAAGTTATTGGAATATTCCAATAATGCCTCAACAAAAATACTCCTTAATGTTGATTGAGTTGTTAATACAATTTCGTCCATATTTTCACATTTAAAATTTAGTGAAAAATAGGGGTGTCCGTTGCTACCTTTTACAACCCATGCAACATCTATACATTTGATTTAGTGTTATTTAGTATGGTAAATTTGCAACCTATTGAAACGTTTCAATTCAAAATAAGGCGTTAATTTCTTTTTTTCGGGTTGGATGCAATTCAAATCCCTTTTTAATCTTTGATTTATAGCCTCTAAAAACAGGTATTATTTTCTCAATGTACGCTTGTTTAAAATTTTCTTTTTCTTGCAGCTTCATAAATAAATATACCATATTAACCAATTCACCGTCACCCATTGAAATAAGTTCCTTTTTGTTCCTTTCGTTCAAATCGAATATTGATATAAAGTCTTTTATATCTAATTCCTTCCATATTTCACCGTTAAATTTTGTATGTGCTTTGGTTAATGAATTAGATGTTATAAAGTATTCAGGTTCTAATTGTGTAGTTTTAACTTTTTTAAGTAAAAATTCTTTATACCTATCTTTCAATATTTGAAAATCAGTTTCATTTATAGTTAATTTTTCAATGGTTTCCAGTTCTAAATTGATTTTTTCATTCAGATAGTAACTTGCTGGGAATTTCTCCAATCTTTGATTGTAAAAAGTTTCTTTAAGTTCATTCCAGTTATCCGGGGTTATAGCAATATCTCTTACCCTTTCATTTTTATTTGCGGTTTTAATGTCTTGCAATTCTTCATCGCTAAACATTCCGCTTGTCTTATGATACTCATAGGCGTTAACCACTCTATAAACTCGAAAAAATCGAATATCTGCTGTATTTTCGTTAATTCTCATAATTTTAAAATTTATTCCAGTCCTTTAATTGATTTCTTTTTTTGTAAATCGGTTACCTTATAATACCGGGCAAACGCAACACTTTTTTCTTTGTGCCCACTCATTGATTTAATTATTTCGTTTTTTGTTCCGGCTGAGTGCAATGTTCCTATAAATGTTCTTCGTGCCATGTGACTTGATGCAATGGCACTAATTTGAACCGTTTCTTCAATTCCTGTATTTGGGTTTAGCCTTACTACTTCACGGTTAATTTCAGCCTTTGCAAACAAATCTTTAATACTAACATTATACTTTTGGTCAGTAATGAAAGGCAATAACAGTTTGCTTTTACCTTCATACTTTTTAATAATTGCAAGTGCTCTACTGGTTAATGGTATTTTTAAAGATTCCTGATTTTCGCCCTCTGTTTTGCTCGGTATGTAGTTTAATTCACCGTTAATAATGTTTCTTTTTGATAAGCGGATCATGTCACCAACACGGGCACCAATTGAACATTGAAAAATAAAAATATCTCGGGTTCGTTCCAAACGTTCGTCACCTCCTAAATTGGCGGTGTAAAGTTTATCAAGTTCAGCTTTTGTAATGTAAATAGGAGTACCATATTTTTCACTAACCATTTTAAATTTTTTGAAAGGGTAGTTATTTGTCCATTCTTGTTTTATGGCATAATTAAAAAAGGCTCGCAGCCGCTTTAAATTTCCGGCAACTGTATTTGTTCCACGTTCTTTTTCAAGGTAGGTTTTAAAATGGTTTAGGGTTTCAACCGTTACACTTTCCAACGTGTAATCAATCCCGGATGCAAAGGTTTCAAAATGTTTACGAGCAACTTTAAGTTGTTTACGCAGTCCTTCACTTACATTTGCCTCAATAATGTACATATCAAAATATTGTAGTAATCCCGGTTCGGGTTCCACAACTTTTATAATTTCACTTTTTTTACAAACATCATTAAGCAATTTAATTACTACCTGTTTATCTGCAATGGTTTTTTCACGAAAATATAATTCAAGTTTTGATTCAATGTCCGTCAATCGGTTGTTAATAGTGTTGTATTGAACTTTCCTATTTCCTTCAAAACCCACATTATTTTTTTTAATCCGTTGTGATTGAAAATCAAACTGGTCATAATTTATTCTATATCCGGTAAAATAATTGATTCTTTGGGCATTGAATCGGATGTCAGCAAATAAAGGAATTTTGCTTGTTTTAATTTCACCGTTTTTTTCTTTTCGTCTTTCCGGTGCAAATCTTACATTATGTTTCATAATTAAGGTATGTAATTTGCATACTAAGATACATACCTTTTTTGATTATATCAAATTAAATGTAAAATAATGTATTTTTGTTTATGCCCTGAAATATTTGAATTTAGGGGCTTTTATTAAAATGGAAAAATATGTATTTTTTTGGCTTAAAACGAAAAAAGTAATCCCTCCGGGATCACTGATAATAAAAGGAACCAGTTGTATTTTCATACTGCTGGTTTTTTACTTTTTTGTTTATCAAGATGCTTTGTAACTTATTTCAAAAGTTAGTTTCAAATTAGTGGTTTATTTGTACACAGGTAAATTGTAGTTGCTTTTAGGATGTTAAAACTACCGAACCGACTGTTCAAATCTAGCTGATTGATTATGCGATTATCTCAACCGCAGCCGGATCCGATTGATGGCACTTGGTACCATGTGGTAATTCTCTTTAAAATTCATCTGGATATTGCCCCATTGTGAAACACGAATTGGGGATCTAACGGACAATTCGAATAAATCGATTTCAATATGCATGTATATTTGCAAAAGCCGATCGAATGGCAATGAAGTTTTTCGGAATTTTCCGATGTTCAAATAGAAAGACCGATTAAAATACGGAGAATATAATTTTATTCCATTTGAAACCTCATTTAATCATCGGCAGGTATTTATGCCAATTTTCTATGATGACCCAAACATGAATGGCAAATAGCACCAAGACTATTGGGAGCCCCGACGGTGAATCAATGAAATGTACTAAAAGGACGCCTATCATTACGGGAAAAACAACAATAGCCCCAAGGGCCCTTGTTTTGGGGATGATAAACAAGAATCCACCGATTATTTCCACCACCGCAACAAGAGGAAACAACCAACCTATTTCCAAAAATGCCCCCATTAGCCGCACCATATGTTCCGGCATGTTGTCGGGAACGGGAATGTAATTAAAAAATTTGTTCAGACCGGAGTTTATAAACATCAGTCCAAAAAGCAGGCATACACTGAAAAGGATTTTCTTTTTCATAAGGGTAATATTTAAATGAATAGTAGTATGAGTTCTGTTATCAATGGATATTATAAGGGTTTCAATGAAGCATCATTGGAGGTCATTTGTTATCCAAATAATCTTTAAGGGCGGTTTTAAGAATGTGGTTCCATCCTTGTTCAAAATTGTGGATAGCAAAATCGGGGTTAGTGGCCGGAAAGGTATCGATTCCTTGGTGGGTCAGCTTTAATCGGGTGCCGGGGTTTTCGGGAAACAGTTCAAAGGTAACGAATGATTTTCCTTCATACCCTTGGTATTTCCATCTGTATGATAATTTTGCTTCCGTTACCACTTCCGTAATTTCGCATACATGTTTGTATTGAGCACCGTCTTCGGGTCCTCCCATGAATTCAAAGGTAAAGCCTATCGTTGCTTTAAATTCCGCAAGGTCAAAATACCAGTGTTTCATTTCTTCCTTTTTCGTTAGGGCTCTCCAAAGAGTTTTTGTGTCGGCATTGTAAATGCTTTCAACAACAATCGTTCTTCCTTCCATCTTTGTTTTATTTAAGGGTTAAGGTTCATTAGTATGGGTATTAAAAAGTGTAAGATTTGGTAGTAAATAACAAAAGAGTTAAAGCAGTGTTCAAAAAACCTGATGGTTTATGTAGGCAAAAACCCATAGCAGTTGCAACAGTCAATTGGCTTGATTCGTCCGAATTCAAAAACACCAATGGGTAACATCTCAGCCCTAAGGGTAAGGAACCATGTTGGATCAAAAAAGGTGACATGGCGTTTTGCCATGTCACCTTTATCATAATTTAGGGTTAAAAACTAATGGCTGCTTCAAGCATAAAACCATTGAATTTTCCCCCTTGATAGGTGGTACTTGTGAAGCCATCACCGTCGTAGGTTTGTTGCACATATTCGGCTTTAGCGACTACATTTTTAGTGATAAACCAACCTCCTCCCACATTGATTCGGTTTATGGTTATGTCACCGGCATCTTCGGTTTGGTTACCACTAACTTGGTTAAATCGGCCCCCAAAATAAAACCGTTCTGCGCTTCCAAATCGGTATAAAGCTTCGGCTGCTAATTGCGTAAAGCTACCGTTGATATCGGCAGAACCTCCAAGGGCCATTTCATAAATCCCAAAAAACTCCAATCCTTTAAACTTAACAAATGGGTTTATCTGGAAGGCTGTCAGTTCTTTGAATCCGGGGTTATAGCTTCCACTTCGGAAATTGTCAGCCTCACCCTGGGGAACCATTACCGAATAGTAACGCGAACCGGCACGGTCGCCACCGTACAGATAACTTCCCGTTGAAAGGCCATGGTTTATGTACCACGATCCGGTAAGGCGAACCCGTAAATCGGTGTTCAGTTGTTTATCGTAACCCAATTTGCCATAAAAGGAAACTTTATTGTCGAAGTTGTTCCTGGAATCAACGGTTACATTCTGGTTTAGTTTACCATTGGTGAGCCCCAACACTCCTAAAAATCCGTTCATAACAACGGTAACTTCTCCAAATGCCTCGGTTGAAAAAGCATCCATAATGTAATTGCCTACAAACGGATTGTATAAGGCCCGGGCATTATCGGTGCGTCGGAAATGGGCATCACCGTAATTGAACTCATCCAGCCCAATACGCACACTGGTAATATCCATCACTCCTTTTAAAAACCCATCTTTAATAAAATTCAAGTTGTCTATTTGAACGTAGCCCCCTTTTACCCAGGTTTCGTTGTGGTGGCGCGACGAAAGGTACGAACGCAAATGCATGCGTAACCCATCGGCCAATTGCACATCGAGGTTCAGGTTGGCCGTAGGAAGATTAAAATTGGATACCAATTCGTAAAGAGTATCCACCTCACTGCTGTGGTCAAGCCCTTGATATTGAAGGGCAAAGTCGCCGCCAACCCGCACTTTAAAACCGGTATAGGGAACCGTATCCGTTTTTGGATCTTCAAATACATTGATTCCATCCTGATTTACCGGACGCATGAACTGCAAGGCGTTTTGCGCCTTGGCCGAACCTTGCAAAATACCTAGAGCAAGCAGGAAGCTGCTTACTGTTTTTATGGAAGTTTTCATAATTCAAAAAATTAAGTGATTAATAATGAATGATTAGATGATAGGGAATGGTAATATCTTTACCGGTGGCTATAGAGCCCATTAGGACTTTTGGTGGGATTACCCCATAAAGAAGCATGTCAATATTTTGGGTCCCTTTTATTTCTAGTGTTGAACCGGTTTGGGAATAGGTTGCAGCCAGGGACACCTCTTTTGTGATTCCCGAAATGGTGAGGTTCCCTTTGCCTGAAATTTTTCCATCGAACAGGTGAACCGATTCCACGGAAAGTTTTACAGTAGGGTATAATTCTGCCAATAAAGCTTCGAGGGTTTTATCATCCATTAAATCCTTTCCGCTTTTAATTGACTTCACCGGCACGGTTAAGGTGAGTGCCCTTATCTCTGATATTTTGCCGTTAATTTCAATTCCGGTACCCGATAAATTGATTTGGGTTACGTCCGATTCCCAGTCGTGCAGGGTGGAAGTGCCCGTAATTGTCATGTTACTTTTAACGTCCAGGGTAAGGGGTTTTTGTGCATTAAGTAATATAGCCTGGAATAGAAGGCTTCCTATAATAAGTGATTTTGCTTTCATGAAATAAGGCTTTAAATGGTTTTTCCCACATACGTCGATTAAAATAGAGCCTTTTTTCTAAGCTAATTTCCATTCAAATTTATTTAAACATATTCGGATATATATATCCTAATATATGACTTTTGTCAGCTTTTTGGAAGCCAATGGTTATTGAAATATCCAAAGTATTGACAAATACAACTCATTTATTACTTGTAAATGAGCGTATTACATTATAATAGTCAAAGATTTCCCAAGTTGTGGAGACAGTTTTTAATCAACCCAAACAAATTCATCATTCGAACCTCAATTTGAGGGGTTGCTTTATTCACCTACCAAATAGATGGAAGATAATACTTGTGGGAGGGGATTCGGGAGCACAAATTCTTTCAAAATGTAAAAATTCCAATAGCTTGTTTTGTGCAAGTTTTGTAACCTAATAGTGTTTTTGGTTAGAGATACCGTTATTTCTTTCACAATAAGTTAAAATGTGTTTTCAAGTAACGTACATCTAGTTTAGTTTTTGCAATAAACAAGTTTTATGTAAGTCATTCCAACAATTTTTAAATTTGTAAGGTTTGTAGAATTATAAAATAGTTTACTCTTTAAAACGGATCCAGTCAATCTCAACAGTACCTTTACTTTTTAATACCAGTACCAGATTTTGAATTCCATTTGAGGATTTCAATAGTTCCGAATCAACGGTATTCCAATTGTTCCCTTTTGGCATTGCAACCTCAGAAAGCAGGGGACCATCCAAATTATTTAGCCGTATCTGCAAAATACCACCGCTTTGCGATAACGTATTTACCTGAACCGAATGGTATTTCTTGTTACCAAAATCGACCGCATTGTATTGAATCCACGTATCTTGGTTTTCCAAAACAGTTTTCCAACCTTTGAAGGTATCCAGAGAATCCAGGAAGCTAATTTTTACTCCATCCATGCTCATCCTGCTATATTGGTCGATCTGAATAGTTGACGAAGCCATGGTTGTTCCGACACCCCGCAACGTTGGTTTTACTTTTTGGATGGTACCGTCCTCGTTGAAGAACAGGCTATCAATACGGATGGAACGGTTTTTATCGAATTGGGGCGAATAATCGTTGTGATGGTAAAACAAATACCATTGCCGGTTATACTCGATAATCGATTGGTGGTTGGTCCAACAGCCGCTGGGCGATTCATCCATAATTACCCCCTTGACTTCAAAAGGGCCCAAGGGATTATCGGCAACAGCATATTCGAGGCTTTCCGTTTTGTTCCTCACGTGTGGATAGGTTAAATAGTAGGTGCCTTTCCGCTCGAACAGGAATGGTCCTTCCTTTAAACCTTTTTTGGGCAGGTTTGCAATGGTCTGGGGCTCAGTAGCCAGTTCCAACAGGTTGTTGTTCAGTTTTGCCACAAACAATTCACCGGATGCCCAGTATAAGTAGGCTTGACCATCATTATCGATGAATACATTGGGATCAATGCCACGCACATTTTTTATAGGCTCCTGTTGTGGAACAAAAGGACCATAGGGTTTATCGGCAATAGCCACGCCAATGCCAAACCCTTTTCCTTTGGTGGTATCCTTAACAAAAGCAGGGAAGTAAAAATAATACTTGCCTTCTTTTTCAATGCAATCGGGGGCCCACATACTGTAGGAGGCAGAGTCAACCCAATTGACTTTGTTTTGGCTTACTATAACCCCATGGTCGGTCCAGTTGGTAAGGTTTTCCGACGAAAAAACATGGTAATCTTCCATAACAAACCAGTTCTTACGGCCTTTACCATCTATTCCGGCCACATCGTGCGATGGATATACATAAACCTTTCCCTCAAATACCCTTGCCGTTGGATCGGCAGTGAACTGATTGCCTACTATCGGGTTTTGGCCAAAGGAATTTGAGGTTAATAATATCAAAAGCAGTTTTGGTGTGTGTCGATAATTTATTTTCATGGTTTGTGCAATTTAATAATGTTTGGATTGAGACTGCTCCGAAAAGTCATCCGATGAATCTATTGTTAAAATATGAGATAATATTAAGCTTGTAATCAGCTAATTAGAAATTCATCGGATGACTAATTTGGAAATATTTGAATTTTTTATTTTACCCGAAACCAATCAAAATCGACATAGCCGCCCGTTCCTTTTGTGGCATAATTGAAAAGACAGAATTTGTTGCCAGTGAACACTTTCAGATTAAATTCCATTTGCAATGCATTACCCAGTTGGGTAAAATTTATGTTGTCGTAGCTATATTCAAAAGTCGCCATTTTTGTTTTGTTCGAAGCCAAGGTTCGTAAATAAATAGTTTCGCCTTGCATGGGCAACGAGTCAATTGGTTCGCCGTTATTTACCATGATTAATTGGTAATAGCCGTTTTCCTTATTCACGGCTATAAAAGCATAAGGGTTTTGGAAAACTGCCAATCCGGCCACATCACCGTCTTTCATGTTACTGATTTCCAATTTGGCTGAAGCCACGCTTGGAATGTTTTGGTCGCGGTTGGTAAAAGGTCGTTGTGTTAATGTATTCGGAGCTTCTGGCAGAGTTTTAACCACTTTGCCGGTTGTTAATCTCAGAAATCCTTTCCGTTGGCTAAACGACCAATCGGCCGGGTTGGGATTATGATTCCAGCCCCATTGCATCCCTAAGGTGGTATCATTGAATTCATCGGAAGTAGGCAGATGGGTTTTGGGGTATTCTTTACCTACGTTTGGTTTTTTATAGGTAACCACACCTTTTCCTTCCGCACCCACCATGGGCCAGTTGTCAACCCAAGTTACCGGTTGTAACGATGGGAAACGCCCTAAAGGCCCCATATCCACAAAAAGTATCGTCCACCATTCTCTCGTTTTTGTTTGCAAAAGTGCTCCTTGGTGAATACCGAAAGTTACACCTGGAGTGCTGTCGCTGATGACAATTTTTTGCTCATAAGGACCGTAAATGCTTTTGGAGCGCAAGGCTACTTGTATCCCATCTAGTCCGCCATAAGTACAGTACAGATAATAATAACCGTTTATTTTGTACACATGGGTTCCTTCCAAACCCCCTCGTATATCACCGGTATAAACCAATTTTGTTTCGCTTTTGGCAACCAGATTGGAGTCAACTTCGGTAATGCTTATTTTTCCATAACCTTCGGCAACATATATTTTTCCATCATCATCGTAAAACAATCCAGGGTCGTAAAACCCCCTGGGCAGATGATGAATTTCCCACGGCCCTTCAGCTTTATCGGCAATGCAATGGAAACCCCCTTCATTGAGGGTAATAAAGAGCACATGAAATTTGCCGTTGTGGTATTTAAGGCTGCTCGCCCATTGACCATGCCCATAACGGTTGCATAAGTCGAGGTTGTAACAAGGACTGAAATCGAATCGGGAAACTGCATTGCTGCAATACTCCCAATTGACCAAATCGTTTGATTTTAGAATGGTTACGCCGGGAAAAACAAACATGGTGGTGGTTACCATATAATAAGTATCGCCAACCAGGATTACATCGGGGTCGGGAAAATCGGCAGCAATTACCGGATTGGTATAAGTACCGTCACCATTGTCGGCTGAGTTATTTTGAGCTAACAATGAAGCATTAAGAAAAATGACGAATAAAAAAGTTAATGGTATTTGAAAAGTGTAAATTTTCATGAAAAAGGTTTATTGGTTCGTATTTGTTACTAATAATTATAAAATCCGTACGGGTATTTTCTTCAAATCTTTATCATCAGAACTGTTTCCGTAAAGCACTTCATATTCTCCCGGCATTACCATCATTTTGGTGCTGGGTCTATCGTAAAACTCAAAGGAATTATAGGGTAGTGTAATGGTTGCCTGACCTTTTTTATTAGCTGCCAAAGTTATCCGTTGAAAGCTTTTTAGTGTTTTGAGCGGGCCATCAGCATCGTTGAATTTACGCACATACACCTGCACAATTTCAGTTCCGTCGCGCTTTCCTGTATTGGTTACCGGTATCACCAGTTCAACGCTTTCGTTGGTATTAATTTCATTGTTGATCAATTTGGCTTCGCCAATCTGAAAAGTGGTGTAGCTTAATCCATAACCAAACGGGAAAAGAGCATCATTCATATAGCGGTAAGTTCTTCCTTTCATGGAATAGTCTTCAAAGTCGCTAAGTTGGTCAGAATTTTTGTAGAATGTAACAGGTAATTTTCCTGATGGATTAAAATCGCCAAAAAGTACATCGGCAACAGCCTGACCGCCCGACTCACCTGCATACCAAGCCTGTAAAATGGCATCGCAGCTCGTGGTTTCGGGAGTTAATGCAATAGCAGAACCTGAACAGTTTACAAAAACAACCTTCTTACCGGCATCTTTAAGAGCTTTCAAGCAATTGCGTTGTACCCGTGGAAGCTCAATATTGGTGCGGTCGCCGCCCTTAAAACCTGGGTACGATACCGGCATTTCTTCTCCTTCCAATTGACCGGATAGGCCTCCTACAAATACTACCCTGTCAATGCCTTTCAGTTTATTGATCAGGTCGGTATAGTCTATATCCACTTCTTTACCAAAGTCAAATTCAATGTTGGCCTGCCAGTTATTCAATTGGGTATAGCGGATTTCAATTTTGTGTTTTTTGCCGGCTTCAAATTTGAATGGTGTTCTGGAAGGCAACGTTCTCCAGTTGCTATATCTTTGAATGGTATCGCCGTTCACCACCAATTCAAAATAACCCGTTGCCCCACTTTTAAATACCAGTTCTTCGGTTACTTTTGGTGTAAATTCGGTTTCATAAATAGCCGAAAACTCTTCCAACTTAACACCGGATGCAAATTCATGCTGCCCTGCTGCAGTCAACTTAATTGGATTTATAATTTGCTGTGAAATAACCGGTTCTCCTTTCCGTTCGCGGTTGTTCCAGTATATGGCTTTAAATCCTTTTTGGCCATCAAACACACATTGGTCGAAATAACTTTGGGTTATCTTATCTTCAACCAAATCGCAACCTTTGTCGTACAAAATATTGTTTTCGGGTACTTTTGTTTTTATTCCGTCAAGAATGGAAATAGTCCGAACCGGCGTTCCATTGTAATTGCCCCACAACATAGGCTTATCATCGGCATTGGGACCAATAATGGCAATTTTATTTACCGATTTTGATAAAGGCAGCAGGTTGTTTTTGTTTTGTAACAGGGTCATGGTTTCCTGAGCCATATCAAGGGCCAGTTGACGGTGCTTTTCGTTGTTTAAAACCGATGGGGGTATTTGAGTATAGGGTACTAATGAATCAGCAACCATTTCACCCAAATCGAAACGGCCGGTTAAAATACGCATTAAGCTTTTATTAATGTCTTCCTCCTTTATTAAACCGCGTGATACGGCTTCGGGTAGGGTTTTATAAGGATAATTGTCCCAAACGCATTCCACATCGGTTCCGGCCAACACTCCTTTTGAGGCCGCATGAACCGCATCGGAAGAAACCTTGTGGCTGTTAAAGAAATCGGTAATAGCCCCGCAATCGGAAACCACAAGGTACTTAAAACCCCAATCGTTGCGTAGAATTTGTTGCAAAAGACGGGTATTGCCGCAGCAAGGCTCATCGTCCAAACGTTGATAGGCACACATTACCTCCCGAACATCAGCATCCTGAACCAGTGCTTTAAAAGCGGGCAAATAGGTTTCGTACAAATCGCGCGGATCGACCTTATTCAGGTTCAGTTCGTGGCGGCTCCATTCAGGACCCGAATGTACCGCATAATGCTTGGCACAGGCCAACAGTTTACGGTATTTGGCATCGGCAGGCCCTTGCAGGCCTTTTACCACTGAAATGCCCATGCGCGAAGTAAGGTAAGGGTCTTCGCCGTAAGTTTCCTGTCCTCGTCCCCAACGGGGATCGCGAAAAATATTTACGTTTGGGGTCCAAACAGAAAGGCTTAAGAAGCGTTTGTTTTCATTTCCATTTTGTATCCATTGGTTGTATTTGGCGCGGGCCTCATCCGAAACGGCATCGTAAATGTGGTACAACAGTTCGTCATTAAATGATGCTGCCATGCCAATAGGTTCCGGAAAAACCGTTACATTATCGTTATTGGCATAACCATGCAGGGCTTCGCTCCACCAGTTAAACTTTTTAATGCCCAATCGTGGAATGGCATCCGATTGGTCGCACATAAGCGTTGCTTTTTCTTCGAGGGTTAACCGCGAAATCAAATCTTTCGCTCTTTCATTTGAAGGGAGTGAAGGGTTCTGATAAGGCAGTTGTTGAGCTCCGGCTTGAAAAGCAATAAAGAACAAAACGAGTAGTGTTGGATTTTTTTTCATGTCACTTTTGTTATTAATTGATTATTTTACTTCCTTCAGGTGTGCGTCTCCATGTAAAATATGCATCCAAAACTTTTAACGATTCAACACTGGGAACGGGACCGGTATGAGGAGTCTGGCTGAAGTACATTAACATAGGATTTTCCTCGCTGAAAGCGGGCCATTCAGTTAGCCCTTTGCCATTTGGATTGCCAAATTTGGCAAAGTTTGTCCAATAAGTCGCCATGGCTTCTGAAATTTTAAAGTCCGATGCAGTAAGTTCGGTATTTGTGGTATCCAAATGCTGAAAAACGTATGAAACATCCTGGGCATGTGGTGAACCGTATCCAAACCGGGGAGAATCCCTTGGATAATCGGGATGCTGGTCGAAATAGTAAAAGTACACGTTTGATTTGCCTGTACGTGATTGCAAACGCGCCCAGCTCCATGTTTGCCATCCAAATGCGGCATCGCGTGATAAGTCTCTGGCTGTTTTCCCAATTTTCCCCGAGTCAAGAGGATATGCCTTTAACAGGGTATCGGCAAACTTTTCATACCGGGTTTTCACTTGCGAAATGAAATCTTCGGTCGATTTAACCCAGGTAAAACTAGCCCCTTCATCGGAATTGTATCCAATTAAAACAGGAACATCGTTGTATTTTGTGGCTTCATAAAGTTTGTATTGATCGTCGGGAATTACATAGCCATCCACAATAGGCCATCCACCGGGTAAGCCCCATCCGGATGGTAGTTTGTCGGCTTCCAACATACGGAGGTCAGCAATCGAGTTGACTCCGGCTTTTTGCAGATAGGTTTCGCCTTCGGCTTCAGCCTGTTTAAGGGCTTTCATATTCTCGCCCGGATAGGTGATTGGGCGGGTTGGCCCAAACGAGCCACCACTTTGCGAGATAGCACCACTAAATAACCCTTTTGACAGCGGTGATGCGCATAACATACTTACCGATATGGCTCCGGCCGATTCACCAAAAATGGTTACTTTTTCCGGATCGCCCCCAAAGGCGGCAATGTTGTTTTTTACCCATTGCAGGGCTGCTATCTGGTCAAGTAATCCATAATTTCCGGAAACACCGTTGGCATTCTCAGCACCTAATTCGGGGTGAGCCAGGAATCCAAATTGATTTACACGGTATGCTATGCTTACCAGAATTACCCCTTTTTTTGCTAACTTTTCGCCACTTATCCAGGGATCAGAAGTATAACCGCCACTGAAACCTCCACCATAGATATATACCATTACCGGAATCTTATCGCGGGGGTTTTTGGCTGGTGTCCAAATATTCAGGTATAAACAATCCTCACTTTTTCCAGATGGGGGATTTCCTCCCTGCATGGGGGCCGGAGCAAATGCCGTGGTTTGCATTATTCCATCCCATTTTTCAACAGGTTGAGGTGCTTTCCAACGCAAATCACCAACCGGAGGTGCTGCAAACGGGATTCCTTTAAAAACCATCAGGCTGTCGTTAATAGTTCCTTGTATTAATCCACCGGTAACTTTAACCACACCCGGTTGATTATTGGTGCAGGAGCAAAGTAAACAGGTTATAATTGTTAGTATAAAAAATATGTTTTTCATAGCTTCTTATTTTAGGTTATTCTTATTGATTGCGATATCATTTCGATTTATAGGTTATGGTATCTATGGTACCATGGGCAATATCGCCACGCACCATATCGTAGCCCAACGGTGCCGGTTTGATATCGGTTTGCGAAAACCCTAGCGTACTAGTAAATAAAAGGATACACAGATAAATTGCAGAGTGTTTCATGAGGATATATTTTAAATTAGACATTCATTTTCAACACTTTTTTATATGCATTTGTGTATGAGGGTTTCATTTGATTAGTTGTAATTCCCTGTATTTTAGCTACCAATACCTTTTTTATTTTGAATATTTACGGACTGGGCTGAGTAAAATTAATCAAAATACTAAGATTACAATAATAAATGCATTTCAACTTCTAAACACCTGAGTATTTTTAGTTTAAGGGGCGCAATAAATAGTTATCTGAGTTTTATCCAATCCTTTTGATGTTGCCGTTACCGTAATCTTTCCTGTCTTTCCTGAAATGGAACGAACAATAACCAAAGCCAATCCATTAAAGGCCTCGCGAGATTTAGAAGGAAAAGCCACCATGCAATAAGGATCCCCATTGTCGGTTGCCACAATTTCACCGGGACCTTCAATGCTAAAATCAATCCGGTTATTGGAGCGAGGAACCATGAGTCCTTCCTTATCAATTATTTTAATTGTAATAAAAGCTAAATATTTATCATCCGATTTAATTTCACCCCTATCAGCAATAGCTTTCAAGCCAATAGCCTCTCCCGTAGTTTTTACAACCTCTTTGGCCCAAAACTTTCCGTTTTTATATGCAATTGCTTTCAATTCGCCGGGTGCGTAAACTACATCATCCCAACGCAGACGGTATTCATATTGTGCTTTAGTCTTTTTGCCCAACGATTTTCCATTCAAGAATAATTCCGCTTGGTCGCCAAAGGTAAACACATGCACCGGGGTTATTTCACCCATGCGTTCCAACCAATTCCAGTGTGGCAGAATATGCGCCATGGGCAGTTCAGGGCGCCAGTGAGCCTGATACAACCAGAAGCGTTCTTTTTTGAACCCGGCAAGGTCAATAATACCGGTGTAAGAGCTTCGGACTTCGTAATATGGGGTAGGTTCGCCTAAGTAATCCCATCCAGTCCAAACAAATTCGCCTGTCACAAAGGGATGCTGATCGATGGCACTAAAAACTTTATCAGCGGTGGAACCGAAATCAACCTTATGGAGTTCGAATGAGCTTACCTGACAAATTTTGGAATCGCCGCCTCTGCCATCACGGGTAGGGGCACTCATCTCTTTCGAAACAGGGAACAGGTAAATACCCCGGCTGCTGAACGCGGATGCGGTTTCCGTGCTGAGAATCACCTTTTCAGGATATTTTTCATTGTTCGCTGAATTATTGGTCGGTACGAAAAGGTGCAGCGGGTAAGCCCTCGTTGTTGTAAAGATTAGCAAAATAAGGATTGTCGGCCCAAGCATAGCGAACGAATTTTGGGTTGGCAATACCATCGCACCAAACAACCACTTTGTTGTTTATGATGGTTGCCGTTCCCCATTTGAATTTTTTATCTTCTCCTGCTATGGCAAAATGAGCCAATTCTTCTCCATTTCCCGATACCAAGCCACTTCCAATGTGATCAAAGGAAATAATGATTTTGTTGCCTTCAATTCTTGAAGATTTATAAATGGGTCCCGAACTGACCATTTCTTTTTCTCCATACGAAATCCGCATCGCGGCAAGCGCCAATCGTTCACCCACTGGTTTTTTATTTCCCGGGTGAATGTCGTTCCATTCGCCCAAATCGATGTTTATTGCAATGCCCGTATTAGCAGTATTTAATGCCGTTTCCATTTGAACCTCGCGCATTAATGCCCAATTGCTTTCGGTAGGCAGGTAATCAATATCCATAAAATTAGGAAGTTGGGCAATTAAAAATGGAATATCACCTAATTGCCATTGGTTGCGCCAATCGCTGACCATATTAGGCAACAATTTTTTATACAACTCCGGATGTTCGGCATTGCTTTCGCCTTGATACCAAAGAATTCCACGCACGGCAAAGTGGGTATAGGGTGCAATCATTCCGTTGTATAGTGCAGTAGGTTCATTTTGAGCAGAAATACCTTGTTTATAGGTTTTATCGTGACTGTAAACTTCGCCCACTTTATAGTACCAGTCGCCTTTTAAATCAATCGTATCGCCAGCAGCTAACAAGTAATAGGGCTTATCGGGCACAAAACCTCCTTTTCCATATTGGTTGGTTACCCGCACAACCAATAGGTTTTTGCCAGGTTTCAAAATACCCGCAGCTACCGAATATTTTCGTTGCGGATATTCGTAAGTGGTATTTCCGATAAGGTTACCATTGATATATAACTCATCTGCATGAACTATCCGACCCAGTTTCATCAATGCTTCCATGCCCGTCATCGATGCAGGCACTTCCAATTCCCTTCGATACCAAACCACACCATCCAAGTTTCTTAATCCCTGATCTTCCCAATATCCGGGAATGGTTATGGAATTCCAATTGATGGGTTTATAAGCCGTTTCGTACCATTTTATAGTTCCTGTTAAGCCTTTGTCAGCTTCCTTTTTAGACCCATCGGCTTGACGATCCAACATAGCTTCACGGTTTATTGCATTCACCCAGGCGGTATCTTTATTTTTCTCAATTTTATTTAGAATTTCCAGATACTCTTTAAATCTTTCTTCACTGGTCCATGATTCAATGGGTGTGCCACCCACGCTGGTATTGATGATACCCATGGGAACCTGGTATTGGTCGTAAAGCTTTTTAGCAAAAAAATAGCCAATTACGGTAAAATCCATGATGGTTTCTGGTGTGGATGCCACCCATTTTAAATCCGGAATATTTTCGATAGGACTGGTAATCACCGCGGTTGTTGGAACGTAAAATTGTCGAATTTCAGGAATGTTGGCTTCGGCTATTTCATGGGCATATCGCTCCGTATGGCGTCCAAAATTATGAGTCATGTTTGATTGACCGGAACAAACCCAAACATCGCCAATAAGGATATCAGTAAGCTCAATGTTGTTGCTGGCTGTAATCTCCATTTTATATGGTCCTCCGGCTTTCATGGGTTTTAGTGTAATTTGCCATCTTCCATCATTGCCGGTAACGGTGCTGTAACTTTTTTTTATGAATTTCACAGTCACTTTTTCCCCTGGTTTGGCCCATCCCCATATTTTTATGGTTTCATTGCGTTGCAATACCATTCCATTGCTAATAATAGCTGGAAGTATAACCTGCGCACCTGTCGGAAGAGTTACGATACTTATTAGGGAAAAAATGAAAATCAATTTGCGATATATTTTTTTCATAACTAACCCATTTACACTATTAACAAGACCTGTAGCCATCCAAATCAATAAAATCAACTTCGTGTTTTTTGTTGTTATTGAGAATGATGGTTGCCCCCAAAGCAGAATAGGTAGGGGTAATGTCCATAATTTCAATGCTTTTTATGGGCGATAATTCCTCTTGGGTCCATTCTGTATCATTCGTTTTATGAAGAAAAACAGAAATTAGCAATTCCATGGGAGGGTTTTTTTCCATCCGTTTCTTATGGGCATATACTACGATACTTTCATCCGCTTCCGCGTTTCGGCCCTCGTGGGTAAGGCTTTTCAACTCATCCCATCCACTATAGGTTATCAACGCTACTTTTCGTCCTGGTATGGATGCCGTGATTACCTTTTTATTGCCTTCTTCAAATTGCTTAACATCGGCTTTTATGCCTTTTATATGCGGCAACCCAAAGTGGCCTAAGGTCAGCTCATATTCAAATGCCATGCGCGAACGGTCAATTCTTATCACCCCTCCGGGGATTATAATTTCAGCCAAGTCGATAATATATCCCACCCCATTATTGGGCGGCTTCCGCATAATGGCCTGCCTGTAAATTACCTCTTTCCGAACGCCGTTATAAAGTATGCTTTGTGAAGTGGTGTATTCCGTGTTTTTTTCGGTGATGTTTTGCAGGATATGCCCGGTAAGGTAAAAATTGATGTCATCGCCCCGCACATCTCTTGGATCGAGGCTCCGGAAGCTGTATTCCATGGCCGTTCCACCCTGCGGGTTATGGTCTTCCCATGGGAAATGGGTATTGTAAACCAGTTTGGAATAATTAGGGTCGTTATAATATACCTTACCGGGAATTATTTCCGAAGTACCGGTTTTGCCGTGGTTGGTGAGCACTATACCGGGATTATTCAACACTTCAACATTTGTTTCGGTGCCTAGCTTTTCCCAAAATCCTTCATTTTCTTTGGCTGTCCAAAAAGGAGAATCATCGGGCAATGCCAAGGCATTAAACGGTATAAACATGATAAAAGGGCTACCGGCACAGCTATAGTTTTGCAAAATATATTCGGTATGCCGGTAATATCCCAAGCTTGGTATATCATTCTCAAAAAATTCTTCGCGTGTTACAAACTGGAGCAAAGAGCCGGAACAAAGCCTTCGGGCCATTCCGGGATTTAAGGGAGAACCATCCTTCAACATAAACGAAACGGGGAATCCACCGGATATCCAAGTGCGGTAAGTTATGCTCCGCGCCCACATGTTCACATATCCATTGCGGCCAAAGAAATTAACGTAAGTTTTGAATAATTCCTGAGCCGATTTTTCGATGGTTGCCGCAATTTCAGGGTAAAACTCATCTCCAAAAGTCCTATTCCAGATGGTTAAATAGACAATAAACAAACTTATGGTATAATAATTATAGGTTTGTTCCAGGTACCACCCATTTCCCGAATGGTACGATGCCACCCACAACAGATGGCTTTTCAGTGCTTCATTGTCAATTGGGTACCCGTGTTTTTTAAGGAAGGAATGGGTGGTAATATTAAAAATGCGCCAATTATTTTGTGTAGTACGGTGGTGTCCCCATTTCGAGATGCAAACAGCCATCTCATCTTTTTGCTTTTGGGTATAAGTCGTCCAAATGGTATCGGGCATCAGAAGCAGGGTTTTGAATAACCCACCAAATTCGCAGGTAAACTGATAGGTGGAATCAGGTAAATCTTCCGGTAACGGCAGTGAATTGGCATGACCGGGCGTAAAGGCATTATAAAAATGCAAACTGTAATAGTCGCGCAATTTTATTCCATTTATGGTTATTTCAGGGTCATTATGAATCAGTGGCCCTGCCAAATTGAAGGTGCGTTCCAATGCTTCAAAATCAGCGGAACGATACCGCCAGTCGGGGGCATTTGGCTGCGGATAGGTTTTACCGGGAACAATGGGAAACGATATGGGGGTTTCCAAGGAATGAACGTGTGTAAATGCCCTTTCCAGAATGTATTTGGCGCATTCAATGTAATGCTTTTTGGTCATTCCCGTAAATGGGCTCAATTCAAAGTCCGGTTCTTTCACTTCAAAAATATTTTTCATTTGCTCGATACTTATTAATTACTGTTATAACTTTCCATCGGCCCTAAATAACTTGGTTTCAGCCCACCCGTGTTGACAATAATTTTTTGTACAACCACTCCGGGGTCAATCATCCAAACCTTTAAGGTATGATTGCCCGAATTAGGTATTTTCAAAGTGGTTACACAATGCCGAGACTGGTTCACCACTGTTTGCATCCAGTCCGGATTTGACCAATGCACTTTGTATTTATCGGGTACCACCATAATAAATGTTGGGACTTCATCATCGAACGAAACGGCCAACTTAATATCCCTTTGGGGCATAAAGTTTAAAAGCGGCGACGTTACCATAGTAATTTGTGCAGTATCTTTTGAGAAAAGATACAGAGGATATTCCAGGCAAGGAGCATCAATACCAATTGTTGTAGCCAAGGCATTTGCATGAGCTGTAGCCCTCATACCCGATAATGTTAACCCGTAATCCTCTACTTTAATCCATTTTCGGTTGCCTTGTTCAATGTTTTTAGAAAAGTGTTCAGCCTCAATGGAGATAAGGCCTCCACTTTCAACAAATCCTTTCAGAGTTTCTTTGTTTACCTCTGTTGGATTAAATGCAGTTACCCCAATGGAAACCTCTTTTCCGGCACCAGCAATTTTAATCACTCCGCTAATTTTACCTTCAAGTAGTTGCGTTTTTTCCAGACTAACCAAAACCCGCAGATCTTTATTACTGATAATTCCATTGCTTTCGCTAAAAGTAAGCCAGGAAACATTGGTAGTAATGGTATATTCAAAAGGGATTTTACCCCGATTAAAAATGTCAATATAATGTTGTTGCCCATGGTAGGTGTCAAATTCAGGCAATACCGCTTCATCTTGCGAATCGGGCCAACTCAATTCGGTTCCCTCTAATCCAATACCCATAATTGCTGAGTCTGGAACTTCAATTTCAACAAGCTTAATGGCATCTAAACTATTTACTGCCGGCGGATTCCAACTGGTATAACCAAGGTGAGTCTGATCCATAAAGCTATCCCACCTTCCATCGGCAAATACTTCATTATAATAGGTCATTAAAGCAGTGTCGGTTTGGAACAAGGCCCGGGTTTGAGCCGCCATATTGTTGGTACTTGCCCGTTTTTGGCTGGCATACAGAATATTTTTAGCAGCAGTTACATACAATTCGTTAACCAGGGCACAGGATTTTACCGGAAACAAAACAATCTGGTAATAAGCATCGCGCTGTTTGGGAGATAATTTTTCATAAATGCTCTGAGCTTGATCTGCAATTTTATTGTATTCAGCAACAACGGTTTCGGCTTCATTATAGTTTACCAAGCTGTATGTTTGAGTTGATAGTGATTCGGGTTTGCGACGCCCATTAAATTTTGTGTATTTCGAAATAATATCCGCTATTTCAGCTGCGTAAGTTGAACCGAATTGCCGGGTAACCCATAGGAGAGTGAATTCATTAATGTTGGAGTTTGTCCATTTATCGGTGTTCCAGGCCAGACTCATAAAATATTCCATCGGTAGTTCGTAGCCTTTAAAGTGTCCCACGTTTACAATCCATATTCTGTCGGCTCCGTATTGTTTGGCAAGCGACATCTGATCCCAAATCTTGGCAATTGGGTTGGTATTAAGCCACTCATAACTCCTTGGATCGCCATGATAATCGAAATGGTAATAAACCCCGGCGCCACCGCTTCGTTTCTGTTCTTCAGGGTTGGGCAGCCGACGTATATTTCCCCAGTTATCGTCCGACCATAAAAGGGTTATGTGGTCTGGCACACGCATACCTTCGTTGTAGTATTCCATTATCTCTTTGTATAAGCACCACGATTGAGGGATTTTAGTTATATCAGGATTCATTTCTTCCTTTAAAATATTTTGCTGCTTGTTTACAATGTTTTCAACCATGGCAATATTTGCTTTTAAATCTCCACTTATTTCAGTATCATTGGCTCCCCTAAGGCCCATGGTAACAATGCTTTCGTAGTTTTTATTGCGCCGTATGCCCTCTCTCCAGAAATTTTCCAAGGTGTCGGGATGTGCATAATAATTCCAATGGCCAAGAGTACCATAATAACGACGGTCCCACTCCTGTTGTGCGCGGATCATGGGTTCCTGATGCGAGGTTCCCATTACAATACCATATTCATCGGCCAAACGGGAATTTTCCGGATCATCTTCATTAAAGGCATTATTCCACATGGCAGGCCAAAGGTAATTGGCTTTCATTCGGAGTAATAATTCAAAAACGGAGGTATAAAATTCACGGCCATAATTACCTACGCCTTCGCCAACGGGAGGGTTTTGGCTGGGTTTTACAAAACCATATTTCCCCTGAATCCAATTGGTTAATGCAGGAGCTTCGTCGTTTATAAAAACACCGCGGTATTTTACACTGGGCGATTGTATATATTTACCAGTGTTTACAAATAGAGCCTCTTTATGTTCCACCGGCACATCGGCCCAGTAATACCATGGCGAAACACCTATTTGTTCCGATACTTCGTAAATGCCATAAATAGTGCCGCGCTTGTCGCTTCCGACTATTATAAGCGCTTTATCAATTCCCGGGAACGGCTTTTCAATTACTTGGATTAGAAAAGCCTCCCATTTTCCTTCAATTTCCTTTACCTCAATTCTATTGCTTTTAACCAATTGATCGAGCATCGGGCTTTTGCCCAAAGTTCCAACTATCACTAGTTGTTTTTGTTTTGGCAATTCATCAAAGTAAACAACAGGTTCGGTATAAGTAACTTTACCAATATCGGTTTTTAAATCGTTTAAAGCCCGGATAACTCCGGGAAAATCTTTTGAACTGATAAACAAGGGGGTTGATTTTCCGGATGCTGACAAAACAAATTCATTTTTGCCACCAGTGGTACTGATGAACGTTGTCTCGCCTATTGCCCAGATAGTTGAGGGCAAAAAAATTACCAGCATACTGATAGCCTTGAAGATAGAGGAAGAGGTAAGCCACCGGTGGGTTTTTGGTTTAATGGAATTGATTAAAATCATTGCGTTAAATAAATTAAAAATAGTTCGTTGTTTCTTTTATGAAATACAGCTACAATCTTAACAATTACATGATTAAAGTACGCCTTTTTATTTCCATTTGAGATCAAATTTATTCAAAAAATAGGGTTAAAAAAGGTATTCTGTATAGAAACTTAAGAAAACAATCATCTATTTTCAGAAAGATAAACTCATTCAATCCAAAATTTGTTATCCACAGATTAAAGTTAAATGCATAATGCCAAAATCTAAATTTATTTAAAAGGAAAATTGAACAATACGGTAAATGCTAGTAAAATTTAAAAATAGAAATAGGTTTAAAATAAACATTACACCTAAATATTTGTTATTACATTGATACTGCGGTATATATATTTGCTTTTAATTAATGTTACGTATTTTATTTTTATAAAACACAAAAATTAAATACAATGAAAGCAATACTTCTTTTAACCGTCTTGGCATTATGTGTCGTTGCAAATGGGCAAAAAATAATACAAGAAATCAATTCCTCCGATACGTTAACCAACTACATCGTCCGATTGAACGATGAAACTACACTTTCCGGTAAAATATTAGAAAAGAACACGATTGAAATTATATTTTATGATATTACTATCGGAAAAGTTACGATTCCTTTGAAAAGCATTGCTGCAATAACTCCACTTTCAAGCAATCAATATTGCATTTTAACAACAAACGATGGAAAAGTATTTACGGGGATGATTATTTCACTAAATGAAATAGAGGTAACTTTTAAAACAGAAACATTAGGTGATCTAACCATTTCCAAAAGTAAAATAAGGGATATTAAAATTGTTGAAAAAGAGCAAATTGTAAATGGAAAATATTTTTTTCCTAACCCCCATCCCACACGTTATTTTTTTGGTCCATCGGCTATTCCACTGAAAAAAGGGGAAGGGTATTTTCAGAATGCATGGATACTGGCCAATAGTGCACAAGTAGGTTTATCTGATAATTTTTCAATAGGAGGAGGTATGGTTATACCTGTATTATTCTTTGTTACTCCTAAAGTGGGATTCAAAGTGGCTGAAAAAGTACATATAGGTGGTGGAATTTTGTTTGCATCAACTTTTTCTACAGTTGAATCGTTTGGAATGGGTGTGGGGTATGGCTCAATAACCCTTGGCAGTAATGAAAATAACTTTACTTTAAGTGCTGGTTGGGGAATGTCAAAGCAAGAAAATTATAACGAGCAAACCTTTACCAGCACATACTCTTGGGAATTTGCAAAGCGGCCAATAATTACTTTTTCAGGTATGGTGCGGATAGCTCCCAAAATGGCACTTGTTACTGAAAATTGGGTGGTCAGTATTCCTGAAACTGATTACAATACCAACGAAACAACTTATCCTTATTACACAATTATATCAGCTGGTTTTCGATTTATGAAGGAAAAAAACTCTTTTGATTTTGGTCTTGCACTTCCTATAATTGATGGTGAAACAGTTGGCATACCTTATGTCGATTATGTGTTTAAATTCTAGAGCATAACTAATACATTAAATAAACTGGAAATAGTATTAAACGGTAAGACTATTAGAATTTTAATAGTAGTATTTAATATCCTTTAAAAAAAAATAGCCGGATGCGTGCTGCACCCGGCTATTAATATGTTGTTTAAACAATACTTCTATTTAACAATTTCAAGAAGTTCCACTTCAAAAATAAGCATTGAAAAGGGTTTTATTTCGCCCATATCACGGGTTCCATAAGCTATATCATAAGGAATATATAATTTCCATTTTGAACCTACAGTCATTAATTGCAATGCTTCTGTCCATCCTTTGATTACTTGTCCTACACCAAAAACAGCAGGTTCACCGCGTTCAACACTACTATCAAACACAGTGCCGTCCAATAAGCTGCCTACGTAATGAACTTTAACTTCATTGTTAATGGTTGGGTGTGCTCCATTTCCTTCTTTAATAACTTCATATTGTAACCCACTTTCGGTAACAACAACTCCTTCTATAGCTTTATTTTTTGCTAAAAATTCTTCTCCAGCAGTTTTGTTTGCACCAAATTTTTCATCCATGTCTTTTTCTTTTAATTTGTTGAAAAAGTCATTTACCATGGCCATATTTGCTTCTCCATTCAATTTAACTTCTCCTTTATTGGCACTGGTAACTAAGGCATCTAAATAAATATCTACACGGATTAAGGTATCTAATCCTGCTTTTTTAAAGCTTTCTTTTAAACCTTTTCCATCACCGGCTCCCATTAAATAACTAACAGAATCAATCAACGATTTAGCTGGGGCAAATTCAGGAGAAGTACCCGTAGTATCGCGCATAGCCATCATTTTATTCGTCTGGAATTCTCTGAAAAATTCCTGAACAACCATTTGATTTGAATCTGGATTTAAACGAAGTTCTTTTTCATTAGCTCCATCTAGCAATGCTTTTAAATAAGCATCCATGTCAATCACCGAATCAAGTTGAGCTTGCGAAAAACTTTGAACCAGGCGGCCTCCATCTAAAACCCCCATAATATAGCTCACTGAGTCAACATGACTTTTAAGTTCTAAACTTGCCGATTTGCTTTGGCATGACATAATGCTTAATCCCAATACCAAAACCAATAATCCATTTCTAATTTTCATTCTAATTCAATTAAAATCGTTAATATTCAATAATTTATTTATTTTTTATTTACGGAAACATATTAAAATCAATGCATTAACAAGAATTTTAAAAGTACTATTTCCTGCTTAATAATAAGTTGCGAATATACGTATTACCCTGAATAGTAAAGCATAAAATGGGAAAAGTTTTTTTATGCAGATGATAAGCAAGTAAAAAGGAGTTGAAATTCTGATAATACGGTATTTATTGAACCTTTTTTGCAAGGATTAAAAGAGAAATTCGATTATAGGAATTAGTGAATTTAGAACTCTTTACCATTAATTCATGGAGTAATTAATTTTTAGTTTGAACGACATTATTTGTGCCATTTTAATTCCAAGAAGGTTTTTCAGGCTGATGAGCTCTTCGGGGGTGAGCATTAAAATAATGGATGTACTTGAAATGGGCACCATGATACGTTCCGATGTTGGATACATCGATAAATCGTTCGACATATTTAACAACTGTTTTTTTAACAATTCAAAGGAGCATTCGGGTAACGAAAAATAAACGTTGCCAAATTCCACACAAAACTCTTTTATTTGTGGATTGTATGATAACTTTCCGTTGCTATTTGCTCTAATTAAAAGATTCATTGCCGCTTTTTTTCTTCCTTTTGATATAACAAACAATTCGGGTGGTGGTTCAATTAAGTTAATAAGTCCTTACCAAATGTTTGATAAAGACTTTTTAACATTAAAGCAATTGTAATTATATCGTTTAATATATTGATAATTAAGCGGTAGATTCAAATTATAACCAACGATCTTCCAATATTTCTCCTTTTGAACTTACCGTTAATAGTTTCACAGGAACTTTCCGTTGTGATTGTGCTAAAGCTGTTTGTACAATTTGCAATAAACCCCCACAGCAAGGTACTTCCATCTTCATCACAGTAATGGTATTCACTTGGGCTTTATCAATTAAATGTACCAATTTCTCAACATACACTTCTTTGTTACTGTCAAGTTTTGGGCATGCAATGGCCAGTTTCTTACCTTTTAAATATTTGGTATGAAAATTTCCTAATGCATACGCTACACAATCGGCAGAAAGCAAAAGGTCACACTCTTGAAAAAATGGTGCCATGGTGTTTATCAGGTGCATTTGAACCGGCCAATGGCTCAATTGTGAGGTCAAATCGGCTGAATTACTTGCTGTTGCAACCGATTCTGGAACAAATGACTTAGCTGCTGAACCAGGGCATCCACAACCCAAGGTTTCTTCCTTTTTAGCAACTAAAAGATTTTGTAAGTAGGGATTGGTTTGGGGTTCTTTCTTTGCTCCATGCTGTTGTACCTCGTGCAGCAATTCATTCACATCAAATGCAATATTGGCAGCATTAGCTTTCAAATAATCAAACGCCTGATGCACGTATTCCTGTTGTTGATGCTCTTTCAAATGCTTTAAATGCGCTACCACCACGTTTCTGCCTGCCTTTAGCATTTCTTTAATAGTAATCACTTCATCATAAGCTTCTGCCTCGCGTTCTTCAATTTCAATAGCACCAACCGGACAGTGGCCAATACAAGCTCCCAGTCCATCGCACATTAACTCACTAACTAAAGTAGCTTTACCATCAATCATCTGCAATGCTCCTTCATGGCAGTTTGGAATACATTCGCCACATCCGTTGCAAAGTTCCCTATCAATTTTCACTATTTCACGTTTCATATCTTAAAGTTTTACAGTCACAATTTTAACCCTGCAAATTTCAGATATTTTTGTATTTTATTTTGTATCAAATGTTACATACCCAAAAAATAAATAGTAATTTTATTCCACAAAAGTAAAAATTGCAACCTTTTTTATGTACCACCACATAGCAAATAGTCCTGTTTTTAAGGGTTTAACACCCGATACAATTGAAACATTGTTGAAGAGTGTGCAGTTTAGAATAAAGAATGTAAATGAACAACAGGTTATTGCCCAACGCGAAGATGAATGTACCAATTTAATACTGATTGTTCAAGGAAGTGTTAGGGGCGAAATGCTCGATTATTCAGGCAAAATTCTTAAAGTAGAAGATATTTATGCACCTCGGCCCATTGCTGCCGCTTTTTTGTTTGGCCAAAACAACCGTTACCCCGTTGATGTTGTAAGCAATGAAGATACTACTTTGCTGGTTATCCCCAAAGATTCGGTTTTAAAAATGTTTCAGCAAAGCGATGTGTTTTTAAAAAATTACCTGAACGCAATTTCTAACCGGGCTCAGTTCTTAAGCCAACGTATTTGGTTTTTATCATTTAAAACCATAAAAGAGAAACTGGCTCAATACATACTGAATTTGGCAAATGCCAATGGCAACAAAATAACCCTGCCCCTTACACAAAAAGAGCTAGCCGAGTATTTTGGCGTCACAAGGCCCTCGCTAGCAAGAGCCTTGGGAGAGCTTGAAAAAGACCAGATTATTGAAGCCAAGGGAAAGGAAATTATTATTATAAACCGCAAATTGCTCATTCAATTATTAAACTAAACATGCAAACTAATTCGAATAACGTATGAAACCTTTGCAAATTTATTCCAAACCAAGCTTAACAATTAACTTGTTAAAAACCAGCCTACTTTCGTTGATGCTTGTAGCAAGCAGCTTAACCCTTTTTTCGCAGGACGAAGAAGCCGATTCGTCGGCTTACCAGTTTACCAACAAGGTTGATTTACCTGCAACTTCCGTTAAAGATCAATACCGCTCGGGCACTTGTTGGGTTTTTTCGGGGTTATCGTTTCTGGAATCGGAATTAATCCGCAAAGGAAAAGGAGAGCACGATTTGGCCGAAATGTATTTGGTTAAAAAAGATTACCATGCACGTGCCGTTGATTATGTACGCTGGCAAGGAGCCAAGAGTTTTAGCGGCGGTGCCGAATCAAACAATGTGTTCGACCGTATCAAAGAATCGGGAATTGTGCCTGAATTGGTGTTTCCCGGGTTGAATTATGGTGAGAAAAAACACGTGCACGGCGAAATGGATGAACTGCTCGATGCTTACGTAAAAGCGGTTGTTTTAAACAAAAACAATAAACTGTCGCCAGCTTGGATTAAAGGGTTCGATGGTATTTTGGATGCCTATTTGGGAGTTGATCCCCAAAGGTTTACTTACAACGGAAAAGAATATACACCATCTTCTTTCTGCGATGAACTGGAAATTAATCCCGACGATTACATTGAAATAAGCTCTTTTACCCATCATCCATTTTATGAGCAGTTTGTAATGGAAGTGCCCGACAATTGGTCGCTGGGGATGGTTTATAACGTACCGTTGGATGAACTGCTACAAATTGCCTACGTATCGCTCAATAAAGGTTATACTGTTTTATGGGGCAGCGATGTAAGCGAAAAAGGGTTCTCTGATAAAAATGGCGTTGCCATTGTTCCCCAAGACGATATTGCCGAATTGAGCGATAGCGAGCGATTGAAATGGGAACCCTTAACAGAAAAAGAGCGGAAAAAACAATTGTATAGCTTTAAAGAAATTGTTCCCGAGAAAACCATCACCCAGGAAATGCGCCAGAAAGCTTTCGACAATTATCAAACAACCGACGATCACGGGATGCACATTACCGGTTACGCCACCGACCAAAATGGGCACAAATATTTCAAAGTGAAAAACTCTTGGGATACCGACAATATTTACAAAGGGTATTTTTATGCCTCCGAAAACTGGTTCCTCTACAAAACCCTTTCCATTGTGGTACACAAAGATGCGGTGCCTAAAGCAATTTTGGAAAAACTAAAACTCTAAAATTACACCGAATATGCGTAAGTGAGGGTTTGACTCCTTAATAATCTGTTGATTAGACAATTTAGTGTATCTCATCAAATTGAAAAGTCAAGCCCTCACTATCAGTAATTTAGTTTTTTACCTGCGGATTTAAGGTTATACTCAAAACGGGGTAAATTGTCGCATTTTTATTTAAATTTATACCACAGAGATAAAGAGTTCACAGAGATACGCGGAGTGTATTCTCTGTGCTTTTCTTTGTGTTCTCCGTGTCTCCGTGGTTAATTTTTTATATTTGAAAAATGCCGAGTTGTATCCCATTTACAGTATAGATGAAAATGGCCCTTGCGGTAAAATATCTTTTTTAAAATAGAGGAAATTTAATTAACCTTCTATGGTTTTTACCTTCACTTAATTGGGTGATACCGGGATTCATACAAAATAACGGCTTTTCGATACATAAAATAAAATGCTGTTCCGAGAGCCAGCCCAAGTACGGTTCCACCTAGCACATCCGATGGATAATGCACCCCTAAATAAATACGGCTATAGGAGACCAACGAAGCCCAAAAAATAAGTCCGGCAATCCATATTTTTCGCTGAAAAATGAAACTTAAAAACCCGGCTAAAGCAAATGTATTGGCCGCATGCGACGAAACAAATCCATAAATTCCTCCACACTTACCTTTTACCAAATGCAAGTATCCATCCAGTTCCAAATTATGGCAGGGACGGTATCGCTGAAACACATTTTTAAATGCATGTACCGAAAGTTGGTCCGTTGCAACTATCATCAGTCCAATAAATAATAAGGGCAACCAAAAACCGCTCTTGAGTTTTCGAACTAATAAGTAAAGTAAAAAAAGATAGAACGGTATCCAGATATAGGTTCCAGTAATGGCAACCATAATATTATCCCATAAAGGGTTGCTCCAACCGTTTATCAACAAAAGCAATTGTTTATCGATATGTTCCAGGTATGCTAACAAGTAAGGGTATTATTCATTCAACGTTATCCATATTAAATCTTTGAGTTCAGTCAACCCCTGATGGGCTATTGAAGATATAAATAGGTGAGGAATTTCTGGTAAGTCGTTTTTTCTTTCCCGAATTAACTCTTCATCTAATAAGTCTGATTTTGAAATGGCTAAGATTCGCTTTTTATCAAGCAACTCCGGGTTATATAGTTTTAATTCGTTAACCAAAATTTTATACTCTTGATGGATGTCTTTACTGTCGGCCGACACTAAAAAAAGTAACATTGAGTTTCGTTCAATATGACGTAAAAAGCGCAATCCCAATCCTTTTCCTTCATGCGCGCCTTCAATAATACCGGGTATATCGGCCAATACAAACGAACGATTGTCGCGGTACGAAACAATGCCAATACTAGGAACTAAGGTAGTAAAAGCGTAATCGGCAATTTTAGGTTTGGCTTCAGATACAACTGAAAGCAAGGTTGATTTTCCTGCATTTGGAAAACCGACCAGTCCCACATCGGCTAAAAGCTTAAGTTCTAATACTCTCCATCCTTCTTGCCCCTCTTCGCCTGGTTGCGAAAAACGAGGAGTTTGGAATGTAGCCGATTTAAAGAAATCGTTTCCCATTCCACCTCTTCCACCTTGCATGAGAATTTTTTCTTCACCATGTTGGGTAATCTCCATAATTTCTTCCATGGTTTCTGCATCTTTTACCACTGTACCTAAAGGAACTTCAACGTATATATCTTCCCCCTCAGCTCCGGTGCACAATCCACCACTACCTGAACCTCCGTTTTCGGCAAAAATATGCTTTCGGTATTTCAAATGCAACAACGTCCACATTTGACTATTTCCTCTTAAAATAATATGACCTCCTCTGCCACCATTTCCTCCATCAGGGCCACCTTTAGGAATATATTTTTCGCGTCTGAAATGCGTTGACCCATTTCCACCATTTCCACTCCGCACACATATCTTAACATAATCAACAAAACTCGACTGCGACATATCTTATAATTTAATAATCAGGCTACAAATATACTTTCAATTTATGAAACCCTAACCATTAGTATAAGAGAAACAAATTTAGAGCCCACTTAATCGGTATGCAAAATGTAAAAAAAAGTTAATCCTGATTTGCATCTAAATAAGAAAATACTACTTTTATAAAAAAGGGTTGTAAAATTATTTCTAATTCCCGTGACATCCGATAGGTTTATCATTAATCCATATCAGGTTTAATATGAACTTATATCACAAGTTGAGTTAGAACCAACTTACAATCCTAACGTATAACTGTTTTTAAAATAGCTAAAAATGAAAAAACTCATTGTTATATTTTTACTTTTTGGATCAATAGTAGCATCAGCACAAAATGCAGATATCGCTAAATATAAAGCCATGTTTGTTTTAAATTTTATCCGATACATTGGTTGGCCCGATGCTTCAAAAGAAGGGGACTTTGTTATAGGTGTGGTAAAAGAATCGGGCATAGCAGGAAATTTAAAAGGACAAACCGTAGGTAAAAAATTTGGATTTCAAACCATTGTAATCAAGGAATTTAATTCGGTTGAGGAGATCACCGATTGTCAGCTTCTTTTCTTTTCGAACAATCAAAATTTTTCGCGTAACGCTCAAGTGGTAATTGATAAGTTAAACAACAGCAATTCCCTTATTGTTACTGAAGTTGAAGGAGCCGTTAAAGACGGATCGATGATTAATTTCGTGGTAAGGGATGAAAAACTAAAATTTGAAATAAGTGCAGCCAATGCTGAAAAATTTGGACTAAAATTCAGTAGTGCCCTCACTTCACTATCAAATGCCATTGTAAAATAGCCATTTTATTTAATAATGGTATAAATATCCTTTAAGTTTCTGCCAAATCCATCATAATCAAGGCCATATCCAATAATAAATTCATTGGGTATTTCAAATCCTTTGTAATCAATGGGAATGTCTTTAATATAAGCTAGTGGTTTGTATAAAAGGGTGGCAATTTTTATTTCTGCGGGTTCATACCCTTTTAACTGTTTAATTATGGTATCTAAAGTATTGCCCGTATCAACAATATCTTCAAGTATAATCACGGTTTTACCTTCAATGTTTTCATTAATGCCAATAAGTTGTTTTATATTACCCGAACTTGAAGTTCCCTGATAGGATGCCAATTTTAAAAAAGAAATTTGGCAAGGAAGCTCAATGTACTTAAATAAATCGCCGGCGAACATAAAACACCCATTTAAAATACCAAAGAATATGACATCTTTCCCTGCCATATCAGAATTAATCTTCTTGGCCATTGCCTGAATCGATTTTTGTATTTCTTCGGACGAAATCGAAACTTTAAACTTTTTATCAAGTACTTGCACTTCTTTATTCATATTCATATTCATTTTTTCAATTTTTTAGTAAGCGGCATCAACTAAACTGAATTCGATGTTGCGGAACTAATTTTCTAACTCTTTTAATTGATTTTTTTGTTTTAATTTGCGGCTAAAATAACAATTCTACTTGTTAACCTTACATGAAGTTTATAAAAAATTGAAAAATGGAACCAAAAGTTAGTATTATTATGGGCAGTATGTCAGATTTACCAGTGATGGAAAAAGCTGCTAAAACATTGAATGAATTCTGTATTCCATTTGAGATGAATGCATTATCGGCTCATCGGACTCCAGATGAAGTGGAACTATTTGCCAAAGGAGCTTCTGATAGAGGAATTAAAGTAATAATTGCCGGTGCAGGTATGGCAGCACATTTGCCGGGTGTAATTGCTGCTATGACACCAATTCCGGTTATTGGAGTTCCTATTAATGCATCCTTGGATGGTATGGATGCCGTTTTATCTATCATTCAAATGCCTCCCGGAATTCCTGTGGCTGCAGTTGGAATTAATGGCGCTCAAAATGCCGCTATTTTAGCAGCACAAATTTTAGCCGTAGCCGATGCCGAGGTATTTAAAGCTACAGTAGCATATAAAGAGGGATTGAAAGAAAAGATTATAAAGGCCAACCTCGATTTAAAAGATGTTACCTACGATTACAAAACCAATTAGTTTGAAAGTTGGGATTCTTAAATGAATCAATTATTCTGGAGAGTAAGCGATATAATGATTTAGGGGATTCTGATTTTGACAGGTAAGATTATTTAATTCCCGCTTTGTTGCATCGAGTATGTTTAGATGCAATATTTTTCGTTGACAAACACCCAAAAAACGGCTTTAAACCATGTTAAATAATAGAATGGTTAATCCTTTGGTTTCTATTTAATGTTGTAATTTTGCACTTCTTTATTTGCTTACACTATGATTGGAATTGCATTAAGCATTTTTTTAGAAATGAGTTCACTGGGAGCGGCTTTTGGACAAGATACGTTGGTTTTGAATCAAGTAAGCGAAAACAATTTGCCGGTTACAATAAATACCCTAAGGAAAGATTTTGGAGTAATTAAACAAAAAAGTAAAGCAGTTTACACTTTTGAAATAACCAATCAGGACGAAAAGCCAATGGTTATATGGCATGTTACTACTTCCTGCGGGTGCACATCGCCCACTTGGACTGATAAGCCAGTAAAAAAAGGTGAGGTTGGTATGGTAAAAGTTAAGTACGACACGTCACAAACCGGGAAGTTTGAAAAATCGGTGTTTGTATATACCAATTTTAGCGATCGCCCAATTAAGTTAATTATTGAAGGCACTGTAACCGACACACCCATTAAAAATTCAAAGGTAAAATCAGGCTACACAAAAAACGAAGTTCACATTGATTCCAACATAAATCCAAATTCCAAATAATTATTACTATGCCACAAATTTCAAATAAAGGAATTCAAATGCCAGCCTCTCCAATCAGAAAACTGGTTCCATTTTCTGAGGAAGCCAAGCGGAAAGGCAGAAAAGTATATCACCTTAACATTGGGCAACCCGATATAAAAACACCCGAAGTTGCTTTAAATGCCATTCGAAATATAACTGAGAAAGTAATAGAATATAGCCACTCTGCCGGAAACGAGTCGTACCGTAAAAAATTGGCTACCCATTATCAAAAAATTGGAATTGATGTTCAATTTACCGATATCTTAGTAACCACCGGAGGTTCTGAAGCCTTATTGTTTGCATTTCAAAGCACACTCAATCCTAACGATGAGGTAATTATACCAGAGCCGTTTTATGCCAATTACAATGCATTTGCGATTATGGCGGGTATAAAATTGGTGCCGGTTACCGCATCCATACATAATGGTTTTGCACTGCCTCCCATTGAGCATTTTGAAAAGCTGATTAATGAAAAAACCAAAGGAATTTTAATTTGCAATCCAAGCAATCCAACAGGCTATCTGTACAGCGAGGATGAACTCCGAAAACTGGCTGCCATAGCCAAAAAACATGATTTGTATATTTATTCCGATGAGGTGTATCGTGAGTTTTGCTACGATGGGGAAACCCATTTTTCGGCCATGCTATTAAAAGATATTGAGCAAAATGTGATAATGATTGATTCTGTTTCAAAGCGCTACAGCTCTTGCGGAACAAGAATAGGAGCGTTGGTGTCGAAAAATGAGGCAGTGATTTCTACTGTTCTAAAATTTGCCCAAGCCCGCTTAAGTCCTCCCGGATTTGGTCAAATTGCCGGTGAAGCAGCATTAGATACTCCAAAAGAATATTTTACCGAAGTTTATGACGAATATATTAGCCGGCGCAATTTTATGGTGGAAGCCTTAAATAAAATGGAAGGGGTTATTTGTCCAAAACCTAAAGGGGCATTCTACGCTATAGTTAAGCTACCCATCGACGACAGTGAAAAATTCTGCCAATGGATTTTAAGCGATTTTGAATACAACAATCAAACCGTGATGATGGCTCCGGCATCTGGATTTTATGCTACCAAAGGAAAAGGAATGAATGAAGTCCGCATTGCTTATGTGCTCAATAAATCGGATTTGAAAAATGCAATGGAAACACTGGAAAAGGCATTGTTGGTTTATCCCGGAAGAACCTTGGCATAAATTATTATACATTTTTGAGCGATAAACTAAAAAGGCCGACTAAAAAAAATAGTCGGCCTTTTTTACTAATTCACTTTATTAGTTAATCCACATTATCAAACAAATAAGAATTTTCCTGCCGAATGCGTGTCACTCCTTCCTCATCGCTGAGCGTATAGCGCGATACTTCTTTCGATTCAGAGGCCTCTTCTTTCGACTCATCGAATAAAACTTTTTTGCGTTTATACGCAGGTTCGTTTTCCAATTCTTCTAAATCGTTCTCGTTGCTATATGACACTTGTGGTTTGGCAATTTTTTCCATTTTCACACCCGCTTGATCATCCAAATCGATGATTTCCAGATTCAATTGCTTTGGAACCGGTTTGCTAGCAGGCTTTTCATCCGAAAAAAGTTCAAAACGTTCAATGCTTTCTTCCCTTTCTGAGGAATCCAACTCAATGAATGGTGCCTGATTTTCTTTGAATGTTCCTCTATCAATTACTTCAAAAGGAATGTCATCATCGTTTAGTGCAGTGGTTGGTCGGGAAGGTTTCTGAACCTCTTTAACCGGAGGTTTTACTTCGATTAATGGAACCGAAATTTTTTGTTCCGCCTGATGTGCCACATATTCGGGAATACTATCGGTACCAAAGCCCGTAGCAATTATTGTAATGCAAACTTTATCACCTAAGTTGGGATCAAGGGTATTACCCCAGATAATATCTGCGTTCATGCCTGCCGATTCTTGAACATAATCGGTTATCAAACCAATTTCATCCATTCGAATTTCATCATCAGGGCCCGAAGCAATATTCAACAATATATTTTTTGCCCCCCGGATGTCGTTGTTATTTAACAAAGGTGACGACAATGCATCCTCGATGGCAATTATAGCCCGATTTTCGCCCGACGACATAGCCGACCCCAACAGAGCAACCCCACTATTTGACATTACCGTTTGAACATCGGCAAAATCAACATTTACCGAACCATGAACAGTAATAATTTCGGCAATTCCTTTTGCTGCTACTGCCAAAACATTATCGGCCTTTCCAAATGCTTGTGTTAATGGCAAGTTGCCATATATCTCGCGCAGTTTTTCGTTGTTAATAACCAATAACGCATCAACATGCTCCCGCATTTTTGTTAATCCTTCAATGGCTTGTTGCATGCGCCTTTTACCTTCGAATCGAAAAGGCAAGGTAACAATTCCCACGGTAAGAATACCCAAATCACGGGCTTCTTCGGCAATAACAGGTGCTGCTCCAGTGCCTGTACCACCGCCCATTCCGGCGGTTATAAACACCATTTTAGTATTGTGCGACAATACCTCAGAAATTTTGTCGAGGCTTTCAATAGCCGCATGGCGGCCTTGCTCCGGTTTATTGCCGGCACCTCTTCCCTGAGTTAGGGTTTCGCCCAATTGCACTTTGATAGGAATGGGGCTGTTTTCCAAGGCTTGTGCATCGGTATTACAAATAAGGAAATCAACATCGGTGATTCCTTGCCGGAACATGTGATTTACGGCATTACCACCGCCACCACCTACACCAATTACCTTGATAATAGAGGATTGATCGCGGGGCAAATCAAAATTCATCAATTCTTCGGCCATACTATTAGTTTTTTAGGTTCGAGTATTAACACAGCGACTTGGTTATTACATTTGTTGATCATCCACTTCAAAAAATTTGCCCAGATTATCGAAAAGGGTAGCCATTGTTTTCTTTCCTGGTTTTTTATCAGTAGCAGGTGTTTCAATAACTATGGGTTCTGGAATTAAGTCGGTAACGGCTTCTACTACCACTTTTTTCTCTTTCTTAGCCTCTGGAGGTTTAACCTCGGTACAACTGCTATCTTTTTCGGCGAAACCGGTAAGTAACAATCCAAAACCTGTGGCAAACATGGGTTGGTTCACTTCGTCCATAATTTCGCTCTGAATGGTTTGGTTTGGTAGTCCCAAACGAACGTCCATGCCGGTTTTAAAGGCAACCAACTGACTCAGGTTTTTCAGAAGTGCTCCACCACCAGTCAATACAATTCCAGCTCCCAAGTATTGCGACATTCCTGAAGCTTCAACCTCGAAATATACCTGAGCAATAATTTCCTCCATCCTTGATTGAATGATGTGAGCCAGGTTTTTAAATGAAATTTCTTTAGGCGGTCTTCCATTGATTCCCGGAATACTCACCACTTTGTTTTCCTGTGCTTTGTCGGCAAGCGATGAACCATATTTTACTTTTAACTGTTCGGCGTATCGCTCCAAAATATTGCACCCTTGCTTGATATCCTGAGTAACTACATTTCCACCAAATGGAATTACAGCGGTATGACGAATAATGCCATCGTAAAAAACAGCCACATCGGTGGTTCCGCCACCAATATCAACCAAAGCAACCCCAATTTCTTTTTCATCATCGGAAAGCACCGCATCAGCTGATGCTAAGGGTTCCAATACCAGTCGTTTTACATTAATTCCTGCCCGGTTAACGCATTTTTTTATATTGTTGGCTGCGGCCGTTTGTCCAATTACTATATGAAAATTGGCTTCCAGCCTTTTCCCAAACATTCCCACAGGACTTTTAACGCCTGTTTCGTTGTCAACAATATAACTTTGCGGAAGCACGTGAATAATTTCCTCACCTACATCAATCGGAATTTTGAACATGTCATCGATCAACGCCTGTACGTCTTCTTTCGAAATTTCTTCGTCGTATGAATCACGGTTAATATAACCCCGGTTACGGATGCTGCGGATATGCTGGCCTGCAATGCCATCGTAAGCATCGGTTATTTTTAACCCAGCCTGCGCTTCGGCTAAATCCACAGCTTGCTTAATTGCAATTACTGTTTGTTCAATATTTAGCACAACACCCCTTTTTACACCAGTGGAACGGGTGTTACCGTATCCTAAAATTTCAATCTTTCCATTCTCATTTTTCTTTCCAATAATGGCTACAATCTTTGTTGTACCAATGTCAATAGCGGCTACTATTTTTTCGTTTGGGTTCATTTTATTTATCGTTTAGTGCAAATTACCTGATTACTATATTTTAAATTAATGGTTTTATAGTTGTTCCAGCCGGTTACCGGTAGGCCTTGTTCGTACAATGCTTTTAAATTGCGGAACTTTTTTGTGTAATTTTCCATGGTTCCAAGCCGTATCAGGTGGCTTCCAACCCTTGGAATCAATTGAATTTCGCTCCCTCTTACGTAAACTTGCTCAATTTGGGCATTCCAGAATTCATCATGATAAATATAAGATGCCAATTGAAATAAATCATCGAGTTGACGGTTAGAGTTTTGCACAACTTTTCCACCATTAGCCAACTGTTTGGCTGCAGCCCGCTGCTGTGCCACTATATGACTGTAGCTTAGATTAATAGCTCCGGATGCTACTAATACATGGGCAGTATATTTATACGATAAGGGCATCACCATACCTTCTTCGTCAATATAAAAACTTTCGCCCCGATTGTTAAAAACCCTAAGAATGGGATTCCGTTGCTCAATGGACACTTTGATTTGACCATTTAGGTCGCGATAAACATTGGCTTTTTTTACTGAAGGATGAAGCCTAATATAGCCCTCTAGCCTATCTACATTAATGCTTTCAACCGATTCCCCAATTATCTTTTCATTCTTTTTTTTGAGGATGGAAAGCACGTCTTTCTCTCCAATAAATAAGTTTTGTTTTCTATCCTTCACGCTTACTGCAATCTTCTCGCATTTTACTTCCTTCCTTTTGGCGGATATAAAAGTCAGCGACACCATTAAGTACATAATGAGTAAAAGCCAGGAGACTATTTTTTTTACTTTTTCCATCTACTTCGCCTCCCGATATTTTTGTTTCAGCGCCTCTGTAATTGGAATTATCAGCCGGTCAATATTTCCAGCTCCCATGGTAATAAGTATATCAATAGGTTGGGCATCAATTTGGTCGAGAACCTGATTGTAACTGCATAAAACCTTTTTTGAAAGATGCATTTTGTCCAGTATTATTTGGCTTGTAACCCCAGCAATGGGCTCTTCCCGTGCCGGATATATATCAACCAAGATTACTGAGTCGCATAAATCAAGACTGTGCGCAAAATCGGTAGCAAAATCACGGGTGCGGCTATACAAATGAGGCTGAAAAACTACCGTTATTTTTCGGTTTGGAAACAAATGGCGCACCGATTCGATGCAAACCCTGATTTCCTCAGGATGGTGCGCATAATCATCGATATAAACCAACGACTGGGTGCGGATGTGGAAATCGAACCGACGTTTTACACCCTTATAAGTGGCCAGTTTTGTTTTTAACTCATTTACAGAAGCCCCATTTAGCCATGCTGCCGCTAATGCTGCCACAGCATTTTCCAGATTATACAATCCGGGGACCCCCAACAGAAAATCGGCAGCCATACCTTGAGGATAGTGCCAATTGAAACAATACTGACCATCAACAATGTGAATGTTTGAGGCGTAAAAATCGGAAGTTACATCCTGTAATGAGTAAGTAAAATAGCTAATTTCAGAATTTATATTGAATGGAATTGATAAACCATTTTTGTAAATAAGGATGCCATCCTTTTTAATCTGGCCAATAAACTGATAAAATGTAGCTACAATTTCCTCTTTATCAGAATAAATATCCAGATGGTCAGCATCCATTGATGTAACCACCAATGTTTCAGGAAAAAGTGTTAAGAAGGAACGGTCGTATTCGTCGGCTTCAATTACCACTTTATCGGCCGATGGGTTAATGATTACGTTGGATTCTAAATTTTTAGAAACACCGCCAAAAAAGGCGCTGCATGATTGGTTTAACAGCCAAGCGGTGGTAGTTGAAACTGAGGTTTTTCCGTGAGTTCCTGCTACAGCAATGCCTTTTTTTTCTTTTACCAATAAACCCAGGGCTGCGGCTCGCTTAATTATGGTGTAATTATTACTATTAAAATAAACCAGCCCTTCATGTTGTTTGGGAATGGCGGGGGTATAAATTACCAATATCTTGTCTAAGTCCGTTTTAAAATCATCGGGAATGGCAGCAACCGATTCATCAAAACTAACCCGAATACCTTCTTTTTCCAGCTTAGTGGTTATATCGGAAGCTGATTTGTCGTATCCGGCCACACGAAATCCGGCTTTGGAAAACCAGCTTGCAAGAGCGCTCATGCCAATGCCCCCAATGCCTACAAAATAGATTCTATTGTATTTATTTAGTTCCAAGGTCTAGTTTATAAGTTTGAAAATTTCGTCCACTATCAGTTCATCGGCATTGGGTTTTGCCAGTTTTTGAATATTTACCCTCAAATCAACATTGCGATTATCATCAGCAATCAATTTCATTAATTGGGGCACTAAGATTGCCCTTGCATCTTTATCTTTAACCAAAATAGCCGCATTTGCATTAGCCAACGATAGCGCATTTTTAGTTTGATGATCCTCGGCTACATTTGGACTTGGAACCAGAATTACCGGTTTACCCACAATGCATAGCTCCGAAATAGTTCCTGCTCCAGCCCTCGATATGATATAATCGGCAGCCGAATATGCTAAATCCATGCGGTTAATGAACTGATGTACCTGAATGTTGTGTTTTTTGAATGCATCCAATTCCTGAATGGCTGTATCAAAATAGTATTTTCCGGTTTGCCAAATAACCTGAATGTCTTTATGAATTAATTCATCGAGATTGGCTGCAATGCTCTCATTAATAGTTCGGGCACCTAAACTCCCCCCAATTACCAGCAAGGTTTTTTTATTATCCTTTAAATTAAAGTGTTGCATTGCTTCAGCACTTTTCGATTTTATGTTTTGCAAATCTTTTCGAACGGGATTACCCGTATTTACTATTTTGTTAGCCGGAAAATAGTTGCCCATATTTTGGTAAGCAACGCAAATTTTCTTTGCTTTTGAAGCCAATAGTTTATTAGTTACTCCGGCATAGGAATTCTGCTCCTGAATAAGGGTAGGTATTTTCATGCGCTGAGCTGTCCAAAGAAGCGGTCCACTGGCAAAACCGCCTACGCCAACCACCATTTCGGGGTTAAAGCTTTTTATTATGCTGCGGCATTTATATAAGCTGATTAATAATTTTGGGAAAAAAGTCAGATTTTTGAATGTAAGCTTCCGTTGAAACCCGACTACCGGCAATCCCACAATTTTGTAGCCAGCGGCTGGCACTTTTTCCATTTCCATCTTATCATGGGCTCCAACAAATAATATTTCAGCATTGCTTTCGCGTCGCTGAACGGATCGGGCTATCGATAATGCTGGAAATATATGTCCTCCGGTTCCTCCTCCACTAATTATTATTCGTATCGGTTTCATTTTCTGGTATATTTTCTGTTTCAACTTTTGCTAATTCCTCAAGTGGCTGAACCGTGCGGCTAATGCTGAGAATTATTCCAAATGCCGCGCTGGTAAAAATTATTGAAGTTCCACCCATGCTTACTAAAGGCAAGGTTTGTCCAGTAACGGGGAAAATATTAACCGCTACGCCCATATTTATTAAAGCCTGAAACACCAGGCTAAAAGCCAGACCTATGGCTAGAAAGGCCGGAAAAGTCCGTTCGCTTTTCTTAACAATTGCTGCTACTCTATACAATAGATATAAGTACAACAACAATATTACCAAGCCACCTAATAAGCCATATTCTTCAATAACTATGGCATAAATAAAATCGGAATAGGGATGCGGTAAAAAGTTACGTTGGGTACTGTTTCCGGGGCCTTTACCAAACAATCCACCGCTTACAATAGCAATTTTCGATTGGTTGGCCTGATAATTTCCACTGTCATCGCCACTGATGTAGTTTTCGATGCGTGCTTTCCAAGTTCCAAATCGGCCAATATTTTCAACGTTCCAAATAACAACAACAAACAAAGCGATGGCTAATATTCCAACTCCCATTAAGGCGGCTAGGTGTTTCATGCTTATTCGCCCAATGAACATAAGTATTCCACTAATTGCTATTAGCATGGCTGCGGTGGAAAAGTTAGCCGGAAGTATCAAACCGCAAATAATAATAACCCAAAATAAAATGGGTTTAAGTGCCGCATTGAATTCTCCAATTCGTTCCTGATTGCTCGAAAGTACCCGCGCTATGTACATAATAAGCGCCAATTTGGCAAAGTCGGAAGCCTGAAACGAAATGCCGGTACCGGGCAAAGTTACCCACCGGGAAGCATCGTTGAGACTGACCCCTTTAAATAACGTCCAAATTAACAGAGGAACACTCAGGTAAAGCAATAATTGCGATAGGGTGAAATAAATTTTGTAAGAAATATTGTGAAGTACGTAAGTTATTCCAATACCAAAACCTAAAAACAAAACATGTTTAAATAAAAAATAGCTGGTATTTCCTCCCATCTTTCTATAGGCTAAGGTTCCTGTGGCACTGTAAACAGTAAGCATAGAAAAAATAGCCAATAAAAAAATTATCAACCAAATGGTAGTATCGCCCTTAAAATTTTTTAGAAAACGTTCTTTCACTTTTATTTCTTTTTAGCCTCAAAATCTATGAAAAATTAAAAGCCACAGATTCACAGATTATTAATTATTGTTTAAAAAATATTTTCATTTTATATTTAATAGTTTTGAATTCCAAGCAAATAAGTCACAGATTTTAATTTCATACTTTAGAATTGCATCCTACTTATCCTTAATTATTCTGACCTGTATAGGTATTTTGTCATTAAATATCCAATTTTCCTTTTCTTTAATTTCTAAATCTGTGAATCTGTGGCGGTGTTTTTATTTTTTAGTCACAGATTATTAATTATAATACCAATCTCTTTGTAACCAGTGACTTCTCTCCAAAATTTACTATTAATCCCAATGGGCATTTTGATATTCCCAAATAATTCAATACCCACTTAAAGTGCTCATCAACTATCCCTTTTTGAGCTTTTACTTCTAAAATTATTTTATCAAAAACCACAAAATCAGCAAAAAAGTGATGCGGGAGAATTATACCCTTATATCCAACTTCAAATTTCTTTTCTCTTTCGTAGGGTATAGAATTCTGCCTAAATTCATATTCAATGGCATCTTTATAAACAATTTCCAACAAGCCGTTTCCTAAAATACGATGAACATCCATGCAAATACCAATTATTTGATAACTCTCATCTTGCATCAGATATTTCTCTTTTGAATAGTTCATTACTAACCTGATCTATAATTCAATTTTTTTAAATCTGTGAATTTGTGAACTTAGCAAAGCGATCTCGCCGCAGGCAATCTGTGGCAATTTTATTTTCATTTCTTAATCTGTGAATCTGTGGCATTTTTGTTTTCTTTTTTCTATGAATCCGTGGCATTCTTTTTATAAATTCCTAACAGCTTGTTTAAATTTCCGTCCCCGATCCTCATAATTCTGAAATAAATCGAAACTGGCACAGGCAGGAGATAAAAGCACTACATCACCACTTTTGCCAATTCGGTAAGCTTCGCGAACGGCATCATCCATTGAATGGGTATCTACAATGGTTTTTACTTTTCCATCAAAAGCCGTATGTATTTTTGAATTATCAACTCCCAAGCAAATGATTGCTTTAACCTTTTCTTTAACCATAGGCAACAGCAATGTGTAATCGTTTCCTTTGTCAATTCCGCCAACAATCCAAACCACTGGCTTTTTCATGCTCTCTAAAGCATACCAACTTGAATTTACATTGGTTGCTTTGGAATCGTTGATAAAATCAATTTTATGCACTGAAATAACGGGTTCCAAACGGTGCTCCACGCCTTGAAAGTTAGTTAAACATTCACGGATGGTGTCTTTACTTATTTTCAAAACATTGGCAGCAACGGCTGCAGCCATCGAATTGTAGGTATTGTGTTTACCCTGAAGTGCTAAATCCTGTATGCCCATAGTAAAGTTGGAATTATTGTAGTTTATAACCATCTGTTCTCCATCAAGGTAAGCCCCTTGTTCTACTTTTTCTTTAATCGAAAAAGGCAATAGTTCAATGTCGGGGTTTAATTCAAGCAGTTTTTGAACTACCACCTCATCATCCTGACAAAAAATCAATTGCTGATCTTTATTCATATTTTGGATGATTCGAAATTTTGAGGCTACATAGTTTTCGAACTTATATTCATATCGGTCGAGGTGATCGGGAGTAATATTCATTAAAACAGCCATATCGGCGGTGAAGCGGAACATGCCATCGAGCTGAAAACTGCTCAACTCTAACACATAAAAATCGAAATTTTCGGTATCTACCTGACGGGCAAAACTTTTCCCAACATTACCGGCTAAACCCACATTAAAACCCGCTTTTTTAAGAATTTCGTATGTCAACAGGGTAGTAGTTGTTTTGCCATTGCTTCCGGTAATTCCAATCATAAAAGCGTTGGTATAACGGCTGGCAAATTCAATTTCGGAAATTACCGGAATACCAAGTTCCGTTGCTTTTTTAACCAATGGTGCTTTATCGGGTATTCCCGGGCTTTTAATAATTTCTATAGCTGTTACTATTTTTTCTTCGGTATGGTGATTTTCTTCCCAGGCAATATCATGTTCATTGAGTTCTGCTTTATATTTATCAGTAATAACGGCCAGGTCGGAAACAAATACCTCAAATCCTTTCGATTTTGCTAAAATAGCCGCTCCAACGCCACTTTCGCCGGCACCTAAAATTGCGATATAGTTGCTTTTTGTCATTTAATTATCTGATTTTCAAGGTAACAATGGTTAAAATAGCCAGCAGAATTCCCACAATCCAAAAACGGGTAACTATTTTGGGTTCAGGAAATCCTTTCATCTGATAGTGGTGGTGCAATGGCGACATAAGGAAAATGCGGCGCCCTTCGCCAAATTTTTTTCGGGTATATTTAAAGTAGGAAACCTGCATTACCACAGAAAGATTTTCAATTAAAAAGATTCCGCACAATATAGGTATCAGTAATTCTTTGTGAATTAGAATTGCATATACCGCAATAATGCCTCCTAATGACAGACTACCGGTATCGCCCATAAACACCTGAGCAGGATACGAATTGTACCATAAAAATCCAACGGTTGCACCCATAAAAGCGGCAGCAAAAACAACCAGTTCGCCGGTATAAGGTATGTACATAATATTCAAGTAGTCGGCATAAATTAAGTTACCCGACAGGTAAGCCAATATTCCAAGGGTTAATCCAATAATTGCTGAGGTTCCGGTTGCCAAACCATCCAGCCCATCGGTCATGTTGGCGCCATTGCTTACGGCGGTTATAATAAAAATTACGACAATAATGAATACCACCCAAGCCCAATTTTTGGCCGATTCGGGACCTAAAAACTTAACCAATCCGGCATAATCAGCCTCATTGTTTTTAAAAAATGGAATGGTGGTTCGCGTTGATTTAATATCTGTACCCTTGTTTTCAAGAGATTCCGGCCCACCAAGGCCATCGCTATCAATCAGTTCAACCCGTTGAATGGTACTTTCTGTTTTTCCTTTTTCACGGATAACCACGTCATTGCTTAGGTAAAGTGTTAACCCTATAATTAGGCCTAATCCAATTTGGCCCATGATCTTAAATTTCCCGGCAAGCCCCTTTTTATCTTTTTTAAATACTTTAATGTAATCGTCAATAAAACCAATGGTTCCCAGCCAAATAGTAGTAACAAGCATCAAAATAATATAAATGTTGTTGAGCTTGGCAAACAGCAAAACCGGTATAAGTATTGACCCCAGAATAATTAGTCCACCCATGGTTGCAGTTCCTTTTTTTTGCAACTGACCTTCGAGGCCTAAATCGCGAACTACTTCACCAATTTGCTTTTTCTGCAAATAAAGGATTACTTTTTTACCATAAATTAACGCTAAGGCTAGCGAAAAAATAACGGCCATTCCTGAACGGAATGAAATATATTGGAACATTCCCGCTCCCGGAAAATCCAATTTGTCTAAGTATTCAAATAAATAGTACAACATAGCTATTCTGCGTCAAATAGTTCCTTTATTACTTCTCTATCGTCAAAATGGTGTTTAATTCCCAAAACCTCCTGATAGGTTTCATGGCCTTTACCGGCCACCAAAATTATATCGCCGGGTTGTGCCAACATGCAGGCTACTTTTATGGCCTCTTTCCGTTGAGTAACCACCACTATTTTTTTATTGTATGGAGGCAAAACACCAACTTGCATGTCGTCAATAATGTCTTCAGGCTTTTCGTCCCTTGGGTTATCTGAAGTTAGAATCACCTGGTCGCTTAATTTGGCGGTAATGGCAGCCATCAGTGGGCGTTTGGTTTTGTCGCGGTTTCCACCGGCACCTATAACTGATATAATTTTATTATCGCTTTCGCGGATTTCGCGAATGGTATTCAACACATTTTCCAGTGCATCGGGGGTGTGTGCATAGTCAACAATGGCCAGCTTGCCCGATTTTGATTTAATGTACTGAAAGCGTCCATCAACGGGTTGCAAACTACTCAGTGCTTGAATTACCTCCAATCGGTCTTGTTTTAATAGCAAGGCTACCGAATACACCGCTAATAAATTGTAGGCGTTAAAACCTCCAATAAAACGGGTCCAAATATCGGTATTATCAAAAGCAACCAACATTCCATCAATATGTGCTTCCAATACTTTGCCTTTAAAGTTGGCCATGCTTTTCAGTGCATAGGAATATTTTGCCGATTTCGTATTTTGTTGCATCACCAAACCATTTTTATCGTCGGTATTTACCAGCGAAAACGCATCGGAGGGTAAGCCATCAAAAAACAGCTTTTTAGCTTTTATATATTCGACAAATGTTTTGTGATAATCCAGATGGTCTTGGGTAATGTTGCTGAAAACGGCCCCACTGAACTTTAATCCGGCAATGCGTTGTTGGTGCGCCGCATGAGAGCTAACTTCCATAAAGCAAAAGTCACAACCGGCTTCCACCATGTTGGCCAACAATAAATTCAGCTGCACCGGATCGGGTGTGGTATGAGTGGCTTCAACCACCTGAGTGTGAATGCAATTCATGATGGTGGAAAGAAGGCCTGCTTTGTAGCCTAATTTTATAAATAACTGATGCAGCAAGGTTGCTGTTGTTGTTTTTCCGTTGGTACCGGTAATTCCAATCAATTTCAATTTCTCCGATGGGTTATCGAAAAAGTTGGCCGCCATTTTACCCAAAGCATAAGCTGAGTCTTCAACCTGCAAATAGGTAACTTCTTTTGATAAAACATCCGGCAATGTTTCGCATACAATTACGGAGGCACCTTTTAGAATGGCTTTTTCAATAAACTGATGCCCATCGGCCTGAAAGCCTTGAACGGCAACAAAAATGTCGTTAGGCTGAATATCCCGCGAATCGAACCGAATGGTTTCAATTGCCGGATTATTGTTTCCAACCGATGAAAGCAAGGATATTCCTTTTGTTATGGATTGTAACTTATTCACTAGGTCAATTTTATATAGATTCTATCCCCGCGGCTTATTCTGGAACCGGGATTTAACGATTGCGAACTCACTGCCCCACGGCCTTGCATAATAACATCGAGACCTAGGTTTTCAAGCACAAACAGGGCATCTTTTGCTCCCATGCCTTTTACATCGGGTACTATGTTATCGGTAATGTACCGGTTATTAAAGCGTATGGTTGATTCTCTTTTTTGGGTGGTCACCCAATCAGAATTCACACCCAAATCTTCGTAAGGAATTTCCAGTTCATCCAGTACTTCTTCTAATTCAGGACGAAATCCTTTGCGGGTGTAAGGAATGCTTTGCTTTACATTTTTTGCCAGTTGCATCTCATCATGCAAATCAAAACTGGTAGCATATACTTTATCCGATATTTCTTTAAAAACCTGTCCGGCAACCAAATTGCCATAATACACGCCACTCGATGGGGCATTTACCACTACAATGCAACTGTATTTTGGGTTTTCGGCCGGAAAGTATCCTACAAACGAAGCCTGATAGCTTAACTGAGCATTTGTTTTATACCCGTATTTTTTATTGGCAATTTGAGCCGTACCTGTTTTGCCGGCAATTTTGTAATTTGGGTTTCTTAGGTTCTGTGCTGTTCCATTTTCAACCACGCCTTCCAGCATTTTTTTTGCTTTTTTAATTGTTGATCGGGAGCAAATGGACGGATTAATAACCTTGGAACCAAAGGACTCAATCACATCGCCATGTTCAGTAATTACCTTAACAAAGCGGGGTTTCATCATTTTTCCGTCATTGGCTACGGCATTATAAAAAGTGAGTATCTGCAACGGCGTTTGCTCCACTTCATAACCATAACTCATTTGAGGCAATGATACTCCTGACCATAATTTGTCATCAGGAAATTTAATATAAGGCGGTCGTTCTCCTTTAACATCCATATCTAACGGTTCAGTCAGCGACATCCTCTTCAATCCTTTCACAAATTTTTCTTCTTTACCTTTATAATTTTTGGTAATAAGCTTAGTTACTCCAACATTCGATGAATATTCAAATACTTGTTGTACTGAAATCCTGCCTAAGCCGTCTTCTTTGGTATCTTTAACCACAATATCGTGATATTTCACTACGCCATTGCCGGTTTCCACCATATCGTCCAAATCTATCAAACCATCTTCTAAGGCCACCATAAGCGAGGCCAATTTAAAAGTTGAACCTGGTTCAGTGCGCTCACCAACGGCATAATTGAACTGTTCGGAATAGTATCCATTGCCCTCTTTGGTAAGGTTTACAATGGCTTTAATGTCGCCGGTTTTTACTTCCATTAAAACGGCTACACCATGACTGGCTGCGTGTTTCCGCTATTGATTGTACAATGCATCGTGAGCTACATCCTGTAAATTAATATCCAGTGTGGTAATCACATCCAACCCATTTCGTGGTTCCACCTCGTTGCCATCGCTTACGGGCATCCAATAGTTTCCGGCAATCCGTTGTACCAACCGAACTCCTTTTTCACCGCGCAGCACTTCATCAAGAGCACCTTCAATTCCAACACGGGTTCCGCCTTTTCCCTCGTATCCGATGGTTCGGGTGGCCAAGCCGGTAAATGGCTGAATGCGTCGGTTTTCCTGAATTATTATTAATCCGCCTTTAAACTGTCCGCGGTTAAAAATGGCTAGTGTTTTTAATTTTTTCAGATGCACATAATCCACCCGGCGCCGAATCAAAAAAAAGCGTTCGCCCCGATGTCTGGCGCTTACCAATGCATTTTTATATCCCTGAGCCGATTTATCCCCAAAAAGGCGGGACAAGCCATACGCCAGCGAATCAATGTGTCTATTGAAAACGTCCCTGGTTACCGATTCACATCGAGTGTCCCAGCGCACTTCGTAATAAGGAACCGAAGTGGCCAGCACACGACCATCGGCAGCACAAATATCGCCGCGGTCGGGTTCAATGGTAATATCTTTTTGACTGATAATGTTAGCACTAATCCATCGGTCGTGTTCTACCACCTGCAAATACACAATACGAGCCACCACAATAAAGCCAAAAAGCACTATTGCCACGTAAACAATACCCATCCGGGTAACTATTTCCTTTCTCGTGTTGTTTTCACTCATCGCTATCTACCAATAATTTTTTAGGCGGTTTTACCGATTCTTTAAGTTCCAATCCTTTTTCTTTAACCATTCGGGCTACCACCGATTGTTTGCTCATATTCATTAGTTTTGATGCTGCCGTGATTGACTCAGCCCGCATCTCTTTCAGTTCAGTATAGGATTCTTTTGTTTGACGCAATGTTTTTTCGGCATGGTATCGGTTACCAATATATATAACCGCAATAAAAGTTATAAAAAGCACATACGGCATTTGATCCAAAACAGCATCTTTGGTAAGTATGCTGCCATCGAGCAACGATTTTAGCGACGGTTTTCCATCGCTATTCTTACCAAAGAGTTTCCAACCTTTTTTTTCTTCTGCCATAATTAATTACGTTCTGCAATTCTTAATTTAGCACTTCGTGCGCGGCTGTTGCGCTCAATTTCCTGGTCGTCGGGAATAATAATTTTTCGGTTTACCTGAGTAAAAGGAACCTCAAAGTTTC
>JBAYKX010000037.1:0-50648 GCA_041664345.1 Salinivirgaceae bacterium
ATAAGTATCTTTATTTTAGACCCTTAAGATACAAAAAAAGCAGTAAAATACCAAGTTTTTACCTTGTATTTTACTGCTAATTTATTAACATTCTGACACTTGGGACTTTTTCAGTAGCCTCGAATTTTTTCCTGCTTTTTTTTTAGTTTTTATCCAATGCTTTAAGGTTCACTGAATTGATAATATTTTTTGCTTCGGCGGTATAAAGAAAACCAATTCGTTCTTTATAATGGTCTGCAATTTTTCCGCGCACCATTTTCATGGTACTGTTTATGAATTTATTCTGTTCGGTAAAGGGTTCTTCTAAAACGCCAATAGCAGCAGGAAGCCATCGTTCAGGGAATTCCCCTTCATATTTACCACCTTTTTTAAAATGATTTATCTCTTGTTGAAGCAATTTTAATGCCTCCTCTTTTCCCTGTGGGGTTGTTATATCAGCTCCTTTTTCTGAAATTGCTTTTTTCAACGCTTCGTTATTTGGCACCACTAAACCAACGGTATAAGGATTTTGGTTATTATGAAGCATCATTTGATCAATAAATGGAGATTTTGAAACCAACATCTCTTCAATGGATTCAGGTGAGTACTTTTCACCATCGTTGCTAATCAGCAAGCTTTTAAACCGGCCCGATACGTATAAAAAACCATCTTTATCCATGTAACCTAAATCGCCGGTATGCAGCCATTCGCCTTTTATAGTTTCATGAGTAGCTTTTTCGTTCCGCCAATATCCTTTCATCACATTTTCGCCCGAAACTACAATTTCACCTTTTTCACCTAATGGAAGTTCCACTCCATTTTCATCGCAAATTTTAAGGTCGAGTGGTTTTACTAAATATCCGCTGGACCCTAATTTATGTTTTACCAGTGAGTTAGCTGATATAATGGGTGTTGCTTCCGATAACCCATAACCTTGCAGCATGGGAATTCCAATGGCGTAATAAAAACGTTGCAATTCAATATCGAGCAAAGCCCCGCCACCTACAAAAAATTTCATATCGCCGCCAAAAACTTCCCTCACTTTGCTAAACAGAATTTTATCGAAAAGTTTTACAAAGGGTCCTCGTAAAGCATTCAATCCTTTTCCCTTATTGTGGCCTTCTTTATTGTATTTATAGGCCATGTTCAAAGCAAAGTTGAAAAGGGTTTCCGTAATTTTCCCTTTTTCGGCAATCCCTTTTTCAATATTCTTTTTAAAGTTTTTGGCCAATGCCGGAACACTCAACAATAAATCGGGTTTAATTTCTTTAATGTTGAGAGGAATATTTTTCAAAGTCTGCATGGGCGTATCTCCCATTTGTATAAATGCCATACTGGCTCCATTGGATATGAAACTGTATATACCGGCAACGTGAGCAAAACAATGGTCAAGCGGTAAAATCAGCAATGTTTTAAAATGATCCGGAATGGTCATGAGGGTTAATGCTTGTTCCACATTAGCTGTATAATTACGGTGGGAGAGGATAATCCCTTTTGGATCGGCGGTGGTTCCTGAAGTGTATGTAATGTTAGCGTAATCATCACCTTGAACGCTGGTTTTGGCATCCATCAGGGCTTGCGGATTCTCACGGTTAAGAGCCACACCCAAATAGTATATCTGTTGCCAATCCATTTCTTTTTCAGAATACGAAGCTTTACCATCGAGATAGATAACTTTTTCCAGATCAGGTAGTTCCTCCAGAACGGCTTCAACCTTTGGAGACTGGCTTTTTGAAACAACAATCATTCGTGTACCCGAATGTTCCAAACGGAATTTGATTTCGCCAGGTTCCAATTTTATTGATAAAGGTACATTGATAGCACCTATATAAAGCATGGCTAATTCACTGTAAACCCAATCATTCCTACCTTCGGAAAGCAAAGCCATCCTATCTCCCTTTTTTATTCCAAGGCTCAGCAATCCAGCAGCATAGTTTTCAATATGCTCTTTTGCTTCGCTGTAAGTGGTGGTTTGGTATGCATCCGTTTTCTTTTCGCGCAACAGCGGATTATTGGGATACTTATTAACGTTCCCTTCAAATAATTCGATAATTGTTTTCATACATGAACTATTAACTTCCCTTTTCGAGTTTATTTTTTTCAAAAATAGTAAATATCCTGAATTTACAAATTAACAATAGTGCACGCTTTGGTAAAACTTGTGCATAAGCTGAATTTTGGAAAGGTGGTATGGTGAAAAGGTGGAATGGTGGAAAGGTAACAAGGTAGCAAGGTGACAAGGTAGCAGCAAGGTAACACAGTGGCATGATCCATAACCATGAAACCATGAAACCCTGTAACCCTGTGACCTTGAAACCCTGTAACCCTGTAACCTTGTAACCTTGAAACCCTTCAATCACTCTCCGATAATTTTAACCAAAACCCTTTTTCGGCGTTTACCATCGAATTCACCGTAGAATATCTGTTCCCAAGGGCCAAAATCAAGTTTGCCTTCGGTTATGGCCACCACCACCTCACGTCCCATAATGGTGCGTTTCAAGTGGGCATCGGCATTGTCTTCAAAACTGTTGTGCTTGTATTGGGAGTAAGGTTTTTCAGGAGCCAGTTTTTCGAGCCACTTCTCAAAATCGTGGTGCAATCCCGATTCATCATCGTTTATAAAAACACTTGAGGTTATATGCATCGCATTCACCAGACATAATCCCTCTTTTATCCCACTTTCAACTAAGCATTGATTCACAGTAGGAGTGATGTTGATGAATTCCCTCCGTTCTTTTATGTCAAACCACAGTTCTTTCCGGTACGATTTCATTTAAATAGATTATGAGATGTGAGATACAAGATATGAGACACAAGATATAAATGATATAAGAATGTATAGTGTAAATTGAAATTTTTGCTAACTCAATTATAGCAACTACTTTTATCAATTAATTTTGGTTTCAATACTCAACCTAATAAAATCAACGAGAATTATGGTTTTTTGTATTCTTTTATTTCGGTATAATAAGAATTTGCGACTCTTACTTTTAAGAATTCAGTATTTAGAAAAATAATTTCTTGTGTCACTCCATTTAAAATAATGTTTTTACCATCGAAGCTATAAGAGCCAGATGAAGTACTTGAATTTGAACCACAATCTTGAGTATAATAATAGACTTCATCAGAAAATTTAATATAATTTGTACAAATTTCGGTTGGATCTATGTTAAGCTCTTCCCAACTACCAAGTAGATCAGTTTTATCAAAACCGATCTCATCTTTTTTGCATGCTGAAAAGATTAAAAATACACTAAAAATTAAAATCAAATTTTTCATAATTGTGTTCATTTGTTGATTTATATATTTATAATTCAATTATTTAATGTCCAGTTATAATCTAAAAAACTGGTTGTTTTTCTCAAATCTCTTATCTCTTATCTCAAATCGCAAATCTCACATCTCAAATCGCAAATCTCACATCTCACATCTCACATCTCACATCTCATATCTCACATCTCATATCTCACATCTAAATCCCCAGATCCTTGCAAATGGCATTCAGCTTATCATCCAGCTCTTTATCAACTTTTTTGTAATTGGCAGCCTTTTTAAGCTCGGTTTTAGTTCCAATATAGAATTTTATTTTGGGCTCAGTGCCTGAAGGACGAATGGAAACAATAGTTCCATCGGCAGTACTGAACTGCAATACATTCGATTTTGGAAGTGTAATGGTTTCTTTGGTTCCTGTAATCAGGTTTATTTCCTTTTGAAACAGGTAATCCTTTATTTTAATTATCGTGGAACCATTAATATCCATGAGTGGTTTTTTTCGGTAACCGTCCATCATCAGTTGGATTTCTTCGGCACCAGTTTTCCCTTTACGTACCAAATTCACCAATTTTTCTTTATAAAAACCGTATTTAATATAGATGTCGGCCAATACATCAAAAATACTTTTGCCTTGTTCAGCCGCCCAAGCGGTAGCTTCCGCAATCAGCATACACGACATTACGGCATCTTTATCGCGAACAAAATCGCCGGCCAGATATCCATAGCTTTCTTCGCCACCCCCAATAAAGGTTTTATGTCCATAATTGTGTTTAATGGCATCGGCAATGTATTTAAAACCGGTTAGCACGTCATAGTATTCCACTTTGAAATCTTTAGCCATTTTGGCAATCAACTCAGTAGTAACAATGGTTTTAACGATGTATTCTCTTCCTTTGAGTTTCCCATTTTCTTTCCACTTAGTCAATAAATAATAGATTAGGAATGAACCGGTCTGGTTTCCGTTGAGCAGCTCAAATGCGCCATCGTTGTTTTTGGCTGCAATGCCAACCCGGTCGGCATCTGGGTCGGTTGCCATTACTAAATCGGCACCGGTTTCCATAGCTTTTTCGATGGCCATTTTCAATGCAGCCGGTTCTTCAGGATTTGGTGAATGAACCGTTGGGAAATTTCCGTCGGGGATGTTTTGTTCGGGTACCGAAATAATATTTTTAAAACCTACTTCTTTTAAAACCCTTGGAACTAGATTCACACCGGTGCCATGAATGGGTGTGTAAACTATTTTAAGCTGGCTTTGGTTTTTTATGGCCTCGGGCGAAAGTGATAATTTTGTAATCTCGTCAATATAGATTTTGTCTATTTCCTCGCCAATAGTTATAATTTCGGCTTTGTTTCCATTCCATTTTACATCAGCCAGTGAAGTAATTTTCTGAACCTCGGCAATAATATTCACATCATGGGGTTCAATAATCTGGCCTCCATCTTCCCAATACACCTTGTATCCGTTGTATTCTTTTGGGTTATGCGAAGCGGTGATTACAGCACCACTTTTACATCCTAAATGCCTGATGGCAAAAGAGAGTTCAGGTGTTGGTCTTAGCGAATTGAACAAATAAACTTTCAACCCATTGGCAATACAAATCTGTGCTGCCGATTCACAAAACAGTCGGCCATTGTTGCGGCTGTCGTGCGCAAAGGCAACTTTAATTTCCTGATTAGGGAATTGTTTTAACAAGTAGTTGCAAAGTCCCTGGGTTGCCATTCCCACGGTATATATATTCATGCGATTGGTTCCCACACCCATAATACCGCGTAATCCTCCGGTTCCAAATTCAAGCTCCCGATAAAACGATTCAACCAGTTCATTTTCATCGTTAGCTAATAAATTACGGATTTGTTTTTTTGAATCTTCATCAATGGCACTATTGAGCCAGGCATTTGCCTTTTTCTTTACTGTTGATAGTAATTCAGCTTCCATAAAAACTATTTTAGTTGTTTTAATTTTTTATTTTAACGATATTATTTCAGTTCTGCCAGCATTTCTTTTAAGCTATCAACCCAGTGGGGTATGCGTAAGTTAAAATCATTTTTAAACTTGGTTTTATCCAATACTGAAAAATGAGGTCTTTTTGCTGGGAGTGGAAATTCACTGGTATTCACCGGGTTAACAATGCATAAAATATTTTTCTGACGGAATATCTCGCAAGCAAAATCGTACCAACTGGCCACCCCTTCGTTGGTATAATGATAAATTTACTGAATAGGATTTACCGGATTTATTTCTATTTTTTCAATTATAGCAAGTATAGCTCTAGCTAATTCGCGGGCATACGTTGGGGTTCCAATCTGGTCAAAAACTACATTGATGCTTTCTTTTTCGCCACCAAGCCGAAGCATCGTTTTAACGAAGTTGTTTCCAAAAGAAGAATATAACCAGGAGGTGCGCAAAATAACATAGTTAATATCGGAATATACAAGCAATTTTTCGCCTTCGTATTTAGTATCTCCGTAAACTGTTTCCGGGATGGCCCCATCGTCTTCTAAGTAAGGCGTATTATGCGATCCATCGAACACATAATCGGTAGAAATATGAATCAGGCAGGCATTAACTGATCTGGCAGCATCAGCTAAATAGTCAACCGCTACCGTATTTATTAAAAAGGCTAAATCCTGATCTGTTTCAGCTTTGTCAACAGCAGTAAAAGCAGCACAATTGATAATGAAATCAACCGGGTTTTCTTTCACAAATTTTTCAGGAGCACCCGATTTGGTAATATCCAGTTCTGCCACATCGGTAAAAATAAACTTGATATTTGGGTGTTTGGGTGCTAAATAGCGTAATTCGCTACCTAATTGACCATTGGAACCCGTTACTAAAATTCTAAATTTCTTTTCCATAAGTAAAATTCATTTCAGCTTGTTCTAAATTAGGTAAAAGCGTATCTTTTGATGATATAATCATTTCATTTACAGGTAATTTCCAATCTAGATTTAAGCTTGTATCATTTATATTTATTCCGCGTTCGCTTTGTGGATTATATTGATTATCGCATTTGTATGAGAATATGGCTGTTTTCGAGATAACGGAATAACCATGTGCAAAACCCCGCGGAACATAAAATTGGCGTTTATTGGTTTCAGAAAGCTCTATTCCAACCCATTGTCCAAAAGTGGGAGAACCTTTTCTAATATCAACCGCAATATCAAGTACAATACCTTGTATAACTCTTACTAATTTAGCTTGTGTATAGGGAGCTAATTGATAATGCAATCCTCTTACTACACCATAACCCGAAAAAGCTTCGTTGTCCTGAATAAAATCCGCATCAATCCCAGCATCTTTGTATCGTTTGGATTGAAATGTTTCATAAAAATATCCCCGATCGTCGCTAAATACTTTGGGTTCAATTATCAATAACCCTTGTATTTTTGTTTCTATTATCTTCATAAATTATCATTAAATAGTAATTATTTCCTTTTTTAATAGGTCGTCAAAATAAGCAATCGTTTTAATCAATCCTTCATTTAAAGGGATTTTAGGTTCCCAGCCATTCAATTTTTCTTTGGCTAATGATATGTTAGGTTGCCTTTGGGTGGGATCGTCGGCAGGAGCAGGAAAATAGGTAATTTTAGATTTTGAGCCGGTTAATTCAATAACCAATTGAGCCAATTCCAAAATAGTAAATTCATTTGGATTTCCAATATTAACCGGCCCAATAAAATCTTTTGGGGAGTTCATCATCCGTATCATTCCCTCAAGCAAATCATCCACATATTGAAAACTGCGTGTTTGATTTCCATTGCCATAAATGGTAATGTCTTTATTCTGAAGTGCTTGTATTATAAAGTTCGAAACTACACGCCCATCGTTTGGGTGCATTTTTGGTCCGTAGGTATTAAAAATTCTGATTATTTTAATATCCACCTTATTTTGCCAGTGGTAATCCATAAACAGCGTTTCGGCACAACGTTTTCCTTCATCGTAGCAACTCCGGATTCCAATGGGATTTACATGACCCCAATAATCTTCTGTTTGAGGATGTACTTCCGGATCACCATATACCTCGCTGGTTGAGGCTTGCAAAATAGTAGCTTTAATCCGTTTAGCCAATCCAAGCATGTTAATAGCTCCCATTACTGATGTCTTTACCGTTTTTATTGGATTGTATTGGTAATGGATGGGAGAGGCCGGGCAAGCTAAATTGTAAATTTGATCTACTTCGGCAAAAAAGGGTTGCGTAACATCGTGCCTCACCAGTTCAAAAAAATGGTTATCCATTAAATGGACTATGTTTCTTTTATCGCCAGTAAAATAATTGTCAACGCACAATACATGGTTTCCTTCCCTGAGCAACCGTTCGCATAAATGGGAGCCTACAAATCCCGCTCCACCAGTGACTAGTATTCTTTTCACTAATAAGTTATTAATACAGAGTTTCCAAAAAATGTTTATCGTTTTTGCCGTAAATTCAAAGGAAAATCAGGCATAATTCAAGGTTGCTAAATTACAATAAATCTTTTAACTGCATAAATTCATTGATGCAGTAGTTAATTATCGAATGGATTTAAGAGAATAATTTAGCTATCCTTTCATTTTATTTTTAATCATAAAATAATAAGTGATTCTGATACTACTTGAAATCAATGATTTGAAGATATTTTGCAGTTAATTGGTTGAATTAGAATAATAAATTTTAAAAAGTGAATCCATTCCTTGCTCAATTCGTTATAAAACTGTTATTTTGCGCTGCATTTTTAAATATAATGTCTAACTTATTAATTATTATTGAATTTAGATGGAAAACAATGAATTATTAGACGCTCAGGAAATGGAGCAAAACGATATTAACCTTGAACAAGAAGAGGTTGTTATTGTAAAAAGAGAACACGTAATAGTTAAACCTGAGGAATTTGATTGGGATGCCTATGAAAATGACTCAGTTAAAAGCGATTTACGCATAGAACTGGAATCAATTTACGACAAAACATTATCGTCGATTTCAGAAAATGAAGTTATTGATGGAACCGTAGTTTCCATGAACAAACGTGAAGCCCTTATTAATATTGGGTACAAATCGGAAGGCGTAGTGAATATGAATGAGTTTCGCTACAATCCTGAACTACAAATTGGCGATAAAGTAGAAGTTTACGTTGAAAGCCAAGAAGACCGTACCGGTCAATTATCGCTTTCGCACAAAAAAGCTCGTGCTCTTCGTTCATGGGATAGAGTGAATCAAGCCCTTGAGCAAGATGAAATTATTAAAGGTTACATTAAATGCCGCACTAAAGGTGGTATGATTGTGGATGTATTTGGCATTGAAGCCTTCTTACCTGGATCACAAATTGATGTGAAACCTATCCGCGATTACGATATTTATGTAAACAAAACAATGGAATTCAAAGTGGTTAAAATTAACCATGAATTCAAAAACGTGGTTGTTTCGCACAAAGCGCTTATTGAAGCCGAATTGGAACAACAGAAAAAAGAAATTATTGCAAAACTTGAAAAAGGACAGGTTTTGGAAGGAACCGTTAAAAATATTACCTCTTACGGTGTATTCATCGATTTGGGTGGTGTTGATGGCCTTATCCACATTACCGACCTTTCATGGGGAAGAATTTCTCATCCTGAAGAAATCGTTCAATTAGATCAAAAATTGAATGTGGTAATCCTTGATTTTGACGACGATAAAAAACGTATTGCATTAGGTTTAAAACAATTAACTCCTCATCCTTGGGATGCGTTGGATGCTAACCTGAATGTTGGTGACAAAGTAAGTGGAAAAGTTGTGGTAATGGCCGATTATGGTGCATTTGTTGAAATTGCAACCGGAGTAGAAGGTTTAATCCACGTTTCTGAAATGTCTTGGTCGCAGCATTTACGCAGTGCCAATGAATTCCTAAAGGTTGGCGATGAAATTAAAGCTGTTATTCTTACCTTGGATCGCGAAGAGCGTAAAATGTCGTTAGGCATGAAGCAACTGAAAGCTGATCCATGGGAAGCCATTGAAATCGCTTATCCAATTGAATCACGTCACAAAGCAAAAGTTCGCAACTTCACTAACTTTGGTGTATTTGTAGAAATTGAAGAAGGTGTTGATGGGTTAATCCACATTTCAGATCTTTCGTGGACAAAGAAAATTAAACATCCAGCAGAATTTACAACTATTGGTGCCGAAATTGAAGTAATGGTTCTTGAAATTGACAAAGATAACCGTCGCTTGCGTCTTGGACACAAACAATTGGAAGAAAATCCTTGGGATGTATTTGAAACTTTGTTTACCATGGATTCTATCCACGAAGGAACAATTATCGAATTGGCCGACAAAGGAGCTATTGTTTCCTTACCTTATGGTGTTGAAGGATTCTGTACCCCAAAACATTTGGTTAAAGAAGACGGATCGCCAGCTAAGTTGGAAGAAAAATTGGATTTCAAAGTAATTGAATTCAACAAAGAAGCCAAGAAAATAATTGTAAGCCATTCAAGAGTATTTGAAGATGTTAAAAGAGCAGAAGACAAAGCTAATAAAGTAGCTACTGCTCCAAAAACTGCTAAAAAAGCTCCTAAAAAAGCAGCTGACACTATGGAGAAAACTACTCTTGGTGATATCGCTGAATTGGCAGCACTTAAGGATGAAATGGATTCTACAGCTAAGTCGAAAAAGACAAAAGCTAAAGGAGATGCTCCACAAGAGTAAAAAAAAGTAATTGATTTTGTGTAGTATTGAGGAATAGTTTTATTATATTTGGTAAAAATCAAATATTCACCATGTAAAAAATATTAGTCCATGGAATTTAAAATCGACAAACTGGATAACTATACTCAGATTCAAGTTATGATAGATAAACTTGATACGCATATTGCCCCTTCTTTGAAATCAGAATTGGTTTTAATTGCCGGCAATGGTGAAAAAAATATCATATTAGATCTGAGTAATTGCCGTTATTGCGACTCGTCAGGGTTATCAGCCATATTAGTAGCAAACCGGCTTTGCAAGAATGCAAATGGTACTTTTGTACTTACAGGATTGCAAACAGCAGTAGAACGATTAATAACTATTTCTCAACTCGACACGGTATTGAATATTACCAATACCCTAGTTGAGGCTGCCGAAGTGATTACTAAGGAAGGAGCTTAATGGTTTTTTCCCTAACCATATTAGGGTGCAGTTCAGCAATGCCTTCACCCGGAAGATTCTCAACCGCTCAAGTACTCAATGTACTTGAGCGGTTTTTTTTAATAGATTGTGGTGAAGGAACCCAAATACAATTAAAGCGGTTTCATATAAAATTTACACGTATCAACCATATCTTTATTAGTCATTTGCATGGAGATCATTTTTTAGGTATTTTTGGATTTATATCCAGCTTAAATCTGAACAATAGGAAATTACCCTTGCATATTTATGGTCCTTTTCGATTAAAGGAAATAATTGATTTATTTATTTCAACAATGGATAAAGGAATTGGATTTGAAATTATTTTCCATCCATTGCATTATCAAGGTACCGAATTAATTTTTGAAGACGATAAAGTAACGGTAGAATCCTTTCCACTGCGCCACAGGGTTCCTACTTGTGGATTTATTTTCCGTGAAAAACCTAAGTTGAAGCACCTAAAAAGTGAAGTTATTAAAGAACTAAATATACCCATTCGATTACTTCAATCAATAAAAGAAGGTTTCGATTTTTATGATGAGGATGGTAATCTGCATCCAAATCATACATTGACCAAAGAAGCATCCCCAGCAAGGTCTTATGCCTTTGTAAGTGATACAGCAAAAAACCAAGGTATTACACCTATAATAAAACATGTTGACTTGCTTTACCATGAAGCAACTTTTGCCGATGAAGGAAAGAAGCGGGCTAAAGAAACAGGTCATTCAACAGCCCGGCAAGCGGGTGAAATTGCTAAAAAAGCTGAAGTAAAAAAGTTAATCATTGGTCACTTTTCGCACCGGTATAAATCGCTTGAGGTTTTATTGAATGAAGCTCGCGAAGAATTTCCCAATACGGAGCTTACCAATGACGGAGACGTTTTCGAAATTCCAGAGAAATAAAGGCTTATTTTACTTTTTAAAAACAAATCTGGTGATATCTTAAGTGGGCAATATAATATTTTCAATCACTACTGACCGATTAAAATAATTAGATTACCTCCGGTGAGATTGCTTCGCTAAGTTCTTCGCTTCGCTCTGAATGACAAACGTTTATGTTAGTTCGGAGTTGGAGGGGGTGGTTTGCGGCAAAGCCGCAAACCACCCCCTCCTAAAAACACTAAATCCATGTCATTCTGAGCGTAACGAAGTGAAGCGAAGAATCTCATATCAAATTATAATATTTGTCGGTTAATAGTGATTTTCAATAGTAAAAACCTGGTATAGAGTTTTACCCTATTTATTGAGGGGGTAACTCATTACGGTAATTTACGATAATTGACTCTAAAGCTTAGAATTACTCACAAAAGCAATTTTTTTGCTGTCGGGCGACCAGCTCGGAACATTTATAGTTCCTTGTCCCCCATATACATACCCGATGATTCTTGATACTCCACCCTCATAAGGCATGATGCGCAACAGGCAATGTTTGTAAAACGGATGCGAACCCGGGTCAATATCCTTGGGGAATGAGATGAACACAATCCACTTTTTATCGGGACTTACGTGTGGGAACCAGTCGTTGTAACTATCAAAGGTGAGCTGTATCTGATTTTTTCCATCCGCATCCATTCGCCAAAGTTTCATGGTGCCGGTACGAACGGAATTAAAGAAAATAAATTTTCCATCGGGACTGTATTCCGAGCCATCGTCCAATGTTTTTTGGTTGGTGAGCTGTGTTTCCTTGCCTGTAGCCACATCCACTGCATAAATATCGTATTGTCCTTTTCTGTCGCCGGTAAAAATCATGGTTTTATTATCGGGCGACCAGCCGTGCAAGTATGAAGCCCCAACTCCGGGCTTGGTAACCGCCACCGGGGCTGAATCGCCTTCCACGGGCAAATAGTAAATGGTAGAATTTCCCTTATCATTGGGATTGTGATGGCTGATGCCCATCAGTTTTCCATCGAAAGTCAATACATGGTCATTGTTGTTGTTTACCGCAAAACCGGTATTAATATTCGTTATGGTATTTGTTTCCAAATCGTACTTATAAAGATGTCCCTTTGAATTATAAATGAGTGTTTTACCATCGGGAGTCCAATTGGGAGCCTGTATGGAATGGGCTGAACTGTATAAAATTTTCCGAAGACCGGTTTCCACATCCATTACTTCCAAATTGCTGCCAATGTATTCCTTGTAGGGTATAAAATCGGGTTTGGCAGGGGTAATAATTCGAACATTGCGGTACACCGCTTTTTCAATTACATTGGCATCGTGCGAACATACGTAAATACCCATACACTTCGTTGTCCATGGTCATAGAATCCAATTGAACCACTGTAAATTCTCCACCAAAACGAGCGGTGGACATGATAAAGATATTTCCCCGGCGTTCCAACTGAATCACATCGGGTGCGCTGTCTTTTGAAATTAGCTCCTCGGTTTTACCCCCAATATTTTTTCGGAATTGCAATGAAGTTAAGCCATCGCCATGTACCGTAGCATTTACATGGGGCGAATTATTATCCAAATGATTTTTTACAATCCAGCCCACTTTTCGGTGGGCATTTACCCCAGCTCCAATCAATTTCACCTCGGCTCTGAGTATAAAATCCTCTTGAAGGGTAGTCCATAAAAAATGGAATTCATCGGCGGCATACCACATATTCGCCCCCGAACCAGTTATAGTGTAGGTCTGCATATCGTTATTGAAAGTAACCGAACCCTTGTTTTTACAATTTCCTATATCGGCATGGTTGTCAAATACACCTATTTTGTTTTGGCCTATTGCAGTTGTGGTTATTAGCAAAATAATTTGAAAAGTGAGTAGTAGATTGGAATGTATCATGTGTTTAAATGTTGGATAAATTTATAAAAAAATGAATCAAGAAATTGCCACAGATTTAAATGGTGAATCTGTGGCAACTGATTTTATTATTTATTAATGGCAGGAATCCTTCATTGAAGTTTTTCGGTTAAGGTCACAAACGATTTTGTAAGATCATCCACCGGATTTTCCCAATTATACTCATTTTCGATGGTGAGTACCCCTACAAATTTTTGATTCTTAAGCTCCGCAATCAGTGCATCGACATCTAAAACACCAGTTCCGAAACCTACCGTGTGAGCCTCTAAATTGTTAAATTCGCTCATATCCTTAATGTGCATGGTAATCAGACGTCCCTTTGTATTTTTCAAAGCTTCAACCGGATTAATGCCCGAACGCATCCAATGCCCATTATCGGCACAGATACCCAAATTGCCGCCTTTACCTGCCACTTGGTCGAGTACAAGTTTTGGATCGCCATATCGTGTTCCAGTGGCATGATTGTGGATGGCCAAATTGATATTATAAGCTGTTGCCAATGAATCCATCAGGTTCATATCTTTAATTTCTGGTTCGGAATTAATGGTTTCGATGCCCATGGCTTTTGCAAACTCAAAAAGCTGAATCCATTCCTCTTTTGAGTTACAAGTTACCACACCGTATTGAACCACTAGTATTCCATTGTCTTTTAAAATAGACTTTACCAATTCGCGATTTTCAACCGACATGGTATAACCGGTATTGTCCTTGCTTCCAGCCTTAATTGTCTGACCCGGATACATTTCCATATACTTAAAACCGATTTTCGCCGATTTTTGAACCGCTTCCTCAAATGTAAACTTGTTGAATGACCAAGCTTGTACCGCCAATTTAATTGGCTCGGTACAACTTTCCTTCATACTCTCTTGTGCAAACCCAGAAAAAATGATGAGCATGCATAGACTTGTAGCAATTATTAGCTTAAAATTTCTCATAATTTCCTGATCTTGATATTACGGAACCAAATATCGTCACCATGATCTTGCAGACCTATATGGCCTTCGGATGCAGGATTTACAAAATTCAGAAATTCGGCAAATTTACTATTCATACACATAGTTTTCCAGTCGTCAGTCCATAAGTGGTATTCCAATACATTTTCTCCATTCATCCAATGGATTATGGTGCCTTTGTAAACGGTAATTTTTATGTGGTTCCATTCACCTGCTGGCTTGGCATTTTGCGGTTTAGCCGGAATCAAGTCATACAGCGATCCCGCCTGACGGTTGCCCTCTTTTCCCAATTTTGCATCGGGATGTTTGGCATTGTCCAAAATCTGCATTTCGGGCGATGATTTCCAAATTGGGTCACCGGGAAGACTATCGGTTCCACAAATTTCTTGCGATAAATAGAAAATACCGCTGTTACCTCCCTCTGAAACCTTCCATTCAAGACTCAATTCAAAGTTACCATATTTTTCGCGGGTAATAATGTCACCACCGTCGTGTGCGCCTGCTTCACCCTTACCCGATCCTGCAATATGCAAGGTGCCTTCCTCAGTAACGGTCCATGCCCCTGGAACATTTCCCTTGCAATAGCCTTTCCAACCATCGGTGGTTTTGCCGTCAAATAGTAATTGCCAGCCTTCTTTCACTTCAGCTTTGGTAAGCTGATTAACACCTACTTTTTCCTGACATGCAGCCAGAGCAAAAAATACAAATGCAATAATTATCAGATTTTTCATTGTTAATAATTTTAAAGTTAAGTTTTTAGATTGACCAACCTTGTCGGTAATTGTGTTTTACAAACTCTTCAGCAGCCGCTTTGGCGTTCACGGTTTCATATTGTGTATCAAAATGGGGATGCCCATCGATTACCGAAAATTTATCGGATTTTACCACCTTAATTTGATCGTTATCGCCAATTTTGGTAAATTTCATATTCGCGCCATCCCATAGCAATTCTCGTTTTAAATCTTGCAACCTTACGGCCATAACACCCATAACTACGGTTTCATTCAAGGGTCCTGAGTAAGCAAAATTCGAACTCGGCATCAGGTTTTTCTCCATTGCAGTATCGTAACCCATTTTGCAGGCATTTACCCAATCCATGTAATGCCCGGTTTCAATGCGTCGTAATGTTTGAGAAACCACGGGCTTCTCTCTACCTAAAATAAAGGGATTGGCGGCATAACAACCCGACATTAATTTGCCCTTTGTGCCAATAAACAAGGTGCCGCCGTTTCCATCGCGTCCCATCATTTCACCTTTGGCTAATTCAGCCGGACGAGGAGGCATTAAACCACCGTCCCACCAGGTAACTTTTACCTCGGGCATGGCCACATTCATGTATTTTTCGCGTTCAGGAAAAACATATTGTACCATTTCGGCCATTGGTGCCGATTCGGTATTAAACATAGTGGATGTACCCTGAACTTTGGTTGGATATTGTAAATTGAGTGCTTTAAAAACCGGGTCCACAACATGACAAGCCATATCGCCTAAGGCTCCTGTGCCGTAATCCCACCAACCACGCCAATTCCATGGGTGATATACATTATTGAACGGGCGCTCCTTGGCGGGTCCTAAAAACAGGTCCCATTTCAATTTGTCGTGAGGAATTTCAATGGCAGAAGGCCTTTCCAAACCTTGTGGCCATATTGGGCGATTGGTCCAGGCATGTACCTCTTTTATTTCGCCTATTTCGTCATTCCAAATCCATTCGCACATTTGTCGGATTCCTTCACCTGAATTACCCTGGTTCCCCATTTGAGTAACCACTTTATTTTTTTGAGCATATTCGGTCATTTGCCGCGATTCCCAAACTGAGTGTGTCAAGGGTTTTTCGCAATAGACGTGCTTGCCCATTCGCATGGCTGTAAGAGCAATAATGGCGTGTGTGTGATCTGGAGTTCCTACTACAACGGCATCAAAACTATCTTTTAATTCTTCAAACATGATGCGCCAATCGTAATATTTTTTAGCATCAGGAAATTCATTGAAAATTCCTGCGGAATATTTCCAATCAACATCACATAGAGCCACAATATTTTCCGAACGCAACTCCTTAATAACACCTCCACCTCTTCCTCCAACCCCAACTCCAACAATATTTAGCTTATCGCTTGGAGCCCTATGCCCTGACCCACCGAATACAAAACTTGGCAAAATGGTTAATCCTGCCGTTGTTATTGCCATGTTTTTAATAAACTTTCGGCGCGAAATTTCATTTTTTTCAATTTGATCCATAGCAGTTTATTATAAGGTTAGTACTTTCTGTTGTTGTGAGCTTTCAATTGCGGTAAGTATAATGTGAATGGTATTTAAGGCAGTTTCAGGCGTAACCGTCAATGGTTTTCCTTGAGTTATGGCTTCATGAACATTGTCAAAAAAGCCCATATAATTTCCATTCAGCGTTTTAAACCGGTTGCGCACATCGTGTCCATCTTGTACCGCATTCAAAATTCCATGTCTATCGTCGTCTTCCTTTCCCCAATCATCGCCAATAGGTACGACTCCCTCTTTTAGTAAATTTTCCTGCGGATCAAGTCCATATTTTACATAGGAGCCCTTGTTGCCATGAATTATAAAATGGGGACCCAATTCTTTTACAATTACACCCGCTTTTAGTTTTGCCCTATGTTTTTCATAATAGAGAGTAACCTCGAAAGTGTCGTCAACCAAACCCTCGTTTCGAGCCACACGGATATCGCCAAAAACTGCTTTTGGCATACCAAAAAGTGCCACGGTCTGGTCGATCAGATGCGGTCCTAAATCAAAGAATACTCCGCTACCCGGCAGGTTATGACTCCGCCAGTTTGAAAGATCGTTTTCGGGCCTAAACCTGTCAAAATGCACCTCATATTCCGAAATGGAACCCAATGCCCCAGAATCAATAATACTTTTAACGGTTTTAAAATCACCATCCCACCGGCGGTTATGGAAAACAGCCAACACTTTATCTTGCTTTTTAGCCAAATTAATCAGATGATTTCCTTCATCAAGATTGGGAACAAAAGGTTTCTCAACAATTACATGCTTGCCATTTTGCAAGGCTATTTTGGTTTGCTCAAAATGCTCCGTGTTTGGTGACGAAACTACTACTAAATCAATAGTAGAATCATTTAAAATATCATGAACACTATTTACTACTTCAGCCTCGGGATACAACTTATTAATTTCACTTTTTCGACTTGAGCAAATTTTAGCTAATTGAAACTTAGGGTTGACATGCAAAAAAGGGGCTTGAAATACTTTGCCCGATAATCCAAATCCAATAATACCTAATTTAAGAGGAACCATTTATAGTTTATTGGTTGTTAATATTTCAAGGTTTGTGAATTAAAATTTTTAAAGATATGATTCAACCAAATATAATAAACCTAAATGAATTATCAAAGCTGCATAAATATGCAGGTAAAGTTAAGTTTTCACAATAGACTTTTTGGACTCTATTTTTTATTATTCTAACATTTTATTTTAAAATTCATTTGCATTATAAACGCCAAGTTTTCAAATTGATATTTATAATTATCTTTGGGCAAATTATAAAAATTGGTAATCTTTAATTTTCTATAGAGTGCAAGAAAAAATCCTTATTCTCGATTTTGGGTCTCAATATACCCAGTTGATTGCCCGCAGAGTGCGCGAATTAAATGTGTATTGCGAAATACATCCATATAACCATTTTAAAATTGATGTCAATACTAAAGGTGTAATTCTTTCTGGAAGTCCTTTTTCCGTGCGTGATGAGAATGCATTGATTCCCGACTTATCGAAAATAAAAGGATTTTTACCCTTATTAGGCGTTTGCTATGGAGCCCAATTTTTAGCCCACAATTATGGCGGAGAAGTATTGCCATCGAAACATCGCGAATATGGAAGGGCCAATTTGCAGCAAGTAAATACGGAACATGTATTATTTAAAGGAGTTAGTAATCATTCGCAAGTATGGATGAGCCATGGCGATACTATTGCTAAAATTCCATCAAATTATCAGATTATAGCCAGCACCGCTGATGTGAAAGTGGGAGCATTTGCCATTGAAGGGGAAACTACTTTTGGGATTCAGTTCCATCCGGAAGTATATCATAGTAGCGAAGGAATGGTTATTTTGAAAAATTTTGTAGTAAACGTATGTGGTTGCAAACAAGATTGGACTCCCGATTCGTTTGTGGAAACAACCATTAACGGATTGCGCGAAAAACTAGGAAATGATAAAGTAGTACTTGGATTGTCAGGTGGTGTTGATTCAACCGTGGCAGCGGTATTGCTGCATAAAGCAATTGGAAAAAATTTGACCTGCATTTTTGTTGATAATGGATTGCTTCGGAAAAATGAATTTACGCAAGTTTTGGATTCATACAAGCACATGGGTTTGAATGTGATTGGAGTTGATGCATCGGAATTATTTTACCGTGATTTGGCTGGAATTACTGAGCCTGAAGCAAAGCGGAAAAGCATAGGTAAGAACTTTATTGAGGTTTTTGATCAAGAAGCTCATAAAATACAGGATGTTAAATGGTTGGCTCAAGGTACCATTTATCCCGATGTAATTGAATCAATATCTGTGAATGGTCCATCGGCAACTATAAAATCGCACCATAACGTTGGCGGTTTGCCCGAAAAAATGAAATTGAAAATAGTAGAACCACTGAATTTGTTGTTTAAAGATGAGGTTCGAAGGGTAGGAAAGGCATTGGAAATTGACCCAACTATATTAGGCCGTCATCCTTTTCCGGGTCCGGGTTTAGCCATAAGGATTCTTGGCGAAATTACTCCCAAAAGGGTTAAGGTTTTACAAGATGCCGATGAAATTTATATCAATGCTCTTAAGGAAGACGGATTGTACGATGGCGTATGGCAAGCAGGAGCTATCTTATTAAATGCCAATTCGGTTGGTGTAATGGGTGACGAGCGGACCTATGAAAATGTATTGGCATTACGAGCCGTGGCTTCAACGGATGGAATGACTGCCGATTGGGTACATTTGCCTTATGAATTTTTAGCCAAGGTTTCCAATAAGATTATTAATCAGGTAAAAGGTATAAATAGGGTTGTTTACGATATAAGCTCTAAACCACCGGCAACTATTGAGTGGGAGTAGTAAGAAGTTAAAACTTGCTCCATTGCAATAAATAGGCTTTTTTCAGATAGTTATACCATTTATCGGATTTGGTATAATCCATTACCTTTTCTTTCGGATTCAGTTCTGGATTATTCTCGTAATCTAAAAGGGCAAGTTTATTACCTAAAGTTTCTTGGCTTATTTGCGACCAGGCCGGGATATAATCTTTACGTCGGAGTATTTCCAATAAATTGATGGCAAATTCGGTATTACCCAGTTCGGTGTAATAGCGCACTCCAAAATCAATAAACAGATTGTTCATATGGGTGCTTACAAATATATCAAGTGGTTGATGTTCAATGTCGTAATTATTTTTACAGGAATCGGTATAAAAGTTGGTCAATTGGATGTAATTCTCAACAGCATCGCTATATTCTTTTTCATTGAGTAACTCATCAATGCGTTTTAATTGTTTCTGGTAATTAACCATAGCACTGATTTGACGGGTTAATTCGGAATATTCATGAACATCAATGAGGCATTCTTTGTGAGAATTATTAACCTCGTACGCCTTTTTCAATGCTTGGTCAGCTAAAATAAATTCACGTTTATCGATAAATTTTTTTGCTACCGAAATTTGAACGGTAAACGCTTGCAACCATTGATTGCATTTGCCCAAGTTCAATTTTTCTGCTAATGACTCCAAAGCAGCAGATACTTCTTTTTTGTTAGTGAGGTCGTATTCAATGGCTAAATTATTTGCCTGTGAATATCGCTGCTGCGCTTCCGGCAAATTCAACGCTTCAATAAATGACTCACATTGGTTACAAAGCATTAAAATCATGTTTTGAACCGTTGCCTCTATTTTGTCTGGTAATTCAGGATTAGTAACTAATTCAATCTCACTTTCAAGCACCATCGATTCCTGATAAAAAGCCAATGCTTCACGCATTTGGTTACGATGATACGATTGATCTCCGGCTGTTATAAGTTCGTTATACTTTAACTGTTTAGCTGCTTGAAACAAGGTGTCGGCTATTGGATTTGCCGGAATGTTATTCTTTAGAGTAAGAACCCGGGCTGCATTGAGCAAAATCAAGGCAGAATCAGCAAGTTTATCATCAATGGCCTGTTTTGATTTATCTAAGAATTGATTATACTGGGTTTGATAAGCTTGGGCTGAAAGTTGGTTCAAATCGTCGGTACATGAAATTACTGAGTACTTGTGGCATAAATTTGAAGCTTGAGCAAGTGCAATAAGCGATGAATCTGTTTCGTTAGTTTCCAAAAATTTCTTGCCTTTTAAAATCCAAGCGTCATAAAGTAATTTAAGTAAGTTATTCTCTTTATTGGCATCGGGTAAATACCTAGCATTAATGGTTCTGAAACGAGTCATGGAATCTAAACTAATATGGGCAGTCATTAGTTCATCGGATGCAATTAAACTACTAATTTTGTCGGCCATTTCAGTATAGTAAGCTTGGTAAAGGGAGGCTTGTATGTCTTCAAATTCAGCAAAAACTTTAATTCCCGGAATATCTTTGGCATATTGCTTACACTGTTCAAAAAGAGCGACCGCTGGATTGAATTCTTTTAATTCAATGAACGATTTCACTGAATCGATATAAACATAAATTACCGATTCTGAAAGTTTAACAGCTTTGTATCGGGTATCTGTATCGGTTTTTAGGGTGATCAATACTTTTTTACAAGTATCAATAGCTGATGAATAGTGCTTTGTTACAAAATTGAATTGAGCCAACTCAATGTAGGGTGGGGAATAGGTACTCTTACTTTTGATAGATTTATTGAAATAGTCATTGGCAATAGGCTGATTATTCCAGCGTTGCCAGTCTAACCCTTTGCGATAATAGGTTATATGCATGTTGTTTCGTGCAAATTCCAATTCTTTTTTAAGAGTTTTATTTTGCTCTTCAGCCCTACCCAGATGCGACATTAATTTAACAGGGTCGTTGGTATCTAAATCCAGTTTGCTGGCGAATCGTAATGATTTTATGTGGCTGAAAACCTTCAAATTATCCAAAGTTTTTTGATAATTGGCTTCCAATAATTCCAACGAATCCACTTTGATTTGTATCAACTCCTGTTCTAAAAGATTAAGCTGGGCATCGGTATTGTAATATCCATCCACAGTACTGATGAATTCATCCAACTTTTTTACATCGGATGCATCAAATCCTAAGGCCAGTTCCGATAAATATAATTTGTAGGTGGACTCTTGATAAGTGTCTGGAATCATATTTTTAAGCAGGTAAGCCCCATTTTTAAACGAGACATTCTCAATTCGTTTGGTTTCAAGTACCGTTCCGTCTTTATCTTCCCAAACATATTTATAGGTAACAATGCTGGGTTTTAAAAAATTGGTTATTCCAAAATTGAGGTAATTAATTTCCTCGCTATTAACTAAATTGCCGACTGACAGCAATAGTTGCAGGTTATTATTCGATTTAATAATTTTTTGGTATTCTTTTACATTGTAAGTTAACACCGCTTGTTCTTTTGGTAATGATTTTGCCTTGGCAATCAGCATTAAAAATTGATTGTTTACGTTATCGCTTGGCTTGGTGGAGTATTTAACTTCAATAGTTTTATCAATTGCTTGTTCGTGCAAGGTGCTTGATTGAGTCAACCCCCAAAAGGGCAACGAAAGTAAGACAGCAAAAAGGGGTATTTTTAGCATTGTCATTTTTTTAATTTTTGCTAAGATAAGTCTTTTGCTAGTTGCCATTTACTGGTTGCATAATAAGTAATGAACGAAGTTTTTAACAATTTCCAGTTTTCCGTAATCCCACTCCTAACTTCCAACTTCAAGTTAAATAGTTGTAATCTGCTTAACAACACGCAGCCCATTGTATGAATATTGTCTGTGCTTTGTGATATTTGATACCATCCAAAAATGACATTTTAAAAGTGAAAATTCTATGGAAAATATAAAAATAGCAAAAGCCGGTAATTCAGGTCCTAAAGTTCGATCCGACTGTTTTGTTCAATTGGAAATTCTTCAGAGTGGAGGCATTCAGTTAGAACTTAAAAGCAAGGTGGAAAGCCTTTACGGTGAATCAATTAAAATATTGGTTAATGATGTATTAATATACTTTGGTATTAAAAATGCCCGGTTGGAATTGATCGATAAAGGAGCATTACCTTGGGTAATCTCTGCCCGGTTAGAAGCTGCTATAAAACAATTGATTGCAACTGAAAAAGAATATCTGCCCGATTTTATTATCGAAAACCAATATCCCACTCAAAAGGAACGGTTTCGATTTTCGAGGTTGTATTTACCAGGGAACACACCAAGCATGTTTCTGAATGCTGGGTTACACGAACCTGATGCAATTATTCTTGATTTGGAAGATGCGGTGGCTCCTTCAAAAAAAGATGAAGCCCGTATTTTGGTGAGGAATGCCTTACGTGCTTGCAATTTCTATAATGTGGAACGAATGGTCCGCATCAATCAAGGGCAACGTGGTATCGATGATTTGAAAACTATAATACCCCACAACGTTCATGTGGTATTAGTACCAAAAATTGAAGATACTGATTATATAAAGCAGGTAATTGAAACCATTGATGAAGTTTCGAAAAAGTATAAACTTAGCCAAACCGTTTATCTAATGCCAATTGTTGAAAGTGCTTTAGGGGTTGAAATTGCGTTTGAGATAGCCAAATCGTCGCCAAATATTGTTGCTTTGGCTATTGGTTTGGAAGATTATACCGCCGATTTGGGAGTGCGACGTACCTTAGGTGGTAATGAATCATTGTATGCCCGCGCACGTTTAGTAAATGCCTGTCATGCGGTTAAAATTCAACCCATTGATTCCGTTTTTTCCGATGTTGGCGACATGGAAGGACTATTGGCAAATGTAAAAGCCAGCAAATCATTGGGCTTCGAGGGAATGGGATGCATTCATCCACGGCAGGTACCCATTATTAAAAGTGGTTTTGCACCTGAGTTAGAAGAAATTGAAAAAGCAAAAAAAATTGTATTTGCAGCTCAAAAAGCTGAAGAGCAAGGCTTAGGTGTTGTAGCTTTAGGAACAAAAATGATTTATCCACCGGTAGTAAAACGCCATAAGAAGAATATTGATTTGGCACTGCGACTGGGCCTGTTGCAAGAGGGATGGGAAGCAACGATGATGATAGAAGAATAAAAAAAAACGCTCCTTGGAGCGTTTTTTTTTATTCTTAATTGGTGTATAAATACCGTTTAATACTTTTTTTCGGAGTTTTAATAAATTCTTCTTCTTGCATTACTATGCGCGAAATGGCCATATAATTTGGCATTTGCTGATTCAACTCTTTTTGGTTTTTTTCGAAATGAATTTTTACTTTTTCACGGTCCAATCCATCTTGTTCTGCCTTTTCTAAATCGGGTACAATTAGAGCATGGAGTCTGCCTTCTTTTTCAATTACTAACGATTCCATAACGTAAGGCAAGCTATTAATGCGGGCTTCAATTTCTTCCGGGTAAATATTTTGCCCTGAAGCTCCTAAAATCATATTTTTGCTCCGTCCTTTTATAGTAATAAATCCTTGCGAATTCATAACACCCAAATCACCGGTTTTTAACCAACCTTCTTCGTCAAAAGTATCAGCAGTTACTACAGGATTTTTATAATAACCGAGCATTACTTGAGGACCTTTTACTAATATTTCACCTTCAACTCTTTCAGGATCCGGAGAATCAATTTTAACGGTACATTGCCTGATTGGATAACCACAGCTAAACTTTTGTAGTTTATCCCATGGTGCATAGCTAATAATAGGTGCACATTCGGTCATGCCATAACCAATGGTGTAGCGAAATCCAATTTTTTTCAGAAAACTTTCTACTTCTTTATTTAATGCAGCTCCACCTATTATTACTTCAATAAAATTTCCTCCAAAAGCATCTTCTAATTGTTTTTTAACTTTTTTATGAACCACATTTTTAAGTAAAGGAATTCCAAGTAATATATTGGGTAACCCAGAACTAATGGCAGGTTTGACTTTGTTCCGATATACTTTTTCCATTATTAGTGGCACCAAAATAACCAACCTTGGTTTTATTTCTTTAAATGCTTGTAAAATTACCTGTGGCGATGGAATTTTTCCTAAAAAGGTAATATGACAGCCTTGGGTAAATTCTGCTAAAAACTCAAAAGCTAAACCATAAGCATGTGCTAAAGGTAAAAAGGAAACGACCTGATCTTCAGGTTTAAAACTAATCACATCGAATCCAAATTCAATGTTAGTAGCAAAGTTTCTATGAGTGAGCATTACCCCTTTAGAAAGGCCGGATGTTCCAGAAGTATAAGAGATTGAGGCTAATTCACTATTTGGGATATTTATTAATGTAAAGGTATTAGGAGTTAAACTTTGATTCAATTTTAAATTTTTCTCAATGATAATAGGTATGGTATTATCAGTAGTATGTAATATCGAATAGTTATCAAGAGATATGAATGCTTTTATAGTTGGAAATTTTGAAACATCGAGCTTTTCAAAAATATAATCGCTCAGGAATAGCAAAACCGCATCGGAATGATTCACTGTGTTTTCAATATCACTTGGAGTGAAATCCTGCAATAGGGGAACAGTTACTGCACCATAGCTTACCGTACTTAAAAAAGTGACGGCCCAATTGGCATTGTTACGACCGATTTGAGCAATTTTATCACCTTTTTGTATTCCGATTTCTTGAAAAACGACATGGAACTTTTTTATGTATTCAGCAGTCTCAGCATAGGTTATGGTTTCTTCTTTATAATTGGTGAATGCCTTAAGTTCCCAATGCTTTACAATGCTGTTTTCAATAAACTCATTAAATGTTAGCATATACCCTTTTTTAAATTAAAGCGAGTCGCTTTTCAAAACCCTTTCAAAAATCAAAATTATAATTTTAGAGATAATAACCAAACTACATAATCAGGTTTAAATTAACAGTTAAGTGTTAATAATCATTTTTATTGAATATTAATCAATGTTTGAGGCTTGAAAACACAATAGTGAAAAAATCAAACAATTAATCTACATCCATTGCTTTCAATAATTGATCAACTTCAAACTTGGTATCAGAAAGTTTCTTTTTGCAGCTTTTAATCAGATGAGCTACATGTTTTACTTTTTCCGACAATTCATCCACATTAAGGGAGTCATTTTCTATTTCTTCAATAATGGATTCTATTTCAAGAATCGATTTTTCATACGAAAATTTTGTTGCCATAAATATTAACATCAGTCGTAACAAAAATAATAATATTGAATAAACTTTTACCTGATAATATTTTAATAAATTGATGAATTATTTAATTAACCCGCTTTATTCATACCTGAGCATAGCGAAAGGTGCGAATGAGCGAGGGGTATTGGGTTGCAAAGCGGGAAACCCCGATTTAGCTATTCCTCAAAATTGGGAGTTTTTATTTTCCCAATTTTGAGGAATAGCTTTATCGTCAGGATTATTCAAGAATAATCCGGGTTAACAGTAAAAGCTTTAAAAAAGACAATAGCCAGTAAATGAAAGAATAGTCTGTTTTTTGTGATAAAAATTCGTTTTTTGTTGATATAAATCAGAATGATTTATGATAGAATTCATATAATTATGTATAAATTGCGCAACAATTAAAAATTGAAGGTCAGATGAGTGCAATTCCCTTCAACATAAAATTCGAAATAAAAATCCTTGCCATTTTTGCAATTGCATACAAATGGGCAATTGGAGTATTCATATAATTACACAGTTAATGCCGTGAATTTAAAGGTGTAAAATGTTAAATTTTTTGAGTAATCATAGTTAATGTTAATAATACTACGTTTATGACAACAAAATCAATTTTCAAAATCAGAGTAGCAGCTATGCTGGTTTTTGCATGTTTCGTATTGGAATCAAATGCTCAAAACATCGCAATAACTGATCTTGATGGTTATACGCCAGCTGCCAGTGCGATGCTCGATGTGTATTCAACCACAAAAGGGATGTTGGTTCCCCGGGTGGCTTTAGTGAGCACCGTATCGCCTATTTCGGGCACAAAAACACAAGGTTTATTGGTGTGGAATACCAGCACCAGCGGAACATACCCGCAAGTAGGCTTCTACTTTTGGAATGGGTCCGATTGGGAAATGGTTGGAAGCAACAATACCTTTTCGAACGGCATCACCAAAACGGGTACCAATGTACAATTGGGGGGAAGCCTGACCCAAAATACAACCATTACACAGGGAAACTATGGAATTGTTCATAATTTAAGCGGGACTGGCGATTTTGATGTTCAGGACGCAGGTGTTTCAGCGTTCTTTGTGGGAGATAATGGAAATACGGGTATTGGAACCAATAGCCCTGCCCACAAGCTCGATGTATCAGGAAATGTACGGATTGGAGATAATATTATGATAGAAGGTACGCCTACTTATAAGGTTTATCGGAATCTGGTGACCTACTCAGCATCATCTACTACAGGGGCATTGGTAATTAATACAAACCAACCTAACAATGCCTGCATGTTTGTTATTAAAGTCTCCGGATATTTTTATTCATCTACAGGTCCTTATGAGTTGACAGTAAAAGGATACGGTTCAGGTACCACTTTTTATAATACTGGTTATTATAGTTTCGGGCCCGATAACCTACGGATCCGGATAGGGGTTAATGCAAGTAATGAAATTGTATTAATTATAGGCGATGAAGCAACTAATTATTCCTATCCAAAATTTACGGTCACTCATTTTTATCAAGGATATTCGTCTATTGACGAGTCTTATGCCGATGGCTGGACCATGGGGCAAGAAGCTAGTTTAGCCGCATATTCAGGAGTGGTAGATGTTACAAAGTCAACTACGGTTGATCTTTCTGATTATTACAATAAAACATATATTGATAACCTACAGACTACTTTGCAGAATAACATAACAGCCGAAGATTTATGGAACCGTTCCGGAAGCTACACATTGCTTAAAAACTCCACTGATAAGGTGGGGATTGGAACAAGCGCTCCTTCAGGGATTTTGCATATTAATTCTACAAATACCAATACCGCAGGCACCGATGGAACTTTTCTGGATATTCAGAACTACAGTACCACTGTAAATACCATGAATGGGCTGCGTTTTAATACTGGTTCATCCATGTATCCTAAGGGAGGAATATTTTTCCAGAATAAAACCACCCATAACAGGGGTAATTTATTGTTTGCTACAAACAATACAGCCAGTTATTCGAATGTAACTGCTGCTGATGCCGATTTAATCATCAATTACAATGGGGATGTGGGAATAGGTATCGGAAATGCTGATCCATCTAGCCGGTTAACGGTTAAAGGTAATAGTTCCGGGTTGGTGGATGATCCTTTATTCGAAGTTAAAAACAATGCCGGGCAAACTGTGTTTGCCGTTTATAACGAAGGGGTAAGAATTTGGGTGAATGATGATCCTGCGGTTAAAGCTGCAGGAAGCAAAGGTGGATTTGCCGTTGGTGGAATAAGTACATCAAAAGGTATAACAAGTGAATTTCTGAGAGTTACTCCGGATAGTGTGAGAGTCTATGTAGATCCCAATGCAACAAAAGCAGCAGGTTCAAAAGGAGGATTTGCTGTTGGTGGAATAAGCACCAGTAAAGGTGTTTCTGATAATTATATGAGCATTACCAAAAACAATTACTTTATAGGTGAAAAAGCGGGTGAAAAAACTACAGGTTTGTATAATATCTTTATGGGAACGTTGGCTGGATTAAACAATACAACAGGAGTTAATAATGTTTTTCTTGGTTATTGGTCGGGTTATACTAATACAACGGGTAGTAATAATATATTTTTAGGTTCAGCATCAGGCTACTTAAATACTTCAGGTGTAAAAAACATGTTTATGGGATCGTTTTCTGGCTTTAGTAATTCAACAGGGAGTAATAATGTTTTTATGGGGGTTTATTCAGGGGGTAATTCCACAACTGGAAATTATAATATATTAATAGGTGAATATGCCGGTTATAATAACCAATCAGGCAGCTATAATACCTATATGGGCTATCAGAGTGGACGCTATGCCGGTAATGTGGGTGTTGCAGTAAATAAAAACACCTTTATCGGTTACCAGAGCGGTTATTATAGTTACAATGGTGATAAGAATACTTTTATTGGGTACAAAGCGGGTTATGCCAATAATGGGGGGAATAACAATGTTTATATTGGCGATAGTGTTGGTATTGCAAATACTACCGGTGATTACAATACCTTTTTAGGTTCTGCAGTTGGTATTGCCAATACTACTGGTGAACGAAATGTTTTTGTAGGGACATTTACAGGTCTTGATAATACCACGGGAAGTCACAATACCTATATAGGTTACAATTGTGGTAAATATGGGAATGGGGGTTCTAACAATATTTGTATCGGTCCTTACTCCGGATTATATCTGGACGAAGCCCAAAGTTCCATTTACATGGGGTATGAGGCCGCCAGGAATTTTAAACAAGGTACCGAAAACATTTTTATTGGTTACCGGAGTGGTTATGGAACCACGTCTATTGCAAACGGAGGCGATTACAACGTGTTTTTGGGTAGCCAAACCGGGTTTAGTTTGACTACCGGTGCCAACAACGTAGCTTTTGGTACCGAAAGTGGTTATAGTTTGACTACAGGTGCCTATAATGTATTGATTGGTAATTATACAGGTAGGGCTATTACTACAGGGAATCATAATGTTTGTATTGGCTATAATGCTGGTTATTCTAACATTTCCGGTACCGATAACGTCTTTTTAGGTGATTATGCAGGATATTATGAGACAGGTTCAAGTAAATTGTACATTGACAATTGGTACACGTCAAGCCCGCTCATATATGGTGATTTTTCTTTAAATCGAATTGTAATTAATGGTAACGCCTCAAATAATATTAATAATAGGACTTTCTATGCAAATGGAACTGCCGGAGGAGATTACGCATGGTATAACGATAGCGATTTACGATTAAAAAAGAATATTAAAACTATTTCTGGCTCATTAAATAAAGTTAAACAACTCAGAGGTGTGAATTTTGAATGGAAAGATACAGCTTCACTAGAGAAAGGGATTAGGATGGGCTTTATTGCACAAGAAGTATTGGGAGTTGTTCCTGAAGTAGTTACTGGTAGTGAGGAAACCACTTATTCTATGCAATATGCGCCAATTACTGCACTTTTAGTTGAAGCCATTAAAGAACAACAAAAACAAATTGAAGAACTGAAAGCACAATTAGGAACTAAAGATGAACAAATAAATGACCTACGCTCTCAAGTTGAGCGAATTAACCAAATGCAGGAACAGTTGGATAAAATCAATATGTTGCTGAATGCAAAAGCAGAAAAATAGAAACATGTAAAACCTAAAAGTCATGAAACGCCTATGTTTGACTTTCTTATGTTTAGGAATGGTAACTTGGCTTGTGGCTCAAAATATTGCAATTACCGATGATGAAAGTTACTCGGCAAATCCATCAGCCATGTTAGATGTTAAGTCTATTACAAAGGGTATGCTTGTTCCGAGGGTTTCAAGCATTCAACGGTTATCTATCATTAATCCGGCCACCGGGCTTTTGGTTTTCGATACCAACACGCTGGCCTTCTTCTTTTACAATGGTACTGCTTGGATAAATCTTTCTACTCCTGCCGATAATCCTTGGGGGATTAACAGTTCAGGTGTTTATTTGTCCAATCCCAATTTAAACCTGGGCATCGGTACCATTTCGTCTAGTGGAAAGCTGGAGATTCAAGGGGATGGTTCTACGGAGGTAGATGAATTGTTATTGGTAGTAAAAAATTCGAATGGCGATACCATTTTTGCTGTCTATGATGGCGGTGTGAGGATATTTGTAGAAGATTCTCCAAATAAAGCAGCGGGTTCAAAAGGTGGGTTTGCTGTCGGTGGAATAAATACCAGTAAAGGAATTTATACCAATAATTTTTTAATGGTTACTCCTGATAGTGTACGTGTTTATGTTGATGATATTCAAGAAAAAGCAGTAGGTTCAAAAGGGGGATTTGCAGTTGGAGGAATTAATACCAGCAAAGGTTCTACAAATCAAGAGTATTTAAGAGTTACATCAGATAGCGTTAGAGTTTATGTCAAAGATGAATCAAAAGCAGTGGGTTCAAAAGGAGGGTTTGCTGTGGGTGGAATAAGTACATCTAAAGGCACAATATCTGATTATTTGCAAATAAACAAAGACAATTACTTTATTGGTCTGGGGGCCGGAGCCAATAATACCGAGGGTTTGTATAATTCCTTTATGGGTTACCAGGCAGGCAATAAAAACTTGTTAGGTGACAGGAATATATTTATTGGTTATCAAGCAGGTTATAATAATATTGGTGGTTTATTGACTTCTCCTGACTCAGTAAAGGGTGACCGGAATATTTACCTTGGTTATCAGGCAGGGCAATCCAATACTTATGGTTTCGATAATGTATTTATGGGTAGCCAGAGCGGAAAAAACAATTCCACGGGCGACAATAATATCCTAATCGGAAGTTTTTCTGGATATTCTCTCACTACTGGTATTCATAATACCTTAATTGGTTCTTCAGCCGGGTTTAGCCATACCAACCAAAGTTACAATGTAATGATTGGTACTGCTGCCGGCTATCATATCAATTCATCCGGATGGGCCGGTTCATTCAACACATTTATGGGTATTAATGCGGGTTATGCCATCCAAACCAGTCGCGACAATACATTTATTGGAACAAACGCAGGCTATTGGCTCGAAAACGGGCAAGGGAATACCTTTTTGGGAATTGATGCAGGCCGGAGCGGTTCCGAGCATCATAAAGGGTATGTGGCCAATTACAACACGTTTGTTGGCAACAAAGCAGGTTATGCCATCCGTTCGGGAGATAATAACGTAGCCTTGGGATACTATTCCGGCTTTCAGGATACAACAGGTTCAGGCAACGTCTTTTTGGGATTCATGTCAGGTTATTCCGAGCAGGGTTCAAACAGATTGTATATCGAGAATTCAGCAAATGGTTCTTCATCCGCCTTAATATATGGAGAGTTTGATACAAATATTTTAAGGTTTAACGCCCGGTTGGGAATAAATACAGCACCCGATGCAACAGCAGCATTAAATATCAATGGGAACATTATCGCCACTGGTGATTTGACAACAAATACAATTTCAACCACAAATTTAACCGGAAATGTAACCGGAAATGTGACAGGAAATGTCAGTGGAATTTTAACAGGACAGGTAAATGGGGTCGAAATGGGAAAGATTTTTCTTACCGCCGATGCAAATATTTTGACCTGCGATTTGGGAAAAATCATCCTTTATTGGGAGAAATCGCTTGAACGGATTACTTTAAAGAATGAATCGCACGATTACTGTTCCTTTTGGTACACCGTGCATCGTGAAAACACTGTGGATAGTAATACTGGTTTTGTTGAAAATGATATCCAAATTGAAATCTGCACCCTGCCAAAAGCAAGTTCACCAACCGGATTGGAGATTCATTTTGGAACAGGGCTGCCAGGCTCCGATTGGTGTTCGGTTTGGTTACAGTTCATTCAAGGAAATTTAGTAGGACATTACATGAAATAAAATATACAAAGGCAACATTTTAACTTAATGCCAAAGTGAGAATATAAAAATAGAAGTATAGAAGAGATTTAATAATATACACCATGAGAACGAAATCTTTATTTGTCGGATTGTTGATTTTACCATTCATTGGGGTTTATGCCCAAAAAGGGGTAATTAACAAAGGAGCCCGGATTGTGATTACCCAAAATGCCATCTTGGATATCAACGGTGGCACCAATGGTGATTATACAAACCAATCCTACGATTTGTCCAGCCCGGGAAAAATTGATTTGCAAGGGAAAATAAAATTAGAAGGCGACTGGCTAAATCAAGCTTCAAACGGAAATGTGTTCATCAACTCAGGGACTGATGGTGAAATTATTTTTGATGGTTCAACATTGCAAACCGTCGGCGGTTCGGCTAGTACCTATTTTGAAAAAGTGACCCTTAGTAATCCGCAAGGGATTTCGCTTTCAGCGCATACCACAGTTAAAGGAAATTTGACTTTTAATTCAGGCTTATTAAAAATAGGTGCCTTTAATTTGTTACTCGATACTTCTGTAAATATAGTAGGCTCACCATCTTTAACAACTATGATTTTAGCTAATAGCGCAGGTAGCGTTTACAAATACTTTAAAAATGCAGGTACATTTACCTTTCCGGTTGGCGATACACTTGCCACCGATGAATATAGCCCATTTTCATTAACTTTTAATAGTGGAACTTTTGGTGCAGGTGCTTACGTCAAACTGAATGTTTTCAATCAAAAACACCCCTACAATACAAGTTCCACTGCTTATCTGAACCGTTATTGGACAACTGTTCCGTATAATATTTCCGGATACTCAGTAAATGTGGCCGGGTATTACGCCAATGGCGATGTAGTTGGAACCGAAGGAAATATTTACACAGCTCAATATACTTCCCCTTATTGGGACCAACTCGATATTACCAATACCTCGCTAAATAAATTAGCAGGAACCAACCTGACCTCGCTTTCCGATTTTACCGGAGTCGAGTCATCTGCGGTAATGCCAGCTATAGCACTTAGTTACGATGATTCCATTACCGAAGGAAACGAAAACAACGAGGTAATTACCATCACATTATCCAACGACGATTTTGTGGCATCGTTAAATACTGCAAATTGGACAATCACGAATCTGCCCGATGGTGTTTCAAAGGGAACCATTGCCCGGACAGGAAATAAAACTGCTACCTTAACCCTTAGTGGAAACCGGACCAAAGATTTTGATTCAAATATTTCCAATATAACCATAAGCATTGCATCAACCGAGTTTGTTCATTTAAGTTCAGGTTCGTTGAGCGCTAATTCAGGGGTTACTATTACAGCAAACAGTGATGCCGAGAGTATTATTATAGCCGACGATGGTTTAATTACCGAAGGAAGCGAGGATGGCGAGATTATTACCGTAACTGCCGTGGGAGGTACTTTTACCACCACCATTACACCAGCAAACTGGACATTGACAAATCTGCCTACTGGTGTTACCAAGGGATCAGTTACACCTGTCAATGGGAATACCGTACAGATAACTTTGTCAGGGAATCGGACTGTTGATTATTCTGTTGATATTACCAATGCTACACTTAGCATCACCAATTCCGAGATTGATGAATATTTAGGATCTGACTTATCCGTGGCTACTGGGGTTACCTTTACCGCTGTGGACGAAAGTTTGGATATTGTTATGGCCGGGACTTTTACCGAAGGTTCCGAAAGCTCTGGTAATGTTACGGTTACTATTAACTCAAGTGGCACCCATTCATTCAATTCTACTATTACACAAGCAAATTGGACATTAACAAATCTTCCATTAGGAGTTACCAAAGGCACTGTTACCTACAACAGCCCAACCCAGGTAACCATTTCATTAATTGGCAGCAGAACTAAAGATTACGACAATAACATCACAAATGTTGCTTTGCAGATAGCACCTACATCAATCATCGGTTTTAGTTCTACGGCAATTATTACATCAGGATTAACATATACTGCCACCGACGATGCCGAAAGTATAACTATAGCCGATAATGGCATCACTGAAGGTACTGAAAATGGCGAAATCATTACAGTTACATTATCAGGTGGAACATTTGCAAATACGCTCACCATTGAAAACTGGGCAGTTACCAATTTGCCCATGGGGGTTTCAGTTGGTAGTTTGAACAGGTTATCGGCAACATCTGTTGAATTGACCCTTTCAGGTAACAGTTGCTGCGATTTTGATTCCAATATATCTAATGTAACAGTAAGCATTTCAGCCAATGAAATTGATGATCACTCAGGTGCTGATATTTCAGCAAATAGCGGTGTTACCATTGTGGCAGTGAATGATTTGGAAGTTTTGACCATGGCCGGCGACGGTATTACCGAAGGCAGTGAAGATGGCGAAATCATTACGGTTTCATTAACAGGAGGTACAATTATTGATCCTATTGTACCAGCCAACTGGGTTTTGTCAGGTTTGCCCACTGGGGTTACTGCCGGAACAGTAAGCCGGTTAAGTAGTTCAAGTGTTTCAATAACCTTGATAGGTAATGCTACCCTGGATTATGATTCCGATTGGACTACCGCTGCTTTATCGGTTTCAACCGACGAAATTAACGACACCACCGGAATAACTATGGAAGTAACTTCCGGAATTACCTTTACAGCAACCGATGAACCTGTCATGTTAACTATAACCGACGATGGTATTACCGAAGGTTCCGAAAATGGGGAAATAATTACAGTTTCATTAATAGAAGATACTTTTGTTGGCAGTCTGATACCGGCCAACTGGACACTTATCAACTTACCAGCAGGTGTTACCAAAGGAAACATAACCCGTGTTTCAAATGATACCGTTCAAATTGCTTTATATGGAAACCGGACTCAGGACTATGATTCAGATATCACCAACCTAACTGTTTCAATTGCCGGTGCTGAACTGGTTCAGCACACCCTCAATCCAATATCCCAAAACTCAGGGCTGATTTTTGATGCTGTCAACGATGGTGAATTTTTGCTTATGGCCGATGATGGTCAGATTCTGGAAGGTAATGAATCAGGTGAAATAATCACTGCAACTATTTATGGGGGAACTTTTGTGGATGTCCCCAACCTGTCAAATTGGTCTTTAACTGGGTTGCCAAGTGGAGTTACCTTGGGTTCGTTAAACAGGATTGATGAAACTACAGTTGAGATGACGCTTTCGGGAGTTGCCACCCTCGATTATGATACGGACATTACCGATGCCGTATTATCAATTAATGAAGCAGAAATTGATGATTATTCCGATGTGAACTTAACAGCTAATTCAGGGGTGACATTTACAGCAGTAGCTGAAAGCATTGATATTGTAATGTCTGACGACGGCAGTTTATCTGAAAGCCACGAAGATGGTGAAGTTATTACTGTTTCTATCCATAACGATGTATTTGTAGGAAGCTTGAATAGCAACAATTGGGTTTTAACAAATTTACCTGAGGGGGTCATTCTGGGTTCGCTCAACCGTGTAAATGATACAGTTGCTGAGATAGCACTTTCTGGTTATCGGACAAAAGATTACGATTCGGATATTGCTAACCTCTCCTTATCCATTACCCAAAGTGAGTTTTTGGCGCAAAGTATAACCGTCCAGGTGATTTCCGGTGTTTTGTTTATAGCAATCAATGACCCGGAAAGTATTGTTATTTCTGATAATGCCGACATCACCGAAGGTAACGAAAACGGAAAAGTTATAACTGTAAATCTAATTGGAGGAACTTTCTCAAATTCTTTACAGCTAAGCAACTGGACCTTAACCAATCTTCCGGCAGGCGTAAGCGTAGGCAACTTGTTTAAAACCGATACCAATACAGTTGAACTTACGTTGTCGGGAAACAGGACCACAGATTACGATGCGTCTATTACCGATTTTTCAGTTTCTATTAATGAAGTTGAAATTGATGAGTTTACAGGAGCTGACTTAACTGCCAATTCGGGAGTTACCTTTCAAGCTTTCAGCGAAGGGCTTATCATATCACACGCCGGGTTGAACGAAAGCAACCTCAGCGGTGCCGAAATTGGTCTGGAATTGGTCAATGAATCATTTATAGATGCTGCATTTGATTATAATAATTTTACATTACAAAACGTACCAGAAGGTGTCTCAATAGGTTATATAAGTTATATAGATGCATCTCATGCAACCCTTTATCTATATTACAATGGAACTGATTTTGATGCAGATATTACCGATTTTCATATCACCATTTCATTGAATGAATTGGTAGGTGTTGCCGATGTATCGAGCAATCAAATGACTATTAGTGCCACTCTTGAAACTACTGAAGTAACCATGTCTGATCACGGGATATACGAAGGCTATGAGCATGGAACCCAGATTTTTGCGGTAGTTACCCAAAACCAGTTCAGCAGTGTGTTGAATCAATCTAATTGGAACCTTACAAACCTTCCGCAAGGTACATCCATCGATTCAATCATCCGTGTGAGCGCTGATAGTGCAATAATTGTACTGGCTGGTAACCGCACCAAAGATTACGATGAAAGTATTACCAATATTATTTTGGATATTGCCGCCAATGAATTTATCAATAGTACACCTGCTGTTACGGTTTCTTCCGGGGTTATTATCTATGCCGACAATGATACCGAAGTAGTTACTATTTCCGATGACGGCATTGATGAAGGTTTCGAAGATGGTGAAAAGATTTATGTGAATTTACAGGGAGGAACATTTGCACCGGCTTTAAATGCTTCAAATTGGGCTTTAGTAGGTTTACCTGAAGGAGTTTCTTTCGGAAACATAGCAAAAACAGATTCCGTTAATGCCATAATAACTCTTACCGGAAATTCAGTTATTGATTATGATGCGGATATCACAAATATTCAGGTTGTTATAAAAGATGCTGAAGTAGATGAATATTCCGGTTCCGATTTATACTCCAATGCAGGTGTTATTTTTAGAGCACTGAACGATGATGAGGAACTTACTATGAACGATGATGGGAACATTAGTGAAGGGGCTGAGGACGGCGAAACAATTGAAGTGAATCTTACAGGTGGAACTTTTGTTTTAGATATTGAACCTACAAAATGGAATGCATCAAATATGCCATCCGGTGTTTCGGTTTTATCCATCAACAGGATAGATAATCAACATGTTACCATTGCTTTAAGTGGAATTTCAACTGTTGATTATGATCAGGATATTACCGATATGAGTTTGAGTATCAACGGCGATCAAATCAATGATTACACAGGTTCTGATCTGTTGATTACTTCCGGTGTGACTTTTAAAGCCAAAACGGAAACCGCCGACATCTTTAATGCAGGTTTGAACGAGGAGAATCTTAACGGCGCATTCATTAGCCTTCAATTGCAACAAGAATCGTTTGTCGATGCCGTTTTATTAAAAAACAACTTCGTTTTGTCAGGGTTGCCTACAGGTGCAGTCCTTGATAGTGTTTATTTTATCAGTTCTACGGAAGCAAGCTTGTTGTTGAGCTTCGACGGAACCGATTTCGATACTGATCAGCACCTCTATTTAGAGATTTTCCGAACAGAGTTAACCAATAACTCTAATTTATTAAGTGATACACTCCTTATCACTTCAACAAATGATGATGAACTGGTTTCGATGGTTGACGATGGCCAGATACTGGAAGGTTTTGAGAATGGCGAAGAAATTAATGTTACCCTATCAGGTGGTACGTTTGCAAATGTACTTCAATCGAACAATTGGAGTATCAGCAATGCTCCATTGGGTATCACAATCGCCAGCATCCAACGGAATTCAAATACTTCTGCTACTATAACCCTGAGCGGGAATAATTTGCAGGATTATGATACCAATATCAATGATTTTACACTCAATGTAAGCGAGGAAGAAATTAACGATTATCAGGGTCCGGCAATAATTGTAACATCTGGGGTTACTTTTACAGCAAAAGATGAACAACTCGCAATCAATCATTCAGGTTTAAATGAATCAAATTTGAATGGAGCTGTTGTTACTCTTGATCTGGTAAATGAAACGTTCACCGATAACACCATCCTTAATTCCTCCATCGAAATGTTTAATACACCGGTTGGTTTGTCAATTGTGTCTGTCACCTATATTTCTGAAACCTCAGCCAACTTAATGCTCAGTTTCGATGGAACCGACTTTGACACCGATATTTCGGATTTTTTCATATTGGTGAACGAAATAGAATTGGGCGGGACAGGGGCAGTTGTTAGCAATAGTTTAATTATTACAGCCAATCAGGAAACTCAAACCGCAGAAATATCGCATGCAGGCCTCACCGAAGAAAACCTGAATGGAGCCATTTTTACATTGAAATTGAAGGATGAAAAATTTAAAGATATTACTTTGAGTACCTCCAGTTTCAACCTTTTAGGAGCACCCATTGGATTGTCCATCGGAACTATTGAATACCTTTCCGATACAGTAGCCTCCGTAGCATTAATTTTCAACGGAACCGATTTTGATACTAATTTCGAACAATTTAAAATCAGTGTTTCCGCAGATGAATTAGTAGGTAATTCAAGCATAACTTCAAATTCATTGACAATTACCGCAACCAATGATATCGAGACCATTACAATGGCTAGTGACGGTTTTATACAAGAAGGAGCCGAAGATGGGGAATCAATAACATTCGATTTAACTGGTGGCACTTTTGCCGATGATCTTTCATTAGTGAACTGGTCATTTTTCAACTTGCCTGTAGGTGTTGCTCCAAACCTGTTAACAAGGGTTGATAATCATAAAGTTACCGTTAGCCTAACTGGAAATACCTTGATTGATTATGATCAAGATATTACCAATCTGGAAGTCCAAATCAATCAAACCGAAATTAATGATTATGACGGCACACCTTACCCGGTTACTTCAGGAGTAACATTTACAGCCATACTGGAGCAGGAACAAAAAGTATTGACCATTACACATGCCGGGCTTACTGAAAACAACCTAAACGGAGCCTTGATTGAGGCTAAATTAACAGCTGATTATTTAACCGATTTAGATGTGAGCATTCAAAACCTGATTATTACAAATGCTCCTATTGGAGTATCGGTTGTTTCTGTTTTGGTTACTGATTCTGTTACATTCACCATTGGTTTGGCTTTTGATGGTACCGACTTTGATTCCGATTATCCCGACTTTAAAGTAACCCTTCAACCATCCGAATTAAATGGCGGTGAAGCATTAGTTAGTAATGGCCTGGAAATTCGTGCCAATATAGAATCTCAGCAAATGGTTATCTCAAGCCTGGGATTAAATGAGGAGAATCTGCATAATTCGGTTGTAACACTGGCATTGATCAATGATTTATTTAGGGACAATAGTTTTGAGGTTTCGAACTTTAAATTAATGAATGCTCCTAATAACACATTCATTAATTCGGTTATCTATGTGAATGATACAGCCGCTGAATTGACACTTTCCTTCGATAGCACCGATTTTGATACCGATATTTCCGGTTTTGCCATAATTGTCCTTGGAATTGAAACTTATAGCGGAAACAGTATCCTTAGTAATAGTTTAATAATAACAGCAACCAATGATGATGAAGTGCTTGCCATGTCCGATGATGGTGAAATATTAGAACATCATATTGATGGTGAAATAATAATGGTTACTATTTCAGGTGGTGATTTTGTTTTTGATTTGAGCATTTCAAATTGGAGTTTTACCAACGGGCCCCAAGGGTTACAAATCCAATACATCCAAAGGATAAGCAAACACCAGGTTGCATTAACATTAGGGGAATTAAATCTGAACGATTTTGATGCCAACATCACTGAACTGACTCTGTCCGTTACTGCCGACGAAATTAATGATCATTCAGGCCTACCTATCGAGGTTTCTACAGGAATTGTACTCATCGCATCTGTTGAAAATATAATTGTCTCGCATACAGGTTTAACTGAGGCAAACTTAAATGGTTCAGTTATTGACCTATTGTTGGTAAATGAAAAATTTGCCGATACAACCTTAGATATTTCTAACGTTACCATTCAAACAGGGCTGGTAGGAGCATCAATTTCGCAAATACTTTATTTAACCGATTCAACAGCTCAGGTAGAACTATCTTTTGATGGCCCTGATTTTGATAGCGACCAAACCCTTCAATTCAGTATTGCTGGAGATGAATTTGTTTATGGTGATATTCTGGAAAGCAATCTGTTACAAATAATAGCTATCAACGATGATGAAATATTTACCCTTGCTGACGATGGACAGATTCTTGAAGGTCAGGAAAATGATGAAACAATCGGATTGACTTTAAGTGGAGGAACATTTGCTACGGTATTAAATACCAGTGTCTGGGTTTTTGAGAACCTTCCAGAAGGAGTTACCGTGGGAACCATCCAAAAAATAGATGCACAGCATGTTAACCTTATCCTTGATGGAAACGCTATAACAGACTACGATTCCGATAATACCCAGTTTGTAGTTCAAATACCGGAAACGGATTTTGATGATTATTCAGGAGCAAATGTAGTTGTTACCGGAGGTGTAACATTTATTGCTGTGCTTGAAAATTCTTCATTATTTATAGAACATGCAGGGTTACATGAAAGCAACCTGGATCAAAACATTATTAACATGAAGCTGGTTGATGTGAAATTTGATTTAAACCAGCAAGGCAATGTTTCAGGAATCACCTTAAATAATGTGCCCGATGGGTTATCGGTTGCAAGCTACCAAATTGTGAATGATACAACTGCCAATCTGACATTGAACTACTTGGGTTTCGATTTTGATACGGATTATTCCAATTTCACTATTTCATTGGATCCAATTATGCTATCACCACAAACTACTCTGAATAGCAATATCCTGACTATTCAAGCATCAATTGAACCTTTGGCTTTAGTAAGTTACGACAACCAAATAAATGAAGGGGCAGAAAATGGTGAGTTAATAACTATAACATTAACTGAAGGAACTTTTGTTGAAAGCTTCCTTATTAGTAATATTAATCTAAGTTCTTTGCCAAATGGGGTATCAATAATTGATCTTCAACAAATATCAGACAAAGTATGTACCTTTAAACTATCAGGTAACCGCACTACCGATTATGACAGCAATATTAGTTCCATAATTTGTAGTATCAATAAAACTGTTTTTCAATCCTATTTTGGCGAGGATGTTTCAGTTGAAACAGATATCCTATTGAGTGCTTTTAATGAATCCTTACTTATTTCACATGAAGGATTAACGGAAGAAAATCTAAATGGAGCTGTTATTAACCTGCAATTGAACCAGGATACTTTTATCGATGAGTTATTGGCACCTTCCAATGTTACATTATTTAATGCGCCTCAAGGTGTCAGTGTGAATCAAATCAATTTCGTAAACAATTCACAAGCAAATTTAATCCTAGAGTTTGATGGTACCGATTTTACAGCGAACATCCCTGATTTCTTTGTTGAAATTAACCATGCTGAATTATATGGTATTGAAAATCTACAAAGCAACCAATTACTGATTAGTGAAGGCGTTGGAATTTTTGATGACCAAAGTAAATTGGGATTAAGAATTTACGCCAGCGAAGCATCGGTTTTTGTAACCGTTGACAATTTGCCAAAAACTTGGGAATCGGCTACCATCAGCATATACGATACAAAGGGAACCCGGGTTCATATTTCTGATTTAAAGAATGTAAAGGTTAATAAAATTAAATTAAACGTTCTTTCAGGATATTATTTGGTACAGGTTAAAGTTAATGGCATAGAATTTGTTAATAAAGTATTCATACTACCTGAGTAACAGGTATTTTTTTCATGGGTTAATGGTTGCAAAACACTCGCAGATTTTCTGTCGGGTGTTTTGTTTTTTTAGTAGGTTTACACTACTTTAGTAACTTAAAATATAAACTGTTTTGATGAAAAAAATTATCCTTCTTTTTAATGCTCTATTATTAATTAATAATCTAAATGCCCAGGTTAATGAATTTGGGTATCCCTTATCAAAGTACTACAGCCCTTCTGAGATTAACTCAAATGGACAAAACTGGGCAATAGCGCGAACCGACAATGGAATGATTTATATAGCTAATAATAGTAACGGTATTTTAGAATACGATGGGGTATCATGCAGAAAGATTTCCATAGAAGGAAATCCAGAGATACGTTCAATTGCTATTAATCAAAGCGGCCTTATTTTTATCGGATGTTCAAATGAATTTAGATATTTAAGACCTAATTTTTTAGGGAGTTACCAGTATATCAATTTATCGAAAACATTGCCAGATTCATTGCAAAAGTTTTCCATTATCTATAAAGTGAATTGTATAAATGACACAACTTATTTTTCAGATGATAAGTGGAATCTCTTTAAATACATAATCCCTGAAGATACTTTGGTTTCAATAAAAAATCCGAATCATACACTTTTTACTTTTAAATTTCAAAATGAATTGTATGGCGGAAGCTTTGTCGACGGATTATTTAAAATACAAAATGATTTGCCAGTTCAAATAAAAGGGGGTGATTATTTCCAGTCAAAAAATATTTTTTCTGTTTTAAATGATTCTGGAAAGATGATTGTGGTAACTGGAAATCAAGGATTGTTTAATTTTGATAGTACAAGCGGGGAATCCCATCAGATTCTATCATCAACTGCTTTTGCTGGAATTAAAAACGTAACCACTTATTCTGCTGCAAATAACAATGATTCTTACTTTTTGGGAACAATTGGCCAAGGTATTAATGTAATAAACTCTCAAGGGAATCTTGAAGCTATTCTTGATAAACAGATTGGAATTTTGGATCACATCTGTTCTTCTGTTGAAACATTTGGTAATAATACATGGGGAACTTTAGGAGTAGGGTTAACGAATATTGAATACAAGAATCCAATTCGATACTTCGATGAAGAGTCAAATTTGTCAGGAGGAATAAATGATATTATTAGTTATGACGACAAACTCTTTGTTGCAACCGATATAGGTGTTTTTTATTTAGATATTAAGAATAAAAAGAATCATTTTGAAAAAATTGAGGGAATTTCAAATCAAGTGTTTTCTTTTTGCAAATTGACGGATGCAACCAACAAAAAAGAATCACTTATCTTTGGTACAATAAGTGGATTATTTCAGCTTATTGACGTTGATAAACCAATAATTGGAATTGAAAAAAGATTGAAAGGTTTAGATAGACTTTTTACTGATAAATTAAGTGAGGATAAGCTAGAATCAGCTACATTATATGTATATAGAATATTTTCAGAGGAAGGATCAAATAAGCTTTGGGTTGGTACATTAAATAGACTTTTTCCAATTCAATATGTAGATGATGAATGGTATCTTGAAAATCCCATTTTAGAGATAGGGGATAAAATAAAAACTATTTCTGACGATGGGGAAAGCGGGTTATGGATCACTACAACTAGGAGTGGATTATTCCACTTTGATAGCAAAACCAATCATTTAGATTATAAAAATAGTGAGTTCGGAATAAAAGAAAATGAAAATCTAAAAGTTTATAAATTCAAGGGAAAAAATATTATTTCAACTCCTGAAGGTATATTTAATTTATCCGTTTCTAATAACCTTTTAGAACCATTAGAAGGTTTTCCTAATAACTTTTTTGCCCATTCATTTGTAATTACAAATCTTGCTACTTTATCAAATGGTAAGATAGTAGTAAATGTAAATAATGAATCCTTATCCGAAATTTTAGTACTTCAAAATAATCAAGGGGCATATAAATTTTGTGACTCGTATCTTAAAAGACTGCCACTTCCTCAATCAGAAGCTTTTTATGAATATAAAGGTAGATTATGGTTTTCCAATGCTAATATTCTTTACAATATTCCAATCGAAAACAGTTTTGAAGTTGATTCAGTTTATAAATGCTTGGTTCGAAAAGTGGAAGGAATTGATTCGGTTTATTTTTTGGGAACTTTTTATAATGAAACACCTATTGGATTAGTCCCATCAAATGATCAGCTTGAAATACAGAAACCAATATTAAAATTTGGACTGAATGATCTTACGTTTCATTTTGCGGCTCCTTTTTTTGAAGGACTTGATGAAATTGTTTATTCATATAAATTGGAAGGATTTAAAGAAGAAACTTGGTCGAAATGGAATAAAGAACCTAAAAATAAATATACAAATTTATATGAAGGACAATACACATTTATGGTGAAGGCAAAAAACACCTATGATGTTGAAAGTACCGTTGGTACATATTCATTTACCATTTTGCCTCCATGGTACCGCACCATGGTAGCCTATTTAGGATATGTTATAATTGCTTTATTAGCAGTATGGTATATTGTAAAATTATATACACGTAAATTAAAGCAGGAAAAAATATGGCTTGAAGGGGTAGTACGTGAACGTACTGCTGAAATTAGGGAACAACGGGATGAAATTGCCGAGCAAAAACAAAGTATTGAAGACAGTATCCTATATGCAAGAAGAATTCAACGGGCAATTCTACCTTCAAAAGAATTAGCCGATTCGGTTTTGCCCGAATATTTTATTTTGTTCCGGCCTCGCGATATTGTAAGTGGCGACTATTATTGGATTAACAAAATTGGCCACCGTACCATTGTAGTTGCTGCCGATTGCACTGGACATGGTGTTCCCGGGGCTTTTATGAGTATGTTGGGTCTTTCGTTTCTAAATGAAATAATTCTGCAGGAAAATGTAGTTGAAGCCCATTTAATACTTAATAAGTTGCGTGAGCGTATAAAAAGGACACTCCGGCAAGAAGGGAAAGAGGGAGAAGCTAAAGATGGAATGGACGTGGCACTAATAGTTATTGATGAAGAATTGAAAAAACTATATTTTGCAGGAGCCTATAATCCAGCGTATATTTATAGAGGAACCGAATTAGTGGAGATGAAAGCAGACAGAATGCCAATTGGCATCTATATTAAGGAAAAGGATAGTTTTACTCTTAACGAATATGATTATTTGCCTGGAGATACATTTTATATAGCTTCTGATGGTTACGCCGATCAATTTGGAGGAGCGAAAAAGGAAAAATTGAAATCGAAAGCTATGAAGGAGTATTTGGCAAGCATTCAAGATAAACCCATGGAGGAACAACGGGAATTACTAAACCAGCACATTGAGGACTGGATGGGTCCCGATCAAGAGCAAATTGATGACATGGTAGTAATAGGTGTACGAATGAAATAACTAAATTTTAACAATGTTTAGTAATTGGAATGACGATATATATCTTTGAGTCTCAAAATATTATTTAAATTAAATATAAAAGTGAAAATTCAACATCTTATCTTTTTAATCATCCCTTTTGTTTTTTCAAATTGTAATGACGACTTTTCAATAAATAGTGAATGGGAAGATAATACTATTGTAATTGGATTGCTTCAAAGTTCTGATACAGCTCAGTACATTAAAATTAATAAATCATTTTTGGGTGAAGGTGATGTTTATGAAATGGCACAAGTGGCTGATTCTATTCAATATCCATCAGAATTGACGGTTCAGTTAATTGAATATATAATAATAAACCCAAATAGTTCACCTTTTCAATCGAATAATTGGAATAGATCAACAAGGGATAGTATTATATTATACAGAACCAATGAAATTGAGAAGAATGAATTAAATTCAAACGGAGAAGAAGGCACTTTTGGTACCGATAAAAACTATTTATATAAAACCAAGGAACAATTGATTGATGGTTACAAGTATAAACTTTTAGTAGTAATTCCCGGTAAAATAGAACCGGTTTGGTCTGAAGCATACATGATAAACAAATTTGTAGCAATAAAACCCTCAATTTATGAATCTCAGAAAATTGATATGTCAAATGAAAATAGTCCGTATGCAGTGAAATGGAAATCCGCTGTTTATGGAAAAATTTACCAACCAACAATTAGATTTAATTACGTGGAAATAGCAGGAAATGATTCTTTATACCATAGTATTATATTAGAATATCCTATGCAGTCAGTCGAAGAACTGCGAACTCCAAGTTCTTATGATGTGGGAACCGAGATGGAACAATCCGTTGGTGGTACTGATTTTTATAGATCTTTGGAGCAGAAAATACCTGAAAACTCAAATGTTAGAAGAGTATCAACAACAATTGATTTTGTTTTTTTATCAGGAGGTAAGAATTTTGAAACTTATTTAAACGTTTCGCAAACAGAAGTAAGTTATGGGCAAACTACACCAGTTTATAGCAATATCTATAATGGATACGGACTTTTTGATTCTCGATATAAATATGAAGTTAAAGGGAAAATACTTAACGTTTCATCGCTTGATTCCTTAGCTAATGGACGATTTACAAGTAAACTTAATTTTGAAAACTATTATACAAATTAACAAACAATATAATAACTCCAATTACAGCAACATATAGTTTTGAGCAGGGTTAAAAAACTACTTAATCAATTCCACCGTTTCTTTCCAAAAGACAACTTTGAAATTAGCTCAGTTATCTTTCATAATAAACAGGCTTCATTTTAATTCGATTACACAAAAAAATTCAGTCTATTCCAATAACTCCAAAACGATCATCTGTCGTTATGTCATAATAACCGACAAAATGATGATTGATTTGACCGTTTAAATGTCATTTTTTCGATAATTGATAGGATATATAAAATGGCATAGTGATTGAAAATGGTACAAAAACGAATTATAATTTTAAATAGAATATAAGATGGGTAAAATTATTGGAATTGATTTAGGAACAACCAACTCATGCGTTGCCGTAATGGAGGGAAACGAACCTGTTGTAATACCTAATAGCGAAGGAAAACGCACCACTCCTTCAGTGGTAGCATTTATTGAAAATGGAGAGCGTAAGATAGGTGATCCAGCAAAACGGCAAGCCATTACCAATCCTCAGAAGACCATTTCGTCGATAAAAAGGTTTATGGGCGAAAAATTTGATGGGGTTAGTAAAGAAATTTCTCGTGTAGTGTTTGAAGTAACAAAGGGAGAAAATAATACTCCAAGAGTTAAGATAGACGATCGCAAATACTCGCCGCAAGAAATCTCAGCCATGATTCTTCAGAAAATGAAAAAAACAGCTGAAGATTATTTGGGTCAGGAAGTTACTGAAGCAGTTATTACTGTACCTGCTTATTTTAACGATTCACAACGTCAAGCTACTAAGGAAGCTGGTGAAATAGCCGGTTTAATTGTTAAAAGGATAATTAATGAACCTACCGCAGCTGCACTGGCTTAGGGTTTAGATAAAAAAGGCAAAGACATGAAAATTGCCGTGTTTGACCTTGGCGGTGGAACTTTCGATATTTCAATCCTTGAATTGGGCGATGGCGTTTATGAAGTAAAATCAACCAATGGCGATACCCACTTAGGTGGTGATGATTTTGATCAAGTAATAATTGATTGGTTAGCCGATGAGTTTAAAAGCTCCGAAGGCGTTGATTTGAAGCGTGATCCAATGGCATTACAGCGGTTAAAAGAAGCTGCTGAAAAAGCTAAAATTGAATTGTCAAGCTCATCGAGCACTGAAATAAATTTACCTTATATAATGCCTGTTGATGGTATTCCAAAGCATTTGGTAAAAACCTTGAGCCGTGCAAAATTTGAACAATTGTCAGATAAGTTAATTCAAGCTACCTTGGAACCATGTCGTTTGGCTCTTAAAGATGCCGGAATGACAAAGGCAAATATTGATGAAGTAATACTGGTTGGTGGTTCAACCCGTATTCCTGCCATACAAAAAGTAGTAGAAGACTTTTTTGGCAAAGTACCTTCCAAAGGAGTAAATCCAGATGAAGTAGTTGCTATTGGAGCAGCCATTCAAGGAGGAGTGCTAACCGGCGAAGTTAAAGATGTATTATTACTTGATGTTACTCCACTTTCGTTAGGAATTGAAACTTTGGGTGGTGTTATGACAAAATTGATTGAATCAAATACTACCATACCTACAAAAAAAGCGGAAACCTTTACCACTGCAGCTGACAATCAACCATCTGTTGAGATTCATGTACTGCAAGGAGAACGTTCCTTAGCTAAAGACAACAAAACAATTGGTCGATTCCATTTAGATGGCATTCCACCTGCATCAAGAGGCATTCCACAAATTGAAGTGGCCTTTGATATTGATGCCAATGGAATTTTGCATGTTACAGCAAAGGACAGAGGTACCGGCAAAGAGCAAAAAATACGTATTGAAGCTTCTTCAGGATTAAGCGATTCCGATATAACCCGGATGCGAGAGGAAGCCAAAGCCAATGCCGATCTTGATGCAAAAGCTAAAGAGAAAATTGACAAAATAAATGCTGCTGATAGCTTGATTTTCCAAACAGAGAAAAACTTGAAAGAGTTTGGCGATAAAATTCCTGAGGATAAGAAAAAAACCATTGAAGATGCCGTTGTTAAGTTGAAGGAAGCACATAAGAATCAGGATTTGGATGCTATTGATGCTGCAACCAAAGAAGTTAACGATGCATTTCAAGCTGCTTCACAGGATTTATACAATGCTCAGCAACCCCAAGGTGGTGCTGATTCTCAAGCAGGTCAATCAACTGGAGGAAATGGACAGTCAAAAGCTAAAGATGAAGAAGTTACCGATGTTGATTTTGAAGAAGTAAAATAAAATCGAACTAATATTCACTAAAAAAGCTGGCCTTGAAAGCCAGCTTTTTTAGTTATAAACAGTGATTATATTTTGTTCGTTATTTGGGTTCTTTTTTTCGATTTAGAACTGGAAGCAACATAAAACTAACTGCTCCGGCAATTAAAATCATTAGGCTCATTGAGGTATGTGAAATAAGAGCATAATCCTGACCATGTACTTTTGATAAGCCATATATCGATAAGGTTTCAATTACCATGAAATGCCATGCTCCAATTCCACCCTGAACAGGCATCAGCATTGCCAAACCACCCATAATAAAAGCAGTAAGCCCAGCAAGCATAGTTAGATTGTTTGTGGGTTGGTATGCATAAAATACCACATACATCATTAAAAAATAAAACACATAAATTAATATTGAATGTAAAATGTAGCGCCCCGGATGTTTAAGATTCCTTATGGACTTAATGCCTGCAAAAAAATTAAACAATAAATCGTAAATTTTTGCAATAAACTTTACTTTTTTTAGCTGATGTCGTAATTTCCATAAAGCAATTAAGCTACCTATTCCTATAACAGAACTGAGTATCCAAAACCATACTGAAAAAATAAATCCGAAATTCTGTCCAAATGCAGGATTGTTTATCATGAATTGCTTAAAAACCCCGATTTGAGAAAATATTGTTGCAAAAACCAGAATCATGAGAAGGAGTGTATCCGTAGCCCTTTCCGTAACAACGGTTCCAACCAACTTTCCGAATGGAATTTTTTCATAGCGCGATAAAATAGTGCAGCGAGCCAGTTCACCTCCCCTTGGAATAATTAAGTTGGTGGCATATAGAATCAAAACTGATAAATACGTATTATATAACTTTGAATTATATCCTAAAGGTTCAATAAGCATGTTCCATCGTATAGCCCTACTTAAATGGCTTAATAAGCCGATAATTAATGAAAGAAAAACCCAACCCCATTTCAAACCTTTTAGGGTAACAATAAAACCAGTAAGGTCATATTCCTTATAAACCAGTGAAAAGAGAAAAATTCCTATCCCTAAGAAAAAAAGGTATTTAATAATAGTTTTAATTTTATCCATTCCTTAATTATTTCGAGTGCAAAGATAGTTTTTTTTGTTTATTAGTTGAACCTAATAAAATAGAGCAATGAAGGGAAATTCATTGCTCTAAAAAGTTATAATTATAGCGATGCGTTAATTAACAGGTAGTGTAGGATCAACAAAAACTCTAAGTGCCAAATCCTTATCAATCATAAATAGTCCATTGCCTTTACCTTCAACCATCTGAAGTTTATCAATTATGGTTTTTACATTTGCTTCTTCTTCAACTTGTTCATCAACATACCATTGCAAGAAACTTTTTGCAGCATGGTCTTTTTCCTCAATGGCCACATCCATCAAATTATTGATAAGTGATGTAACTATTTGTTCATGTTCCAAGGTTTCTTCAAAAACATTAATGATTCCATTCCATTCTTTTGGAACTTCCGAAATTGGTTTTAATTCTACCTTTCCTCCACGTTCGATTACATAATCGAAAAATTTGAGCGCATGGGCAATTTCTTCACGATATTGCACTCTCATCCAGTTGGCAGCTCCGGCTAAACCTACTCCAGCGCAATAGGCCGACATGGATAAGTAAAAATAAGCAGACCAATACTCCGCATTAATTTGCTTATTTAATTCATCTTCCATTCTTTTTTTTAACATCGTATCTTTTTTTAGGTAAACGTAATTGAAACTAATTTATTCAAAATCAAGGTTGAATGTTTTCTTTAAATTATTTAATTGCTCATTTTGTTCAGCTAAGTAGTTAAATTTATCAGTGGCGGTATATATTAACTGGGTGTTATTAATTTCTTCCGATATTTCAACCACAAATTCCAGCGATGGAATGGTCAACTCAGTTTTTAAAAATAATACCAACTTCGAATGAACCTTTTCCAGAAAATCTCTTTGTTGGCTTGCGTTATCTAATTGCAATTGAATTTTATCATTGGCAATTTTATTAGGCTCATGCGAAGTAATTACTTGATGCAACCGAGGCATTTCCTTTTCAATAGTTAGGCCAAAATTTTTCCAAGCCACCAATAACGACTCTTGTGTAAATTCTTCAGTAGCATAATTTTGGATAATTTCGCTCGCTAGTTCTATTTTTTCAGGAACCAACTCAGGTTTGTTAAAACTTATATCTTTTAATGATGGTGAAGATCCTTGATATTGGTTATAAACAGGTGCTGATTTTATTTTTGCCGCATTTGATGTTTGCACTGATGGAATGGGTTCTTTGCCTGATTTTTTTTGCTGGGAAGGAGCTTCTAATTC
>JBAYKX010000038.1:0-49880 GCA_041664345.1 Salinivirgaceae bacterium
TTGTCTTATTATCTTTGTTCTGCATCTGTTGGGTGTATGTCTGTTTTTGTTGTAACGAACTAAAGATAAGCATTTTACCTGACAGATGCATCTTTTATTTTAGAAATTTAGGTTATAATTAAAAGTTACTTGGTTATATTAATTTAAAGTTATTGCATCCAGCTTTCAGGCAATTTGCCATCGACTGTAATAGGAGTAGTGGCATTTTTTTCCCAATCCAATAAGTCATTTTGGAACAGGAATAAATCTTTGTTAATAAATACCCCACCTTCATTCCTGATATGGCAATTTGAAGAGCAGGTAGTCCCTGTTTCAACCTGAGTGCGGGTAGTCCAACGCAACAAGTTGTGAGGCGAGGTGTAATTGTAGGTTGGAAAAGCATCGAAATTGGCATATTCATCCACTCCATAAACCTCCCAATTATCTGGTGCAGCCAAAGTTCGGCGAACCAGAGTAAAGTCGTAACCGTTTTTTATATCGGGTAATGGATTAACGGCAATTTTAAATCCTAAATAGGAGGGAACCCGTGCCCCTTCGCCATGAATATGGCAACTACCACAGTTGTTATAGTTTTGCGAATGGCAAACCTGACAATTAAAATCAGCGTAATGCACTGAATGATAAATATTTTTGGTATTGATTCCCGTGTGACAATCGGCACAGGTTGGTAATTTTGAATAAGCATAACGCTGTTCCACTTTCATACCGTCGCCATGCAATTCTGCTCCGTTATGACAATCCAAACAGGTAAAACTTTTTGTTGTTAAATGTACATCGGGTTTAGTTCCTGAGGCAACTCCTAAATAGGCATGACCACCGCGTGAAACGTGACAGGTAACACAAACATTAATCATGTCGGGTGTTTTATTAAAGTTATGACCATTCGATAAGCCCCCGCCGCCAATAGCCGGGCGCACAATATGGCAATTGCCGCAGGTTCCGTGACAAGTAGCACAGTTATTGGTATAGCCTTCAATTTGGTGTTGCGGAAGTTTATCAAAATTTTCAGGCCCATTCAATCCGCTACGGATGGTTACTTTACGTTTCTGACCTGTTCCATTATGGATGCTGGTTTTAAAGTTATCAACAATGCTTTGATGGCAGCTAGCTCACTTAGTATCGGCATGGGCCGAAGGGTGCGAAATAAAATTGCCGGAATGAGCCAATTGTTTATCGGCGGTTTTATCGGTTCCATTATGGCATGCAACACAACCCATAGCATAATGACCTGATGTTTTATAAGCCTCAAATCCATCGCCGCCCATGTAAACCCTGTCGTAAGGCTCATAATGGGGAGCTTCACCTCCACAGCCTCCAGCAGGAGCCGCAGTATCGGGTGTATAAACTTCTTGAAGATGAGCATAATTAGTATGACAGCCTTCGCATGATGCTACCGGGCTTTTTGGTAGTTCAGTAACTAATGGAGTATGGGTGCAGCTATTCAACCCAATAAATAAAGCAAAACAGAATGCGAATAAAAGGGGCATTATTGGTCTTTTCATAGTTGTGTTTTATCGTTTTAATTCTGGTATCAAAGATTCATGTTTTGTTTTTCGCAACAAAAGAATTATTCGTATCATAGATACACCTTCGGGCTGCTTTATGACACTATGGAAAGCTGATCCAGATCAAGAAATGACCTGTTTTTATTGTATATTTGCATAAATTTATTTGTAATTAGTTATGTCGGATCAATTCATGGGATGCACTATAAGCTCTCACCATTGTGCTTGTTTTGAAAAACTAACTCCAGAAGAACAACGGATGTTAGAAGCTAAATCGGTAGTAATTAACTATAAAAAAGGGGAGATTATATGCAAGCAGGGAGGTTTTGCTTCACACATTTTATATATTGAGAAAGGGCTGGCTAAAGTTTATTTAGAAAACGGGCAAAACTTGTTGGTGTTGAAAATTATTCCACCCGGAAATATACTTGGGTTATCATCGGTGAGCAATGAAAATAATAATTTTCAGTATTCGGCTATGGCTTATCTTGATTCGGAAATAAAACAAATTGATATAAATTATTTCAAGCAGTTATTGCTCCAGAATTCAAAATTTGCTAAGGAAGTAATTGATATTTTAATTTCGAATAGTGTACAAATAAATGGACGGTTCTTTTGCTTAACGCATAAACAATCGTATGGCCGTTTGGCAGACATATTGCTTTGTTTAGCCGATCGAATATTTAAAGCTTCGGAATTTGATTTGAATCTTTCACGTAAAGACTTGGCTGAATTATCGGGCATAAGCCCTGAAACGGTAGTTCGGATGCTTAAAAAATTCAAAGACGAAGGATTGATTCATATTGACGGAAAAAAGTTTCAAATTATTGACTATGATCGTTTGAAACGGATTAGTGAAACGGGTTAAGGTGGCTATTTTTGTAACTATTCAACATTTTATTAATTTCTTCATATAGAAACTTCACTAATAATTACCGGTATTACCCAACCATATTGACAATCGGAAGTTGTATTTTGGATTTAACATTTTTGTTAGTACTTTAGGCTTTTATTACTATAGCAAGTACCCTCAAATTTGGAATTTATATGCCTAATAGTATAGCTCATAAAAAGCACTTTATTATTTCCTTGTTATTGTTAATCCCTTTTTTGTCGGCAACAGCTCATTCACAAATCACAATTGATAGTTTAAAAAATCAACTCAAATCAGCTACGAATGATTCTGTAAGAGTTAATTTATGCATTAAATTATCAACCATGTATGATATACACAAGGTTGACAGTGCTATGATATATGCTGACAATGCACTTAAAATTGCCCAACAAGCAGGTGGAGTGGATTTGATTGCCCGGGCGAATCAAAATTTAGGTAGTACGTTTTTTGCATTGGGCAATTACAATAGGGCGATGATTTATTATTTTGAGGTATTAAAATATTATGAGACGACAAATAAATTAGAACAGTTAATTACCTCATATTTTAATGTAGCCTTGATTTTTGATAAGCTTACTAATAACGATAAGTCGCAGGAGTATTATTTTAAAGCACTTAAAATAGTAACTGATTTGACAGAATCGGATAATGCTTCACCGGTAAAAATACCTATTGGACGTTTGTATAACAATTTGGGTATTACCTTTCATAATCAAAAAAAATACGATATAGCATTGGAGTATTATAATAAAGCCATCAGTATTTCTGAGAAAACCAAAAATTCAGAAGCACTGCCTTATGTTTATAACAACATTGGAAATGTGTATATTGAAAAAGAAGAATACGACATTGCTCTTTCGTTTTATAATAAATCGCTTGAGCTACGAAAGAAACTAAACGATTGGCAAGGAATTACACTTACCTATACATATATGGCGGCTTGTTATAGCTTGCGGGGTGAAAATTCCAAAGCCCTTGAATATTATAATTTGGCTTATAAATTAGCTTTTGATAATAACTACTTGGAATTACAACACAATATTTCGGAGGCGTTAATTAAAGAAAATGCTAAGAATGGTGATTATAAGAAAGCCTATGAAATGCACTTGATTTTTAAAGTGCTTTCCGATAGCTTAAATTTGCAAGAAGGTTCCAGAACGGCCATCATGCTTGAAATGCAATACAACTTTGATAAGTTACAAAAGGAGTTGGAATTACAAAAACAACAACGAATTTTTAGAAATATTACCCTATTCGGTATCTTAATTACCTTACTTATGGTGTTTACACTTCTTTATTTTTTAGGCCAAAGCAAAATCCGGCGCATTAAATTACAGCGACAAACCTTGGCTCTTGTAAATGAAAAATTGGAAAGTGATTTGGAATATAAAAATAAGGAGCTAACTACCAATGTGATGTACTTATTGAAAAAGAACGAACTGATAAGTTCTATCTCACATCGGTTACTCGATATTAAAGGGAACCTTAAAGAAGAAAACAAGAAACCGTTGCAAAATGTGATTAATGAGCTCTTGGGGAATGTTGATAAAGATGTATGGTCGGAGTTTGAAGTGCGGTTTCAAAATGTACATGAGGATTTTTATAAAAAGTTACAAGAGCGTTTCCCCGATCTATCGCTAAATGAGAAAAAATTGTGTGCTTTTATGCGTTTAAATATGTCAACCAAAGAAATTTCGAACATTACCTTTCAATCGGTACACAGCATTACCATTGCCCGTTCAAGGCTCCGTAAAAAACTCAATATTACCAACAACGACATATCCCTCTACGACTTCTTAACTTCTATTGAGTAACCACTCTTGTGCATCACCCAAATTCAGATTATAAATAGGTGAATTATACCAAAATCCTTTAATAAACCTGTTGTCCTGACAGTAATGTTTTTACCTCAAGAATTTTTGTTATTGGATATTTTCTTGATTGCATCATCCTTCCTTGTGGCTGTTTTTTAATATGAACCTTATGGTATAACTTCTTAGAACCCATTATTTCAATATTAAAGTCTTGAAATACAGCAATATATATATTGTGTATATAAACTGTATATAGCAATTTCTCCATTGTAGTTTTATAGTGTAGGTCAATAGTTAGGGCTAAAAAATTTAATTAAAGATTTTTGTAATCGAAAAAAATAAATATGGCAAGCTACAATGATATGAATGATGAAGCAATTAAACGGCAAATTCAACAGAATATTGAAGTTACCGAAGCATTAAAGAAAATGCTAAAAGAGTTGGATAAAAAAAACGAAAATAAAAAATCGAAAAAGTCCAACTCAAAATCAAGTTAACAAAGTGGATATATTTTTTACATATATATTATTAGGTTTTATTATTAACTAAATTTTGAAATTATGAGAAAAGTGTTTACAATTTTAATTGCATTGCTATTAAGCTTTACATGGGCTCAGGCGCAAAGCAAAGGTGGAAAGTTAATTTATTCGCAATTGGGTAATATAGTGAATAACGAAACTGGTTACTTTAGTTACAATGGAGGCTCCGCTCCAATGGGAACTGGAATCTATTATTCAGCAGATGATTTTACGGTTCCTGCTGAAGGAATGGATGTTTATGGTGCAACGGTTATTTTTAATCGTTCTCCTTATTATTTCAGTGGTTTTAAAGTTGATATTTATTCCGATAATGCTGGAATACCAAGTACTACAGCCGTAGAATCATTTAACATTGAAGTTTTTGAAGCCGTAGAATTGGAATTTGAAGTAACGCGAATTACTATTGAATTTCCTTATGCTGCTGAATTAACTTCTGGAACATATTGGTTATCAGTAGTTGGAAATGGTCAATGGGTTTCAGGACAATGGTTGACTTTGAGCGATGTTTCTGCAATGGGCAATCCCGCTAAACAGAAAGATATCAGTGGGTTTCCTAAAGTTTACCTTGATTGGTCAACCAAAAATGATGAATACAACAACAATGGTATGTACACCAATTTGGCATTTGGCCTGGTTGGCCCTCCGGATGATAATGATTTAACCCTAAAAACAATTTTAGCTCCAAAAAGTGGTGAACTTAAGGCATTGAGTGATGTTAAAGTAGCCATTCAAAATGTGGGTTTATTAACACAAACTAATTTTAATGTAATGTACCAAGTAAGTGCTACCGTTGATGGTGTTCTTACTCAAATAGGTACTTCCACTGAATCGGTAACAGGCGCTAACATTGGTGAGAAAGAAATTTTAGAATATACTTTTACTCAAAAAGTTGATTTATCGGCAATTACTACCTATAGTGTAAAAACTGCGGTAATGTTAACTGGCGATGCAAACCCAGCTAACGATATCGCTTATGGTGAAGCTAGAAACTATGGTGAATTGTATATTATGGGAACTGATACCATAGTAACAGCTTGCGACGGAATATTTGTTGATGATGGAAGCGTACTTGGAAACTATACCGATGCTTCATCAGATACCATTACATTCCTTCCCGGGACTGTTGGTTCCCGAGTAGCTTTAGATTTTACTTTTATGAATGCTGAAGGCGATATCCAAAATTGGGATTTCTATGATGGCAAAACCACCGATGCTCCAAAATTATTTGAATTAGTTCGTTACAGTGGTGTATTCCCAACTTATGTGCAAGCACGTAATGCCGATGGAGCAATCACTGTTGTTGTTAAAGTAGAAGGTGCATGGGGTTATCCGGGATGGGAAGCCAATGTAAACTGTGTTACTCCAAATGCTATTGAATTCTCAACTTTGAATTTAACGGTTGGTGATCCTTTGGTTTATAATCAGGTTGGTAAACCCGTTGATGTTCTTGCTGTTGTTACCAACGCTGGAGCTGATACTACATCACGTGCCGTTTATTTAGTGGTTAATGGTGAAGTTGTTGAAACCCAAATGACCAAAAATTTGATTCCAGGTGTTATCGATTCACTTCATTTTAACTGGATTCCTACTTTGGCATCGGCTAATACAACAGTAAAAGTATTGATTCAAAATGATGGACAAGCTACGAATGATGATAATTCATTGGAAACAACTGTGAAAGTTTACAATCAAGGAGCTTTGCTTGAAAGTTTTGAAGGCTCTCTTTCATTACCATTGGCATGGGTTTCAAAATTAAACACGGCTAAAGTTTCGGAGTATTACAATTCAACCCACGGTAAAAACTCATTAAACATTCTGTTTAACGATACGGTTGTTACCCCATTAACTGAAATTGGTGTGGTTGATAAGCTTTATTTTGATGCGTACGCTGCAGGAAATGGTGATTCAAAAGCAATTCAGGTTTTAATGTCAAAATCAATTGAAGGACCATGGGATACTTTAGGTTTAGCTGTTCGTCCAACTGGTGTTTATGGAATATCACCTTATGAATTCGATTTAAGCATGTATGCCGGTGATGTTTATTATTTTGCTTTCACCAATTTAGGAGCTAACTCTTATTCAACTTCTTATATTGATAATGTTAGAGGTGCTAAGTTGTACTATTTCGAAAAAGATTTGTACACAACCGGAATAACTGCTCAAAGTTATGTGAAAGCTGGAATTGAAACCAAACTGAATGTTTCAGTAAACAATCTGGGAACAACTGCAATTTTGGGAAGTGATTATACTATTGAGGTTACTGGAGTTGATACTGTTTATACGGTAGTAAATGGTGTAGATATCGCTTCGATGGAAAATGCAGCAATTGTGGTACCATATACATTCCAAACTTTGGATACTGTTTCAATCTATGCAAATATTGTGCTTGTAGGTGAAACACGAATTGATAATAATAGATCAAAAACTATTGAAATTATTATTACCGATAATTATGTAGCCGGAGGCATTGACAATGGTTCAACCACTAGCAGCGTTGTTCAAATAAACAGAAAAAGTTCCATTTCCGAAATGGTATATTATCCTTCTGAAATAGGATTGTATGGCGATTTGAATGGTATTGAATTTACCTATAATTTTTCTTATCCAGCTGTTGATACGGTGCCTGTACACATTTATATGGCTACCATGGTTGATTCTTTCTTGGTTGATACAGCGGTTAGTTTATACACAGCAACCTGGATTGAAACCGATTCAATTAGCTTTACAGAGGTTTACAACGGAAAAATGAATTTCCAACAAGGAAACAATCTTTCCATGTACATTCCTTTAGATGTACCCTTTGCTTACAATGGAACGGACAATATCGTACTGATGATTATTAAGGATAGTACCGCTACTATTTCGAAGTATCCATATTTCCATACCATGGCAAATACTAAATCCAGGTTTTTGTACGGTCAAAACACAACAAACCAAATACATAGTGATAGTATCGTGGTTCAATATGGTGGTTCAGTAAACAGTTATCAAATGCCTTTAGCAATATGGCACTTCTCAAATCCTGGTGCTCCTGTATTTGAATCAGAGCCAATCGTTTCAATCAACGAAATGGAAAATTACAACTATACCATCGAAGTAGCATACCAAAGTATTACCACATTCGAAGTTATGGGAAATAATCTTCCTGAATGGATGACCTTGAGTGCGTTAACTGATACCACTTATTCATTGAGTGGAACTGCAGTTGCCGGTATGTATTCTATTGGTTTAATGGTTACCGATGGAAAATACAGTGCAGAGCAAAATTTCAATCTTAAGGTTAATGCAATTCCTGAATTCGTTTCAGAATCGGATTCGCTTACTTTAATAAATGAATTGTATTCTTATACAGCTGAAGTTACTTACAATGGTGAAAGTGCAGCTGTTATTACCGGTGGAACAGCAAACCCAAGCTGGTTAACTGTAACCGATAATGGTGACAATACTGCTACCGTTTCAGGAACACCGGATGCAGTAGGCGATTTTACTATTACCGTAATTGCTGAAGGTGATGTTACTACAGAACAAGTTTATACGTTAACTGTAGGTGCAATGCCAACTTTTGCTGCCATTACCGATGCCATGATTAACGAAGGCGCTGCTTACAGTGCAACTGCTACTGTTTCGTACGAAGGTGTTGAAACATTGACCATTTCAGCAGGTACCGATTTTCCAACCTGGTTAACATTAACCGACAATGGCGACAAAACAGCTACTATTGCTGGAACTACTGTTACCGGTGAATATGTGGTTAACTTAGTTGCTACCGATGGAACTTATGAAACTTCAGTTAGTTACCTAATTACTGTTATGGCAGTTCCTGTATTTACTTCAGAACCTGTTATCAGTGGTAATGTTGATGAGATTTATACTTACAATGTAGTAGTTGCTTACACTGGCGACGATGCGTTACTTGTTAATGCTGACGTACCCGCTTGGGCCACTTTAACCAATAATGGTGATGGAACAGCTACTTTAACAGGTACTCCAGATGCAACTGGTATTTACCCGGTATCTATTTTAGCTATTGGTAAATACAATTATGCTACTCAAACATTTTCAATAACTGTTGATCCTAACGGTGTTGGTTCTGTTGAAGCAGGTTCATTCAATATTTACCCGAACCCAGCTACCAACTTCATTACCATTGTAGGTTCAGTAGATTCGAAAATGGAAATTTTTGACATTACCGGTCAGTTGGTATTATCGAAAGTTATTCTCACAACTTCTGATAAGGTAGATGTTTCTATTTTAACTAAAGGAATATATGTTGTATCAGTAACTAATGAAATGGGCAAAATAAGCCAACGGTTGGTTATTGAATAACCTGTTTGTATAATTGAAAAATTTAAAGGCTGCTTCTTCGGAGGTAGCCTTTTTTTTGTTACGTATTTCAAAAAAATTCTATTGTTGCATCCATTATAAAAGTCTATTTTTGTAAAACATTTTAAAAAATATAATCATGGACGAAGGCCCGGAACGAAGTTGGTTAATAGTATAATAACTTAGTAAGGGGCTCACCGCTTCCTTGCTAATAAAAAGTAAGGAGCATATACCAATGATTAAAATATTCAAAACATTTGGTGGATACATTGAAATCCCCGGCGTTGAAAAAGGTTGCTGGATAAACGTTACGCAGCCAAATCCACAAGAAATTGAACGAATTATTACCGATTTTCAGGTACCTGCTGATATTGTACAGGACGTTTTAGATGCTGATGAACGTCCCCGTGTTGAGTTCGACGATTTTTGGACCCTAGTAATTATGCGCATCCCGGTAGAATCGTCAAACAATGGAGTGCCCTATTTTACAGTTCCGTTGGGAATATTTGTTGCCGAAGATTTTACCTTAACAATATGCAATCAAGACAATGAAATTCTTCCTTTTAAACAAGCAACTCCATTTAGGGAGCATTATCAGCAAATTACCGATGTATTTAATTTTATTTTGAGGCTATTTTTAAGGTCAGGTGGAATCTATCTTAAATACCTGAAACAAATTAACCAGCAAACTACCTTAATTGAGCAAGAAATTGAGGAATCTGTTAAAAGCAGTGAGCTGCGGAAACTGTTGAAAATGGAAAAATGTTTGGTTTACTTTATCACCTCTATAAAATCGAATGAGATAGTATTAGCCAAACTGCGGAATTCAAAAAAAATTACCACAGAAATAAATGAAGACTTGCTGGAAGACGCTATTATTGAAAATAAGCAAGCATTGGAAATGGCTCAAATTTATGCCGATATCCAAAGCGGTATGATGGATGCTTTTGCTTCCCTAATATCAAATAACCTGAACGTGGTAATGAAAAAATTGGCTCTCATTTCAATCATATTAATGATACCGACTTTAGTTGCCAGTCTTTTTGGAATGAACGTTCCAAACCTTATGGAAAACTCGGTTTGGGCCTTACCTGCTATACTGGTATTGTCCTCCGGATTAATTATTATAGGGGTATTGCTTTTCCGACGGAAGCAATGGTTTTAAAGGGTTAAGTTAATTTTTGGGGTGCTGGATATTAAATTTCCAATTCTTACCAATCAAATAAAACTCATTCAATCAGTAGGTTACTTAAATTGTATATACAGAGTATATCATTCTTTTATGATAGTATATGGTATGTATGGAACTGTTCTTTTGCATCAATGGATGAAAATTCGAATTTTGGTGACTCTTTAAAACTAAAATAGATTTTTATGAAAGGATATTTATTATGTACAGCAATTGCAATAGTTGCATTTCAACTAACCGTTTTTTCGCAAAACGAATTGGTGATTGAAGTAACTACCGATAATAACTCCGAAGAAACCCAATGGGTTTTATCCGATAACTTTAATGCAACCATTCAAACAAGTAATTCCTTTGCCGATTTAACTACTTATCGCGATACTATTCAATTAGCATCGGAACAATGTTATTATTGGACACTCTACGATACTTATGGCGATGGACTTAGCGGAGGTTTTACTCCCGGAAGCTATATAGTTTATTTCAATGGCACATTAATTACTCAAAGCTCAACAGCCAATTTTGGTGACAGTATTTCTGTTTACAATTTAGGTACAGCTTGCAATTCAAACGATATTAGTATCCAAAATATTGACATGTTAACCTATATTAGTAAAGAAGCAACACCCATTAGCGCTTTGGTACTTAATATGGGAGTTGCCCCTATTACCAGCCTCGAACTATTTTATAGCGTGGGTGACTTTACAAGCGAATCAAAGGTGGTGAATGGTTTATCAATTCCGGTGGGTGCTTTCGAGTCAATAAGCTACCCGGTTGCTCATGATTTTAATACTGCTGGTGATTACACGGTGATCCTTACTATAACCAAAATAAATGGTTCAACCAATTCTTTTACAGCCAACAATACGGCTTCAATGAATGTAACAGTGGTGGATGGAATTGTTAAGAAAAATATGGTTGAAATGTTTACCAGCGCCTATTGTCCTCCTTGTCCCGAAGCCAATGCAGTAGTTGATAATACTTTGAGTTTGAACAAAGGTACCTATACATTGACTAAATATCTGGGAAATGATGGTGCTTTTGCTGATTTGAAATATATTCCAGGAAATAAATATATGATGAGTGATTTTTATAATGCTAATGGATTTCCAAGTTTGTTTGTAAATGGTATTTCAAAAGACCCTAAGGTTTTTACACCCATTGCATACGAGGATTATTTAGGGGTTGTTTCCGATATTAAATTAACCGTTAGTGGATACTTAAGAGGTGACAGCATTTTTTCTACAGTAAAAATATTACCCATGAAAACTATGGATGAATTATTTTATTTGCGTGGAATTGCAGTACAAACCTTATGTCATTTTGATTTGGAAGATGGATATGAATATTTTCATCCGGCTTATGGTTTTTTGCCAAGCCCTGAAGGAATTGAAATTCAAAAGTTAACACTAGGAGAGGAGCAAACTTTTAATTTTTCAGGCAATATTAAAGATTATCCTCTGGAAGAAGGTAGTTTACAGGATTTGATTTTGAACTTTTATATCCAAAAAGGAAACCGTGAAATTGTTCAATCGGAAAATGTAAAACTATCCTATATTGAGGTGCAACCTGAATTTACTTACAATATAAACAACGAAGCAACAAATGTTGATACTTCGGGCCTTATGGTTTTAATAAACTCGAACCGGACATTGTTTAACATGGAAGGACGAGAAATTACTAAAATTCAGGATCACTTGGTTTTAAAACAAGGAACCGTTACCGGAACATCAGTACCTTTTTCAGCAACTATAAATTCCGAATCCACTCAAATAACGCTAACCCCAACTTATGGATGGAATACCAATACCAAATATTTTGTATTGTCAAAAAACTTCACCACGTTGGATGGCCAATCCATTCCTAAAGACACTTTGGTTTTTACAACATTGCCCTATATTGGAATTTCAGATAGGAGTAATAATCTGATTTTGGTATATCCAAATCCAGCTGTTAATAACATAACCATTTCCAGCGAAAAAGGTAGTGCCGTGGAGATTCTTTCTGTTACCGGACAAATTATTGAAGAACTTACCAATAGCAACGGAACATTGGTTCACGATATATCAAATTATCCAAACGCTATGTATTTTGTGAAAATAGAAACCCGTTTTGGACAACAAGTAGAAAAGTTTCTCAAACAGTAGTAGTAGTTGTAGTAATTTAAAAAGCACTGTATTTAGTATGCAGTGTTTTTTTTTGCACTTTAAAACGGTGTTTTTTTAACTGCTTCATTTGATTAATCCGCTTTATTCATACCTGAGCATAGCGAAAGATGTGAATGTGCGATGGGTATTGGGTCGCAAAGCGGGAAACCCCGATTTAGCTATACCCAAAAAAGAGAATTTTTATTTTCCCATTTTTGAGGAATAGCTTTATCGTCAGGATTATTCAAGAATAATCCGGGTTAAATCATTGAACTTACCAAAGCATTCATTGAAGATAATCTGTGGGATTTATACAGTTGAATTGAATTTATCGGATTGAATAGTTGCAAAATTCCTCATGCTTTACGTGAATGTTAATAGAAAGATTGCTAATTACTTAGCCATCCTTGTATATACAAAATATAGGTTCTATTAACGACTGTATTTACCATGTATATCCTTTTATTTTGTCAAGACCTATTATTAACCAGAAATTTAAACTTTAAAATTTAAGCTAGTTATGAATTAAACAAATACAAATCGAAAATGAGAAAATTAATTTTTAAAATTCTTACCGTTTTGCTGTTAGCAGCCTTTTTTCAAGGATTGCATGCACAAACAAAGGAATTGCCAGAAGGTAAAATTCCTTTTCAAATAGAGGAAACCCAAGGTATTAAAACACTGGCTCCAATGCAGAACGATGCCATGGTTATTGGACCCTATATTTACAATCAGATGAGTGCCATAAGCCTTGATGGGACCATAGTAAATGTGAGTTATACTTATGCAGCATTCGATCAATTCAATTCCTTTGCAGCCGACGATTTAACGGTACCTGAAGGACAAACCTGGGAGGTGAAGTATGCAAGGAGTACTTTTTATTCTCCACTACCTATCGAAAACATTGCTTCCTATTCGGTGATAGTTTATAATAACAACGCAGGAAAACCCGGTACCGTTTTTTTAGAGTCAACCAACAATATTAATAATCATTACGAAAGTTATGAAATTAATGCAAGTATATACGATGTAACAGTAGAACTTAACCAAAGCATTTCGTTACCTGCAGGTAAGTATTGGGTATGTATTCAACCCGTTACCGATATTGAAACTGAAAACGCTTACAGCCAACCGGGTTTTTGGGCGGCTAATTTATTTCAGAATTATGGAAATGCTATTGGTAGCCAAGCGGAATTTAAAAATCCGGGTGGAGGATATCAAACAATTTATGATTGGACCGATATGACCGATTATTGGGTTAAAATAAAAGGTGTGGATGTTGGGTTATACAATCTTAATTTTGCTTTGTTTGGCCCTGCCAAAGGCAACGATATAGCTGTTACTGAAATTGTTGCTCCGGTAAATGGTGAAAACCTTAACGATAATGAAGGTGTTATCGTTAAATTACAGAACCATGGCACTCAAAACATTGCCATTACCAGTTATCAAATGCGGTTTAGGGTTAATGGGGGTGTATGGTCCGAACTTGAAGATGGAAAAGCGATAACTTCAGGAGCTGAAATAATCTATACTTTTCACGAAGTTGCCGATTTATCGGTTAAAGGCGTATATACTATTGAGGTTGAATCTGTATTTGCAGCCGATGAATACACTACCAATAATAGTTATTCATCTACAGTTGAAAATTATGGTACAATTTATAATGCTGAACCCAACACCCATGTTGTTTATACAACTTGCAGCGGAACTTTCACTGACCACGGTGGTTTGGGCGATGTGTATGTGTCATATTCCGATGATACGGTAACGTTCTTTCCGGGAACTGCAGGTTCGAGAATTCGTTTAGAATTTCAAAACACTTATATGACGGGTGCTTATGCATTCCGTTTTTTTAATGGAAGTACAACAGATGCTCCACATTTAGGAGAATGGGAATCGCTGAATGGCGATGAAGGAGTATTTACCCAGGAAATTCCTGGTTTGGTTATCGAAGGAACAAATCCTGAGGGAGCTGTTACCATAATTATACCGGGCTTTGATGTAAATTCCGGCGTTAATAATTTTTTAGCCAGTGTTAGCTGTGTTAAAAATGAAGCTATCGATTTTAAAGTGTCTGGTATAGAATTTAGTAAGCCCTATAGTTGGGAAACTGAAACCATTCAATTAGCAGCAACTGTGCAAAGCCGTGGATTGGAAAATAGTTCACCCATGGTAACTTTTTTTGCCGATGATCTTGAAATTGGAAGTGTTTCCTCAACGGTTTTAAAATATGATGAAAGTGCTAAAGTTTCTCTTGACTGGACACCATCTGAAGTCGGAACTTATACAATTCGTGCTGAAGTTCCTGCTGATTACGGAACCTACACATCGGATAAACAAACAATCAAGGAACATGAAATTTACCGCATGGGATATTTTGTGGAAGGTTTTGAAGGGGAACAATACCCGCCCGATGGCTGGATTAGCAAAGTTTCCGGTGGAACGAGCCGCTTATTTATATGGTATAACGACCGTAATAATTGGGAAGGTAAATGGCAGGTTAGTATTGGCAACGATACATTGGTAACTCCAAAATTAGACATTAAAGCTACTGATACCTTAGAATTTATTTACAGTGCCGGTTTCTTTGGCGGAACATGTACTATTTTATATGCACCAACTCCAAACGGTCCTTGGAAAGTGGCTCATACCGTAAGCTACGGAATGCCTTATGCCACTAATTATAAAGCTACCTTAAAAAATGTAAAACCGGCGGGGGCCTATTATTTGGGCTTCAAGTGTCAGGGTGGTTCCATTGATTTTATTCGTGGTGTAGAACGCTATTTCAATCAATCCGACTTAGCCATCAAATCTTTTAACGGACCTTCCGATCCTCAAATAAATGTTCCGGTTAATTATACCGTGAACGTTCGGAATTTAGGTAAAGGTACTTTATTGGCTACTGATTATTCAGTAAAACTTTGGAAAGAGATTAATGGGGTATCTACTGAGATAGCAAGTCAATCAGGTGAGGCTATCACGTTGGCCAATGAGCATCAGTTTGAATTTACAACAACTTTTACCACAATAGAAACAGGCACTGTTTATGCTACTGTTGATTATTCAGCAGATCAGGATCTTTTGAATAATAAATCAATTGTTCGTAGTCTGGTAGTTATTAAAGAGGGTATTGAATATGTGATGCAAGGATCACCGGAAAGCAATTTGAACGATCAATCTACGCTGGCCGGATACTATGGGAATTATGCTGAGGTTATTTATAACAAAGATTCGTTGAATGTACGAGGTGAAATCAGTGGTATATCCATTTATTATTCAAACTACCGCAAAAGTACAGACCCCGTAAATATATTTATTGGCGAAACTGCTTTGAATAATTTGGATGGTGGATTTCTTTCAACCAGTACCATGGTGCCAGTATTTAATTCAAACTTAACCTTTGAATTTACCAATAGTAACTATATTCAATTGTATATCCCGTTTGAAAAGCCTTATTTATATAATGGCGATAAAAATATAGTGGTTGCAATCCAAAGACCGGCTACAAATGATTATGGACAGAGCATTTCTTTGTTAGCTACTGATTTGAAAGGTGAAAATGTGAACCGTTCACATGGCATGCAGTATTATGAAAAAGATACCGATGTTTCGGACCCGGTGGCGTTGAGTAAATTACCATCGCAAGTTCAAACATATATTCCAAATATGTTGTTTTATGTAAAAACAGCCGGTATGAATGCATCCTTGGCAGGAACAGTTTCCGATGAAAAAGATAATTTATTGGCTGGTGCAACCGTTACATTAGCTGGTTTTGCCAATACTACAAAAACCAACAGCCAAGGTCAGTATCTGTACCCAATTATGCCTTATGGAGACGCAGCTATTACCACTAGCCTGTTTGGTTTCTACGATCAAACTAAAACAGGTACTTTATCAGCTGCAACCCAAACGGTGGTTGATTTTAAATTGGAATCCTTATCATCGGAGTCAATTACCGGAATTGTGGTTGGAAACGATTTGTTGCAACCCGTAAGCGGAGTGGAAATAACACTGAAAGGATACGATTTGGACTACTATACCGTAACTGGAGCCGATGGTACCTTTACATTCGGTGAAGTATTTGCTGCTAAAGAGTACCAATTAACTTTTGTACACCCAAAATATGTGTCCTTTATTGACACGGTTTATGTGCCGATTGGTGGGCTTGTTATGGATTCCGTTGTTATTGATGAATTGGAAACACCTGCTTATAATGTTTTTGCAACTATTAATGAAAGCAATGCAGTAAACCTAACATGGCAAACACCTTATACCGGAACTGTTGGAATGATTGACCCGACTTTAGGAATAACCGATAATTATTGGTGGATTTATAATAGTCCTGATGAAGATGTCCAAATAGGAAACCTTTTTAGGGTTTCAAAACCTGGGACTGTTACTTCTATTGAATTTTCGAATTGGGCATGGGAAGGTTCCCTGCCATCAGAATTATTCTTGCGGTTTTATAACAAAGATCAGCAGGAAATTATGAATCCGGTGTCGTTTATGATGCTTGATTCAACAGTAGATTGGATGCAAGTTGATGTTCCCGATTTCAGTTATACTGAAGATTTTTATGTTATGATTCATTGGAATAAGGTTCACCAATCGACACCTGCTATAATTGGACGATTTCATGATGATAATGTAGGTTATTTAATTGATGAAAATGGGAAATGGATTTTACTTGCCGGTCATCCTCAATTGGGAGTAGGATATGGTGGAGCAGTTAGTTTGCGTGCCAATACGTTGGAAGATGCCAATAAAGATTTGAAAGCACTCATTAGTTACGATTTATGGCGTTCCGATTTGCAAGGAGGCATGAGTGGAACTGGTTGGACTAAACTAAATGCAGAAACCATTCCTGGAACTGGTGGTGAAGTTACCTATACTGATGAAACATTTGCTCAAACCACTGATGGATACTATATTTATAGAATTCAGGCTCAATATACCAATGCCAATTCAGAATATGCCTATTCAAATACCATAAACAAAGGTCTGTTTGTACCGGTAACTATTAATGTTACTGCCAATAACGGCCAAAATATGGATGGTGCAAGGGTTACTTTTGCCAATATCAATGGTGCCGCTATAAATAAATATGAGGCTGTAGTTTCAACAGGTAATGTTGTGTTCCCATCAGTAATAAAAGGCGAATACGATATTATCGTTACCAATGGCGTTGCCTACGAGGTTTACGAAAGCTCGGTAACTATTAATGCCGGTTCAGTTTTGCCTATTGAATTGATAGAGTATATATTTACTCCAACCCATTTAGCTGTGATACCAATGGAAAGTGATAAAAAAGCTGAATTTAGCTGGGCAATAGGTATTGATGCTACGTACCAGCCTGATGATGGTTCCTTTGAACAAGCTTTAAATATTGATTTAGGAGCTAGTGCTGAATTAGGAAATTATTTTGAACAGTATGAAGGTGGACAGATTTATGGCGTTGATATTCAAGGTGCATCCAATGATATGGGTGGCAAAGTTTCTTTGGTTTTCTATAATAACAATCAAGTGCTGATTGGTCAAACTGAAAAATTTGTGCTACAAAAGGATTCCTTGTTATCGGTTCCTGTTGCTAATATTTCATACAATGGTCCATTCTATACTATGGTAAAATGGTATGCCGATGAAACGTTACCTACACCTGGTATTGCTATGGATACCGATAGTGACCCTGGTGTTGCCTTTTACAATGATGAGGAATTTGGTTTTGTACAATTAGCCGATTGGGGTTATTATGGAAACTTTATTATCCGGGTTCATGCCTTAATAAGCAGCAAAAAGACAGCAATTTTAACTACTGAATTAAAGGAAACAAACACTTTGGTTTCAAAACCGGAAATATTGAAAAAGGTAGCTGAAAATGCAGGTATTGTTAAATCAAATAGCAAAAGTGTATTGTCGTACAATATTTTCTTAGACAACATGACTACACCGATTGCCGAAGGAGTTACCTCGCAACTGTTTACATTTACCGAAGCCAAACATTTAACAGTAGAAGGCTTACATAAATATAAAGCTGGGGTTCAAGCGGTTTTCGCAACCGGTTCAAGCATTGTAGTGCCCATTGAATTTGATTACACCTATACCGTAGGAGTTTTAGAAAAGCTAGATGCTGAATTAAGGATGTATCCAAATCCGGCCAATGCAACCGTAACATTTACCAATGCTCAGCATAGTAAAATTGAAGTATTCAGTTCAATTGGCGAATTGGTTAAAGTGGTTGATGCTACTGGTCAATCGTTTAGTGTTTCTATTTCTGACTTGCCAAGCGGTGCTTTTATTGTAAAAGTAACTATTGCCGAAGGCAGTATCTATCGAAATCTGGTTATTACCCGATAAATTCTCACTATTGCCGTCACGGGATAACTGTGACGGCAATTTTATATTAATTGTTTATTCAAGTATTACATTGTATTACAGGTATGTGAATTATACCTGACTTAAAACAAGCAACATCAATTTTAATAAATCAACAAAGCGATTAATTGTTCCAAATTAGCTTGAACAAAACGTTCCAAATTAGTTTAACTTGACTCATCAAAGAATAAATATCATGCAACTAAAACATTTTTTAATCCTGACAATCCTGTTAACTCTCAGCCAATTGGTTTGTGCCAATGAACTGGTTATTGAAGTTACTACCGATAAATACCCAGCCGAAACTTCGTGGACACTTTTTAATACCGATAAAAATGTGGTTAAAACCAACGGTATCCTGCAAAAAAACTACACTCACCGTGATACCCTTCAATTGGATGCGGCATCGTGTTATTATTGGACAATTTATGATACTTATGGCGATGGAATGAGCAATTCCAGTGGGCCAGGCGATTTTAAAATCTATTTAGATGGAGTATTAATTGACACTTGCCAAAACCCAAATTTTGGTGATAGTCTTTCCATTTATGGTATTGGTTCCAATTGTGTTGATTACGACATTTCAGTAAATGCTTTAACCTTTTTAAGTACCCAGGCATTCAATCCATTTGAACTAACCTTTAATGTATTGAATTTTGGTAGCGCAACCCTTACATCCATTGAATTGTTTTACGATTTGGGAGGATGGGAATCGGAAACAATCGTGTTAGATGGATTATCCATTGAATTTGGACAGGTAGCCCATCTGGCTTTGCCAAATAAATTGCAAATTACTACTGCCGGAACAGTAACTGTTGGTTTAATTATTAGTAAAATTAACGGGGTTGACGACATGAATCCAGATAACAATATCTTGACTAAAGAAGTACTGGTTATGGATGGCTATTGGCAAAAGCCCATGCATGAGCAATTTACCAGCAGTACCTGTTCTCCATGTTCCACTGCAAATACATTATATATTAATCCAACACTGGCATTATATCCTGATCAATACTCCTTGATAAAATATCAGGTCAACTGGCCCGGTGTGGGTGACCCCTATTATACTTCTGAAGTTGGTTATATGGTTGGGCAATATGGCGTTAGTGGAGCACCAACGCTTTTTGTTGATGCTTATGGAGAGGATGTGGAATATTCCCCCACCGATTTTGATTCACATTTAGGCAAACTAACTCAACAATTCCTGAAAATAGAGGCCAAGGTATTAGGCGATAGTGTGTTTGCATCGGTGAATATAAATACAACAATTGGTTTAAATGGGATAGCTTATTTAAGATTTGCAGTGGTTGAAGGTATTACTACCGAAAATGAGGCTACCAACGGAGAAACACAATTCGAAAACGTGTTCATGAAATTCCTGTCGAATAAGGCTGGAACTGAAGTTGGACAATTAAAAGCGGGTACCGATACTACCTTATATTTTGCAGCTTCATTGTCTGAAACCTTTATTGAAGAATTTACCGATTTAAAAGCAGTTGCTTATTTGTTTTATAAAAACTCCTACAAAATATTGCAATCGGAAATGATTGATATTCCTAATGCGCCTGCACCACCTTATATAACTTTTAACATTCAAAACGGGGCTGTGGCAGTTGATACATTAACTAAGGTTGAGCTGGTTAGCGATAAAAAATTATATGCTACCGATGGTTCTGAAATTACTGATGCCAATCCGCTAATAACCTTTAAAATGAATGATAATCAAGGGGATGATGTGCCATTTAATGCGGTTATTAATATCAGTAAAACCCATATTTTGGTTACTCCAACTAATGCCTTGAACCCAAATACTACCTATTATGTTAGCTTGTCGGGAGTTCAATCACAGGAGGGAGTGGAGGCTACTAAAGCAACTATTATTTTTACTACCGAAGAAGCTGTAGGAGCTTGCGAAAACCCTTTTTCAGGCATTCAGGTGTTTCCAAATCCGGTTACCGATGAATTAAAAATCAATTCAAATACTCCGGTGGAAATTAGCATTACCGATATAACCGGAAGAAAAGTTTTTACAAATTTTATCATGAATGGCAATACTAGACTTGATTTTTCAGGTTTTGCCTCCGGATTTTATTTAGTACAGGTAACGGTTAATAATGAAAACAAGATTTATAAAATAGCTAAAAGATAACTACATCAAAGTATAAAAAAAACACTTTTAATATTATTAGCTTTCCTTATTAGTATTAATTATTCAGGAAGTGGACAGCCAGTTTCAAAAAGTTTAAACCCACCGGCTAACTTAAAAGCAGAACATGTATTAGACAATCCTAATGTTTATTTAACCTGGTGGACACCCGGCACTCCATTTTGGCTGCATTACGATTCCGGTGAATTGTATTCAGGTATTGGTTTAGATGCACCAGGAGAGTTTGAAGTGGCCATTGCATATACACCCGATCAACTCAAACCTTACCAAGGGATGCAGGTCACTAAAGTGGCTTTTACGCCAACTGAAACAAATACCATTTATATTATTAAAATATGGACGGGTAATCTGGCCGACAGCATTATTTATCAAGATACGCTATCAGATATGACAATTGGGCAATGGAATATAGTTCCAGTGGATAGTTTAGTAATTTTGGAACCCGATAGATTGTATTTTTTTGGGTATCATGTAAATGCACAAGGAGGCTTTCCTGTAGGTTGTGATGCTGGCCCAACTGTATTGCCCGGTCAAAGTGACTTAATACGAACAGAAACCGGACCTTTTTATAGCCTTTACGACTTAGGTTTGGATGTAAATCCAAACATTGAAGTGTTTTTAGAGCCAACCTCATCGGTTAAACAAATAGCAAATATCACTAAAGACCAAGTGCATTTTTCAAATTCCGGTTTAACCCGTATTCAAAAGCAGGCCATTAAGGAACCATTGAAATTTGAGAACACGACTAAAGCTGAAACACCCAATTCCTTTATTGTTTATCGTAACAATGAATCCATTGGAACCTCTACCGAACCAGCTTACCATGATATTTTAAACGTGGGTGGCATTTATAATTATGCTGTTTCAGCTTTGTATGATGCGGATGAATCGATAAAATCAGAATCTGTTGAAGTTTTATACGATAACAACCGCATACCTTTAAATACAGTTATTTCCGAGGCATTTATTAATGTGGGCACTTTTATAGGTGAAAATGGCAATGAAATAGCAAATAGTCCCAGCAGTCCGGGTGTTTACATGGGAATATTTGAATTAAACTTTGAATTGGAAAAAATTGCTTCCATAAATTACCACAGTGGCTCGGCAATTTTAGGCTACGATCCTTTTGCCACAGAATCTTCTGAAGCCCGATTTATGAAATATATGATGCAAACCCTATCATTTCCTATGGCTGCCTTTAATGGTGATTTGTTTCAAGGGGGTGGAAGTGCGGAATCAATGTATGAAGCATATCGTCCAATCTATGATTCTGCTTTGGCAAGGCTTACTCCAATTGCCTTAGAATGCACTATTGAAAAAGTAAGTGGTTCAAAATACAGGTTACAGGCCAATTCAACTTTGGTAGGTATTTATTTACCTAAAAATTTAGTGCTTCATACCGTACTTACCCGCGATTCAATTTACCACGAATGGAATAGCGGTAAAATAAAACAAGTCAACTATGTCGCCACCGGAATGTTTCCCAATGCAAATGGGGCTACCATCGATTTTGATGCAAGTGGCAATGCATTTACCAATGTTGATGTTACTATTGACCCATTTTTAGATATTAGTAATTACAGGGTGGTTTCTTTCATTCAAGACACGGTAACATTCCAAATTTTAAACGGGCAACTAATGAAACTCCCACAAAAGAAAGCAGTATTTTTTACAGTATTGGATGGTATTAATCCGATTGAAGGTGCTTCCATATCAGTAAGCGGAAGCATCCTTATCACCGATAATCAGGGCAAGGCTGGAATAAATCTTTGGGATAATCAAGGTGAAGTTCTTTATAGCATTGCCAAAGAAGGTTATATTACTCAAGAGGGAATTTTTAATATGGATACCACCACGCAAGTGCAGGTAAATTTGCTGGTAAGCGGAATCAATTCCAATCAAAAGTTGGCAGCTCAGGTATATCCAAACCCAGCAAATAACCAATTGTTTGTGGTTTCGAACGAGGTTATTTCCGCATCGGTATTTGATGTGTCAGGCAAAGAAATATTGAATAGGGTGGAAGTAAGCAATGCTTTGCCAATAGATATTTCAAGTCTTGAAAAAGGTATTTATTTTCTCAAAATCATGCAGAATGGGCTAGAAAAATCCTATAAGTTTATAAAGGAATAGAATTATAAAATGTTAATAACAAAAAATGCACTGTTTTTTTCAGTGCATTTTTTGTTTTAATTATTAATATCCCGGTCCCGGAATCCAAGCATATACAAAATGGCATCCAAGCCAATATTTGAAATGGCATGTTTGGCCGATGCCTTAACTTTGGGTTTGGCATGAAAGGCAATTCCCAAACCGGCTAACTGTAACATGGGTAGGTCATTTGAACCGTCGCCAACCGCTATTACCTGTTCCAAATGGATGTCTTCTTTAAAAGCCAATAGTTTTAATAATTCTGCTTTTTTATTGCCATCTACAATTTCACCTTTGTGCTTTCCGGTTAATTTGCCGTCTTTAATTTCCAGTTCGTTGGCAAATACGTAATCAACGCCGAGTTTATTTTTTAAGTGATTGCCAAAGTAATTGAATCCCCCCGAAAGAATGGCCGTTTTATATCCGTAAAGCTTCAAGGTGGTAAACAATCGTTCGGCACCTTCAGTAATCGGGAGGTTCTCCGCAATTTCTTTCATCACTGATTCATCAAGACCTTTAAGTAACGACACCCGCTTTTTGAAACTTTCGCTGAAATCAATTTCACCACGCATGGCACTTTCAGTAATTTTCATTACTTCGTCGCCAACGCCTGCACGAATAGCCAATTGATCAATTACCTCGGTTTGAATTAAGGTGGAATCCATATCAAAGCAAATCAATCGTCGGCTTCGGCGATAAATGTTATCTTCCTGAAACGCAATGTCGATGCCAATGTCACCGGCTAGTGATATAAAATCCTTTTTCATTTTATCCTGATCTTTTGGCGTTCCCCGAACCGAGAATTCCACCACAGCACGGGTATCTTTGTTTATTTCGTGCAATGGAATCCTACCCGAAAGACGGCTGATAAAATCGATATTCAACCCTTGTTCCGCTATAATAGCCGTAACTTTTGAAAGATGCTCGGCAGTAAGTTTACGGGCCAGTAAGGTTACAATGAACCGGTCTTTCCCCTGATTGTTTACCCACTCTTCGTACCTACTTTCTTTAATAGGTGTAAATTTAACATTCACGCCCAATTCATAAGCCTTAAACAACAAATCTTTTAAAATAGGATGTGATTCTGATTTGGCCGGAACTTCAAATAAAATACCAAGTCCTAAGTCGTCGTGGATAACAGCTTGGCCAATATCTAAAATAGTAACATTATTTAAAGCCAGAATGTGCGTTAACTGAGTGGTTAATCCGGGTCTATCGTTTCCTGAAATATTTAGAAGAATGATCTCTTTTTCTTTTGTCATGACAAATTATTATTGAACAGCAAAAATATAAATATTTTAACCTTTATGGTTGCAATTGTTAAGTAAAATCATAAAAGTGTTTACATTTGTTAGGTATGCAAAACTTGACCGGTTATCATTTATTTCATAAATTTGGTTAAATGAAATGAGGGTTTTGACAGACAGTTTATTCCTACTGAGAAAAAATCGCCGTATGAAGCTTGAATTTGCTAAAGAGTTATCTAAATTCTAAATTTAATTTTGTTTTTTATGGTTTGTAAAGAACGAATTTCTTTTAAATGTGGTGGGCAACTTTTTTTAATAAGGTTTTCTAAGCTATGTAAAACTGCAGCATTACTATTTATCTTTATAATTTCTCATCCAAATATTTCCGCGCAAGATGTTGGTTTTAGCGAGTCTGATGGATCAGGATGTAATCCTCTAATAATTACTTTTACAAATACCTCAGATCCTACTAATACTAAAGGATTTGATTGGAATTTTGGAGATGGCTCTCCTGTTGAATCTTACGATGAAACCAATGCAGGGCAATCTGTTATCCATACATTTACGGCTCCTGGAAACCATGAAGTAAGGTTGACTTTACATCCAATTTCGGGTACCGATCAAATTGAGATACATATTATAAGTATTTATAGTATTGATATACCTGCGGCACAAGCATCGGCATTAGTACTTTGCAATGGAACTGTCACTTTTACAAACACTTCAAATCCCGATATTACCCCAGGAGCCAGAACAACATTATGGGATTTTGGTGACGGGTCAACCGACAACAATGCTACTACAACCCATACATTTCCAATGACAGTTGACAGTTTATATCGCGTAAAAATGATTAATTCCAATATATGCGGCTTCGACAGTACTTTTCTCGATATCCAGGTGTACCCCATAAATAACCAGATTGTTACCGATGTTGACCCGGTTTATTGCGTTAATAACAACGTTGCTTTCAGTAATCTCGGCCACAAAAATAACATGACTTATTTATGGGATTTTTCTGATGGCACTACAAGTACACTTTCAACTCCGATTCATGAATTTACATTACCAAATACCTACAAAATAACCATGGTTACTGATATTGGTGGTGGCCAAGGTTGCCATGATTCCATTACTACCGACTTAACTTTTTTACCCGGGCCTAAAGCTGGCTTTATTGCTACTTATGATACTACTTGTAATTCTACCAATTCCTCATTTTCGAATACCACGACAGGACCCAATGATTCTTGGGACTGGGATTTTGGTAATGGGCAAAATTTTTTAGGTGAAAATCCTTCAGGTAGTTACCATTACGGAGTACCCGGAAATTACCCTGTTATGCTGATAGCTACTAATACGGCAAACGGATGTTCTGATACATCAACCCAATTTATATTTGTTCCTTCATATCCAGTGGCTTCTTTTACCTGCACAAATGTTTGTTTAGGCAAGGATGCCCTTTTTTTTGATGCTTCAGTTACCGGTGCCATTACTCCGATTCTTATTTGGAGCTGGGATTTTAATGGGGAGCAGACTTCAATTATTGCCAATCCAAGTATTGTTTTTAACACACCAGGTCAAAAACAGGTTATTCTCGATGTTGCTACCCATTATTGTTCAGATGATACCTTGATTACCGTTGTAGTTGAGGATATTCCCCATATCAGTTTTACCCCTTCCGATACGATAGGCTGCGCCCCTTTGCCAGTAGCTTTTAACAACAGTACTACCTTAGCGATGTCATACCATTGGATTTTTGGTGATTCCTATACCGATACTGCCACTTCTCCAATACATCAATTCAATACATTGCCTTTAACCGATACAACTTATACCACAAAGCTTTATGCGAGTACGGCATTTGGGTGTATTGATTCTGCCATTCAAAATATTACGGTATTGTTTACACCCGATGCCCAATTTATTTCAGATGCCTCCATTACTCCTGTATGTACTATTGATACGGTTTTATTTACCAGTACAACCATGGGAGCAAGTCAGCTTGAATGGGATTTTGGAGATGGCACCCATGGCTCTGATTCCGTTGAAGTGCATGAATACCAAAATTCCAATCCTTTTTTTAAACATTTCGAAATAAACCTGATAGCTATTGCTGCCAACGGTTGTCCCGATACTTCACTCACCGGATATGTCACCATGTATCCAAAGCCCCGCTCTGAATTTCTTTTCGATAGTTTGAACAATTGCCATCCGGCGCAAGTGGGCTTTTACGCACCCATTGAGCAGGATGCTACTTATGTATGGGATTTTGGTGATGGTTCCCCTATTGAACAAACCATTCAAGATGTTACAAGTCATTTCTTTACCAATCCATCGTTGAATGATAGCACTTTTTTTGTAAAATTGGTTACTATAAGTCAATTTGGTTGTGTTGATTCAACCCAAAAACCGGTAGTGGTTCATTACAAACCTTTAGCGGACTTCGCAATGAATCCAAATCCTGCCAAGACAAATGAAATGGTCAGTTTTACAAATCTTTCAGAAAATAAAACAGGATGGGAACATAGCTGGTTTTTTGATGCCAGCGATACCAGTTCGTATATTGGATTTGAACCACCTGATCAAGGTTTTAACACCTATTTTGATGTGGAAATTACCCTTTTTATTAAGTCGGAATTTGGATGCAAAGACACTGTTATTAAGGTGCTTCAGATTATTCCACCTCCACCTCGGCTCGATTTTGTGACTGATACCCTTAATGGTTGTCCACCGGTAACCATTATTTTTACGGATGCATCGGAATTTGTTGACACGACTACTTATTTGTGGAATTTTGGTGATGGGAGTTATTCTACTCAGGTAAACCCAATACACTCTTTTTATAGCTCGGGTTTAACAACTGTAATACTAACCGCCAATAGTCTCAACGGGTTAAGTTTAGCAAAAGATACACTTGTGGATATTTATTTCAAGCCTTCTGCTGGATTTTCTTTTAATCCGGAAAAACCCTATATCCCTGATCAACCGGTAAAATGCAGCCCTGAATTTCCTGCGGATAGTTTGACTTATTTTTGGGATTTTAGCGATGGAACCATTGATACAGCAGAATCTCCGGTACATTTTTATCAGGATACAGGGAGTTTTAGTATCACTTTTATTGTGACTTCACAACGGGGTTGTATTGATTCATTAACCAAAGAACTTGTTGCTATAGGTGGCGGAAGCTTTGTTGCTCCCAATGTATTCTTTCCGGGAAATAATGGGAATGGAGGCGGTTCTGGTGGAAATGGCAATGGTGCTTACATTGAACCGGGTTCACTCGACAATTCGGTTTTTGCCCCTTTATGCGAAGGGGTTTTGGAATACCATCTTGAGATTTATAATAGATGGGGTGAGCGGTTATTTATAAGTGACCAAAAGGATTATGGTTGGACGGGTTATTACAGGCAAAAACTGTGTAAAGAAGATGTGTATGTTTGGAAAGCAACCGGTATTTTCAGTAGTGGAGAAGCATTTGTAAAAGCAGGAACCATAACGCTACTGCATAATGAACAATGAGCAATTAACAATGAGCAATTAACAATTAACAATGAGTAATTAGTAATGAATAATTAGAAAATGAAAAGGATTCAATATATTCATTATAATCGGTGGTACCATAGGTTGCTTTCTAGATTCCATAAAAGCTTCCTTGGAATTAGTAAGTCAATTAGTCTTGCTCTGCTCATTTTATTTGTTTTTAAGGCTAATGCCCAGGATATTCATTTTTCGCAGTTTTATGCTGCTCCGTTGCAACTTTCACCTTCGTATGCAGGCTCATACCTGGGAACCCGTTTCATTGCAAATTACCGGATGCAATGGCCTTCAATAACTAATGCCTTTAATACTTCTGCATTATCAATCGATCATCGGTTTCCGGAATTGAATAGTGGAATTGGAATGCTTATTACTCATGATTCAAAAGGTGATTTAGATATCAGTACCAGTAGCATCGGACTTTTATATTCCTATGATATAAATATTAAAAACAAATTTCATTTCCGACCCGGGATTCAGTTTGCCTATTGTTTTTCAGGAATTGATCCTTCGACAGCTGTAACCCGCGATATGATTCAAACGGGTCTTTCTAATTCAAGTCAGGCTATAACCCGTAGTAAGGTTAATTATTTCGATGCTTCATTATCTGGATTGTTTTATAACCACAAAATTTGGGCTGGGTTAACCATCAATCATCTGACCAGGCCCAATGCAGCATTTGGTTCAGCCGATAAAATCCCTATGGAATATAGTTTGTTTTCTGGCATCAAATTGGGTAGGAAAGGCCGGTTGATTGATCCACCCGATGAAAACCTGACGTTGGCTTTCCATTTTATGAAGATGGCCACTTTTAATCAGCTCAATATTGGAGTTATGGGATTCAAGGAATTCATCCGCTTAGGGGTTTGGTACCGGGGAATCCCTGTTTTTAAAGATAATCCGGGCAGTGATGCCATAATATTTTCCATTGGTTTTGAAAAGGATCAAATAAGTGCAGGTTTCAGTCACGATTTTACTATTTCAGGCTTATCCGATTGCACCAATGGTGCCAATGAGGTGTTTGTTGCGTACAAAATCCCTTATTCAAAACCCAAAAAGAAATATACTGCTATTCCTTGTCCAGTATTTTAATGTGAATATGAAAAATAAAAACCTCAGTTTTAATTTCTGAGGTTTTAAGTTTCTTGTATTATTGAAACAACATTCTGTGAGTTATTCCTTTATAATTATTTTTGAAAAGGAACCATTAATTCCATTAACTCGCAATAAATACATACCAGTTTTAATCCGACTCAAATCAATGGTTTTTGAATTTCCGGTAAAAGTTGTCTGTTTAATTAATTGTCCGGTGGTGGTATAAATTGAAACTGATGTAATTGCTTGATTGGGTGTATTTGTTTCCACCGTTAATAGATTGTTTGTTGGAACCGGAAATACATTTATATCAACAAGGTTTGAATTTTGGTTCACTTCAATTCCCACATAATCGGGATCAATGAGTCGCATTGGACCAAAATAATCGGCGTTTTTATACATGTCATTGTTGGTGGTGGCGGTCATTTTCATGGAGCCTATAAAATTTTCACGACCCGTTGTTTCATCATTATCACAATAGGCAACGGTAAGGCCCATTAATTTATTTGCGGTTAATGAAACCCGGCTAGCTTCCTGATTGCTGTTGTTGTAGGAAGCATTGTATATTTTAAATGCCATTTCCCACAAAAAAGTATTTGCCGCAATCTTTTCCATTTTTGCCGACACATGATTTTTATAATTAATGCCTCCACAGGTTGGGCTCATATCAATGGCATCATAAAACTGGCTTACATGGTAGGCAAATGCATTGTTTGTACATTCATGATTTCCCATAGAACGGTTTTCATCAATAAAAACTTCCAAACAATCATCTTCCCACCAACTATCCAAAGGGTTTGAATGGTCATCGCTTAGTGAATCATCCACCACTTCAACTAATAAATACAAGTACAATTCATCCCATGCCAATTTGAATTTGCCTTCAAAATCACCGGTTATCATGGTGGCCCCAAATGGTATCCATACCTGATTAATTTCATGCCATTCAGCATTGTTCCAGCATTCTTCAGTGGCTTGGCCGTCAATGGTTACCGGTGTTTTTGCTATGTAATTAACTAGAGTGTCGTACTTTGTCTGACTAATTATCAGGTTATTAAATAAAACGAGGACAAACAAGCTTGTAAGAATTTTTTTCATAATTTTTTAAATTTTTGAATAATTTATTTAGTTTTAGGATAGTTTATCCATTGATTGTTAATTAATTGACTTAACCCAGCATCATATGCAAACCATAAGGTTCCATCCATGTCGAGTGCTAAAAATTTTATAGTATTGCTTATCATTTCATGGGTTGCTGTTGAGTAGTTTTTCCATTCAGTACCGTCAAACCCACTTAAACCTTGAGATGTGCCAAACCACCAAATTCCTGAATGATCTTTTAAAATTGAAAGTACTGTATCATTTATCAATCCATCAGCCGCAGTATAATTTTCCCAATCCCACTTCGTAAATTCACTGAAATGCAGGGCGACCCCATTATCAGTTCCATAAGCCTGAACCGTATCGTCAATAAATACAGTTAATACATTGTTCGATTTAAGCTTGGTCCAATCGGTATCAAAAACGGTGGCGCCAGTTATTCCATCTAATTCAACCTTAAAACGTTCCACACCACCACCTTTGGTTGTAGTGTATGTATATCCATTGGATGCCGTAGCCATATCCGTAATATCAAATTTCAAATAAAGGCTATCCAATCCAATGTTATTAATCCATGTCTCATTAGTTAGAATTGATATGCCACTGGGCGTAGCAAAATAACTGATGGCCCGGTTGTCATAATTCAGGTGATTTACTACGTTGTTATGCAAGCCGCTATTGGTTGTGGTAAGTAACTCTTTATTAGAATAGTTTAAGGCACCGGCATAGGAGGCTAGCCATAAGTCATCAGAGGTTTCTTTGTGAAAAATAGCTAAATCGCTGATGGGAGCAGGTTCAATACCGCTATCCAATTTATTGAATTTGCCGGTGCTTGTATTTAAAGTATATAGACCGTTATTGGTGGCTAAAAGTTTTGTTCCTTGGTTGTCAATTATAAATGCATTAATTACTTCAAACGGTTCTTCAATTGGTATCTGTGATTCCTCTTCTTTACAGGAAAATACAACTCCTAATGAAATTAAAACGATTCCAATCAAAATCAGTGCCCTATAATTCAATCTTGTATTTTTGATCTGTTTTCTCATCTATCGTTTCAGCATTATTTTACCTGTAAATAACGCATTTGTTGTTTTATCATGGATTTTATAGATGTACACTCCTTCTGCAACAGCTGTATTTTCTGAATTGCATCCATTCCAAACAATTGCATTGGTACCTGAAAAACTCATGGTTTTTATTAATCTACCTTCGGTGTTGTAAATAGAGCACTCTGAATTGACTGAGGCTTCTGCCGGCCTTTTAATTTCAACGAATTCAGAAAATGGATTCGGTGAAGCAAGGGATATTTCGTTTTGAGGGTATGTGCTAATGCTGGTAAAGGGTGCTTTATAATAGTTTAATTCTATCCCTTGTCCGGTACCCATATTTCTGGAATATTTCCTATCGGTAGCATTGTTCCAATGTTCAAAAACGCCCAAACTTCCAATAGGAGTCCCATCACCTTCAGGATCATATTGAATTCCTACTGGCCAGTAATCGCTGCTGGCACATTGTTTTAGGTAATCGGCTATTTCAACCTTTAAATTGATTGGATAATCTTGTTTTGCATTGTCCTGAATATTTTCTTCAAAAAGAATATCAAAACCTACTGATTCCAATGCTACCGGATCTTGACCAACAAAAATTGAATTTGGGTAATCGTTGTTAAAAGGCTCTGATTGGAATTTAGTAATCCATCCTTCCCAACTTTCGCCACCCCAAATTCCATCAATTATATAAATTAATGCTTTACCGCCGGTTTGTTCGTGGCCCATATAATCTACCGTGTGCCTATAATTGCCTTCGCCACTGCTTTGGGTCGGAAGGTATGCATGCATTTTAATCGCATATTGACCTTTCGGATCGTCTCCAGATTCAAGAAATGAGCCTTGATGGTTTTTAGCAATTAAGGTAATTCCCCCATCATTATGGGTTTTTAAACAAGGTATGTTTATTACGTAAGTTGCATCCAGATATTGCTGTGGTAATGTTGATTCAATAACCTTATTGCTAAATTTTAAAACAGCGTCAGCAGAGGGTTTGGTTTGATGGATTCCATAAGTAGTTGATCCGGCACCGTCAACATAATATACATTCGGAAATTTGCTTTTCACTAAATCACGATACTCCTTTCTAAATTCCCGGTAAGGGTCACCCATGGTTATATCAGTTTGAGCCACACCTACCACATTAACCAACTCATCTAAAATGGCATTCAATAATTGGGGGGCAACATCCATTCTTTGGGGTCTTTCAGCACTGCTGCAGCTTTGATTGGTTAAATTAATTTTAAATGCAATTTTTTCACCTGAGGTATAACCAATATTTCCGTGTCCGTGGGAATTGTTATAGCTTTTAAAAATGGCATCCCAGGCATCGGCAATATTTGTAGTGCCAGAATATTTTACTAATGCAGCGGAAAGCATTTCTTTTATTACGGCCTCATTGGCATTGGTGTTACTGTACCAGTAATTTGTACTGTTTTTTAAAGGTACATAGTTTTCGTTGGTTGCCCCATCATCGTGCATCCAAACTACCCTTCCCGGAAATAATCCTTTGGCTTCACCAATGGGAGTATTTGAAGCAATGGGAAAAGTATTGTCGGTGGGATTAAACGCTTTGGCAATGGTTTCTTTGCTGTTATTTAAGAGTAAAAAGGAAAAAGATAAGATACCTAGAAACAAAAAAGCCAGACCAATAAAATATCGTGAAGTCACAAATGACTCTTTAAATTTTTTGAACGAAAACATAGAAGCACTTATAGCCAATAAATAAATTACCAGCGATGACATAATAGGAGCAGCAGCTTGCATGCATGGGTAACTGGCTCGGCTCGGTTTGGGAATTACCCTTATTAAAAACCATATAGTTGCTGCAATTCCAATAAGAAACAAATAACTTTTCGTGGATTTGAATTTAGTTAAAAGCTGATGCAATTTCATGCTCGCGTGTTTTTTAGGTTTTTATACAATAAGTGTTAAAATTAAACTTTTATTGATAATACTAATCAGTTATTCAAAAATGACTGCAAATAAGCTTAAAATTTTCATGATTACTCTATTCTTTTATTATTAGTCTAATTGTGGGTTGCGATTTTTGCAATCTGGCAAAATATTGCATGGATTCAGGTTTATGCCAAATTACACAAAAGGAGTAACAGTAGGAACTAGCTACTTTATAGTCGCTTTATTAAACATGAATGAATTGTACATGCCGATATTCATTTTGAGTTCACTGAGAATTTACTTACAAATTATTGATTGTATGTTATCAAAAGAACCCCTTATGGCAACATTATGAACCCATAAAGTAACATTAAATGAGGCTAAGGGAAAATAATTCATGTATTTTTACAAAACTTTAAAAATACTTATTAGAGATAAAATCATGAAAAAAATAATTTGTTTTCTATTGTTCATTGGCTCATTCAATTATTTGCATGCGCAGGAATTGCCAACTGCTTCCAAAATTATGGTTCGGGAGCATTTGTTAATGGATCGGAATTGGCATTTTGCCTATGGGCATCCTTACGATGTTGATAAGGATTTTAAGCACGCCACCTCATATTTTTCATACATAACCAAAACTGGTTATGGCGATGGTCCTGCAGCTCCTGGTTTTAACGACGGTCCTTGGCGGCTCCTCGATTTGCCTCACGATTGGGCAGTGGAACAACCTTTTGCCGGAAATGCCAGTCATAGCCACGGATATAGAACCATTGGCAGAAATTATCCCGAAACCAGCGTGGGCTGGTACCGTAAGTCGTTTACAATACCCGAAAGTGATCTAGGCAAACGCATCAGCATTCAGTTCGACGGCGTTCACCGCGATGCCAAGGTATGGGTAAATGGTTTTTATTTGGGAACCGAATCAAGCGGTTACAGCGATTTTCAGTACGACATTTCGGCTTACTTGAAGTATGGTGGCGAAAATGTGGTAGCGGTTAGGGTTGATGTTACCCTTGAAGAAGGTTGGTTTTACGAAGGAGCTGGTATTTACCGACATGTATGGTTGAATAAAACGGCCCCTTTACATGTGGCCTATAATGGCACTTTTGTTACATCGCAACTAACCGGAAATGATGCGGTATTGACTGTAAACTCAGAAATTGAAAACATTAATCAGGAAAAAGCACTATTTGACCTTTCGCAAACCGTTTTAAACAGTAAAGGTGAAACGGTTGCAACCCAGTTGACTAAAGCCATTGAGATTAAGGCGAATGAGAAAAAAGACATTTCGGAAATTATAAAAGTTGTATCACCCACACTTTGGTCGCTTGATAATCCCTATTTGTATCAGTTAAAAACCACCATCATACAAAATGGTTCCGTAGTAGATGAATACACAACAAATTTTGGTATCCGCACCCTTCAATTCGATGCAGAAAAAGGATTTTTCCTTAACGGAAAATCGGTTAAAATAAAAGGTACATGCAATCATCAAGACCATGCAGGAGTTGGAACCGCTATGCCCGACGCATTGCAGGATTTTAGAATATCCACACTTAAAAAGATGGGTAGCAATGCCTACCGATGCTCGCATAACCCGCCAACACCCGAATTGCTTGACGCCTGCGACAGGTTGGGTATGTTGGTAATGGTTGAAAACCGGTTGATGGGAACCACTCCCGAGCATTTGGATCGTGTAAAACGGTTGATGGTACGCGACCGGAACCACCCGAGTGTTATTATTTGGAGCCTGGGCAACGAGGAGTGGGCCATTGAAGGCAACATAACCGGTACTCGGATTGGAAATGAAATGCAGACCTATGCCCGTCAATTCGACCCAAGCCGTCCGTTTACAGTTGCGGCTAGTGGCGGTTGGGGACACGGTGTGGATATTGGTCTCGATGTTATTGGTTTTAACTACCTAAAACATGGCAATATTGATGAGCATCATAAGAAATTCCCAACTCAAGTTAGTATTGGAAGCGAGGAGAGCACCACCAGCAGTACCCGTGGTATTTATGAAGATAATTTTGCAATTGGACAGATGGCACCTACCGATCGCGTATTGGACGGAAGTTCTACTGAATATGGATGGAAATTTTACGATGAACGTCCTTTTTTATCAGGACTGTTTTTATGGACTGGTTTTGATTACCGCGGCGAACCCAACCCATTGGGTTATCCGGCTGTTAGTTCACAATTTGGTATTTTAGATGTTTGTGGTTTTCCAAAGGAAACCTATTATTACTTGCAGGCGTGGTGGGGAAATGAACCTGTATTAAAAATAACCCCACATTGGGCTGGCAAAGAAGGAGATACCATTCAAGTTCGTGTAAACAGTAACTGCGATGAAGTAGAACTTTTTTTGAACGATAAAAGCCAAGGTAAAAAGACCATGAACAAGAATTCCCATTTAGAATGGGATGTAATTTACCAACCGGGTGTCCTTTTAACTAAAGGTTATAAAAATGGAAAGAAGATTATTGAAGATAAGGTGGAAACAACGGGAAATACTAAAAATATTGAATTGGCAGCCGATAGAAACAGCATTAAAGCCAACGGGGAAGACATTTCGGTAATTACCGTACAAGTGAACGATGCCAAGGGCCGATTCATGCCTTTTGCGAACAATGAAATTACATTTGGCATTAGCGGTCCGGGCAAAATAATTGGTGTAGGCAACGGTGACCCTGCCAGCCATGAGGTTGACAAATTTATTGAAACGGTGACTCCTGTAGCAATAAAAAATTTGAGAATTGCAACGGTGGAACCCACAGAGGAACAAAGCGAAGTAAAAGAAAATTACGATGATTCAAATTGGCCATTATATGTTTTGAACCGCAACCAAATGATTTTTCCTCCTGAAAAAACAGTGGTGGCACGAGGGGAATTTACCCTTACTGAATTTACTGATGCAACAAAAATCACCCTGTTTTCAAAAAGTTTGGCCATCAATCAAAGCATTTATATAAATGGACACCTAATAGCCGATAATATTGAGCGCGAAGCACCAAACCAGGTTTATGTTTTAGATAATAAAATCCTGAAACCGGGTAAAAATGTGTATGCCATAAAAGGTTCGCCATTATTCAAGCGCAATCAATGGGAGGATTTGAATACCGACCCTGGATTAATTCAAGTTATTACACCCGAACCAGTTTGGAAACGTACTGTTTTTAACGGTTTGGCTCAAATAATTGTGCAATCAACAACAGGTGTGGGCGAAATTAAACTTACAGCAACATCGCCAGGATTAACAACCAAGGAAATTAAAATTCAAACACTTGAAAGTCCGGTAAGGCCATTTGTACCATAATTAATTTGGAGAGGGTAACCGAGCTTATTAAAGTAGCAATTGATTAATGCAAATCAAGTTCTCCCCTTGGGGAGATGCCCAAAGGGCAAAGGGGGACGACTCAATCCATTGATGCAGATTTTAAATTATAAATATAAAACAACATGAAAAAGACATCGATTTTATTGGCCACTTTCTTCGTTTTAATTGGATTAAATACACTGGCCCAAAACAAAATTATCGTTCATACCGATGGAGCTTCAACAAAAATTAACAAAGAAATTTACGGCCATTTTGCCGAACATTTGGGTCATTGTATTTATGGTGGTATTTATGTTGGCGATACTTCGGCAATCCCAAACATACATGGATATAGAACCGATGTGGTGGATGCCCTTAAAGAAATGAAAATTCCGGTGTTGCGCTGGCCCGGTGGTTGTTTTGCCGACACCTACCATTGGATGGATGGTATTGGTACTCAAAGTGAAAGAGCTTCTATTGTAAATGTGCATTGGGGTGGTGTTACTGAAGACAATAGCTTTGGTACCCATGAATTTCTCAATTTTTGTGAACTTATTAATGCAGAGCCTTTTGTAAGTTTAAATGTAGGTTCGGGAACGGTAAGGGAAGCCTCAGAATGGGTGGAATATATTACCTCAAGCAACAAAAGCCCAATGACCGATATGCGCAAGAAAAACGGTCGCACCGAGCCATGGAAAGTTAAATTTTGGGGAATTGGAAACGAAACCTGGGGGTGTGGTGGTGATATGACACCGGAATTTTATTCTGATATTTTCCGGCAGTATGCCGGATTTGCAAGGGGTGCAAATTATAAGGTAGCTTGTGGCGCCAGTGATTCCGATTACAATTGGACCGAAGTTTTAATGAAAAACACACAAAGCAAACAGCATTTAATGCAAGGATTATCGTTGCATTATTATACCATCACCCACGATTGGACCAATAAAGGTTCAGCCACCAAATTTACTGAACAAGAGTGGTTTACAACACTAAGCAAAACCTTGGTTATGGATGAATTGGTGACAAAACACTCCACCATTATGGATAAGTACGATCCGAAAAAGAAAGTGGGTTTAGTAGTTGATGAATGGGGAAATTGGTTTGATGTGGAACCCGGTACAAATGGAGGATTTCTGTATCAGCAAAACACCTTACGCGATGCCTTGGTAGCCGGAATAAACCTGAACATTTTCAACAACCATTCTGATAGGGTGCAAATGGCTAATATTGCCCAAGCCATAAATGTATTGCAATCAGTAATTCTTACTAAAGATGATAAAATAGTGCTTACACCTACTTATTATGTATTTAAAATGTATGCAGTTCATCAAGATGCTACATTAATTCCATTGAATGTAAGCTCTGAAAAATATGAGTTAAATGGCAAATCAATTCCTACACTAAATGCCTCTGCATCGGTAAAAGACGGAGTGGTTAGCATTACAATTTGCAATTTGAATCCCAACAAATCGGCAGTAACTGAATTTACCCTTACGGGACAGGATTTTACATCGGCCACCGGACAAATAATTACCAGTTCAAATACGACCGATTACAACGATTTTGGTAAAGCAGAAGTGATTAATAGCAAACCTTTTACGGTGCAAAAACCAAAAAATGGAAGTATGAAAATCGAAATTCCTGCTAAATCGGTTGTATTGATTCAATTGAAATAAATGAGCCTGAAAGGCTCTAATATCAATAGCCCGGGGTGAAACCCCGGGAATAATGCAACAATTAAAAACGTCGCAAGTAACAAGGCTAATTAGAAAGGAACCGTTGTATGCGACGTAAGGTTGAATGGAAAAATAAAAGGCGGTGAAACAGATTGATTATGAATAAAAAATTGATAATATTTTTTCTAAGTTTATTGGTTTTTGGAACGCTAATTTCGTCTTTGGCCCAAACTGCCATGATAAATGTTTCGGGGAGGAACACTACCTCACTCAATGGCAAATGGCAGGTTATTGTTGACCCTACAGGGGTTGGTAATTGGCGGCAAGTTTGGAAGGAACCGGTACCTAAAAAAAAGACCGATTTTTTTGAATTTGGTTTCGAAGGCGGAACGGTTTTAGATGTTCCAGGCGATTTTAACACACAACGTCCTGAATTAGCCTATTTGGAAGGTACGGTTTGGTATAAAAAAACATTCTCATATTCTAAAGATAGTACCAAGAAACTTTTTATTCATTTTGGTGCTATAAACTATTTAGCTGATGTTTATTTGAATGGTGAGCTTATTGGCAGCCATGAAGGGGGCTTTACTCCTTTCCAGTTTGAAATAACAAATTCTGTGTTGGAAGGTGAAAACCGACTGGTGGTAAAGGTTGATAATTCCCGTAAAAAAGATGGATTGCCTGGTTTGGGCTACGATTGGTTTAATTACGGCGGTATTACCCGCGATGTGAACCTGATTGAAACCCGACTAACCTATATTGATGATTATTCCATTCAATTAAAAAAAGGTTCACAAAACGAAGTATTGGGATGGGTGAAATTAAATGGAAATAAGCCTTTGCAGAAAGTGAACGTAACCATCCCTGAATTAAAAGTAAATTTCAAGACTACTACCAATCCTGAGGGCTATGCTGAAATAAAATTCAAATCAAAATTTCAATTGTGGAGTCCTGAAAACCCCAAACTTTACAAGGTTATTATTGAAAGTGAAACCGATTCCATTGCCGATGAAATTGGGTTTAGGACCATTGAAGTTCTAGGGCCGAAAGTATTGTTGAATGGCAAACCTATATTTTTTAAAAGTGTAAATATCCACGAAGAAAACCCGATAAAGGCAGCCAAGGCAGTTAACGAAGATGATGCAAAATTGCTTCTAACTTGGGCGAAGGAATTGGGTTGCAATATGGTACGTTTGGCGCATTATCCGCACAATGAATACATGGTTAAGCTGGCCGAAAAAATGGGTTTGATGGTTTGGAGCGAAATTCCAGTATATCAACACATTGAATTTGCCACAAAAGGTGTTGAAGAAAAAATGGATTTGATGATGCGCGAGATGATAAAGCGCGACCGAAACCGTTGTGGTGTTGTTATTTGGAGCTTATCGAACGAAACCTATTCTTCTACCCCAAATCGCGATAACGCACTTATAAAAATTGCCCAAGAGTGCAAAAAAATAGATTCTACCCGATTAACAACCACAGTAATTTGTACGCAAGGTTACGAAAACAATGCGTTTAATGTTTGGGATACCCTTTACCGGTATTACGATATTATTTCAATCAATGAATATCTGGGTTGGTACGCACCATGGCAAGGCAAACCTGAAGAAACCAAATGGAAGCTTGTTTGTGAAGACAAACCGGTGTTTATTTCAGAATTCGGTGGCGAAGCCAAGTATGGCAATCACGAAGGGCCGGCCGATGAAGCTGCTTTTTGGAACGAAGAGTATCAAGAGAAAATTTTCACCGACCAAGTAGCTTTGTTTGCCACTGTTCCAAACCTTGTAGGCACTTGCCCTTGGATTTTAACCGACTTTAGGTCATTGAGCCGTTTGCATCCAAAATACCAACAAGGATGGAACCGTAAAGGATTACTTTCCGATAAGGGAGAAAAAAAGAAAGCATGGTTTGTTATGAAAAAGTATTATGACACTATAAATAGCATTCATAAAACGACTAAATATGAAAAGTAAAACATTCTTATTCCTATCCCTAATCGTGCTTAGCCGGGTTCCTTGCCTCACGGCTCAAACCGCCGATAAACTTTGGTACAATAAACCTGCTCAATATTTTGAGGAGACGTTGGTGTTGGGTAATGGCCAGCAAGGGGCTACTGTTTTTGGGGGTGTAAATTCCGAAACCATTTACCTGAATGACCTTACCTTGTGGTCGGGCGAACCGGTTATAGCCAACATGAACCCTGAGGCGTACAAGAACCTGCCTGCCATTCGTGAAGCCCTGAAAAATGAAAATTACCCTTTGGCCGATTCATTAAACAAGACCATGCAAGGGAAAAATTCAGAAACCTATACTCCGCTTGGTACGCTCAAAATCAACTTTAAAAACGAGGGGGAGGTTAAAAATTATTACCGCGAATTGGATTTGAATAATGCGGTATCTACAGTTAGGTATGAGCAGAATGGGGTGGAATACAAACGGGAATATTTTGTTTCAAATCCCGATAAAGTTGTGGTAATCAAACTAACCAGCAATAAAAAGAATGCTTTGAATTTTGATGTGAAATTCGAGAGTCTTTTAAATCACAAAGCATCAGTAAATAACTCAGTTTTAAAAGGATTAGGTCATGCTATGATTCATCCTTCTCCTAAATTTTTGGGGGATGTTAACTCAGCAGAAAAGTCAAAAGAAAACGGAGGTACCCGGTTTATTTCACTGGTTCAGCTTAAAAACACCGACGGTAAAATAGTTTCAACCGATTCCACCATTGGAGTGAAAGATGCCAGCGAAGTATTGATTTATGTTTCGTTGGCCACTAGTTTTAATGGTTTCGATAAAAATCCTGTAACTGATGGTTCCGATTTTGAAGGTATTGCCAATAAGCAAATGAATCAGGCTTTGGCCAAATCATACAATAATCTTAAAGCCGACCATATCGCAGATTATCAGAAATTTTTTAATCGCGTAAGTTTAAACCTTGGAGCAACCACGGCGCCAAACCTGCCCACCGATGAAAGGTTACGACGCTATGCAGAGGGCAAAGAAGATAAAAACCTTGAAATACTTTATTTTCAATATGGACGCTATTTGCTCATTAGTAGTTCGCGTACACCTGCCGTTCCTGCAAATTTGCAAGGCTTGTGGAACCCACACCTTTATCCCCCATGGAGCAGCAATTATACCATGAACATAAATGCTGAAGAAAATTACTGGTTGGCCGAAAATACCAACCCTTCCGAAATGCATCAATCCTTACTTACCTTTATAAACAATCTGGCGGTTACCGGTGCGGTTACTGCCAAAACATTCTATAATTCAAGCGGTTGGTCCGTAGCTCACAACTCCGATATTTGGGCCATGAGCAACCCCGTGGGGAATTTTGGCTCGGATAACCCCTCATGGGCCAACTGGAACCTTGGTGGCGTTTGGGTAAGCACCCATTTGTGGGAGCACTATATGTTTACCAAAGATGAAGAATTCCTTAAAAATAAAGCATATCCGCTTATGAAGGGAGCAGCACAATTTTGCCTCGATTGGATGGTTGAGGATAAAGACGGAAAGCTGATTACTTCACCTTCTACATCACCCGAAAACGAATACATTACCGATAAAGGTTACAAAGGGGCTACTTTTTATGGCGGAACAGCCGATATTGCCATGATTCGTGAACTATTGACACAGACATTGGCGGCTGAGGCCATTTTGAACAACGATGAAGCATTCGCACTACAATTAAAGCAAGCACTTGATAAATTATTACCGTATAAAATCAGTGCTACGGGTGGGTTGCAAGAATGGTATTTCGATTGGAAAGACCAAGACCCAAGACACCGTCATCAATCGCATTTGTTCGGCTTGTTTCCGGGCCACCAAATAACACCGGCCACCACACCCGAATTGGCTGCAGCTTGCCGTAAAACCCTTGAAATAAAAGGCGATGAAACCACCGGTTGGTCAAAAGGATGGAGAATTAACCTTTGGGCTCGTTTAGGAGATGGAAACCATGCATACAAAATGTATCGTGAATTGCTTAATTATGTGGAGCCTGATGCAATCCGTGCTAAAAATTCATGGCGTGGAGGAACCTATCCAAACCTATTTGATGCCCATCCACCATTTCAAATTGATGGTAACTTTGGTGGTTCAGCAGCAGTAGTTGAAATGTTGTTGCAATCCAATGAAAATGAAATTCAACTATTACCCGCATTGCCTGATACCTGGGACTCAGGTGAAGTAAAAGGCATTTGTGCCCGGGGCGGTTTTGTATTCAATTTAAAATGGGAAAAAGGCTTACTCACCCATGCAAAAGTTTATAGTAAAACCGACTCATCATGCAAAATTACTTATAATGGAAAAACTGCAACATATAACATTAAAGCGGGTGAATCAAAAGATTTGAAGTTCTAGTAATAATTAACTAAATAAAAATAATGAAGCAAAACTTAATCCTGTTAGGAATAATGGTACTGGCCATTAGTTGCTCAGTTCAGTCGAATAAAACCGGCTCCGGAAAAGTATTTTTAAACTCCCTGGGCTTTACCCCCAATGGTTCTAAAATAGCTACCGTATTGGGTGATAGCGGTGAGTTTAAAATTATAGATGCCTCCACAAACAAGGAGGTATTTGAAGCAGAAACCGGCAAGGGTAACCTGCAAACCGATGTAAATGAAACCGCGTTTATTGCTGATTTTTCAGCGTTTAATAAACCTGGGAATTATTATTTGGAGACTTCAAATGGAACAAAATCAGTTGCATTTAAAATAGATAGTAATGCCTACGATTCGGCTTTTTACACAACCATGCGCGGTTTTTATTTATGGCGATGCGGTACCACTGTTGATGGAACCCACAAAGGCGACACGTTTCATCAGGAAGCATGTCATTTGGAAGATGGCTGGTTGAATTACACCGAATTTGGCAATAAACAAAAAGACGGAACCGGAGGTTGGCACGATGCCGGCGATTTTGGAAAATATGTTGTGAATGCCGGCGTTACCATGGGTCAGCTTTTTATGACTTGGGACAATTTTCAACCCAAACTTGAAGCTTTTAAATTGGATATTCCTAACACCGCTGCAGCTTATCCCGACTATTTAAAAGAACTAAAATATGAAACCGATTGGTTGCTTAAAATGCAGTATGCCGACAATTCGGGCCGGGTTTCGCACAAATTGACCCGTTTAAATTTCGAACCCTTTGTAATGGCCAACCAAGATTTGGAAAAAAGATACTTTACCGAATGGGGTTCGAGTGCCACAGCCTGTTTTACTGCTATTATGGCACAGGCTGCCCGTTATTTTCTGCCTTATGATACTGCTTATGCTGAAACTTGTTTCGTTGCAGCTAAAAAAAGTTATGACTATTTGTATAAACATCCGGAATTTAAGAAATGGGATCAAAAAGAATTTCATACGGGTGGTTATCAATGCGGTGACAAGGACTTTCGTATATGGGCTGCGGCCGAAATGTGGGAAACCACCGGACAGCCGATTTATTTGGCCGATTTTGAAAATAAAATGAGTGAGGAGACCACCCTTGTTGACTTGAACTGGGACTGGGGCAATGTTAAAAATTTGGGTGTCTTTACTTACCTGTTATCAGAAAAAGAAGGGAAAACAACCAAAGTAAATTATCGGATTATACAAGATGTAATTGAAGTGGCCGACTCCATCGTAAATTTCACCAGTTCTGATGTTTATGGCCGCCCGTTCGATAAATACTATTGGGGTTGCAACGGAACGGTAGCCCGTTTGTCGGCAAACCTTTACCTTGCCTATATCTTAACCGGCGATGAAAAATACAAAAGAGCAGGGGAGCAAATTATAGCCCACCTATTTGGGCGCAATTTTTACGGACGTTCATTCGTTACCGGTTTGGGAATTAAACCGGCTATGAACCCGCACGATCGCCGCTCGGGTGGTGATAGCGTTGTGGCGCCATGGCCCGGTTATTTGGTAGGCGGAGGTCATACCGCAACCGATTGGGTTGATAAACAGAAGAGTTATTCGCACAACGAGATTGCCATTAATTGGCAAGCGGCTTTGGTCTATTCGCTTGCTTGGGTGATGGAATAATAAGAAAGAGAAGTCAAATTATTGTGCTAAAAAAAAATGGAGATAGATATTTAATTTCATATACATTTTGCTATTTCCCTCACCGCCTTTTGGGCTATAGCCGTCAAGCTATACTGCAAACGGGATAAATTCGTTCATTTAAATTGCCCCGTCCTAGGGTTGGTGAGCCTGCCGAACCAAGGGCGGGGAAGCTTGATAATCGAAAAGTTTCGGGCTTTAGCCCAAATATTTAGCATGCGGAAATTTATCCCGTTTTAAGTATAATATGGCTGAACTATTAATAATGAATATGTTGTGATTTTTTATTAAACCGAATCTGTTTTTAAATGGAAAACCTTATTTTTTTGTTAAACCTTAGTAGAAATGGTTTTTAAAAATCTACCAAAACCTTATTACCTTATTGAAATTACAGGCATTATAAATAAGGTTTATTTTTAGAAAATAATTGCTCATTATCAATGTTTTACTAACTTTAACTTGACGGCTATATCCTTTGAAAAGTGCTCCTTTGCTGTTACCTTGTACACTTGCTGTGAGGAAGTTCATTAAAACAATCTTGTTTTAGAAAAGAGCTATCTCTTTTATTCCCGAGATGCTTTTTTCTTGCTCATCCAATATTCAAACATCGTTTTTGCAGTAATCAGAGTAATGAAATACTGAAGAATAACAAGAGCAATTCCACCAGTTATGGCTATAAAATAAAATTGAGAATGGGTAAATGAAAAACGCAGCATCTGTTCTGCCAGTTGAATCAAATGATCGATATCAGAAAATGCCACCAATAAAGAATAAACGATAAGTAAAAGTAGAACCAACGCAGTAAAAAGTGAACCTTGTCTTAGGTTTTTAGTCACATAAGATTGACGGTTGTAATTATCCATTACCCGGATTGATAAATAATTGCCGGCTAAAATCCCTAAAAGGATATTAAAAACAGGGATACCCATAAAAAAGCCAAGGCATGAAATTGAAAAGAAAATATAGATTACAGCTAAAATCCTCTTTTTAATCTTATAAAATTGGTATGGAAGAACCAATTCGTAATTCAACCATATTCCTACAAAAAAACCTAGCAAACCAATAAGTAACGATACATTGCTGCCTGTAAATAAATCAGCAATCCACCAGCTTAGCATAAAAAGAGCCAAAGGAACGGGAGTGTAGAATAGTGCCAGTGTAAATAACTTTCGGGAATAACCTATAATGTTTAAAAGGATTCCAATTGCTACACCAGAAATTGAAAATAGGATAGCAAAGGGGATATTTTTCGTAAACATTCCCACCATAAACCCTGCCACAGATAAGAATAAGGGGAATAACAGGGCAAGAAAAAGTAACTTAATTTTGAGTAATCGGTTAATTGAAGACATCATTTTATTTTGCATCTAAGTTAGTAATGTCAAACTTCTTTTCAAAATACAATTTAACCCAAATTACGCAATAGGAGAGACAACAGGAACGAACTACTTGCGTTAGTTGGGTTCACCCCGATTTAGATTTTGTAATCAAGTAAGAAAAAACTTGATTTACAATCCCGAATTCTCGGGATAATCGATTCAGCATTTCAAATGCTGAATTTGGGTTCAAACCAATAAACACATCGCATAAAATATAGTTTACCGAAAACATCTTTATTCCAATATAAAACAGTACATTTACAAATGTTTTATATTAACAATAATATTTTTTTTAAGGAACTATCGAACGTGGATGTACTTTTATTAATTGAAAATAAAAACAGCTGCAATTATTCCAAAACTACTGGTAGCAATGGTTGTGTTTTTTTAGTTAAATGAATGTACAGTAAATAAGAGACCAAAACATAAACAATTACTTTTGTTGATAATCAAAACAAAAACGCATTTTAACAGTTAACATTAAAGAATAAACATTTTAAATACATTAATTGAAAGGAATTATCGAATGATTGAAAAAAAACTGAATACGTATAAATCGCCGGATCTATCAAAAATGCAAGAAGTTATTATTGATTTTAGGACTAAAATATATATTGCTGTTGGTGCCGATGCTGAAGAAGCCAGAAGCATGTATTTATCGCGAATTGAAGCTAAAAATAAACTAATTTTTGCCAGCCGGAAACCTATAGCTAATTAATGCAATGAGGCTATAATCCCGAGCAATCGGGATTATCTAGTCGAACTAATCCCGAGCTAGGTTGAGATATCTCCTAGGTTATTTTATACTAAATCCTAAAATTTTATTTATTATTCTATGCATCAATTAGATAGGGTGATAGTTGCTGTTTATTATTATAATGAAGAATAATTAATTTTGCGAAATCAACCACTCTTTAGCTTGAATTTCATTGTTGAATGACTTCACATCGCGGTCAGTCAACTTCATAATTCCATTAAACACAATTTGTTTTAATCCAATTACACCAATAATAGCGCTTGCTTTCATGTAAGGTTTGTTTTCTTTAACAAAATTTAGGAACAAATCTTTTATTTGATTATTGAAATGCATTTCATCAATATTGGCCAACGACATGGCTGTTCCCAAGGGTTGGCTATGAAAATATTTCCTGCTCTCGGTAATTACGGCATTTACCTCATCGGCTGTTTTTAATCCTGAAAAATCCTGGTATAAAATCTCTTTTCCTTGGTGGGTTATAATTTTTGATCGTGCCATTGGTTTGATTTAAAATTTTGATGAAAATAGTAAAAGTATTGGAATTTAAAAACAGGTGAATTCTTTTTTTGAGATACTGATTGGATCACCCCGAGTACTCGGGGCCGGTATTTATTGTAGTATTCGGGGTCATGAGAAAAGTTAACGATTAACGAATTATGATTAACGATGTACGCTGCTATTTATTTAATAATCCAGTTATTTCTTCTTTCAATCGCGGTAAATGATTTATAACAATACTCCAAATTAAGTCATCCGATATTTTGTCATATCCATGAATAATACGATTCCTTGTACCAATAATCTTTTCCACATTTGAGAGTTTAAAACTCTTGTCTCTTTTTAATATTCTATTTGCTGCTTCTCCAATTATCTCCAAATCCCGTTCTATTGCTCTTTTTGTTTTGATATCTGTAATGTATTCCTCAAAAATCTTTGGTTTATTTTCATAAAAACTATCAATCTCGTTGATTGATTGCAGAATATCAAAGAGCCATGTTTTTATCTCAATATCCATAAATCAATTGTTTAGTTTCTTCTATGGATTGCCTCAAGTAAGGATTATTAATCGCTTTGTCTTCTAATAAATCAACGGGCCGTCTTAATAATTTTTCTAATGATATTTTAAAATCAAAATAATTGTCAGCGTAATTATATAAATCAACTCCTGAAAAATCAACAATAAAGTCAATATCACTGTTTTTTTTGAATCTGTCTGTCAAAACGGAACCAAATACAAAAAGTCTTGACACATTGTGTTTGGTGCACAAAACTTTTATCTTTTCCTTATTTCTTTCAACGATACTCATATTTCAAAAGTACAACTTTTTTCATCTAACATTGGAATTTATTTTTATGATTAACGATTATTACCTTCCGTTGAGAGCTATGCCGTTCACTTCGTTTCCCGATGAAAAATCGGGACAAACTATGAGAAAAGTTAACGATTAACGATTAACATTCAGAAATGTAATATAATAGACCGACTAGAGAGGTGGAGGTTTGGATCGCCGGACTGCAGGCCGGTATTTATTTTATCATTTTTAAAAATTAACGATTTATGATTAACGATTTTACAATACCGCCTAAAGAGGCGGTGATCCAATAAAATTAAAAATTTGCGATTAACGATGTGCGATTTTTGATTAACGATTTTACAATACCGGCTAGAGAGGCTGTGATCCAATAAATTTACGATTTTAGACCGACTAGAGAGGTGGTGATGCAAGAATGTTAAAACTCACACCCTCAAATTCCACTAATACCTTAATCTTCTAGTTATCACCATTTATCCTGTTACTATTAATGCTTATAAAAATTAACCCATACCTGTGGGTAACAGCCAAACATTTTAAGTATATTTAGCAGTTAAAAACCCAACAAGCAACGCTTTTTTTATATGCGAACAAACCTTACAGTAATTGGTTTAAGTACCGAACAACTTTCGGGCCGTATTTCTGGACTAAAATACAGCGTTTGGTGTTTTACATTGAGATTAGATGGTAAGTGTAAAAACTGAATATTTATAGCATTTACAGCAATTTTAAAATTTTAGTTATGCTAAATAACCAAAAAGATGTAATTTTATAAGATTAATTAACAATTAATAATGAGCAATTAACAATGAGCAATTAATAATGAGCAATTAACAATGAGCAATTAATAATGAGCAATTAACAATTAACAATGAACAAATAAAAGAAGTGAAACTAAAACATACAAAATGCAACTAAGTTTTTTTTGACGCTGGCAGTCCGCCGCGCCGGAGCCCAGGTCAGAGGAACCAGTAACCTTCCAGCGTCGATAGACTTGAATATTTAATTTTTGGGGAGATAAAGAGAATAAACAAACAATATCAAATGCTCAATTAACAATGAACAAATAAAAGAAATGAAAAAGTTTGAAATATAATTTACCCACCCCAACCCTCCTTTGAAAAGGAGGGAGTAGGGCAGTACAAATAATTAAAATGGGAAACAAATTGAAATAATTAAATACCCACTGCTGCCAGTTCAAACCGCTCTCCCTTGCTCGCAGGGTAGGTGCCCCGAGTACTCGGGGAGGGGTGAAAAGAAGTTAAAAAACAAACAATGTCAAATGCTCAATATACAATGAGCAAATAAAGAAAAGGAGAAATAGTTAAAGAAGAAAAAAATGAAATATCCCATATACGCATATACTTCGGAAGACCAATTAATGCTTTATGAGTTCACGAGTATAGGTCCAAAAGGAAATGTTAAAAAAATTGTTGAGTATTCAGTTACATCCATTGAGAATGTATATAATTTGGCATTTGGTGATTACGATGAAAAAATTGACGGGATAAATGATAAATCGGTAACAAACAATGGTGATAGCCCAAAGGTATTAGCTACAGTTGCATCAACAGTTTACTCGTTTACCGGCCGATACCCTCAAGCTTGGATTCATGCCACAGGGAGCACTGCTGTTAGAACCAGACTATATAGAATGGGGATAACAAATAATATTGCAGCCATTTTAGAGGATTTTCGCGTTTATGGGTTAAAAGGTGAAATGTGGGAGGACTTTTTAATTGGTGAAGATTACGAAGCTTTTTTGATAACTCGGAAAAATAAGTAACAGTATGGATTTGAAAAATTTAAATGAAAAAAAGATTCCAATTGTGAAAATAAATAAACAATTGGAGCGGTTCAGAGGGAAAACGCTTTTTCCTGAAAAATTGAAAAAAGCAAATGAAATCCTTACCAGAGTAGGATTGCCTAAAACGGTTTAAAATAATAAACCAAAACACGAATAAGGGTATATGCAAGTTGGGCTTTGGAACTAGTTGCAAATTCGGTTACTTGAATATTGAGGGTTGTTTGTTTGACATTGAACATTTTATATTTTAAGTTTTTTGGAGATAAAGAGAATAAACAAACAATATCAAATGTTCAATTAACAATGCTCAATTAACAATGAACAAATAAAAGAAATGCAACTAAGCCATGACTAAATTCATTTTTTTAATGCCGGAATACTGTTTTATTGCTGATAAATGACATAACCCATTTTACCGCCAATTTTAACAGGTATCGGTATAAATATAATAAACAACACTTTTTTTGGCGACTATTTGCATGTTACAACTAATTTTAAAAATCACTTATGGAATTTGAGTGGGATGACAGTAAAAATGAATCAAATAGTAAA
>JBAYKX010000039.1:0-46593 GCA_041664345.1 Salinivirgaceae bacterium
GTTAAATTAAAAAGTAAACGATGTTATGCTATTTTTTTGTAAACGATGTCATGCTATTTATCACCTATATACTAAGAAAAAAACTAGTGCCTTAGCAACGAGTATTTAAAAATCCAATTTATCATAGAATTACAGTTGTTGTATATGCAAATTATGTTTAGTTTTATAATGTAATCCGTTACCGTAAAAACCGCAATCAAACTATGGATATTTTAAATTTTCACAAAAAGCTTATTAATAATTATAAAACCTACATACAAAGCTTTTTAAACATTAAAGATCCGGGAATATTAGAATTTGTAGATGCTGAGATTGATAACAAAAAACTATGGCCAGAGCCGTTGGTGCAATTCAATCCAACTTTTGAAAAAGGCAAACCTTTATCAACGTTAGTAAGTGATGGGCACCTGCATAAAGAACTTGATAAGATATTTTACGGATACAATTTATACCGACACCAAGAGGAAGCAATTTTATTAGGAGCCGCCGGTAAAGAATTTGTGGTTACTTCAGGAACCGGTTCTGGGAAATCACTTACTTACATGGCTACCATATTCAACCATGTTTTGAAACTCGGTGATGTTGCAACGAATAAAATACAAGCAGTAGTTGTTTACCCCATGAATGCCTTGATTAACTCTCAGTTTAAAGAAATAGAGAAGTTTAAGACAAACTATGAAGAAAAGTACCAGAAACCCTTTCCCATAACTTATGGGCAATATACCGGGCAAGAAGATGAAGAAAAAAGGGAAGCATTAAGAACAAATCCACCACATATCTTACTTACCAATTACATGATGCTGGAATTAATCATGACCAGAGGAGGTAAGGACATTGATGTAAGAAATAACATTCTTGATAGCATCCAGTATCTGGTTTTTGATGAATTACATACTTATCGGGGTAGGCAAGGTTCAGATGTCTCAATACTTATCAGAAGAATAAAATCGGCGGCTGTCAATCCTATTATTTCAATTGGTACTTCTGCTACCATGATTTCATTGGAGGGGTCAACTCTCTTGGAACAGAAGGAAAAGGTTGCTGAAGTTGCTTCAACCATTTTCGGCTCTGATATAAAGTCGAATCAGATTGTTAATGAATATTTGGTCAGGAGTATGGGAAATCTCAAATCTCCTACAAAAGAAGAATTAAAAAAGGCCATTGAAAGGGGAATATCGGTAAAAGATAAAGCGGATACATTTGAACAGCATCCAACTGCAAACTGGATTGAGGAGCAAATTGCATTGGAAGTAAAAGAGGGAGTTTTAATACGAAGAAAACCGAATACTTTAAATGGAATAGCCGAACTATTATCATCTGCTTCAGCGGTTGATGAAGCAATTGCATTGAATCACCTTCAGTTGATATTGGAATGGGCTAACATTCTTAATTCCGATCCTGAGAAAAAGAAGAATTACCTGCCTTATCGTATTCATCAATTTATAGCACAAACCGGATCCGTTTATGCAACGTTGGGAAATCAAACCACGCGAGAATTATTTCTGGATGCAGGACTCTATGCTGAAAACAAAGAAACGATGCTTTATCCCATGGTTTTTAGCCGTTCATCGGGTCATGAATTTGCCTGTGTTCGATTAAATACCAATGTCTTCAAAATCATACCACGGGAGTTTCAAGACATAATTGAAGAAGAAGACGAAATGGTGAGCGTTGAAGGATATATTTTCATTCAACACAAAGAAGATGAGGAATTGATTTGGGATGCTGATAGGGATATTCCCGACTTACCCGAAACTTGGTTTAATCCTGCACGGAAAGATGGAACCAGAGCCTTAAAAAACGAACGGAAAGACCGATTACCACGCAAAATATATTTCGATAGACAAGGGAATTACTCCTTTGAGCAATCAAAAGATTTCGAGGGCTGGTTTATGCCATCTCCACTCATGTTCGATCCTACTTCGGGAACCATTTTTGATGCTCAAACTGCTGAATGGACCAAAGTGATGAAGTTAGGTGGTGAAGGACGCAGCACTGCAACTACTGTTTTATCATTCGAAACCATTACTCAGTTGCAACAATTTGGTGAAAGTTCGGAGAAACAAAAACTTCTAAGTTTTACGGATAATAGGCAGGACGCTTCATTACAAGCTGGGCATTTCAACGATTTTGTGAAAGTAGGTCAATTGAGGGCTGCCATTGCAAAAGCACTAGAAGCAAATAAGGTTCTTGATTACACAAATATTTCCGACAAGGTATTTACCTGCTTAAATATTTTGCAAGATCAATTTGCAAAACAACCGGTAACTTTTCCCGGTCCTAAAAAAGAAAATGAAGATGCTTTCAAAGTCTTCATCATGTATCGCTTATTGCACGACTTACGAAGAAGCTGGCGAGTAGTTCTGCCCAATCTTGAACAGTGTGCATTGCTCAAAATTGAGTACATGCATTTGGAAGAATCAGTTCAAGAGGATTCACTTTGGCAACCCATTGACTTGCTTTTTGCTATGAAACCGAACGAAAGGTTCGAATTTTTGCAACAGGTATTTGACTTTTTCAGAAAGTCGTATGCTTTAAGCTTCTCCATGCTGGAACCATCGGTTATAGCACAAAATGCACGACGTATCAAAGAGAAACTGCGCCATCCATGGACCTTGGATGAAAATGAAAAATTGGAGTTTCCTTCCCATATCCGATTGGAAAAACTATCGAGTAATGCATTGAATCTGTATACCGAAAGTGGCGGTGCTCAAAGTGTCTTAGGCCGCTATTTGAGAAACATCGCGGCTCAGCACAATATTGATATTCGGGGTAAAAAAGTTTATAATGATTTCACTTATAAACTCTTGGAATTCCTAAAAGATGCAGGATGGCTTACACAAAAACCGGCTAAGAATGGTGAAAACGAACCCGTCAACATCTTCCAATTAAAGGTTGATACTATTTTATGGCGTGTAGGTGATGGGATAACCCTGATACCGGATTCTAACAAAACCCGTTCATATAAACCATTGAAACAAGAACCCAACAAATATTTCCAGCGTTTTTATCAAACTAATTTTCATAGCATCAAACCCATTGAAGGCCGCGAACATACCGGTCAAATCAACAATGAAAAAAGAAAATTAAGAGAGGAAGAATTTAGAGCCGGCAAAATTGGAGCCCTATTTTGTTCTCCAACTATGGAGTTAGGTATCGATATTTCGGATCTTTCCATAGTTCACATGCGAAATGTGCCACCTTCACCCTCAAACTATGCGCAGCGAAGTGGACGTGCCGGAAGAAGTGGGCAGGCGGCCTTGGTTCTTGTTTATTGCTCAAACTTTAGTGCACATGACCGACACTATTTTAAGAATTCAACCCAAATGGTTGCAGGAACGGTTACAGCCCCAAGAATCGACTTAATTAATCAGGAATTACTTCTGAGCCATCTTCATGCATCCGTTCTTACCAGACGCTCTCTAAGTAACCTTAATACGTCATTGGGTGAATTAGTTGATAAATCTAATCTTGAAAAGCTCCCCTTGAATCAGGAAATTCTTGATTCATTGAAGTTAAGTGAAGAAGAAAAATCCATTATACTAACCAATTTTAAAAAGGTAATTGAGGATACATATTTCAAAATTGAGTTAAACAGAAGAAAACCTTCCTGGTACAACGATAATTGGATCAAACAAAATCTGGATGAGTATGAAACCTCATTCGACAGTTCATTGGATCGTTGGCGGAAACTATATAGAGCCGCGCAAAACCAAATTAAAGCAGCTACCTCAATTATTGAAAATCGGATTTATGCCGATAATCACGATAAAAAGAAAGAAGCCTACAAGAGTTTACGGCAAGCCGAACGGCAGCGTGATTTATTATTGAATGAAACCAATGAACCTGGAAAATCATCAGGGAAAAACAAAGATCAATCCGAATTTTATCCATACCGATATTTAGCTGCGGAAGGATTTCTTCCGGGTTATAACTTTACAAGGTTGCCAGTTCGTTCTTTTATGGAAAGTGAAGACGCCGGTGGCGAATATATTTCACGGCCACGGTTTACTGCATTGAACGAGTTTGGTCCGAGGAATGTCATTTATCATGATGGATCAAAGTACCGGGTTGACCGGCTTATTTTAACAGAAGCAGAATTGAAACTGGAGAGTGGTAAAGTTTGTCCAAAAACGGGTTATTTTCTTTATGACAAACAATACGGATACGAGGTGGATCCAATTATCAATGAGCCCCTTCAGCTTGACACCAAAAAGCATTTGCATACCACATTGATTGAAATGGCTGAGACCAGAGCTTATGAATTGCAACGGATTACGTGCCAAGAAGAGGAACGGACTAAAAAAGGATACGATATTCAAACCTATTTTTCTGTTGATGGAGGTTTTGAAAATACCGTTGAAGGAATTGTAAGTGTTTCAAACGAAAAACTGTTACATCTTCATTATTTGCCTACTTGCCGCATTTTCAAGCTAAACTTAAAATGGCGCGCTTCAAAAGAATACGGATACGCCATAAACCTTAATACCGGTTATTGGCAAAACAAGGCGCAGAAAGAGGAAAATATCGATAAGGATGAAGTTAAAGAAGTCAAACTTTTTACATCGGATACAGCAAACGCACTTTACATTCAACCCATTAAATCGTTGGGGTTAAAAAGTGGGGGTGGAAGCGTTATAACCTTAATGTATGCCGTTAAACGTGCTATTGAGAATTATTTTCAGGTGGAATCAAATGAAATTGGCGCTACCATTATGGGTGAAGACGAGGCTCCTAACATGCTGATTTACGAATCAGCTGAAGGCAGTTTGGGCGTATTGTCACAATTGGTTGACAATCCGGTAATTTACAAAGCCATTATGCAGGAAGCCTACAAAGTCTGCTTCTATAAGAATGGTGTTGAAGAAGAAGGAGAAGTATTGCCAGCCACTTATGATGATTTATTGAGCTACTACAATCAACATTACCATCAGCAGATTGACCGAAATTTAGTAAGGGATGCCCTTAAGAACCTGAAAGAATCGTCCATTGAAATAATAACCAATAAATCATTTAGTAGTTATGACGAACAATACCATTTTTTGGAAGCTGCAAGAGACCATAACAGTAATACTGAAGAAAAATTTCTTAAATTTCTATTTGAAAAGGGAATAAAACTGCCGGATGAAGCACAACCAAAAGTGGAAGCCATGTTTGTTCGTCCTGATTTTTATTATAAACCAAATGTTTGTATTTTCTGTGACGGCACACCACACGACAATCCAGAAGTAAAAAAGGATGATCTCGAGAAACGTTCTGCTTTAAAAAACGCAGGTTATCAAGTCTTATCTTGGTATTATATGGATTCGTTGGTCGATTTTGTTTCTAAACGTCCAGATATCTTTAAATCTGTAAAATCGAAATCAACTAAAATTTCAGAAGAAGTTATCAATGACTTATTCGAGGAAGCAAAGTCAAGATTTAGTTTAACCTTGAAAAAACTAGGAGAGTAATGAAAGACTACACTTTTCTAGAATTAGATAGAATTGTTCAATTGAACAAGCTTGCCATAAAAACATTTGGCGGTGATCAAGGGATTAGAGATAGAGGATTGATTGAGTCCGCAATCATTCAACCACAGGCCAGTTTTGGTGGGGAATATTTGCATCAGAATATTTTTCAAATGGCAGCAGCATATTATTTTCACATTTCTGAATGCCAGGGTTTCTCTGATGGTAACAAGAGAACTGGTTTTTTAGCCATGTTTTCATTCCTAAGACTAAATGGTTGTGATTTTATTATCCCAGATGACTATCTATGGCCAATCTTAATAGAAGTTGCAGAGGGAAAAAAGGATAAAAATAATTTATCCGATTTTCTAATTGAAAATGTAAAGTGTAAAGAATAATGACAAATTTCGATTTTAAGCCCGGTAGTTTAGTTACCCTGCGGAACAGGCCATGGGTTGTATTGCCTTCAGAAGATATTGACCTTTTATTGATAAAGCCTTTAGGTGGCTCCGACGATGAGATTACGGGCATATTTAAACCCTTGGCCAACGAAGCTGACAAACCTCAAACCTATAACTTTATTAAACCATCGGAAACCGATTTAGGCGATTTTACTTCAGCCAAACTTTTATACAATGCAGCCCGGCTTTCGTTCCGAAATGCTGCCGGTCCGTTCCGGTGTTTAGGAAAACTTTCTTTTCGTCCCCGTTCATACCAAATGGTGCCGTTAATCATGGCATTGAAACAGGAAACCACCCGTTTGTTGATTGCCGATGATGTGGGTGTGGGAAAAACCATTGAAGCCTTGTTGGTTGCCAAAGAACTTTATGAGAGAAGGGAAATAAAACGGTTTGCTGTGGTTTGTTTGCCGCACTTGTGTGATCAATGGCAAGACGAAATGAAAACTAAATTCGGGATTGAAGCTGTTATTATCCGCTCGGGTACAGCAACTTCGCTTGAACGTCAAATCAGGACACACGAGAATATCTTCAGGGCTTTTCCCTTTCAAATCATCTCCATCGACTATATTAAAACGGGGAACAAACGGCAAGTATTTATCGACCATTGCCCTGAAATGATTATTGTGGACGAAGCCCATACTTGTGCCAAACCGGCGGGGGCAAATAATTCACAGCAACTTCGCTATCATTTGTTGCATGACATTGCTAGGAAGGAAAAACAACATTTGGTATTGGTAACTGCTACACCCCACAGTGGCAAACAAGCCGAGTTTCAATCTTTGCTAGGATTGATAAAACCCGCATTTGAAAGAATTGATATAACCACTTCTACTGAGCAAGAACGGAAGGAGATTGCAAAGCACTTTATACAACGCCGGAGGGCTGATATCTTGAAATGGCTTGACGAAGAAACTAAATTTCCTGAACGGAATTCCATCGATAAGGATTATCATATCGGTACCGCCTATTCCGAAGTATTCAACGATATTTTAGCCTATGCTCGCGAAATTGTGGCACAAAATGTTTTAGACGGTAGAAAACAACGATATAATTACTGGGATGCATTGGCTTTGCTGCGTGGGGTAATGAGTAGCCCAGCTGCCGGTATTTCTATGTTGGTGAAAAAGGCTCAAAAGAAAAAAATAACGGACGATGAGGATGAACTTTCAGAAAATGATGCGGAAAGCGAAAGTGTAATGGATACCGACTACTCAACCGACGACAATTTGCCTTTATCGGTATTGGGGAAAGCTTCCTCGGTAAACGACTCCGAATCAAAACGGTTGTTAGGTTATGCCAAAAGGATGGAAGGTTTGTATGGCATGGAACACGACCAAAAAGCAAAAGAAGCATTGTTTCAAATCAAAGCTTATATTGAGCGGGGTTATAACCCCATAATATTCTGTCGTTACATTCAAACGGCAAATTACTTGGGTATTATTTTTAAAGATGCCTTGAAAGGAAAGAACTTTAAATCGCTGCACATTGAAGTAATTACCAGTGAATTTGACGATGAACTGCGCAGGGAAAAGATTGTATCAATGAACAAGTCGGAACGGCGTTTATTAATTGCCACCGATTGTTTGAGTGAAGGGATTAACTTGCAGGAAGGGTTTAATGCTTTGCTGCATTATGATTTACCCTGGAATCCAAACCGCTTGGAACAACGTGAGGGGCGAATCGACCGATTTGGGCAACAGGCATCAACCGTTGAAGTGGCGTTGTTATACGGCAGCAACAATCCCATTGATGGGGTAGTTTTGGAAGTTTTACTTCGTAAGGCTCGCGAAATAAGAAGGTCAATCGGCATTGCGGTTCCTTTCCCCGAAAACAGCGCATCGGTAATGGAAGCCGTTACCAATGCCATCTTGTTAAAACCTTCCGTTTCAATAAAACAGGTTTCGCACCAGCTTTCATTATTTGAGGCAGAGGAAATTGAAGCCGAGAAAAACAAAGTAGCTCAGGCTTTCGATGAAGCTAAAAAACGTGAGGTAGCTTCGCGGAGTATCTTTGCCCAGAATACCATAAAAGAAAACGAAATTGAAGCGGATCTGAAAGAGATGGACGATGCTATTGGGGATGTCAAAGCTGTAGCACTATTTGTGGTGGAATCGCTCCGGTTTATGGGAGTTCAGGTGGATGTAAAGAAGGAGGGTTACACGATTTATGCCACCAACATTCCACAGCGGTTAAGAGATTTACTTACCGATAAAAACGAAATTCAGGTTTCCTTTAAATCACCAACACCGGTGGGTTATAAATATTTGGGTAGAAATCATGCTTTTACCGAACATCTTTCGAATCATATAATCAACAATGCTTTGCATGGTGTAAAAGACAGTGCAGCCCGTGCGGCAGTTTTGCGTTCTTCTGTAATAAAGCAAAAAACAGTGCTGTTTCAGTTAAGGGTGCGCAATGTAATTGCAGAGCAACCCAATAACAAACAGATAGTGGCTGAAGAAATGTGGCTTTGGGGCTATGAAGGGGAACTAAATCAAAAACAATTTATCTCGAAAGAAACAGCGATTAAATTATTGATGGATACCAAGGCTACTCAAAACATGGAGCAATCCGAGCAAGCCTATTGGTTAAACGAAGAAATGGTATGGGTAAAAGACGAAATTACCTTCCGCAAACAAACCGATGCAGTGGCTTTGGAAAGAGCCAACCATTTGGTGGAAAGCCATACCCATTTTAAAAAGTTGGTTAGTGGTAGCAATTACAAGGTGGTGGAGCCGGTGTTGCCCATGGATGTATTGGGAGTTTATATTTTATTACCCGAAGTAAAATAAGCCGCCATGAAGTACACTACCATCAGCATACAGGGCAATCTTATTTCGGAAGAGATTTTGCATAAGGTTGAAAAAGCAGAAGCCCAAGGACAATCAGCAACTGATTTTGGTTTTGAACCCGGTTCCAACTTGCGGAGTGAAATTGAATATGCCTGGAGCCGTATAAAACTTGATTGGAAACATTTTAGTGACAGGCTTCAAAACCTACCGGCCAGTGATCCTTATGGAACCACTCTCAGCCGGAAATGGATGGAGCAGTTTTTAAGTTCCCTAGGTTTTGAGTTATCGCGCCAAAAAACATCATTGATAGGCGATAACAATCAGATGTACTCCATTAGTCACACCGCCGAAAATACCGATCAACTTCCCATTCATATTGTGGGATTTACAGAACCCAACCATCCCGATAAAAACACACTCGATATAAAAACCAGCGGAGGAACCACTAAGTTTTCGCCACATGGCACCATGCAGGAATACTTAAATGTAACCGAACATTTGTATGGTATTGCCACCAATGGATTGTACCTGCGTTTAATCCGCGATAGTGGCTTATTGATAAAACTCACGTATGTGGAGTTTGACATCAAGCGGATGCTCGAAGAAGATAAATACAGTGAGTTTACGGTACTTTATCGGTTGATTCATGCCAGCCGCTTCCCCCATAAAAAAGAGGAGGCCGACCAATGCCAATTGGAAAAGTATTACCAGGATAGCATTGAAACCGGAAACCGTATCCGCGATGGGTTAAGCCTTGCGGTAAAAGAATCTTTACTGGCCTTGGGAAGGGGGTTTTTGCAACACGAAAACAATACCGCTTTACGGGAGAAAATACAGAAGGGTGAATTATCGGCTAAGGATTATTACCGGCAATTGTTGCGCATCATCTACCGTTTTTTATTCTTGATGGTAACTGAGGAGCGCGATTTGGTCTACGACCCCGATGATAAAAGCGAACCGATACAACGGCTTAAAAAGTTATACTTTCAATACTACAGCATTCATAGGCTGCGAAAACTCTCCGAAAACCGATATGTTTATGAAGCCCAGTTTACCGACTTGTGGCAAGGATTGGTAAATACCTTTCTTTTGTTTGAAGCTGGTGGTAAAGGAACCAAACTGGGCATTCAACCGCTCGATGGCGATTTATTCAGCTACAATGCCATTGCCGATTTGCAAAACAGCTTAATCAACAACAAATTGCTGTTGGAATGTGTGCGGAACCTGAATGAGTTTACCGACGAAAACAAGAATCTGGTTCCTATCAATTATCGCTCTTTGGATGTGGAAGAGTTGGGTTCGGTATACGAAGGCTTACTGGAATTACATCCCGTTATTGAAAATATAGAGGCCACCAATCCGGCACAAACCAACTTTACCTTTCACGAAGGAACCGACCGTAAGACAACCGGCTCGTATTATACCCGACCCGATTTGGTAAACGAACTCATTAAATCAGCTTTAATTCCTGTTATTGAGGAACGGTTAAAAGCCCATACAGGCAATAAAGAGGAACAGGCAAAAGCCTTGTTAAAACTCAAAGTGTGTGATGCAGCAGCGGGTAGTGGACACATGGTATTAGCAGCTGGCCGCACCATTGCATGGTATCTGGCACGGGTGCAAAGTGGCGAGGAAAACCCGGCACCTTCGGTTTACCGTAATTGTTTGCGTGAGGTAATACAGCATTGCATTTATGCAGTGGATATGAACCCCGATGCAGTGGAGCTTTGCAAATTGGCTTTGTGGCTCGAAGGGCACAACAGTGGCAAACCATTAAGTTTTTTAGACCATAAAATACGCTGTGGAAACAGTTTGGTGGGAGTTACCGATTTAGGTGTGTTGAAAAATGGGATACCGGATGGAGCTTTTAATGCCGTAACTGGGGATGATAAAGAAGTTTGTACCCAGCTTAAAAAAGAGAATGCCACATTTAATAAGAAGAAACAATTTACTCTTGATTTTGGGCAAAGCTCCACCGACGAAACGCATGCCTTCTCGGTTGATTACCACCAACTGGAAGATATTAAGCAAGATACTGTGGAAGCAGTACGCAAAGTTAAAACCAAATTTGAACAACTACGTAATGACCGCACTTGGTATAAGGACTGGACGGCATGCAATTTATGGACCTCCGCATTTTTTTTCCCTTACACTCCCGAAAACAAGCAAGCGGCTCCATCCAGTGAGCGATTGGCCAGCTTTTTAGTAAATCCAGCGGCGGCTTTTGGCCCCATGGTGGGTAAATGTAATGCCTTGGCTATGGAGCATAGGTTTTTCCATTGGGCTTTGGAATTCCCTGATGTATTTGAACAGGGCGGTTTTGATGTAATGCTGGGAAATCCACCTTGGGAAAAATTGCAAGCAGAGGAAGAAGAATTTTTCAAAAATAAAAACGATAAAATTTCAAGTGATAAGGATGCAGAAAGAAGAAAGGAAAATATTGAAAAATTAAAAGAAATTGATATCGAATTATACAATAATTGGAATAATTTTAGGAACGCAATTCTTCGTGTAAGTAAATTTATTATTCAGTCCAGCAGATTTCCTTATTCTGCAAAAGGAAACTTAAATCTTTACAAAGTCTTTGTTGAATTGGTTCGTTCAAATATCAGTAAATTCGGACGTGGCGGTTTAGTTGTGCAAAGTGGTCTGTTTACTGATGAATTAAGTAAAGAATTGTTTGAAGACCTTATGTCAAAAATGAATATTATTTCAGCATATGACTTTGTCAACACCAATAAGTTATTCCCAATTCACGGTCAAATGCGTTTCTCTCTTGTTACATTTTCCAAGATTCAAAACAAAGAAAAGGCATTGTTTAAATTTTACCTCAAGTCTCCTGAGGAAATAAGTAAAAAGTTCGAAGGTGTGAAGATGGATTATGAAGAAATAAAATTAATCAATCCAAATACTTTTGTATGCCCACAAATATCTTCTCAATTCGTTTTTGACTTACTGAAAAAGTTATATCTGAAAAAACTTGTAATAAAAAGCATAATAGAAAATAATTCCTTTGGTGTTGGATTTTGGGGGGAAATGTTCAATATGACAAGAGCTCAAAAATACCTTCATAATGCAATTGATATAAGTGACAAAAAACATACTCCATTGTATGAAGCAAAATACTTCCACCACTTTGATCACAGATTTGCCACATTTGAGGGCAAATCTTCCGAAGATTGTATGAAGGGTAATACGGACTACTTATCAAATGAAGAAAAATCTTCATTAAAGCTACCTTACTTCAGATATTTTGTAAATAGTTCGGAAGTAATTTCAAAGTGCATAAAATATGAATTAGAAAAGAAATGGCTGTTGTGTGTGAGAAGTATTACAAGTGCAACAAATGAAAGAACAGTCATTTCATCAATAATTCCCAAAATTGGGGTAGGTAATTCTGCAAATATTGCTTTAATTAACGATCCTTTAAAAGCAGTTCATTTATTAGCAACATTTAATTCTTTTTTGACTGATTTTATTGCTCAAACAAAAGTAGGAAATCAGAATTTCAATATCTATATCATAGAGCAACTTCCAATTCTTCCATTTGATGCCACCATTCTTTCATCAACAATTATTGAAAAAGTAATTGAATTAGTCTATACTTCTTGGGACATCAAAGCATTTGCCGATGATGTTTGGAAAGAAGCTGATAATGATTTAAAGGCGGCCATTAAAACCCAATGGGAAGAAAACAAAACAGATACCGGAGGCCATGAATGGAACCCACCTGAGTGGTGTGAAATAGACCCCGAAGGGTGCCCACTACCCCCCTTTAGATGGGATGAAGACCGCCGTGCTGTTTTAAAAGCAGAGCTGGATGCCATTTACGCCAAACTCTATGGCCTCACCACCGAAGAACTCCGCTATATTTTAGACCCACAAGATGTGTATGGTCCCGATTTTCCCGGAGAAACCTTCCGCGTTCTCAAAGAAAAGGAAATTAAAAAATATGGAGAATACAGAACCAGGAGGTTGGTTTTGGAGGCGTGGGAGAAACTGGAAAAGGAACAAAAAGGAACTAAATTTGGAATTTCTGGTGAGATATCATCAAAAATTAAAGAATCAACAATTAATACTCCTGCAATGAAAGAATTCGGATTAAATGAAGGCATATATTCCGTTCAGGATGTTTCAAAAATTACTCATCTTTCAACGGATAAAATAAGACGTTGGTTTAAAGAATTGTCCGATAAAAATTATGAAGGATTAGCAACGGATCAAAAAAAGGATGTTGAAAAAATGCGGATAAGTTTTCATGGCTTATTAGAATTAGTGGTCATTGGAACTTTACGGGATAATGGATTCCCCTTATTAAAAGTATTAAAGTCCAGAGATGATTTGCAAGCCAAATCAAAGAAAATATATCCTTTTGCGACCAATAATGTGCAGCTTAACTTAAAAGTAATACCTGGAAAGGGTATTTATTTTAGCTTCCCAGAAGGTTTAGTAAAATTGGATGGAACGGGTCAATACAATTTGAATTTTATCTACGAATTTTTTGCAAATATTGAATTTGATGTTGATGGCATTGCATTAAGGATGTTCCCTCTCAATAATTCAAAACTTGTGGTAATTGACCCTAAAATAGGCGGTGGTAAACCAACTATAACTGGGAAAGGTATCTATGTTGAGATGATACATCGTGCTCATCAAGGAAATAATTCTGTTGAATCTATAATGGATCAATTTGATCTAAATGCCGAAGAAATAAAAGCTGCACTTGAGTATTCTCTTGTTTAAGTAAACTATGGAAATCTATTTTGATCTTAATTACCCAAAAAACCTTTCCGAAGCATTAAAACTAATGCACGATCTGGATGAATCGAAAAGTTTTAGAATTGAACGCACACAGCTGATTGATAATATTGATAAAGAAAATTCTATTGTTTTTTTAGTTGATTCGGCCGTGAAAGGTATTGATATTACAATCGACAAACACTTTGAAGATGGATATAGGGTTATTGCTTTTAAATTGAATTCAAAGGATTCAATAGATTTATTTCGGCTAACTCTAATGACCCTAAGTCTTTGGCCTAAAATATTGCAAACAATCAGTGAAGAAACCAATCCATTTATATATACATTCAATACCAAAGGGAAAAAACTTAATAAAGTTAGATAGTTAAAGTGTTTTTACGTAAGTTAAAAATACAAATTAGTCAAAGGAAAGAAAAAAAAATGAGAAATATAGAACCACTAGGTCGTTTTTGGAGGCGTGGGAGAGATTAAAAATGGAATAAAAAATGAACCAATATGTTTAGATTACTTACACTTAATATTTACAAACACCCATTGTTGGAAGGTAAAACCTTTGAATTAACCAATCCGGTGGAATTGGATGTATCAAATTATTATTCTATAGTTATTGGTCCAAACGGAACTGGGAAAAGTTATTTATTAAGCTTTTTGATTGAAATTTTTAATGATATTACACTTTTAAAGAAAGGGTTTATTTACAATATAAAGAGGAGATTCTCTATTGAATATCTTCTTGACGATGATAAGTTTAGTATAACTTCAAACAAGGAATTTTTGTCAATACAGAAGAATGGATATGAAATTAGTCTTGAAAAAATTAAACTTCCAAATAAATGGGTAGCAAGTTCAGTAACCATTTACGATAAATACCCTATCCTAAATTATATAAGGTCATTACAAATACCTGAATACAAATATTTAGGTATCAGAGCTGCAAGTAATAATGCATTTATTAGTCGGATTAAAATAAATGCTGTTTTATACTTTGTTGAAGCCTTGAGAAAACAAAAATCGGATAGTTTGGAATCTGTTCTAAAATCCCTTGGTTTAAATCCTAATGTTCAAATTATTTTTTCAGGTGGCCCAATGCTAAAACTGGAAAAAAAGGAACGTAAATTTTTAATTTATAAGAATTCGAGTAAGATACTTGAACCACACAATGCTTTTATAAAAAAGAATAAATTGAAAACAAGCTACCGTGCTGATAATTATAAAAAATACCTAGAAGACTATTCTTCAATTGAGCTTGTCTATGAATTTATGCACTCATATCGTTCATCATTTGAGAAAGCATCCAAATCAAGTATGGAAATTAATTATACAGTAGATCTTATTTCTAACTCTGGTTATCAATCTCTATTACATGATTGGAAAGTCCTTTCTATAATGCTTGACCTTGAACTTTTAAAAATAAGCGATTTCCTTATTACAAAGGATTCAATTTTCAATTATGAGGAATCAAGTTCAGGAGAAAACCATTTATTAATCTCATTACTTGGAATTATAGCAAATCTTGAAGATAACTCTTTAGTCATTATTGATGAACCTGAAATTAGTTTACACCCTAATTGGCAAATAGATTATATAGAAATTCTGAAATCCATAATAGATAAGCATTCCGGAGTCAATGTTGTCATTGCAACTCATTCTCACTTTTTAGTTTCTAGTCTCAAAAATGAAGAAAGCAGAATAACTTCGATGTGGAGAGACAAAGAAACATCTAAAATAAAAGTTGAAGAATTGGATTTTGAAACATACGGATGGGATCCAGAAAGTATTTTATATAATGTTTTTGAGGTGGCAACAATGCGGAACAAGTATTTTGAACTTGATTTAAGTAAACTTATTTCTCTCATTTCTACTAAGTCAAAGAATAAAGAAGAAATACGAAAGTTAAAAGATAAATTAGGTAAATACATCATTTTTAACGATGCTGACCCATTAAAACTTTTGATAACTCAAGCAGAAAATTATTTGAATTCATAATATGGCATACCGTCCACCAGCACCAAGACTGCCTAGAACTGTCGAATTTACAGTTGCAGAAATTGCGTTTCTTAATTCAATAAAACCTTGGTCGAAAGATAAATGGGATAAATCATTTGGAACAGCCGCCGAACATAACAGTAGAAATGAAATAAAAGATGAAATAAAAAGGCAGCTTGAAATTATTCAAGACAATTATTGTGCCTATTGCGGTCTTGACCTAAGGCTTGCTTACGAAGTACATAAAGAACATATTGCTCCTCAGTACAAACATCCCCATTATATTTTTGAACCAAGAAATTTAATACTGGCATGCAATTTTTGCAACATGCACAAAAAGAAAAAGAAAACAGTCAATACGGATACAAGAAACTATGACACGGAAGTATTTAGAATACTCCATCCGCACAAAGATGACTTTTGTGATTTTTTAACCTGTGATTTTATTGCAGGAGATTTAGTTTTTTCAATTTTAGAGAAAGACCCATTAAAAACCCAAAACACTATAGATTGTGTCGGATTAAATGCACCTCACTTAATTGCTCAAAGAGGTGCAATAATTATAAGATCAGCATATAATAGACTTGGTAATTTGGATACACAAATAAAGGAGATTAGTTCGCAGAATAGAAGAGGCAGATAATATACTTTAACATAATACACGTGTGTTGTTGCTGTTAAATTTCAAAGAATTATTAAAAATATAATTTAAATCTATGGCACATTCAATATATGATAAACATCAACATTGTCCCAAATGTGCAGCGTTTCACTTGCTTACTAAAGATAGAAAACAACAAATCGAAAAGTGGGAGTAAAAATTAAAATGTATAAATAATTATATTAATAACACATATTTTATCTGTATATCAATGCTTTATAACACTTTAACTATTTATTGTTTATAAAATGTTTGCTAAATCAAAAAACAGCCTTATATTTGGCACTAATAATACCTGCCACGCTTCTCATAAGAACAGCGCACCCGGGCGGGTTTTCGCTTTTTATAGGCTTTTGTTACTTAAACGCTATATCTCCAAAGCCTATGCAGTATAATAAACCTCCCATATCTTTTCAAAATCAAATAGCCAAGTTAAAAAGCCGAGGATTAAATTTCGACAACGAAGCAAATGCTATTTTATGCTTGTCAAATATTAGTTATTACCGGCTTAGGGCATATACCTACCCTTTTCAGGATAACTGCGACCCAAACCATCCTTTTAATATCCAGGTAACATTCGAAGAAATTATTGAGCTTTATAAGTTCGACCGGAAACTTTGCCAATTGGTTTTTGAATCATTAGAAAAAATTGAAATCGCTATACGTACCCAAATTATCTATCAGTGGGCATTGATTCATGGCAGTCATTGGCAAATAAATCCAGCCTTATATCGCGATCCTGTCCGTTTTGCCACTCAAATAGCCACTTTGCAAAATGAAATTGGCCGAAGTCATGAAACCTTTATTGAACATTATAAAAATAAATATACAAGTCCTAATGAACCTCCCTCATGGATGAGTTTAGAGGTAAGCAGTTTTGGCTTGATATCACAGCTTTTTAGCAATTTGAAAAAGAGTCCTGAAAAAATTAATGTAGCAAGACATTTTGGGTTAAACGACATAAGTATCCTCGAAAATTGGTTGCACTGTTTCAGCAATATTAGAAACATATGTGCCCATCATGGCCGGTTATGGAACAGAAGGTTTACAACCCATATTAAAATTCCTACCAATCCACAAAATCCGTTTATTACCAATACTCGTATTTATCCTTATAAGTTATATGCTGCTATTTGCTGCATGCAATACATGCTCAATTCTATTGTTCCGGCCAACGGTTTTAAAACGAAACTTGTTGAATTAATGGAATCGTGTCCTTTGGCTCAGGCAAACGAAATGGGCTTTCCTGTTAATTGGACCGATGAATTGTTTTGGAAGTAATTTTTAGAGTATGAATGTGAAATCGAACAATTTGGTTGGGGTAACCGGCGAATACTTTGTTTGTGCCGAATTGGGTAAAAGAGGAATTCTGGCTTTGCTGACACCTAAAAACAATCCACTTTTTGATATTGTAGCTGTTTCCCCGGATGCTTCACGTACAGTTACCATTCAGGTGAAAACAATGAGCGAAAGAAACAAGATTGGTTGGAAATTGGGTATGGATATTTGTACCCGCAAAAACAACCCATTGCTTTATACGGTTCTTGTGAATCTTACTGGTAGCGAAATAGAATATTATATTTATGAGTACGATGTTTTATCGGAAAGGGTTGAAAAAGCATATGCTAATTACCTAATGATACCAAAAAAGGATGGTGGTAAAAGAAAAGATATTGATTTTCGTTGGTACGATTTCAAGTTTTTTTCCGAAGATGACCATGGAAGAAAAAATAATTGGAGCATTTTAGGATTTTAAAATTGAAGCTTAATCAAGATGGCAACTAAAGTAATTGAAAAAAAACAATCCAGAATTCCCTTTTTAGGCGATAAGATGACCTTTATTCATGGACTTGACCCACTAGGGTTGCAGAATTCTTCGGTGCAAATGTAAAGTTAATGCTTGATTTATCGGCTAGATGTTTTTGAATAATAATGAACATTAAAATATTTTATCATGGAAATACATCCATTTGGATTTTATAAAACCGATGAATCGGACAAGTTAATCATTGGAAGTTTCCCTTGTTTTAATGGTAAAGATTATGGTGATTGGTTTTATTCAGGCAGCGGAAGAAATAATTTTTGGAAATTATTATCCGAAGTCTATTCAATGCCATTCGAATCACTAGAACAGAAGGAGGAGATTTGCAAACAACAAAAAATTGCTATTACTGATATTGCTTATAAAATTGAACGTATCAAAGGAAATTGTAGAGACTCCAATCTTAGAATTTTAGAATATAATCGAGCTAATATTGATAACTGTTTGTCCAACAATATTAAGCACATTTACTTTACCAGTAAATTTGTTGAAATACATTTTAAGACAATTTACCCTGAAAATAAGATTTCTACTTCCATATTGCTTTCACCATCACCTTCTTCAAGCTTATATATCGCAGGTTTGCCGCAATACAAGGAGATGAAAGAAAAAGGATTGGTCAATTCTACATATGACTTTCGATTAATAAAATACCGTGAATTACTTGCCATATGATAACCGACCTGCAAACAAACGTTGTTTACTTTTCAAACTCTTTAACTAAGGAATTTCCTAACGAATTCAATGAGCTTAAAAAAATAATTGATGACGCTGGCTATTCAGTAAAAGTATTGGATGGAACGAAAGACTTCTATTGCCGCGATTTTATGCCAGTCCAGATTTCGTCAACGGATTTTGTTCAATTCATTTTTAGGCCAAAGGAGTATTTGAAGGGGAAGCAATTGAATTATTTGAGCAACCCTATTTATGTGGAGTTGATGAGCAAAATACCACAACCACGCTATAGTCCCATAATTTTGGATGGAGGTAATATAATCAAATGGGAAAACAAAGTCATTATAACCGATAGGGTATTGAAAGATAACCGCTACCAGTTTCAAAACGATGAGGCAATAATTGAGCGATTAAAATTCGATTTAAATTGTGAAGTAATTCTTATTCCCGAATATCCTAAAGAAAAGACCGGTCATGCTGATGGATTAGTCCGGTTTATCGATTCCAATTCGGTTTTTATCAATGATCTCGAGAATGACCCTGAGAAGATGTGGCAATATAAGTTTTCGCAAGTATTAAAAACCCACAAACTCCAATACAAGGAACTGCCTTGTGAATTGGATGAAAAAAAGAAAACAGCAGAAGGCTTATATATTAATTACCTCCATCTAGGCAATTTAATTGTAGTCCCACAATTTGGCATGGAACCCAGCGACAATATGGCGTTATCTACCTTTGATGAAGTGTTTGGAAAAACACATCAAGTGGTGCCTTTTAAAGCCAATTGGATTGCTGAAAATGGAGGTGTATTCAATTGTGCCAGTTGGACGGTGAAGGATTGATTCATCTTAGCATTCCATCCATTCTCCCAATTGTTATTAATTATATCATTTGGTTCGTAATTCAGCACATCCCTTTTTTTAAGGTTGTCCAGCTTTGATTTTGACGGTTCAACAATAATTTTTAGGACTTTATTTTTTCTTTTCATTTCAATCATAAGTTTAAAATTATCATATCCTGATCCTTCTGTTTAAGTTTCTAACACTTTCGGCCGAAAAACCATCTACGAATTGTAAAGGCTCATTTTTAACATCAATAATAAATGAATTGATAAAAGTCATTTTTTCCGAATTTGAAAGATATTCATTTGCTTCTGGTGTATTTGTCAGTGCTATAAGCACTTCATCTTCAAGTTTTAAATTCTTTTCCGTTCCAGGCTTCAAATCAATGTTTTTCCTTTTAGTACCCATGGTTACCGTTTTAAAGCTAATTTCTTTAGCAAAGATAAAAATTAAGCTTGTATGTTTTTCCTACCTGAAATCAATAAATTCAGTCACCGTATAATAGTACATATTTGCTTTTTCTAGTATTTTTTTTGCAACAAATTATGTTATTTTGCATTTACTTTTGTAATTGACACTTTTTTAATAAATTGAGTTTGACAGAACCAAAATTGTTAAAAAGATTCCAATTTGCTTTTTGGCCTGCCTCTTTTTCTATTAAGCGTAATACCTACATTTTTCAAGTATTTATATAAAGTTGATGTACATTTAATACCACACATCTGTTTTATTAGCAAAAGTGCGTAACCCTTATCATATAATCTTCCTGCTGCAATAGCTTTTATTTTAGCTTTTTCAGATATATTTTCATTCATTTTAGATTTTTTCCGAGGGTCCAAAGGCCTTCCAAAGCCTTTTTTAGTCCTTTCACTATGAATTTGAAAACTAGTTCTTTCAAGAATGAGCGAAATTTCAAAAAAATTGTAATCCTGTCTATATGTATCAATATTTTCAAGTATTGAGACTAATTGAATATTATTGGAAGAAAAGTTATCTACCAAACTATTAAGTCTTTTTAGGTTCAAATGAAGATGGTCTAATTCATAAATAATTAACGTATCATTTTTATTTAAGGTCTCTAAAAGTTTATCCAAGTCTGGGAAAACACAGTCAATATTATCTATATCATAATACCTTTTTTCCGCTCCTAAACTTTTTAACTTGTGTATCGATGGAGTATTATCAATCTCAGGATTCTTAATAAAAAAATAACCATATTTCATTTTATTCTTCTTTTTTTATTTTTGAGTTCCACACCTTGGCTTTTCAATAATCGGAAGAGAGTTGCATTCGAAACTCCAGTGCATTTTACTATATCAATATTTTTCATTCCATTTCTATATAGTTTTGCACATTCTTTAGCTTTCTCAATTGTACTCATCGGTAAACCCTTTCTCTTCCCTCCTATAATACCTGATTCTCTTGCTATTTTAAGCCCTTTCAATGTTTTTATACTCGATGTTTTATTATCCAATTCATATACTATTTTTAATATTTCTGAAAACTTCATATTGTATTTAAGCGTGTTAATATTTTCACTCAATGAAATAAGTGAAATTGACTTTATTTGAAACTTTTTTGTGAGAATATAGAGACTTTTTGAGGAATCAACCAAGTGACTTAGTTCATTAATAATAAGAGTATCTAAGTCCTTGATTTCATTTAAGAGTTTTTCTCTATTTAGGTAGATACCATTATTGTATTCAAAATCATAGACCATTTCTTCTGCTCCAGCCTTACGTATTTCTTGAATACAGACACTTAAATCTTTTTCGGGATTTACAATTAAGTAATAACCAATTTTCATAACTTAATGCATTAATACAATAAGTTATAAAAGAATCTTCTAATTTGAAAATTGAAATTATAATTAACATAATAAAACTAGTATATTCTAAATACCCTAGCATTAATTTCTACTTGGCTCCAACAAATACTTTAGTTGAATTTATAAATTATTTCACATAGCATTCCGTGCGAAAAAGAATAAAATATTTGCACAGAACATTTAATGTTGTGCTATGTTTAATAATAATTTCGATAAAATTAAAAATTGTCACTTTTTAGAGCATTTATATTACAATTCTATACAATATGTTGTAAAATATATTAGTTTTGTATCCCCGGATGAGGAAAGTAATTAGTAAAAAATATTCGGTTCCTAAATTGAAAAGTTCCTTTCAATTAAATCCTTATTTTTATAAAAAAAATTAAATGTATAGCACCGCAATGTTCTAATTGAATGCGACCTAAAAATAAAGTATATGAGAATAGTGGGGAAACCAAAATTGAAATTGCGCGAAGATGTCCGCGATTTTATTGATTTATATTTATCGTTAGGCCAACGGGCTGAGAATTTTTTACCAAGGCATATCATTGACAATCTCCGGTCGTTTACCCGTTTGTGTTATGAAGAACCTGACGATCCGATTTTGCAGCAACGTGAAATTGACCGCCAGTTATACGAGCTAAAAGAAGCCATTCCAGGTTACACCGATGTTTCCCTGATGCTCTTCCCGCACGAGGAATCGAAGGCTTTTCAGTACCGAACAAAAAAGAATGTTTTTAGGGAACGTTTGGTTACGTTGATTGACACAGAGGCTATAAATGAAGAGGAACAAAAGCAAGCCAAAAGCATCCTTAATTGTCACGATTACTCCGTAGGTACACCTCCGGTAACCCAAACAAACCTGAATTTCAGATATACTATTATGTTAGGTGATCAGGTTTCGGAACTGAGGCGTTTCCGCGAAGTGATTGGCATAAAAGACGAAGTGGAGGAAGCACAATGGAATTACCTACTCGACGTATTCGACCAGATGGTAGTACAAAGTTCCCACTATACTACTGCAGCCGAAAAAACTGATTTTTTAGTACGCAGCGAACAGACTGTAAATTTTAAAGGACTTAACGGCTTTTTGAAAACTGTGGTAAGCGGCAGTACTGAAACAGCTATAAAACTGATTAAAGAAGAGCTTTTCAATCCGGCTACAGTAAAAGAACTTAATTTTGTGGATGAAGAATCACTTTACCAAGTGATACATGAAGATAAAACCTCGGTTTTTGTAATTCGCATTTCACACATGCGTAAAAATCTGTTCAATCACAGCCGATGGTTCCCAATGCTTACCCGCATTATTTTTATCGATGATTCACCCATTTCAAAAAGCACCAACACGACGTTGGTATTCTGTTTTCACAATAAAATAATTCAAACCCTGAATAAGGTGCATACCAAAAAACTGGGTGCATTGGCCAATAGTCAGCTGAACTTGCGCTTGATTCTAGAAAAAGTAAGCATTAAGAATTTAGAGCATTTTATGTCATTGCTCGAAGCTAAAATTGCTGACTACAATCAAGAATTGAACCAGCTTAAAACGGAGCAGTTGGGGCAAACCGACAATTTGGAAAAAGACATTGTACTTTTTAAATTCGACGAATTTAGCCGCCAGATATTAAAAGACAAATATTCGTTAGAGAAACTGCGCGACTATATTGAAGTAATTCTGAATTGCACCGAACCTGAGAAGCTAAGAAAACAAAACAAACGTTTAATTCAGGAATTTGAAGATCGTACTAAAAAGTATTTCTATTCTGAAAACGACAATGTGCAGATAGCCACCATTGTTGAAGGGGGCGGACGGAATCAGATTAAAACCTACGGTGAATACCTGCTCCAGCGCAAACTAAAAACAGTAGATGCAGCCATTATTGAGCGTTGCCGGGTAATTTTAAATTTGATTCCAGATACCTATCAACGCACACTGAACAATCATTTTCATAAAAATTTTGGTATCAACCTGTTTTTAGAAAAATACAAGCAATACTTAATAAAAGCTGAAAATGAAGCCGATAACAAAGGCCGGTTCAGCAATTTCCTGATTGATTTGGGAATTAATGATAAATACAATGCTCTATCGGAAAAAGATCAGGACATTATTAAGGAATTCCTCAGCAACCTATCGAATTTGAGTAAAACATCAATAACCGACGATGTTCAGATGATTATCCGCGATGTGCTTTTTGGTAAGGAAGATAAAGTATTGCGGCCATACATTCTGTTTAACAAATATTCGTCGTGGGAATATATGGATTTGTTGCCAACCGACCGGTTCGATATCAACCCGTTCGATTTGGAAATTGGAATTAACGAAGAAGGCCGGATTGATTTTGACCGATTGACAACCCGCTTGGAGCGGATGAAGAAGACTTTTCAGGTGTTTGATGAAACGGGCAACCTTTGGGACAGTTTCTGCGAAAACCTTACCATTGTTATCAACGATCCAGCCAATCCATCAGGTTATTCCGATTTTAATAACCAATCGTTACTAAGGTTCCTGCGGTTTATTAGTACCAGCAAAATAACCTTGTTTCTGGACGAAGCATACAACGACTCGGTTAAGATTGTAAGCGAAGAAGAACCTAAATGGCGCACCATTTCAAGATATGTAATGAACAACCTGCACCAGCAATATGCCCGCATCAATCTGGTATCCTCAATATCGACCACCAAAAACTTAGGTGCCACCGGCGATAGATTGGGTTCCATAATTTCGACGCCATCAAAAAAAGACGTGATTGATTTTGCACGCAAGCAAAACAGCGTTGAAAAAGGAAATACCAATTCATTGTTTATGCTGGTGAATATTCTGGAAAACGCCCAATTGGCCAAATCAATAAAAGATAACCTGGAAGAGCGGTTACCAAAAAATGCCTCGCGGAACAAAATAAAAATGCGGATTGAACAATACATAATGGCTGAAATTGAGAGCTACCGCAAAAAACAAAACAATAAAACATCGAAAGAATTGTTGCGCTTTTCTCCTTTTGAAGGGGGACCGCTTCATTTGTTTTTGTTAAACGAGTTGGTTGCTTTGGATAAATTGGATGTACTCCAATTGCCCGATGACTTTAAGTATAAAGAAGAACCCTTCTTTACTTACTATCAAAAGCAATTGGTGAAGGAAATTAATACCTTCAGGGTTAATAAAAATTTTAGGGATGAAGCTTTGCTGCGCCTGAAAATGGCCAAAGAAACTGCTGCTGAACTACTGCAAGGTGAATGGGCCGATTATGCAAAAATAATTGCATCCGATGGTTCCTACTTATTCAACATCCAACTGAATAATTTCTTCTCTTATCAGGATTTAGAAAAATTCACCAAAAAATTGGCTTCGGCTCGTGGAATTGCCGTAATTCCTTACCAGACTGGGTTTCTACGCTTCTCAATGGGCGACTACTTAGATGGCACCGCCAAAGGTTATGACATATTTCGCAAAGAGTTTAAAAATGCCTTGGAAATTGTGCTCAAATATTGGGTAAAATTCGATGCCTATAAAAACAATCCCGAAAACAAGGAGATGAGTTCCGATGAAATGTTGGACGAAATATTTGAAGCCAAATCGGATCGCCAGTTTATTAAACAGGTACTGGAAGATTTCCATATTATTAAGAATTTGAGTAAAACACCCAATAAAGTATTGCGCATTAACAATGAATGGACTCTTTATCATGCGGCACCTAGCATGAGCGGAATCAGCATCCATACCATCGATAATTCAAAAAATGCGGCAATTGAGTTTTCTGAAGAAGTGGGTAAATGCACCGACTTAACCGAATTCATACGAAGCATTGCTTTTACCTCGGTATATGAAAACCTATTGCCTCAGGTTTACAAGCATATTCCAATGATAAAACACCTTGAATTTGGTGAAGTATTATCGCGGTTTGGAAAATCGATGCTGTTGAAATTCATTACCAACAAACTGGAATATCAGCCCAACGAATATGTTTTGGATGCCCCAGAACATGATATTATTATGGCCGAGATTTTGCTTGAAATGGAGAATATTCTTTTCTCTCCCCGCAAAACAAAAATATTGGCAATAAACAGCACTGGAAAACATTCCGACGATATTGCCCGCCTTGAAGGGGTAAACCAGATTTTGCGCAAGCACATTCAGGAGTTAATGCTTCATTTTAACCTACCTTTCGAAAACAAACCCATGGAACCATCGCTGATTGAGCTGGTTGCCAAAGGAATTGAAAAATTTGAACTGGTAGTTGGCAAAAAAGCAGCACAAATAAATACCGCCTTATATTTGAAACGTTTGGCTACCGGAATTTATGACCAATTCTCAGCTCAACCTACCCAATTAGGTCAAAAACTGTATGGCTCTATTGAGAAATTTATTAACGATAAAGTGCTAGATCCAGAGATTTCAAGCACTGAAAAAATTACACGGTTATATTTATTAAGCCGGAAAGAATTTTTTAAAGATAAAGTTTTCAATTTGGTAACTCGATACAACAATCAAATGAAAGCCATCGGTAACATGGAAGCCGAGGCTGTTATTGGTGATTTCTTGTTCCATTCGTTACCGGCAGATATTTTGGATATTTGGAACCAAGTACAAGAATCGGGAAAACAAACTGTTGTTTTGGATAAACTACATGCCGAAATCAGGTTATTTACTTTATACCTGATTAACTTAATGAACCAAACTAAAAGCAACGAACACTACGATCGTTATACTCATTCAGTAATAAGGCTTACCGAAGCAGAATTTGCGCTGCAAAACAGTGCTATAAACGAAATGGTGCAACACGGAATTACCTTATATAAAAACTATGATGTAAAGAATCATCCGTTAGAAAAATATGATAACGGTCGTTTAAAATGGATATCCGATTTGATGCGCGAGTGCGGCGTGGTTGGAACCGAAACCAACGTACAAACCCATACCCGCATTGCCACCGATGCCAAAAAGCGGGAATATCCGTTCCACCGCATCGACCGGATGGAAAATGAAAAAGAGTCGGAACAGAAAGCAAAAATATTGGCTCAATCGGATGCCAACTCAAGGGAATACATCAAAATTCTGGATACCCGTCCGCTGGGAACCTTCTTTGTTAATAGGCTCCAGAAATTTGTTGGTCAAATGGACATGAGTGACTACCGTTGCAAAATATTCAATGGGGGTTTACTGAACGAATTGTTTATTTATCACAAAAGCCTTATGAAATATATGGCCGATAACTTCCGATTGTTAGATGTTCAGGATGTATCCATTGAAGAAGTCCGAAATTTTGTGCCCGATACCATTTGCTTTTATGGAGCTCCTTCCAAAGTGATTTCGTTTCCAAAAGTAGGATATTTTGATATTAAAGGTCCAAAGGGAAACATTAAAACCATTGTTACTCCGCTCACGCAAAAAGGCGACTATTATGGCAATATTAAAAAACCGCGCCTTACTGTAATGAACGAAAAAGTGAAGGAGATGGGTGGAATTCCGGTACACGGTTCTATGTTTGCTGTTGAGGAAGAAGATGGGGCTGTTTTTGTGGTTCAAATTGCTGGTGATAGTGGTGTTGGAAAATCGGAAATGCTGGCTGCCATGATGCTGAAATGGATGAAGAAAAACCTTAACGGTGTACGCTCCCTGAAAAGCATTGCCGGCGATATGTTCCATGTTTTTCCCGATGCCAATGGAAATTTATATGGTATTGGTACCGAGGCTGGCGATTTTAGCCGTGTTACCGATTTTGACCCAGAGTACATAAAATATTATTACTCCCTGTTTGAAAGTGCTGCCGACTCAAATGTTGAAGATTTGAACTCACGCAGCACCATTAGCGGTTTGTGCGATGTACGGATGCCTTATAAAATTGACATTATGCTAACTGCCAGCAACTATGCACGGGAAGAAGCCGGTATAACCCGGTATCAAAACCCTGAAAATTTTATTCTTTACCGCGATTCACATGGCGAGCGCAAGGAAAAAGCTACCAGCGGCGATAATCCGCATTTCCAACGAACCTTATTGCGTTATACCAGCGATAAAAATATTGTTGAAGTTCTTGATGCACATGGAGGTTATATTGATGATGTGTTGGATTGGGAATTGGAACCTTTTACCGGCAAATTTTATCTATGCTCCTCCTATAAAATGATGGATAAAATTGATTTGGATGGCATGGTGAATAAAATCTTTAAAGGAAAAGAGTTCGTCCAAAACGGAAAGGTGTATGAAATTGCGAAAGTAAATTTCGATCTGATTAAAAACCGGTTTGTAGCCGTTGGAACCAATGAAGAAGAGGAAATTCTTGTTAAAATTGACCGCAACCTGTTTAACCAATTGTTTGATGCGTTAGCAAGTACTCCGGGTGGACAACCATTTATTGATGAAATTGGGGCGTTGGAAGGAAAAAAGAACCTGATTGAAGTACTGAAAACAGGCGAAGGAAAAAAAATACAACTGGGAATTCTTTCAACCGATATTGGACGAAAAGGGAAAGAAATATCCGGACCACAGATTGCAGCCGAAGATATGCGCCGACTTATTCGGGAAGTTAGAAATGCAAGGCCGGAAATAAATGAAAACAAAAACACGGTAAAAAAGAGTATTCACGAGCATTACAAACACATTTTCAACGGGCACAAAGGAAACTCTGAAATTTACCGGTACAACTTCTGGTTATGGCAAATGGAGCAAATGCGTAAAGCTAAATTTGTGCGTATCGACAATGCAAAAAAAGAGGTCGATCTTTCAAAATTAAAAGGATTCCATCCTGAAAAAGCAGACAAACAATTTAGCCCCTTGTTGGTAACGCCCAATCTGAATAACGATTTGAGCAGTTACAGCGAAACTTATTTACAGTTGATGAATCTGCCCAACATTGCCGAATTTGCTCTGGAGTTTGCCGAAGCCGCTGATACTATTTATATTGCTGAAGGTTATAACCACGAAACAATAGTTAATAACCTGATTGTACAAATGCTGTTGCTGAACGGATACATTTTATCAGAAGACTTAACCCGCGGAAGTATTATTGAAAAAGTAAACAGGGAAACCATTGCCGCGGCTAAATATGCTGCCATGCAGCTACTGAACCGGGTGAAAAACAGTAAAAAAATAAAATAAATTTAACAAGTCCACTGGAAAAACTTGCTGAATTATCCAGTGGACTTTATGTAAATAACACTAATTATTTTTGTTTCATCTGCATTTCCAAGGCATTGATTTTGGCTTCGGATTCAGTTAACTTTATTTGTAAATTGGTTAAAGTTACTTGAATTTCATTGGCTTGCATAGCTAATTTATACGCTTGCTCGGTAGTTTCATTTAATCGTTGAACGGTTTGTTCTAAAAGCTTTTGGTTTTCGCTAAGTTCCTGTGTTTTTTGGGCCAAAGCTTTAACTGCTGAAAGAGCTACACTTGCCATGTCTTTAACAGAAATGGTATCGGGAAATTGACCATTTATCGAGAAATTTGTATAAAAATCCACCGGAGTAGGTTCAAAATGATAAACCGGACTCCCATCCTTTGTTATTTGAAAAATTGGCATTTTAACCACCGCACTTAGTATGTTTTCTAAATCACTAAGTACAGGTGCTGTCTTAATGTCGGATTTTTGAGCAGAAACTTGGAAACCAACGATTGATAGAATAGCAAATAAGGTGATTGTTTTCATTTGTATATATTTTAGTTTTAGATAAATCAATAACAGCCACAAACTTTATAATTGACAATCAATCTTTAAATTATGTCTTTCTCACCAATTAAGGTTTAGTAAGTTGCGAACATATCCATTTAATTATAAACTATTGCAATTTTAGTCACAAAAAAAATAACTCTTACCATAAATACAAAACTCATTTATTAGAACACTCGTAATAATTAAAGAAGTTAAATATATTTGCACAAAAATACCAAAACAAACATGAAAAGGGAAAAAATAGCTTTAATCTTACTGCTAGTAGGATTATTCGCAAATCAGCAAATTAAAGCACAAACCACGTTTTATTCACAAAGCAATGGTTCATGGAATAACACCGGCAATTGGAATTCAGCCGCCGATGGGTCTGGAGCTTGGGCTGTTGCTGCTGATTTAACCAATGGGTTGCAGAATTTTACGGTGCAATCGGGTGATATAATAACGGTTAACGACTCAGTAAATATTAGAACCTTAACGGTGAGTGGAACATTTGTTTTAGGGGATAACACTACTACCCGCTACCCAAAAATAAACAATGGACTGACTATTGATTTAGGAGGTGCAATAACAACAGGTGCATTCAACACTACCCATATACTAACTTTAACAGGAGGGCTTACCAATAATGGCAATCTCGACTTTAGAAACAATTCCGCTCAAGCTATTAATTTATTATTGAGTGGTACACAAACAATTTCGGGAACCGGTACTTTCCAATTCAATAATTTCCAAACAACTTCGGGAACCATTACCGCAGGGGTGGGTTTGAATATTGATGGAGCCTTTATTGTTAATACAGGAACAACATTTGTGGCGGGGGGCAATACCCATAGTATAGCTGGAACCTTTACCCGTAACGGCACATTTACTCAGGGAACCAGCGCTATTGTTTTAGATGGCGCTATGGCTCAATCGGTTACAACGGCGGTTACTTTTAACGATTTACAAATAACCGGTGGCGGAGTTGCCGTTTTATCGGCAGGTATTACTGTGAATGGCAATTTCTCTGTTTCGAATAATTCTACCGTTAACACCGATGCCACGCATACCTTTTTGAAAGATTTTACAATTGCCGATGGTAGTTTTTTTAAAGCAACCGATGGGGTGGTAAATTTTAATGGAACAACAGCCCAAAATATTTCAGTAGGCAATTCGAATGCAATATTCGACCGTGTGTATTTTGATGGAGCCGGGCTTAAAACCTTTACAGGTAACTTAACCGCAAATGATTATAGCATTATTTACACAGCTGCTACCATTGTTGACAATACAAATGCATGGACCCACACGTTTTCAAATGGACTTCTGGTTGACGGGTTGTGTAACCTAACCAGTGATATAGTTTTAAAAGGAGGCAATTACCGTAAAGGGGCCGCCGACAATACATCACCGGCATCGTTCCAGTTAGGGAATGGGGCAAATATTATAGTGGATGGGGGTATTTATGTGGTTGGTGGCGATAGCATGATGGTTACCGGAAACTTATCCATTAATACCGGTTATATTGTTTTGCAATACCTAGCCCGTACTGTTCCAATCGACACCGTTGATTCCCGATTAATTGGCCAAGCCGGAAATACCATGACCGTTGCCCCGAGTGCAAATTTATATATTCGTGGTAAAAACAACTTCCCTCAAGGATTTGATAGTTATAGTTTTGCTAACGGAAGTAATCAAATATATGATGCCCAGTTCAATCAAACCATCCGTGGTGGAATTACCTATGGTTATCTGCATCTTTCAAACTATATTAAAACCGCCGATGGGGCTATAAATATTGCCAATAACCTGTATTTAAATGCGCCAAATATTGATTCGTTGCAATTTAATATGGGTAATTATTCGCATACAATTTCGGGAAGTATTATTGATAATTATGATGCCACCCAGCCTACCCGCAGGTGTAATATTCTATCTATAGGTACGGTAACTCTGAATGCCCCCAATGCCAATCAGTACATTTATGAACGGACCATTGGGACTTACCTTTTTAATAATTTGTCTTTCACCAATTCGGCGCCAACCACAACCATTGTAAAAGGAATATTCGGCGATGTTTTTGTTTCGGGCAATTTCGATTTAAGTAACAGCAGTTCCAACGAATTGCTTTACATGGTTTTTGATATTGATGATGCCGTTATACATGGAGGAAACCAGTTCAACATTGGCAATAACGTTGAGTACCGGACTAGTGGAACCGCTAGTTTTAAATCTTCCTTGGAAAGTTTCGCGTCGGTAGATTTGCACGCAAATAGTGCCGTCCGTTTCGATGGTACCGATCAAACCATTCCAGGCGGTATTGACTATGGTAATTTATATCTCTACGGAAATGGTATAAAAACCCTAGAATCAAATATCCATATACATGGCAATATTAATGATATGGGTTATACTCCCATTTTTACTGTTCCATCGGGTGGCCTTGCCATAAATATTGCAGGCGATTGGCTGCTTGAAACCAACTATGTGAATATTAATGCCGACGGTGCGGTTACTTTTGATGGTGCTGACCAAATGATTAATACCACAACGTTGCCTAACGTTTCAATGCAGGGTACCGGAACAAAGACCTTGAATGGGAATTTAACCATTTTGGGTGATCTTTCGTTATCAAACGGCATTGAGTTTGACGCCGACAACCGTTATATAACAATTTCGGGAAATTGGGACAATAATAGCACTGCAACTTTTCATCAATTGTTTGGGCGCACTACTTTTGTTGGTACAAATGCCCAAAACATCGAAGTTTTAAATTCAGCAACCAGTAAATTTTACGATTTATATTTAGATAAACCCACCGGAGATACCCTGTATTTATTGTCGGATGTAGACGTAGAACGCAACACCTTTCTGACCGAAAACAGAGGGAATATACACATAAACAATCACAGCTTATCAATTGGAGGAGATTTGTATGTGTACGACGGATGTAAGATTCTCTATTCCAGCGGAGGAAATATAAAATTCAATGGCAGTACCGAAGAGCAATTGGTAAGAAACTATAACGAAAACATGGTTTACCCCGATATATTTTTTAGTGGGGCCGCCGTAAAGCGTTTATACGATAACGCTTATTACATAAACGGAAACTTTAATATTGACCACACAACCGTAAATGCCGAATATTTCATGCTTTACATCAAGGGCAATTGGGTTAATAGTGGTGGCACATTTACACATAATTCAACCGTAATTTTCGATGGAGACAATCAAAATATTGACGCATCTTCGTTTTCATCGGTAAAAATAGCCGGTACCGGGGTAAAAAAGCTTTATGGCAATATTTCATTGTCGAGTTGGCTACGAATTGATACATTGGCAACCTTAGATGTCAGCCCAGATGCTGGTTTAACCAATTACAATATTTCATTATCGGGCGATTGGTTTAACAATGAATGGAATGCAAGCCATACAACCACCGGTATTTTCATACCACGTCAAGGAACCGTTACATTTGCCGGAAATTGGGGAAATATTTATACCGGCGATTCTATCAATGCCAGTGGTGTGGGCCGATTGGGCAAACAATTTTACAATGTAATAGTAAACAATACCGATAACAATTATTACACACGCCTCTACCCAATAAATGTGGCCAATGTTAAAACCGAAGGCAACGATTTGCGGGTGTTAAACGATTTAACAATAAACAGTGGTATTTTTTATACCTATTGGAACAAATTATATGTAGGTGGCGATTTTAAAAACACCAATGGTTCCTTCCAAATGAATGATTATTATGGTCAATATCCAACACTTACACTTGAAGGAACTACCGGAAATACCTATGAGTTTAATCCGGGGGCAACACAATACTTCCGGAAAACAGTTATTAATGGCGGGGCAAAATATAACCTTACCGATGCCCTTGTAATTAATGGCGCCAATGGTAGCTTAACTATTACCAATGGGGAATTGAACCTGAACCATAATTTGGTTACGCTAACAACTGCAGCAGTAAACTGCGATGTAATTGTTGAACGGAATGGTAAAATATCATTAGATTCAGCAGCTATTTTAACTATACCAAATTTGCGGTATTTCCGTAACCTTGGTGGAAGTATCAATCTGATTGGGAACAGCAATACCCCAGCAAAAGTAACTTCGTCGGGTACGTTTTATTTTATTCAGGATTCAGGACAATTTGCCGCAAATTATTATTTAATCGAAAATACCCGTGGCAATGGTTTGGAATTGAAAGCAGGAACCCTCCATGCCACAAATAATTTAAGCAATGGTATGTTTTCGGGGGCTACCCAAACGGCCATGCTTACTTTGGATGGGTTTGATTTGGGAACAGATATTACCGTTGATAATGTGTTTTTTAATAATGGTCCAACCTATAACGTTCAGCGGAATAGCGGTACCGATACCATCACTTTTTCAAATGCAAAAGGAACCTATTCTGGCGAATTCAATGATTATGATCCAAACGGTTTGGTTGCTTGGAGCGCATCTACAGGAAAAACATGGGATGGCGGAGGAGATGCCATTAGCTGGAACGATGCAGATAACTGGGAGCCCAATGGTGTTCCCGATTCCCTCACCAATGTGTATATCGATCATTCACTTTATGCCCCAATCATAAATATCAGTGTTAATACGGCAAAGGCATACGCAAAAAGTATTTCCATTGAAGCCGGAAGTGCCGCATCAAAAATAACATTGAATGGTTCCCCATTGCAGATACATGGCGATTTAACCATAAAAACCGGAGCGGCTTTAGAACAAACAAACCCAACCGACTCGCTGATATTAAAAGGGAATTGGTTAAGTGCGGGAACTTACACTTGCCACACAGCTCCGGTAATATTTAATCTGGCCAGTGGTACTTACAATTTAAGTGTTGCCGATACGGTTTATCGCCTGTTTGTAACTGGCACCAATGGGAAAATTAGTTTAAACCGGAACCTAATAGTTAAAGACAGTTTGGTTTTAAATGGCGGCACATTGGCAACTACCAATTACGGAATTTACTTAAAAGGAGATTGGACTGTTGATGGCGGTATTTTTACTCCAGGTACCGGCACTGTCTATTTTCAAGGCACAAATGCAGCCCAAACACAATATATTTCTGGAGGCGAATTCAACAATATTGAGTTTGGGTTTGCTTCGCCAAAAGAAATACTAACCAATATTACTGTTAATGGAAACTTTACCATTAACAACAATGCCTCGGTTGACGGTAAAACCGCCTATATTTTTCTGAAAGGTAGCTGGCTGAACGATGTGGGTGAAAGCGGTTTTGACCAAACCGGTGGCGGAACCGTGGTATTTAACGGTACGGTAGGAGTTTACATAGGAACAGCAGCCGGAAATAAAACCACATTGTTCAACAATATGCTTATTCAAGGAAGTGGAACCAAATATGTGCGCGATACCATTAAACTAAATGGCAACCTTGAAATTCTTACCGGTGCAAATCTGTACTTGAACTCGGGGACCCAGGTTCTGGGAACAGGCACAAGCAATTCACTGTTGATGACCGGTGGAACACTTTATTTATTAGGTGAGAATAACTTTCCGCAAAACATTGAAAATATTGATTTAGCGGGTGGGCTCGTCGATTATTTTTCAAATACGGATCAGTCAATCTACCCAACAACCTATTACGACTTGAGAGTTCGCCGTGACGCAATTGGAAGCAACAGCACCAAGACACTTTTGGGTAACATCAAACTTTTAAATTCACTTTACATAAACGACATTGAAACATTACTCGATGTAGCCGGTTACCAGATTACCCTTACCGGAGGTATCGGGTTCCCTACTGACGGGCGCCAAATAGCTTGGAATGGAGGATCGCTTATTCAAATTGGCACAGGCTGGAGTATCGATGCAGACATTACCAACCTAAACAATTTTACAAAAAGGGGATCGGGGTGGATTACCCTTAACCATGATTTGGATATTACCGGTAATGTAGTGTTTTATGATGAAACTTACTTGAACCAGAATACCTTCCGTATGGATTGCAGTGTACCTGGAAAAAGTTTTAGCATGGGTTCGGGCGGTATCATCTATTCATATATAGCTGATACAACAGGAGCTGCATTCCCACTTGGGTTCGACAGCTATTCGCTCGATGAAAACACGATAACCTATATCCGTGGAACTGCCAACCAGGAAATATTTACCGGAGTAACTTATGGTAATTTATACCTATATGATAATGCCACTCGTACCGTTGAAATTAATGCCGACCTCCATGTAAATGGAAATTTTATTATGAGTTACGATGGCATCCAGTTGATAGATAATGGATTCGATATTTATTTAGGTGGCCTTACAAACCAGTTTAGAAACTATAATTCAACCAATACGCTGCATTTTACAAAAGCAGGCGACCAAAACATTACAGCCGAAGGTATTTACACCACTCTCAATTTCAACCAAATTGAAGTTTCAGGTTCGGGAATTAAGGAGTTTAATGAAACAACCATAGATATAAATGGCCAATTATTAATTAATGCGGGGGCTACTTTTAGTACCAACGATAATGTCTATTTTTCAGGCGATACCTTAAGCAACCAAGGATCTTTCATCCATTACGGCAATTTGTTCACTTTTGACGGTCCCAAGCAATATGTTGATCCGGGTGCTGATAACGACATTTATGGATTATCGATTTCGACAAACGATACTGTATCCATCGCCCTTCATGGTTTGGATGTGAACAATGGGCTTTTTGCCATTGCAAATAACGCTCTTTTGAACATGGGTACATTAACCCATACCATTGCTGCGGTAAGTATCGACAAAACAGGTACCGGAAATTGGAATGTTTCTGATGCCAATTTGGTTTTTGATCGCAATGGAGATCAGTATATTCCTGCCTTAACAGCCAAAGACATTACTTTTTCTACCAGTAGCGTTAAATACCTCAGAGGTAACATCTCGGTTGACGATTTAACCATTCAGCCGGCAGTCCGCTTGCGCTCAGCTCAGGTTTCAACCAATACATATAATATCACTCTTACTGGTAATTGGCTCAACCAGGGTTATACCGATTTGTACGACGATACGGTTTTCTTTGAAAGCAACACCGTTGATTCAAAAACAATTACCTCAAACGGTGCCTATTTTAACATTGTACGGTTCAATAAAACAAACACAGAACATCGTACCTATTCCTTGTCGGATAATATGATATTTTATGGGAATATGTTTATTGGCAACAATGCAACACTAAATCTTAATAATAACTCATTAACTATTGGTAATGATGACGCTAATAGTTCTGTGATACCTTATGTTCCTGCCGGAGAATCATTAACAATTGAAACCGGCGGAGAGCTTTATATAAATGGTGGAGCCTCGCTTATGTTTAATCATTACGATGCGGATCCATCGCTGAATGTGTATGGAAAGCTTTCTGTTCTAGGTTCGCCGGGTATAAATGCAAATGTAACCCGAAGCGGAGGTTATGATACCCGAGGGACAGCCATTACCATTTTTAGCGGTGGTACAATTGCTGCTGAAAATTATCACTTCCAGTATCTCTCTCACGACGGTTTAGTGGTGCAAACTGGCGCCAATGTTGACGATGTGCATAATTTTTCAAATGGGATTTGGTCAAATATTTACCAATATACTCAACACAATAGTCCCGTAGATAATATAACCGTGATTGACACATTTATATATTTAACATTAAATGCCACCACCGTTGTTAACCCAATTGCCAATGTAACCTTCAACCACAGTGCAACTCCAACGGTGAACCGCCATTTTAATGTTAGCCGTTCATCGGGTTTAATGAATGTTGTATCTTTTGCAGGAGCTATTAATGGCTCAATGGGCGCTTCTACCTACGAAATGGACCCCAGCAATTTAATAAGCTGGCCTGCTGTAAGCCAATTAATATGGAACGGCAGCCAAAGTTCCGACTGGTTTGTAGCTGCCAACTGGACTCCAAATGGAGTTCCATCGAAGTTAACTGCGGTGAGAATTCCTTTAGCTGGAAATAACCCCGTAATTTATAAAGAAGGTGCCGAATGTGCCAAACTGGAAATCACCAACGGTATTTTAGGCATCGAAATATGTGCCGATTCATTGGCCGTAAATGGTACATTATTAATTGGTTCCGACGGTGTGTTAGCCATTGAAGACAACGCAGAATTGAAAGTTTCAGGTGACTGGAACATAGCAAGCGACGGTCTTTTTGTCCCTAAAAATGGCTTAGTTACATTTAGGGCTCCTTCAGGCAGTATTGTTATTGACTCCCGAAATTCCGTTTTTAACCATGTTACGTTCAATGGTGGGGCTTCTTTCTTTGTGGAGGGCATCCGCAATACATTTAATGGTAATATGAACATTCTTGAAGGACAATTGATCCCCAATGACAATAATTATACATACACAGTAAAGGGTAATTTCAATATTAATGGAGGAAGCTTTTCAGCTAGTTCCAATACCGGATTTGTTGATTTTAGTGGTACCGACCAAACCATAAATAACGGTAATTTTAACCGGGTGCAATTTTCAAATTCCGGCATTAAAACCATAACCGGTACATTTAACACCTTGTACGAAAACGGAAATGCATTATACAGTACCATTATTGTTGCCGATAATGCAATTATGACAGCAGGTGCAGGTTGTTCGCTTAGCATAAAAGGAAACATGCTGTTAAATGCCAATGCCACCTTTAACGATGGCAACCAAAATCATAGTTTTAGCGGAAGGTTCTGGACAGGTACTGGTAACTACGTGGGAAATGGAACTGTTGAATTTAATGGTACTACACAATCAATTTATGCTTCAAAATTTAACAATCTAACTCTTAGTAACCAGAGCATCGGTGATACTTATAAGTATTTACTGGGTGATGTAACATTAACGGGCAACCTAACTTTAAATGCCTATTACTTTGATGTTGATGCCTACCAAATCACAGGAAATGGCACGGGGACATTTGCACAAACAGGCACATCAAGAATTTATGTGCGCGGTGCCGATAACTATCCTAAAAACTTTGCCACCTATAACCCTACTGCAACAACCTACGCGTTTTATACCGGAGCTACCGATCAAATTGTTAGGGGGGCAACCTATGGAAACCTATATTTGAACAGTACCACCACCAAAACCCTTGAGGATGCAATTGTTGTTAGGGGATTGCTCTATTTTTACGATAACGGCGTTACATTAAACGCTGCCAATAACACCATCAATATTGAAGGAAGTTGGTACAACCAATATTCAGGTACATTTATCCCAGGCACTGGTGAAGTTGTTTTTGATGGTACAACAGGCAATCAGGCCATATATTTAGGATCATCGGTGGTAAATCCATTTTATAAGCTAACAGTTGATAAAACTCCCTCCACTTCATCCGTTATTTTTAGTGGCCATGATGCTATTATACAAAACGATTTGTTAGTTCACAGTGGAATATTTACTGTTTATACCGGATATACGGCAACTATTTCAGGTAATCTTACCGCTCAAAATAATGGAACCATTTCAAACAGTGGAACCTATTTATTGAACAAAGCATCAGGCACAGGAACTATATCAACAAATGGTTCTACGTTAAACCACCTAACTATTAATACGAATGGCACCTACAAGTTGACCGATAACCTTATCATGGATGGTAACTTTACTTTGGAACACGGTATTTTTAACCAAAATGGTTATAGGGCTACCCTTGGAAATTACTACGATGTGGTAAATATTTATGGTGAATATCAAGTGACCGCCGGAGGATCGCTTTTATTGGGCGATCAAACAACATTTGGAGTAAAAACGGGTGGTATAATTAAAGTTGTTGGTACATCCGACAATTATGCATCAGTATTGAACCGTACCGGGCGCTATTACTTTAATGTGGAAAGTGGCGCAACCATCCATGCAAAATATTATAATTTTGCTTATATGCGCGCCTCGGGTATCAAAGTAAGCAGTGGGGCATTCATTGATGCTACCAATAATTTCAGTTTTGGCACATTTAGCAATCCAATAGCCGCTGGTACCTGCCTCAACATTGAAAACGATCAGGAGATTTTTGGTGAAGGTTCATGCATGGAAGGAATATCATTCCCCGATAATCCGGGTTCAGGCGCAGTAAATGTGCGTAAGGATTACGCTACAGCCGGTCAAATAGAATTATTTAATGCTACCGGATTACTGTCGGGACAGAACTATGAAAGTGACCCATCGAACCTGATTTTTTGGACAGGCGATGTTGTACTAACCTGGACCGGAGCTGTTAGCAGCAACTGGTTTAATACGGCTAACTGGTCTTCCTCATCTGGTGCCTCCATAATTCCTGATCAATCTTCAACCGTTGTTATCCCAACAGGGACTTCAAATTTCCCAATCATTAATAGCGATAGCGCATTTGCAAAAGCTATTACCATTGACGCAAATGCCTTTTTATTTGTAAACAATCCTTCAGCAGCAGCCACATCATTATTTGTAATGGCCAATATACAAATTAACGGCACACTCTCTATGACCAATGCCACCGATACCTTGGAGGTATATGGGAACTGGTCGCGCGGCAATAATGGGAATTTTATACCGGGCAATGGTTCAGTTGTTTTCTCTGGGGTTGGTTCAAAATCAATCCAAAACCGTAATTCTAAATTCAACCATTTAAATATCAATAACAACGGAACCGTTCAAACATTAAGCAACCTCGAAGTACTTGGCAACTTTACCATAAGCACAGGTAGTTTTGATGTAACCACATCGAATCGGATGCTGACTATTGGTGGCAATTATATCAACCTAGGCACATTTACCGCTCAATCGGGTTTAGTTGTTTTTAATGGTACAGGCAGTAAAACGTTGGATCCCGGCACCTCGGCTTTTTACGATTTAGAGATTGAGACCGGTAATTATTCCTTAACCAATCACAATCTGTCAATAAACCGCAATTTTGATATTACCGGCGGTTCATTAGCTTTATCAGGCTTGACCTTGTATATGGGCGACGATTCAGGATCCGACGATTTGACCATCAATGGAGACCTGTTGGTTGGAAACGACGGTATTCTCCGCTTGGGTAATAATGCAACCTTAAATGTAGGTGCCGGAGGTTTACTTTCATTAAAAGGAACTGACAACCACGAGGCAACCGTTACTCACCGAACTACTGGCCGTTATTCGTTCATAATAGGTTCAGGTGGTGAATTACAAGCCGATTATTATAAAATTGATTATTTGAATGCTACCGGTCTTTGGTTCCAATCCGGATCCGTTTTAGCCAAAGACACTTTTAATTTATCGAATGGCAGCTTTTCGGAAGGAATAGCTGGCGGTCAATATATTTGGTTTGAGAACAATTATACCAATGATGATGATTCAGTGCTTATTGCAAATATTTATTTTAACCAAGGAGCCACCTATAATGCCAAACGCAACAATGCAACAACCAATGGGATTATCCGTTTTAAAGATGCCGTAGGGGTAGTTTCTGGGTACTTCTTTGAATTAGATGATCTAGTAGCAGTTACTGGTAGCATTGTGTGGCAATATACCGATCCTATTCTTATTTGGAAAGGTGGTAATATTTCCGGACCCGATACCGACGGTACCAGATGGGATAATGCAAACAACTGGCAAGATCAAAGTTCCGGGCCGGGTGTACCATCAGCAAGCACCAAAGTATTTATTTACGATGTAAGTGCCGGTTCAAATAAATACCCTGTACTGAACGATGGCCTTGATGTTACCATCCGCAGCCTGACTATTTATAGCGGAGCTTCGCTAACAATTGGTGGAAATAAAAACTTCACTGTAACTAAAGACCTAATATTTACGGGTACATTACAGGTATCTTCTGGTTCAGCTTCAACAATATATGTTGGGGGCCAGTTCTCGAATGGTGGAGTATTTACCCATGGCGGGGCTTCTACACACATTTGGGCAACTACCGACAACAATACCATTACCAGTAATAACAGCGATTTCTATAATCTTACTTTAAACAGTGGAGGCGATGGATCGGGTAGTGCAATATTTACTACTGGTAGCTCATTAACCGTTTTAGGTAATTTCTCGCTTGTTGCCGGAACATTAACTGTGGCCAATGCAGCACATCAACTTGCCATTAAAGGTAATTTTAGCAACCAAGGCACGTTTAACCATGGCAATGGAACGGTTTTACTTGATGGTAGCACAGCACAGAATATTAGTTCAACCACAGCACTTAAATTTTATAATTTACAAAACAATGGCACTGGCGCCAAGAACCTTTTAAGCGATATTGAAATACAAGGAAAACTAACCAATAACAGCGCATTTAATGCCGGCAGCTACAATATTTTAATTAAAGGCGATTGGGCAGGAAACGGAACATTTTCCGGTGGAGCCGGCAATGTTGTTTTCTGTGGTGCGGTCTCACAGCGTATTACTAAAAATGAAACCTTTACCAATCTGGTAATCAACAATACGGCTGCAACCAACCCCATTTCGCTGAATGGTATCGTTACTGTTACAGGACAATTAACGTTAACCGATGGTTTAATAACTACCAGTACATCAAAGTATCTTCAAATGAATGCTACCGCAACTTTAACAGGAGGCAGTGCAAATTGTTATGTTAATGGGCTCATCCGTAAAGTGGGCTCATCCGATTTTCTATTCCCCATCGGATCTTCAGATCAATATGCCCCGTTGGAGATTACCAGTTTAGGTACTTCTTCTGATTTCTCGGCTCAATATTTTGATGTGGCTCCTACCAATAGGACTAATTTACAGGTAGGTTTGAATGCCGTAAGCAATGCAGAATATTGGAACCTAACGCGTAATTCAGGAACATCGACTCCAAGGGTAAGTTTGTACTGGTACAATAATATTTTTAGTGGCATTGACGATTTAGATGTTCTATCGGTAGCCCGCTACAATTCAACTACCAGTAAATGGGAAAACTATGGTGTTAGTAGTGTTATTGCCACACCCGACCATTCTACAGGCCATGCAATAAGCAATTTAACATTCAGCCAATTCGGAAAAATTACCTTTGGCTTTGTTTACCCAACTATTTCGTGGATACCAACCAACGGTTCTGCATCATTCACCGATAATACAAACTGGACCGGAACTGTTGTTCCAACGGAGCAGGCCAATATTACTATCCCCAACATTGGTGCCGGTACCTACCCAATTGTTTCATCCATTTCGCAAAAAACATATAATGTAACCATTGAAGATGGAGGAGTATTAGCTATTGCCGACAATTTCAACCTTGATGTTTATGGCACCTTTACTTTAGCCAATACCGGAAGACTAATCCTTGGAACGAATTCTTCGATAAATGTTTATCAAGATTTTACATCAACAGGAAGCATCACTTGCGGAACAACCTCAACAGTAAAATTTTCGGGCAGCACAACACAAAACATTGTTTTGGACACTTGCTATAACACCATTTTCAATGGATCGGGTACCAAAAACCTAAGCAGCGATATCGTTGTATTAGGAAGTGTTAATACTACCAACAATGTAAATGCCGGAAGCCATACAATAACTGTATTTGGGAACTGGACAACCAGTGGTACATTTAACGCGGGCACTAGTACAGTAATCCTGAAAGGAACAGGCACGCAAACCATTACCGAACCTTCGGCTGGCGGTTTCTATAATTTGGTGATCAACAACAGTTCCGCAACAGTTCCGCAAATTTCATTGGGTGGTAATGTTTTAGTAAATGGTTTGCTCACCTTAACCGATGGAATTGTAAATTCAACGTCCACTAGAATGTTACGTGTTGGCAATACAGGAACGGCTTCAACCGGATCCGACACATCGTATGTTCAAGGTGTACTTTACAAATATGGAATTACCGATTTTGTTTTCCCTATTGGTACTAATTCAATCTTAGCGCGGATAGGAATATCAAGCATGACGGGTTCGGGTAATTTTAGTGCATCGTATTTTGCCAATCCTCACACTGATTTAACTCATAAAGTAATTGGTCTTGATAGGGTAAGTGGTATTGAGTATTGGGATTTATCAAGGCCATCAGGTACGGCAACTCCTTATGTTACCTTACATTGGACCGATTCATCAAGAAGCCAGATTCAAAACCATTCACAATTACGGGTTTCACATTATACCAGTGGATCGTGGCAAAATATGGGCAACAGTGCTTCAACAATAAATGCCGATAGTTCCGGCTTTGTTCAATCTTCGGTACGGTTTACAACTTTCAGCCCGGTAACACTTGGGTCGGGCGATGCTTCCAATCCACTTCCTATTGAACTGATTTCATTCGATGCGGTTCAATTAAATTCTAATGTATTGCTTACATGGCATACACTTACAGAAACGGACAACAGAAATTTCACAATTGAAAGATCCTCCGACAACAAGTTGTATAAACCCATTTTTCAAATTGACGGTGCCGGAACTAGTAGGGTTGAAAACCATTACCAGTTTGTAGATAAATATGTTTCAAGTGGGGTGTATTATTACCGACTCAAACAAACCGATTACAACGGTCAATCTAATGATTGTGGTAAAGTGGTTAGTGTTAATGTTTCCAATCAATTTGAATCTACCTTAACAGTATATCCTAATCCATCGGTAAACTCAAATATCAATATTTCATATTCCGATCGGGAAAATTTACCAATTGAAATAAAAATTATCGACATGCTGGGTAAAACCCAATTCATAAAAGAATACCAACTTAGCAATGGATATTTGGAAACAAATTTGGAAAATGAATGCAATCTGATGCCAGGAACCTATTATATGATCCTGTCGAACAGCCAAAAGATACAACAGGTGCAATTCAGTATTGCGCATAATTAATTCGGTTGCAGTATTTTTAAAACTGCACGGATATTTATCAAGAGTACCCCTAAAAAGAGGAACTCGAAAATAAAAATCCGTGCAGTTTTTTTGTGTTTTGTGAGGCAACCTTTTAACAACTAATCCTGTCTATTAAAGTTGAATCACAAACCTTTATGTCATGAAAAACGTATTCTTTCCCCTCCTCGTCTCCTTTTTAATAATCAGTTGTTCTACTGAAGAAGTGAACCCCAAAAAGGAAATTCCGGGCGATCCGGTGTTAAAATCAGCCATTGCTGAGCAAAACAATACTTTCGCGATGGATATTTTCCGCGAAATAGCATTGAATGAAGAAACGGGTAAAAATATCTTCATCTCACCCATGAGCATGTATTATGCTCTTGGAATGGCAGGTACCGGTGCAGCTAACGAAACCAGGGACGAATTTTTCGAATTGCTGGGATGGCAGAATCAATCCGATTCATCGGTATTGCAAGCCATGAAATCGTTGTACAACGACATTTCGCCGGCTAACAACGGAATCACACTCGAAGTAGCCAATTCCCTTTGGCAACGCGAAGGTGCTGCTATAAAAGACTCCTACAAAAATCTGGTTGCCGAATATTTTGATGCACAAGTAAGCGCTCTGGATTTTGCCGATCCAGCTTCGGTTGATGTAATAAATAACTGGATTGAGGAAAAAACCCACGACCGGATTCAGGATATGCTCGATACCATTTCGCCCGATGCCATTATGTATTTAATAAATGCTATCTATTTCAAGGCCGATTGGAAATATAAGTTCGATAGAGATGAAAACCAGGAAATGACCTTTACAAAAGCGGACAATGAACCAATCACTACCACCTTTATGCGACAAAAAGGCACCTTCCGTTTTCAGAAAAACGAATATTGTTCAGCCATTTCGCTCCCATACACCGACAGTAATTATTGCATGATTGCACTTTTACCTAATGAAACAATAGGAATTGATGGACTTATAGAGCAGTTAACCATTGAAAACTGGAAAAAATGGAACAACGACCTGACCTACCAGGAGGTGGAATTGAGTTTACCAAAATTCAAATATGTGTATGGCACCAAACTCATTAACCAGGAACTTCAATCGTTAGGTCTTTTAAAAGCGTTTAATCCCGATGAAGCCGATTTTTCAAACATCACCGATGACCAAATCTTCATCAGCCGGGTGATGCACAAAGCATTTATTGAAGTGAACGAAACCGGAAGTGAAGCTGCTGCCGCTACCATTATTGAATTCGAGTACACGTCAATTGGGGAACCGGAACCTGTTTTTAATGCCAACCGTCCTTTTATTTTTGCCATTTATCATCAACCTTCGGCCAGTGTTCTATTTGTTGGTAAAGTAGCTTATCCTGAACAAGAATAATAATTGAACTAAATCCTGATAATTGGAAAAGTAGCGTCATTCTTACTATCCTCCCTATCATGCCATTTAATCAGTTGTAAATATATTTTGAAAACATATCTATTTATATAGATATGTTTATTTTTGGCATTACATTTGTCAAGCAATTAGAAAATAAAAAATTATGACCGATTTTAATCAATTAATCAAAAGTGAAGTACCGGTTTTGGTTGATTTTTATGCCGAATGGTGTGCTCCGTGCAAAATGATGCCTCCAATTCTACGTCAGGTAAAAGACGAACTGGGTGATAAAATAAGGATAATAAAAATTGATACCGATAAACATCCGGCACTTTCCGAAAAATTGCAAATAAGAAGCATTCCAACCATGATGCTGTTCAAAAAAGGCGAAAAAACATGGCAAACATCGGGTGTGATGCAAGCCAGTCAATTAGTGAACGTGCTGAAACAATATTTAAATTAAGAAGTTAGAAGGCAGAAGTCGGAAGACGGAAGTTAGAATACAGAAAACGGAAGACGGAAGTTAGAAGTTAGAAGACGGATTTCCATTAAGAGACAAATAAAAATATTGATATTGAATCACTTAACTAACGAATAAATATAAAATAGTAACAAACCATTAAATTTACAAAAATGAGAAACATTCTATTCGTATTACTTTCTTCGGCGTTCCTATTTACGCAGGCTTGTACCAATGGGAAATCAAACAATACCGAAAAAGATAGCAATGCCACTATGGCCGGAACCAAAACCAATGATTCAAAAACAGTGGTTATACACCTTACCAAAGCACAGTTTTTAGAGAAGGTTTGGAATTTTGAAGCCAGTCCGGACAAATGGGTTTACTTAGGCGATAAACCGTGCATTATTGACTTTTATGCCGATTGGTGCCGGCCATGTAAAATTGCCGGTCCTATTTTGGAAGAGTTGGCAAAAGAATACAACGGACAGATTTATGTGTATAAAATTGATACCGAAAAAGAGCGCGAATTGGCAGGAGCTTTTGGTATTCAAAGCATTCCTGCTTTCTTGAATTGTCCTATGGAAGGTCAACCTCAAATGAGTGCGGGAATTGCTAACAGTCCTGAAGAAACTAAAAAAATGTTCAAAGGAATTATCGATGATTTTTTGCTAAAGAAAAAATAGTACCCAAATTGAGCGATTTGGAAAAGCAAATCACTCAATCGACTTAGAAATTGTAAATAATTCACTTTATACTGTTCATCTATTCGATGAATTACAACATTTTCTAGGTCGGGGTTATACCTAAGTAAAGCGCTTTTTCCCCCGAGGGCTCGGGGTCAAATCGCTCAACTTAGGTATTATTTTAAATTCCATTCAATAAAAAAAAAGCCGGGTATTCTAAGAGGCCACTGAAAAAGTATCTATTATTTCATGTAGTCCATAAAAGGATAACTGGCAGGTGAAGACCAATTCTTCATCTACCAGTTTTTTTTAAGTGTGAAGTGTATTTTTTCTGGTTAAA